>NZ_JBEXJI010000024.1:0-146345 GCF_040609015.1 Nocardia sp. NPDC004860 | reverse complement strand
CGCATCGACGGTGTCGTTCTTGCCATGGCGCCTGCGCCGTTGCCGATTAGGGCGGTTGACCTCAGCGACGGTGACTCCGGATCGGCGCAGCATGCGAGCCAGTTCGGCGCCGTAGGAACCGGTTCCTTCCACCCCGACCCGATCCACCGGGCCGTGCGAAGCCAGCCAGGCCGTCAACTGCTGGTGTCCGCTGCGATCGTTGCGGAACGATTCGGTGGCCAACACGCGCCCGACCACATCGACGATCGCGGCTACGTGATGGTCCTTGTGGGTGTCCACACCACCGACCTTCGCTGCAACTGCTTCGTCCTGCCGACCCTGCTCCACACATCCTCCTGCTCAACAACGAGAGCGCGGCGACTCGGGCGAGGATCGGGCAGAACAGTAATGAGCATCGAGCAAGCCCCTATCGGGCCACGACCCGTCCGCGTCGACCGCGCGGTAGTGAGCCGGCCCGGGGCGGGCGGACAGATCCAAGACAGGGCACCGGTGGGGCCAGTTCTACAACGGGTCACGCCCACCCGGGTCGGCTCATGATCATTCTTACTGTTCTATAAGTGGAACGACGGTGAGCCCACCGGGCGCCAGCAGCGCCGCGAGACGCTGACCGCCGCGATCGGCAAGGAGTTCGCCGACTCGGGGCGCACCTACGGCAGCCCGCGGATCGGGCTGGAGCTGCGGGAGAAGGGCTGGCGGGTCTCCGACAACACCATCGCCGCGATCATGGCCGAAAATGGTTGGGTGGCAAGGAAAGTCAAACACAGACCCGCGACCACGCGGCAGGGGAAACGGGCAGCGGCGCCGGATTTGGTGCGCCGTCAGTTCACCGCTGTCGCCCAGGATGTGTTGTGGGTCGGCGATGTCACCGAGATCGTCACCGACGAGGGGAAACTGTATTTGGCGTCGGTGGAAGACCGCTTCTCCGGTCGGCTGCTCGGCTACGCCACCAGCGCCCACCACGACGCCGAACTCGCATGTGCCGCACTGAAAATGGCCGCTGCCACGCGGGGCGGGTTCGATGCGATCGACGGGGTGATCTTCCACTCCGACCGCGGCAGCGAATACACCGCCGCGGCCACGAACGCCTTGTGCCGGCATCTCGGGGTGGTGCAGTCGATGGGCCGGGTCGCCTCGGCCCTGGACAACTCGCCGGCCGAATCGTTCAACTCCACCCTGAAGGTCGAGTTCGTCCACCGACACCGCTTCCGCACCCGAGCCGAGGCCGCGGTGCGGATCGTCACCTGGATCACCGGCTTCTACAACCCGACCCGCCGCCACAGCCTGTGCGGCGGAATATCGCCGATCAACTACGAGACCCACATGGCCGCCGTCCGCGCGGCCTCGGCAGCGGCCCTGTCACGAGACGAGGCCGCATAAAGGAAGCCTCTACACTTCGAGGGGATTGACACTGATGCGCGAGGTGCCGGTTTCGGTGGCAATGATCTTGGCGCCTCCCATCGGGTCGGCGTAGGGCAGCCGAACCGCGTTGGGGAAGGCGTGACGATAGCCGGGATCGGTGTCACGGGTGGCGAAATCGGCCGCTTGGCGGGCGCTGGCGGCATCGGGGCGCATGTGGATTTCGAGCATGACCTCCGACAGGTCGTTCTCGCACGCATAGGTGGTCTCCCCCTCATCGATATCGGTATCGGTGAGGGCCTTGTCCAGCGTGGGCGACATGAGCGCCGCCTCCAAATCGCTGCGGTCGAGCAGCAGGCACGCGTTGTGGGACTCCGGCGCCTTGGAGGGCTTTGGATCGGAGTGCACGGCGGTGGCACTGGGTGAGGAAGAGGCTGCTGTAGTCACGGAGGGTTGTGGCGTCTCACCCTTCTTGACCACCCCGAGGGTGGCCTTCTTCCGCTCTCCGAGCACACTTCCACCCACCGGGTCCTGGCTCGTGACGATCCAGTTGCTGTCGACCATCGCATGGCGACCGTTCCCCGTGTCATCCACTACGTGCGTCTTCAGCTGTAGGTCATCGAGCTGATCGCGCGCGTCGGACAGCGATGCGCCAACAACGTTTGGCATGACGGCGTCCGCCTCACGCCGCGGCGAATTCGCCGAATAGACCACCGCGGAAACCAGTGCGACACAGACGGTTCCGAGGCCGATCACTATGCGCGTATCCCGCTTCATCCCGTTCCCTTCGATCGAGTTGTCCACGTCGACCCTCTACTTGTCGCTGACCTCGGCATACCGCATTCATCCTGCTCGGACCAGCCGCCGGGGCACTATGCATGAGACCAGGTGGCGGACAGGGTATCTCAGGCGCGGAACCGCACGGTCATACTCGGCGGCGGCCAGGTCCGCCAGCCGTGCAGGCATGTGTGAACGCGAGGAATAGCTGGCCGTGCGCCAACTGCTCGACGCGGCCGCGAAGAATCGGAACGCTGCCGGCGCGAATCCAAGGGGCAGTTGCTCGGCCGAGCAGTACCACCGCGTCCCGCTGCACACCTACCGGCATCCGCCGCCAGATCCGCGCGGGCACGGAGCTGTAACGGCCGGTCGCGCCCATGCGCCGGTGGTGCTCCTCCAGGTCCTGATCGACCTGGAACAGCACCTCGAGGTAGGCGCGTTGCCTGGAATCGAGCCCAACCCATGCGGCTTGGGCGGTGGTGGCCATTGCAGTTCTACCGCCGGTCGCGCAGGCTCGTCGCGCCGTCGCGCAGCAGCTGCTCGACCTCGTAGATGTCGGCTTTGAGGGAGGCGAGTTTGGCGTGGACCGAGGTGAGAGCGTCGGCGGCTTCGTTGGTGAGCGACTCGGTGTCGGACCAATCGGACCACAGCAACTCGCGCGCCTCCGCTAGCGCCCCGGCCGCAGCGTGGGCGGCGTCGGCGGCCTTGGTGAAGATCTGCTCCTGGGTCGGCAGTCTGGACATCAACGCTCCTGGCTTCTCGGATTGTGTTGCGGTGCTATCGATCTGGGGATCGAGGTCACCGACGTAGGCGGCGCTCACGGCCGCCTCGGCTCATCCATGGGAATCATGCAATCCCTTTGCAGAACGACACATTCGGGTTTTCGGTGAACTGGATCGGATTCTCCACCCCTTCCCCCATTGTCTTCTCATATCTGCCTGCCCTGCGGCAGCGATGACTGTGGCGGTGAGTACACCAGCTGGCCGGCGGGCGTCGTCACCGCAGATGGCCTCCAGGAGGTACGCACCTGCTCGCAGTGCAGAACCGCGCAGCGCACGACACCAGTGAAGGTGTGGGCGTCCCGTGCGGACGCAGGGGAGTGGTTCGAAGGCTGACCCGGGGTAGTGGTGCGACCGCCGGATTCTGTGCGGATGCGCCACGGGGGTCCGGGAACATCGGCGAGAAAAGTCACGCTAACCGGAACCCCTGTAGCCGCGCGCGCCGAGGCTATCACCACCCGCGACCACATCGAATGACCCGGCGCACGAATCTGCTGCGCCGAAGCGGCAAAGGTGGGCGAGGAGGCGGAGATGGCGCCGGGGCAGACGCCGCCGCCCGTCCCCGATCGATCGGGGCCAGTCCGGTCGGCGTTGGCAGGCTCGTGGACTGGCGTGATTCCTCTCAGCGGGCCGGGGTCTGCCAGGTTTCGATGTTAAGCAAGGCACCGAATCCCAAGTCGGCGAGGGCCTTCTGAATCTGCGGGGTCGGAACGCCGGCGTAGAACGGGGAGGTGGCGATGGGTGCTGGTGCGTCTTCATCACGTTCAGCGGTGGAGTAGTCGCTGGTCTCGAGGGATTGGGTGACGATGCCGATGACCCGCCCGTCCTGCGCGACGATGGGGCCGCCGCTGTTGCCTGGCCGTGCGGTTGCCGAGAACAGGATGTAGTCGGGGCCGAACATGCTGTGTACCTTGGGGTTCACAACTCCGCCCTTGTGCACGACGAGGGGCTGGGTGATAGCGCTGGGGACACGCGGATAGCCGAAGGTCCAGGTGTCGTCCTCCCACCGGGCGGCGCGGAAGGCGATACCACGGGTGACGAAATCGAGTTGGTCCTCGACCTCGGTATCGGTGGGCTCGATCTCGATCACCGCAACATCGATCGTCGGATGGGCGTGGCAGCGCACAACTCGCACGATGCGCTGTTCGCATTCCTCGTCCTGCGGCATGGCGTAGAGGGGACTGATTGCGGATGTGCGCAGCTCGTCATCGACCTTCATGCCTTTCACGACGTGCTGGTTGGTGAGCACGTGCCGCGGGTCGAGCAGCAAGCCGGTGCCCGTAGCCGCGTCGCCGGTGAGGGGGATCTTTCCGGTGATCGCGATGGTGGCCGCGCCGATCGCGCGAATGATCAACTCCGGGCCCAATGCCTCGGCCAGCCAGACAACGCCCCCTGCTTGCGCAGCAGTGCCGTCGGCGTGGACCGTCCGGTAGTGCGGATACCCAGACAGCGCGCCCGGATCGCCGACCATGTACCCCGTGCGTTCGAGCACGGCCGCGAGCGCAGTGATCTGAAAGGCCTCCTCGTCGAGCCCTTCGCTGGACACCCTCTCGTCGATACGCAGGTACTCGATGAAGTCCCGGCAGGTGAGCGGATGAATCTCACCCGCAGGGTTGGGCGGGGCGCCGATCGCGGCACGCATTGCCGAGTTGTTGCCTGGCAGAAAGAATTTCAGCATCTCGATGGCAATGAGCACACGAGTGCGAATGTCCAACGGCGCCGATGGGTGAATACTCACGTAGCCATCGATATCAGAGGGTGCCGACGCATCCCAACGCACTGGGCCGAACCGACGCACTGGGGGGCGAACCGCGGACCGTCCTTCGCCACCGCTGCGCATCGGGCGGCGGATTCGCCCGCTCGCGCAGCGTATCGGACGGTCGGACACTGCCTGTGAACCTGAGTCAGCCGGCGACCGTGTGGCGGGGCGCTGGGAATATCCACTCGCCGAGGCGGTTCGGTGTCCTTACCATCTGCCGACATGACCTTGGCCGACAGCAATCACCCGTCCGTGTCCGCGGATCCCGTCGTTCACGCCACGGTGGGCAGGGAACTGATCACGACGTTCTTCGCCCATCTCGAGGCGGGCCAGCTCGAAGTCCTTCAGCGCAGCGGCGCCGACCGCGGCCGGGCCGGCGCGGTGTTCGGGTTTGCCATACACGCCCATCACCTCGGCCGGCTGGCGCTGGATCTGCTCGAACGCGAGCACGTCCTGCTGGCTATGCCCACTGTGCGTACGTGTTTCGAGAACGCGTTGACCGCGCATTGGATCGCCCAATCGACCCTCGACGCCGCGCTGGCGGTGTTCAACCACGAACTCAAACAACGCCGGGCGATGGCGGACACGTTGCGCGAGGCGACGATTCCCGAGTTCCAGCAAGCCGCCGCGAGGATCGGACACCTGGGCGACCCGACTGTCGTGACCGGGTCCGCCGGACAGGCACAGGTTTTCAAGTCCCTGCTCGACGACTTCCAGGGCGGCGGACCGAACCTTTACGCCCACTATCGGCTGCTGTGTGCCTTCACCCACCCTCGGATGAGCGTCGCCGACGCCTACCTCTACCCCGACACGAACCCGATCGCCGGTGGCTACGGGTTGGACCTGAACCCCGCCTCGTGGGACCGGTTGCCGTGGGTGAATCTGGTTGCGTCGTGCGTGGTCTGGGCCGGATCGGCGGTGCGCTACATCCAGAAGGACAAGACCGTTCGCCGCCAGCACCTCCGTGACGCCGCCAAGGCCCTCGGCACCGCCGCCGACATCCACCTCACCGCAGCCGCACTCAACCGCCAGCCCACCCAACGCCGAACCCAGCTGGCCCCCTGAAAAACCGAACGGCGGCCGAGACACCCTTGCCCGCGCGGTGGTGAGGCATTGCTGCGCCGTAGGAGATCGTCTAGAACTGGAGTGCCGGACAAGATCACCAGCGCGAAAGGCGGTGCCAGTGGTGGACCGCGAGCAAGCAGCAGCGCTCAACCGCGCGTTCGGTCAGCAGTTGCTCGCGCTTCGCCAGAGTCGTCGACTCACCGTCGCCCGGGCCTGGCAGGGGCTGGGATGGACTCGAAATACCTACCAACGCACCGAAGACGGGCAGCGCAACGCCAAGCTCATCGACCTGTTCGAGGTCGCGGCCTTCTACGAGGTATCGCCACTCACGATCGTCGAAGCGGTGACCAACACCAGCGGGCTCGCCGATCCGCCATGCACGCGGCCGACGGGCCGGGCCCCTGGCTCCGAACCGGAATCCCAGCCGTAGAACCCCGGTTGAGGCGCGCTGTGTGGAACCCTGCCGGCGGCATCGTCCTCCTGTAAGCGCCCGCCACGCCAGCCACAACGCCTGTCCCAGTTGCCTCACTGTGCGCAGTAGCCGGGCGCCGGTCCCGGCATACGAAACTCCTACCGCTCGAACCCTTCCCACCTGTCCCGCTGCATGTAGGCGTTGAGGGAGCGTTCGAGCGGCGAGGGCTGGGCGCTGAGGATGGTCGGATGCTCGAACTCCGACCACGCCTGCTCCCACCGCGAGTGAGCTTCGCGACTGCGCAGGCCCAGCTCGTGCCGCTGCCCGTCGTCGGGGACCTTGCGCACCAGATCGTCGAGCCGCTCGAGGTCCTGGCGCAGCTGTTCGAGTGTTTCGGCCCCGGGGGCTGCCCCGGTACGGCTCAGCTCGGCGATAACTTCCCCGAATTGCTCTTTCAGCTCTTTCGGACTGTCCATGGTTCTGCCTCCCGCAGACCAGCATCGCACCGGGACCCGACGTGATTCGCGCGAATCATGTTGTCTTTTGCCGGATTTCAGTGCGGGTGCCGGTCCTGATACTCGGCAAACCGTGCGAGCAGGTGAGCCTTCCCGCGTCGGTGTGGGACGTTCGTACCGAACGCTCCATCTAGGTGCGCGGGAGATGGGTTGCGGCGCAACATCATTGGATCGGTGACTATTGCGCCATCAACACCCGCAACGACGCCAGGGCGCGGGCCGCGGGCTGGCTGGAGCTGACAGGGACCGACAAGCAGGTGCGATGGGCGACCACGGTGCGCCAGGCCAAGCTCGACGAGTTCGAGGCCGGCCTGACCACCGAGCCCCAGCGCAGCCATTGCCATCCGGTGTCGGTCAGGTCGGCGCGGTCGGTGGGCAGCAACCGCAGCCCGCCCGGGGTCTCGAGGTACACCGCCAGCGAGCCGCCGCGTTCGGTGGCGTTGTCGGCGACGATCGCGGTGGCCGATTCACTACCCTCCTACCCTTCCGCAGTAAAGACCTCTCGGTTCGCGATGATTGCGAATAGTGCTGCGCGCAAAGAAAAGCGTGCTCAGCGTGCTAGCGTTCTGCGTGCCGGATGCCCCGTCCGACAGCGGTGAGGCAGCGGCGGGCCGGGAGTCACGCCCGCGTAGCAGGGCGCGCAGGCCGCTGCGCGCGGTGTCGCTGGGCGCGCGTTTGCGGCGCATCTCGACGATTCTGTCGGGTCGGGACATTGCGAAATCGGCCATCATCGCACCGCTGCGTCATGGACACCGCTTACAACGCAAACGCCCTGATTCGGTGCCACGACTACGGTCGCACCCAGGGGAACCCATGTTCGAGTACTGGAGTGAAGGGCGGTCGCTGTCTACGGCTCGGCACCCCAAAGGTCGCTGACCTATCGGATCGACGTGGTGTGCCACTTCATGTTGGCGATTCCGGAGTTGGAGCAGTTGCACGTACCGGTAAACCCGTCGAACAGGTCAGTGTTCGCAGTCCCGGTGGGAGTCCCGACGTAGTCGCAGGTTTGGCTGGAGCCGTTGGTCGTGCGATGAATCCTGAGGGTGTTTCCATCCCAGGTGAACTTCATCTGTCCGCTGGAGGTTGGCGTGCCGGGGAGCTGGTCGTTCTTCGCTGTCCAGTTCCAGGTGTCGGACGTGGGGGAGACCCGGGTCCAGGTGCCGACCCAGGGATGGGGCGCGCCGCCACTGTCTTCCATCGTCCACGTAGTACCGAGCGGGGCAGCCGCGTTCTTGACGGGAAGCCAGCCGTCCTGGGAAAGGATCTTATGCTTACGGTCGAAGGTTGCCGAGTAGTCGGTTAACAGGGGATTGTTGTTTTTGTCGAAGCAGCGGATTACGACCATGTCGTATTCGGGGCTATCAACATCGTACGGGCCGAAGTGGAGGGTTCCATCAGGTCCGCCGTTGCCCTCACCGCTGTTCTTAGAATTCAGTACGTTATTTTTTCCGAACCAGATGTCACATTTATCGTCGGCTCGTAAACCGGTGATCTTGGCCGTGTAACCGCCATTCGGGCCAGGGTTGAATCCCGCGGTCAAACCAAATCCTCCTGCGGAAGCGAACCCCGCACTGAAGAGCGGGAGAACGAGGGCCGCGGCTGCGATTGTGAAGCGCATACTGATGCGGGTCCACCAGCTGCGACTAGTCATGATTGGACTTTGTCGATGCGAGCCAGCCCCGCACGCGGTATTGCCGTTCGAGCCGGGCAACGCTCTGGGACGGACATGGCCGATTCTGTTGCTGCCGAATTTCATCACAACACTTCCCCCTGGCTGTCGGACCGAACTGAACTGCTATGTCAGCCCCGGATGCATAACTCTGCTCTCCGGTACCAGCAAAGACAGCGAACCCTAGGGGTGAGTTCACGCCACCCCTCCAGGTGTGGTCCAGCCTCGATCTTTCGTCCGGCCCTCGGCCGGGCGTGATCGGTTTCGGATTGGTTTTTCGCTGCCGGACGGCAGCGTGAGGGCAAACGGGAGTGGCCCGTTCAGCAGGCAGCTGCCGGGTTCCACAGCCCCGGCGAGTGGTCCATTCGTTGCTTGTCGGGGCGGTGGCTTTGTTGGTCAGCCGGGTTGCAGGCGGGCCAGCGCGAGGGTGGCCAGGGGCGTGTGCGGGTTGTGGCGGGGCAGGTGCGGCGGGTGCGGCGGGCGTGTCGGGCGATGCGGCCGGGCCGAGAACAGCCGCAGGCGAAGGGTCCTCGCTTCCCACCGGCGTGCCCGTTGGTCGTGCAGGCCCAGCATCTGCAGCCAGGTGATGAGGCCGAGGGCCAGAGCGGCGATCGCGGCCCGGACCCGGTTGGCGGCGGAACCGGTGGAACGGCAGATTCCGCAGTCCGGTGTCCTTGATCGCGCGGATGCGGCCCTCTCAACGGGCGCTGCGACGGTGGCCTAGTTCCAGATCGGGCAGTTGCCCGCGGCGGGTATTGGTGACGAACGCGCCCAACCGCAGCCCGTCGACATCGGTGAACCGCAGTTGAGCGCCGGGGAAGCGGTGGTGCGACGACTCGGGACCGAACCCGGTCGAAGTTCTCATTCGACGGCGTGCAGGTGGCGTGTGCGGGGGCCGGCCTGTTGGTCGAGCCATTCGAGTGTGGCTTCCCAGCCGTCGGTGCGGATCCGGTCGGCGAGGTCGTCGCCGACTACGCGGTGCGGGCTCGGATCGCCGGGGCGCATGGTGGGCTCGGCGGCCTTGTCGACCAGCATGTAGAGGGTGCGGCCGCGCTGCTGCCATACCTCGGCTGCGAGGTCGGGGTGTTCGACGGCGTCGAAGGCCAGGCCGAACCAGAAGACCGGGTCGTAGCGCAATACGTGGTCGATGTCGGTGTCGAGCCACAACAGCAGCGCCACCGCGTCCGCGGTCGTGGTGCGGGACCGGGAGAAGCGGAACTCTGCCAGCGGCGGCAGATCCGGGAACTGATCGACGTGTTCGGCGGCCAGAGCTTGCATGGTGTCGCGGGTGGGCCCGTCGGTCCATTCCAGATGCCAGCCCCCGTACCGCCCTTTCCGCGGGCCGTCGTAGACATGCCGGACGCTGCGGCCGGTGCGCTCGCTCAGCAGCCGGGCGAGTTTGGCGGCCTGTCGGGATCGGCTGGTCATGGCGCACCTTCGGCGAGTGGGGGAGCGTCAACCGCAGGATAAAGCTGCAGGCAGGTCCGGTGGTGCTCGCGGTAGTGCACGCGACCGGCCTCGGTGAACACATAGTGCCCGTCTCGGGGCGTGTTGTGCCACTGCAGGTACTCGCGGCTGCGGTACTGCGTGTAGCCGACAGCCAGGTTCAGATGTGTCTGGCCCGCGAGCTGCGTGCATGGTGTCTCGTTGCGCTGGGCGCGGGCCACCAAGGCCAGCTGACGCCAGAGTCGCTCACTCAGAAGACCCTTGGGAGGTCGCTTCGGCGGCGGGGTTCCGGTCCCGGCCCGCGCAGCGGCGCGGCCAGCGCTGGTCAGCCACACCGACACCTGGTCGGTCAGCATCCCCGGGACGGTCTCGGTCTGGATCAGCCCACGCTCGCGCAGCGCAGCCAGGGTGGATCCGGAACGCCGTCGTAGACCCCCTGGGTTTCCAGGACCGAGACCACCGGCCCGTAGCGGTTGTTGAAGTCGACCCTGCGCCAGACGCACGCCGGCGCGGAGGCGAACCGGCCCCGCGCCGCCAGACGCCGCTGTTCGCCCCCCAGCTCCTGATCTACCCGAAACAGAACGCCCAGGTAGATGCGCTGCCGCTCGTTCAACCCGTCCCACGCCGCTTGCCCTACTGCGGTCATAACCTGTCTCCCGTCGGCAATGTGTCGACCTGGATTCCAAGACATGAGCAGGCATATGTCAGGAATAGGCCGAATCGACCCTGGATCAACATTTATCGACGCAGGTCGGAGTGTGGTGCTGCCCCAGAACGACACCGGGCCTGTACGTAGCTTCCAGTGGTGCTCCGCGATCCGCCGAGGATGACCAGTGCCGCCTTCGCCGCGCCCG
Organism: Nocardia sp. NPDC004860; assembly: GCF_040609015.1. Classification (NCBI taxonomy): domain Bacteria; kingdom Bacillati; phylum Actinomycetota; class Actinomycetes; order Mycobacteriales; family Nocardiaceae; genus Nocardia; species Nocardia sp. NPDC004860. Next base: position 135,713 of record NZ_JBEXJI010000024.1, on the reverse strand, counting down.
GTCGAGCGTCCCATTCGACCGAACGGCCGGTGGGGTGTTGTGAACCGGGCTCATACTTGTTCGGCCGGGTCTTCACAACCGAGCTGGCGCGGCTCAACGCGTTATCCGGCCAGCGTTCGCGCCGCTGATTCCTTGTTCAAGGGCACACAACCGAGGGAGGCGCAAGTGACTGAGATCAACTTGGAAGGCGAAGGCGAGGAACTGTTCGTGCCGTTGTCGGAGTTGGGCGGGGCCGAGCCCGATGAACCAGACACGTCTCGCGCGCCGACGTGCAAGCTGTACAACGATTACCCCGTCGGCATCACGATCCTCCGGCGAGCCGGCGGAAAGTATCGTTACCTGTTCACTCTGGATTCCGGTGCCACCAGCGATGATTTCTGGACCGACGACGAGCTGTGGATAGCGAGCAACACCGGATTCAAGTACCGGGTCGAGTTCCAGTCCGGCGGCGGCCACCGTTTCTTCTCGATGCACAAAGTGTCTCCGGCGGCCGGCACGAACAACGTCAGCCGCTTGTAGGGACGTGATCTGCGGTGACTCCTTAGCGCCGGAGTTCGAAATGGGCAGCGACCCGAAAAACCTCCCGCGCTAACGACTCCCCGGGTAACAGGAGCACACCGAGCGCATCTGCTAAGGATCTCCGAACCCAACACCCTTAGCGCCGGATTTCGGTCACTTGGCCCTCAACCCCCGTCACCGTGGGCGCGCCCTCGCGCTGATTCTGGCGGCTCCCGCGATGGTAGTCCATGGGGTAGTCTCGCAGGGTGGCGATTGTGTGGTTCTGGGCTCTTGCGGCGATGATGGAACGGTACGACGTCAACCCGGACGACGTGTTCGACCTCGTCAATGCCTGGGTGACCGCGACACGACCCGTATGGTTCCGGACCGCCACCGACCCCGCCACCGGGCTGACAACGTTCGTGCTGTGGGGCCGCCCCGACAACACCAACAAACCGATCGCGGTCTACGCCCGCCGCAAAGGCCGCGACACCGAGGTATACGCGGCCCGCTACCTTGACGCAGACCAGATCGCCGAGTTCGAGAAATGGGAGGCGACCCGCAATGACTGACCCCATGGACAACATGACCCCCGCCGACGTGGCGGCCATGATCGACCGCCTCGAATTCACCGATGCCCCGGTCACCGAAGCTGACCTCGGCATCGACGTCGGCGCCACAGCGAAACCCGTCTGGGTGCCGCGATCGGTCAAGATGCCCTACGACCTCGACGCGGCGTGCAAGGCGCGCGCCAAGCAACTCGGCCTGGAGCAGTCGACCTACATTCGGTCACTGATCGAGCGCGATATCGCGGCCGCGGGAACCGGTGGGGAGCGACCCGCCTGGGTGCAGGAGATCCTCGCCGTCATCGCACACCACGAACACGACGAGCACCGCAAGGCATCCTGACCGGCGGTCCGGATGCCGTCCTGACCAGGCTGTCTGTCCGCACCGGGAGGGGCGTAGAGAACACGATCCCAGGCGTTGCGGGCGCGCACGTCGACGTCCGTGCGCAATCCGCGCCAACTGGGATGTCGCAGCGCGCCGTGGAACTCGCGATATCCGACGGAGCCGACCAGGGCCGGGGTCGCCCAGTTCGATGAGCGCGGCTTGGCGCACGGCCACATCGATGAGTTCGAGCCGCTGCGTCCCGACACGATCGCCGATATCGCCACCGGGCACCTGTTCGCCCCGACCCCGCCCGGGGCCGGCCCCGAGCTGGACGACGGCTGGTTCGAACGGGGCATCGCCGCCCGCTGGCGCACTAAGGAAGCCTTCGACGAACTCGACGACCTGCTCGACCGCGTCGACGCCATCGCCGCTCGCTACGGCGTCTGACGGCTGGTGTTGTGCGGGCTTCAGCGTTCCCTGCGGCGGTCGGGAGGTTCCCTGAGGTGATCGGGCCCGATCACGGTGGGGTTTTCCAGGGCGTAGATGCGGCGTTCCATCACCGCGAAGGCATCCTGGCTGAGCCTGTCCAGCGCCTCGCGGCGGCCACCAGTGGGAACGGCGAGCCGCGCCTGGTCGAGCAGGGCACGTTCCTTGCGCAGCTCGTCGCGCTGCACGGCCAACGTCTCGTGGTCGAGGTGTTTCACCCTGCCGATGAAAGCGGCGAATTCTTCTTCCAGGCTTCGCATTTCGCGATCCCTCCCGTTCGGGCACGACCCGTCCAGGGTAAGACTTCAAATCCTGTACCGGCGGGCCATCCCGCGTCCTGCCCACTCGGCGGCAAGAGGTGGCTGGAGCTGCCTACCGGCATGTCACCGACATGGCGAGGATCAGTCGTCGACTCTTCCCAACAGATCGCCAGATCAGTGAGAAATCGGGTTTCCATTCACCTATCGGCGAGACCCGGCTATCAACTGCGCCCGCCCTCGTAGCCAAGGGAACTGTCCTCCGCTGAACAATTTCTCTTCGCCTGTCGACGAGGTCCATGACGGCGTCGGCCACACAGTGGATAACTAGCCATTATCGGCGGTCAGTCACAAAAACCGCAGGTCGGCACCCTGCGGCTGAATCTGAATCGCAGCCAGGTTCAACACGATTCGTGATGCGCCAGATGAACCCCTGCTATGCGGCCTGCGTGTGATGTTGCCTGCCCGCGAGCCGCACAACCCGGGAGGCCGCTACGGCCAGCTCCGGTGGAGTCCCGACATCAGTACGCGCCGGCCAACAGTCCGATTGCCTGCCCGGACAGCTTGAACCCCATCGACATCAGCCAATCATTCACGCCATACACCAAGCGGCCAGCTGGGACCGACGTTTCTCCGTTGTGCCACGACTTCACCCGCCAGACACCCGCCTCGTCGTCGAACCGGAGCAACGCCCACAGCTTGTAGCCGCCATCCTCGTCAGGCAGAGTCAGCAGGTGATAGCCCTGCGGCACCTGCTCCGCATTAAGCTCGCCGCCCTCCGGCCAGCCCCGATCCTTCACCCGCCGCACAATCCGCTCAACGGCACCGCGCTGCCTGAACCTGCTGATTACCAACGTCCTTAGCCTTCCCCACCCATACGGGCCTACAACTCGAATTTCGATTGCCGACCAAGGTCGCGAACTCCAACTCGGTCAGTGCCAGCCTGTCATACGTCCAGTCTTCGCGAGAAGATCACCAAGGATCCTGCGATTCGTCATTGGGCACATCGGTGCCAGTAGCGGGCCGCGGGACGGAGCCGATAGTCCAGGTATGGATGGTTCCGGGTTCGAGCCGATCGAGTTCGTGGAGTGCACGCCGCGGGTCGCGCGGGAGCGCATGTGGGTGGCGGTGCGCGATGGACGTGAGGCGCTGTCGGTGTTCGTGGCGTACGCGCCCGCACCAGGCGCTACCCGCATGTACGACCTGATCACGTACACAGTGGAATCCGAGCAGGGCAACGGTTACGGCACGGCGCTGGTGTTGCATGCGCAGGCGGTGTTGGCGGCACAGGATCCGCCGATCAGGTTGTGCTTCAACGAGATCGCGACACCATCGGGCGAGGCCCTGGCGCTCAAGGTGGCGGCAGCGACAGGGAAGCTGATGGCGTCGAAGGCTGAGTACGACCAGGCCCGCGCGGACCAGGAGGGATTGGCGGCGTTGCAGGCGGCCGCTGAGACCCGGGGCTGGGTGGTGCCCGAACCGTAGAGACATCGGCATGTCCGGCATGTCGAGGCGACCGGCGGCCCCCTCTGCTCTGGGCGCGTCTCGCGCCACTGAAGCCCACGGCCTGAACCCGCGGTGGCCCTACGTACCCATCATCAAATGGAAGTTCAACAGGAACACAGCCGACTCTGAAGGAATGCCTGACTACACTCCAGGAAAGCGGCGTCGAGAACTCCCATTCTCGACGGCAACCGGTATCCCCGGCTGCCCTCGAAGCGCTTCAGCCTGTGATTAGCTTCCTGCCTTCCGACCCTCGAAATGTAGGAATTGTAGAGTTTCGAGTGTGGATTCGGATTTGTTGGTCGTGGAGACCGAGACGTTGCGTGATGACTGGTCCGCGACCTGGAAGCATGCGGCTGACGACAAGTTCGTGCAGGTGAATCGGTTCGGCACGGTGCCGACGGCGATGATGTTGTCGCCGGGGATGTGGCGCGAGGCCCAAGCGGTGAATCCGCGTCTTGCGGTGGCGGATTCGAGTGTGCGCGAGCGGGCTTCGACGGATGCGCGGGTGAACGTCGCCGAGATCATCGACGATCTCGAGGCCGGGATTCACACGGTGGTGATGTTCCGCGGCGCGCAGCGGGCGGTGTTCGCGCCGTACGAATGGGTGCGGCTCGCGTTCCCTGCGCTGGGTCTGACACCCCTGGAAGATCTCGTCGCGGATCTGGCGGCCGCGGCGCACAACGTGGGCCCGCATGTGATGGTGGTGTACCGGAAAACGCGGACACAGCGCGCGCTGCTCGAGGAATTCGCCGGGTCGGCGGATCCGTTGTGGGAGGCTGACCGGCGGCTGTCGTCTCTGCGTGGTCCGGTGCCGTCGTGGCGGCGTGCCGGTCTGCGGGCAGTGGTGTACGTGGTCGATGGCCAGGTCGCGCGGGTGCGGGCGCTGGATCCGGCGGCCGCGTGGGAGGATTTGCCGGGCGTGTTCAGTCTGGCGCCGGTGTCGGATCCGTTGTCGCGCAGCGAGATCGACGCGCGGTTCCCGTCGCTGAAGCTGTACCCGGGCGACCAACGTCCGGCGGTGGTGGGTTCCTCGCGCGAGTACGTCGACCTGTAGACCTTTCGCACAGGTTAGCGGCAGTGGAAAGCGCTTGTACTGCCGCTAATTCGAGCCGGTGGCTCGCAGTGCCTAGAGGTGGCGGTCGTTCTATAGCTGCTCTCCTGTTGTGGTTCGATGACGTAGATCATCGAGGAGATCTGTTGTGGGTGCTGGGTATTGGAGCGTGCATCGGTTCGATTTGGAGCGGTCCTGGCCGGAGTTGCCGGTAGATGTGGAGCAGGATCTGGGATCGTGGGCCGGTCGGCTGGGAGTGCGTCATGGTCAGTGGTTCATGCTGGGGCCGAAAGGATTCCCTGACGTTCGTGTGAATCGGTTCCTTGCCTCGGCGAAGTTCGGGGTGTTGGCAGACAACACGCGGCGCGACTATGTGCATTCGCTGGCGTTGTGGCTGAGCTTCCTCGAGTCGAGGGCGTGTCCGTGGTGGCAGGCCGATGACGAGCATGTCGAGGAGTTCGAGTTCTGGCGGCTGACCGATCCGGCGAATTCCGCAACGGTGCAGACGTCGACGTTCGCGAAAGACGTTGCAGCGTGCAAGAAGTTCTATCAGTGGGCATCGAGCCGTTATGGCGATGTGGTCGATGTGTTCGCCGAGGTGGACTATCCGGCGGCGACGCGGAATGCGTCGGTGAAGTGGGTGGATCCGGCGGCGTGGTCGAGATGGCGCGATGTCGGCCTGCGGGGGCGGGACCTGTCGGGGCGGCGGGATCGGTCGTGGCGGGGCCGCAATGAGCAACGTGATGCCGCGTTCGTCGACGGTCTCTACGGCACCGCGTTGCGGTTGAGCGAGTGGTCGAGCGTGGTGTTGCCGGAACTGCCTCGGCTGGAGGTCGGCCGCGGTTTCTACACTTGCACGCTGGCCGACAAGTGCGCCAAGGGCGGCTATGGGCACCGGTATTGGATCTCGCGCCGCGCGTTGAGCGCGGTTTGGGCCTATATCGAAGGGGCGCGGGCGCGGGCGGTCCGCCAGGCGCAGGAGGCGGGCATCTATGAGCGATCGCCCCGGCGGATGGTGGTCGACGTCGACCGGCGCCGCGGGGCGGTGGTGATGCCCGATGAGGAGGCGGGTGGCTGGGTCGTGCGGGATTGGAACATGGTGCGGCCGACGTTGCGGCGCAGGATGTTCCGGGAGACGCCAGCGGGGTTGGAGCCGGTGTGGTTGTGGTTGAACGAGGACGGGACGCCGCGTGATCCGCATGGCTGGCACCACTCCTTCGACGCCGCCAACGCCCGCGTCGCGGCGTTGGGGCTGGGCAACTTCCACGTCACTGCCCACATGGGTCGCCACAGCGCGGCCCTGCGTTGGTTCTCGGTCGGAAAACTGGTCTACGCCAAACAGATCGGGCATTTGGACGCGGAAGAGACCCGTGACTTCCGTGAGCAGTTCGGCGACACCTGGGATCTGGTGCAGACCATCCTGGGGCACCGGCGGGTCGAGACCACGAAATCGGTCTACCTGGAACCGTTCCGGAACCTGTCGGTGGAGATTCTGCTCGCACAGGTCGACGGGCTCGACGTCGACAAGTTCGTTGTCGAGGCGCTCACCGGCCATCCACGTGTCATCGCGGATCCGCTGGCGATCGCCCGATGAGCCGGCGGGGACGCAAAGCCACCCTGCCCGACACCGAAACCGCCACTGCCCGAGGTCTTCTCGGTGACGGTTTGGTGGTTCGTTGCTTCGCTCAGGATGGCAGCGCGCAGCGTGATTTCGACTTTTCCGCGTTGGCGGTGACCTCGAAGTTGCAGCGCGAGCTGGCGGTTGCCTTCGCGCGGCGCACTGCACCTGGCGGCGGCATGACGGCGATGATCTCGTTCGGGCACGCGTTCCGCGCGCTGTCTCGGTTCTGCGACTATCTGGCAGCGCTGCCGGTTGCACCCGGCGGCCTGCGCGATATCACCGGCGAACACCTCGACGAGTTCGCCCTTCACCGCCGAGCGTTCACTGACGACCCGGCGAGGGAATTGGGGCCGCTCAAACGAGTTCTGCGGCACAGCGACGAGGTCAGCGACGGGCTGAAAGCCAAGCTGAGCGAGCCGAACCCACCACGCCCGGCCAGCATCGGCAAAGCCAGCTACAGCCGAGACGAGTTCAAACGGATCGCCGCGGCCGCGCGCGGGGACCTACGGGAAGCCGCTGAACGGATCCGCCGCAATCGGGCAGAGCTGGGCGACTATCGAGCCGGGAATCTGGTTGCCCCCGACCGACGTCTGGAACTGCTCGATTTCATCGACCGCCACGGTGATGTTCCTCGATCCGCATCCGGCATACCGTCGCCATGGGTCAAACGGCTCGGCGCGACGGCCAAGGTCGTCGGCCAGCTCTTTCCGACCGGCAGCGATGCCATCGCCGCCGCGATCCTGCTGGCGATCATGACCGGCCAGAACCCGAGCGTCATCATGAACACTGCAGTGGCCCATCACCGCGCTGACGGTCACACCGGGCCGACGGCCACCGCGATCCTGGGCGCTCACAAGCCTCGCCGCGGCCGTCGCGCCTACATGGACATCGCGCTGAGCGAGGTCCCGGATTGGATCAGCATCCCTGAGCGGCCCGAGGAACTTTCCGCACGCGATGAACTGCACACGCCGTTCGGCCTCTACTCGCTGATGATCGAGCTGACCACACGATCACGCGAAATCATGGGCACGGACAAGATTTTCATCGGTTATCACGCAGCCGGCGGAGCCGACATCGGGCGCGGTCTTCGGCGGATCAATCCGGACAACTGGCTGCGGCGCTGGGGCGAATCGCATCGCCTGATGGCCGACGAGACCGACGACGACGGCAACGAACTCCCGCTGCGGGTTCGCATGGACCTGCTGCGGCTGACCTATCTCGAACTGCATCAGAAGCCGGTCGCGCATCGGGAAACGACTCTGGTCAACGACTATCTCGCGCGCAACCGCGGCGCCCTGGCCGACTACCAGGGGGTCGTCGCCCGCGCTCTGAGCGAGGAGGTCGACAAGGCTCGCGCCAGAGCAGTCATCGCCCAACTCACTGCGGCCGACCTCGCGAGGGCACGCACCGACCCAGATGCAGTGGCCGCCGCGCACGGCATCGACACGGCCACCCTCGAGCGCCTGATCGCCGGCGAGCTCGACACAGTGATGGCCGCCTGCGTCGATGACGGCGCTGGATCGGACTCGACGCCCGGCGAGGGTTGCCGGGCCTCGTTCATGCAATGCCTGGGCTGTTCCTGCGCACGGGCATTACCCCGGCATCTGCCGATTCAGGTCCTCGTCCACGATCGCCTTGAGGCCCGCAAGTCCGAGATGACACCCCTGACCTGGGTCCAGCGGTTCGCGCTGCCGCACGCCCAGCTCGCCGATCTGCTCGCCAGCCACGACGACATCGCTGTTGCCGACGCCCGTAGCGCGGGCACCGACACCGACCGCGCCGTCGTCGAACGATTCCTCAACAGGGAGCTCGACCTGCGATGACAAACCCTGCACTCACACACTTTTCACCCGCACCCGGCATCGAGATCCCCACCGAGGACACCCCGGTGCTCGTCGACCGGGAACTGGTCCCCGGAACCGACCCGACCACCTTGTCCCGGTTCGGCGACGATCGATGGCATCTCAACGCCGCGATCTTCGAAGCCTCCGCCGAGGCCAACAGCTGGAACTTCGCCCTCATCCCGGAACCTCTGCGATTGACGGCGAAACACTTTGTCTGGCAACTGATCAACACCGACTGCCCGATCCCGATCAACCGCGCCAAGATCAGCCGATGCTCGATCCGGACCATCACGGCCTATCAGAACTGCCTGAGAGAATTCACGATCTGGCTGCACCGTCACGGGGTCACCGAACTGCGGCAGGTGACTGCCGACCTGCTCGACGACTACCTGGCCGACCTCAGCGCCGCCGATATCCCCCTGGCCCGCAAGCACGACCGGGTCACCTTGGTTCGACGGTTATGGTCCTACCGCGACACGCTGCCGGAGGATATGCGGCTGCCAGCCCCGATCCCCTGGGACGGCGACCGAGGCTACGAGTTGCTCGGCAAACGCATTCCAGCCAGGGACAACGCGACACCGAGGATCGCGGAGAACACGATGCAATCGTTGCTGGCCTGGTCACTACGGTTCGTCGAGGACTTCGCCGACGACATCGTCGCCGCCTACGCCGAGCACCTGTTCCTGCAGAGCCGCACCGTCGAAGGGCGCCGCCGGCGCGGCTCCATCGTCCGTCCGCCCCGAGGCCAGAACCGGCAGAACGTCATCGACTACCTCAACCATCTGCGCCGCACCGGCGGGACCTTGCCAGGGCGAATCGGGCCGGGCGGCGCCCCCGAAATCGACTGGCAGCATCTGGGGCGAATCCTGGAATACACGCCACACTCCCTCAAAAGGGAGGCACCCGGAAAACTCATCATCGAGTCCGCAATTCCCCTGGCGGACAACGCATACCTCGACACACCTATCACAGCGAAGATCGACGGCAGGCCCTGGCGAGATCGTCCGATCGCCCATTTCGAAGCTCCGGAGCTGGCGCACCACTTGCGCAGCGCCTGCGCTGTCGTGATCGGATATTTGTCCGGCGCGCGGCCCGGCGAGGTCCTCGATCTGCGGCGCGGATGCGTCCACCACGACCCCGCCACCGGACTCTGGCTGATGTCGGGCACCTACTTCAAGAACGCACGAGATCAAGACGGCAACAAGATCCCGGCCGGGGCACCTCGCCACGATCCCTGGGTCGTGGTCGAACCCGTCGCGGCCGCGGTCGCCACGCTGCAACGGCTGCACAGCAACGACTTGCTGTTCGCCAACCGCATCGACCATGCACGACGACACGCCATCGCCACCCGCACCGGCGAAGCCCGTGTTTCCAGTCAGATCGCGAGAGATCTCGACGCTTTCATCGACTGGGTCAACGCCCACAGCCATGACCTCGGCGTCGTCGGCATTCCCGCAGACCCGAACGGCCGGATCACCCTGTCACGATTCCGGCGGACGCTGGGATGGTTCATCCGGCGACGCCCGCGCGGTCTCGTCGCTGGGGCACTGCAATACGGGCACGTCGGCACCCGCATCTTCCAGGGCTACGCCGGCGATCTCGCCTCCGGGTTCCCCGACGACTACGCCTTCGAGGACTTCCTGGCCCGCCTCGACGAACTCAGCGAAAACCAGCAGAAACTCGACGCCGGCGAACACGTCAGCGGCCCAGCCGCCGACGCCTACAGGACGCGAATCTCCGCCGCCCACAAACAATTCGCCGGTCACGTCCTCACCAGCAGAAAACAAGCCCGCGACCTCCTGGGCAACCCGCTGCTACAGATCTTCCACGGCCACGCCATGACCTGCGTCTTCGACCCCCACCAAGCCGCTTGCCAGCTCCGCGTCACCACCGAGGACCCCATGGTCACCCCCGACATCGGTGACTGCCGTCCACGCTGCCCCAACATCGCCCGCACCGACCGCGACATCGCCGAAATACGAACGCGCCGAGACGAACTCGCTGAGATCGTCGCTGACCCACTCGCCCCACCGATCCGCCACCACCGCGAGCAGCACGAGCTCGACCGCCTCGACACCATCCTGGAGAACCACCAGTGAACCCAACCGCCGCCACCGAGAAAGACCCTGTCCGCAAGAAGATCCTCGCCGCCATGGACCGCCTCCTCGCCGGAAAACCCCTGCGCTCCACCGGCCGACTCAGCATCTCCCAACTCGCCGTCGAGGCGAACCTGGGCCGCTGGCACCTCACACACCAGCACACCGACCTCAAAGAGCTGTTCCAGGCCCGCGTCAAAACCTCCCAGGCTGCACACGTGACCGCGGAGCCCAGCGCCTACGACAAGCTCAAGGCCGAGCACGCCGAATTGCGCGCCCACTGCGCCGAACTCGAGCAACAGCTACAGCTCTACGCCTCGGTCATCAACCTGCTGACCCTGCAGAACGACACCGCCCAAGCCAAGGCCCCGGTCGCCGACCTCGACACCGGCCGCCGACGCCGCGCCCGGCAGACCATGATCGGCCCCTGCTGATCCACCACACCCGACACCAACGGCTGTTGCACTGCCGCACCCAACCAGGCATGATCATGAGCAGCCAAGATCGAGCCCCAACAGCGTTGAGCAGCAACAGATCTAACTGGCGACAGAACGGTCGATGTCCATGCGTTGATGCAGGATACGCACGACGATGTACGGGGTCCCGGTAGAACTCGCCGAAAAAACAACGGGTTGCCGGTATTGCGGTCCTCGGTCAGAAGCCCGGTTACTCGAGCGCGCGGTGGGCGCGCGGCGGGCGGCCTGCGCGGCGTCGTGGCTTGCCTGCCAGTGCGAGAATCGGCGGCCTGCAATCTTCTTGTTGGCGGCCGGGATGCGGTTGGCAGGCACGCCGACCTGCCGGGGCCCGAGGACGGCGAGCAGATCGGAGGGCGATTGTGATGACCAGCCCGCGCCGGCGATCGCTGCTTCGTCGGGGAAGACGTCCGCGCGCCGGTCGTGCTCGGTGATCGCAGCGTCCTGGCGGCCTCCATAGGAGTAGACCCATCGGAAATTCGGCGGCGGGTCCGGCTCGACGAGGCGGCGGAAGCGGTTGATCTCCTTTGTGTACGAATAGAATTCGACCCCTGGGTGCGCGGCCGCGACCGCCAGCCACGCGGTGAGGTAGGCGTCGGAGAAGAAGTCGCCGGCGTCATGGATGCGGATCCAGGCGTCGCGGAACCGCCGGGCCGACAGCTCGGTGGTCATGGCTGCCTGCCAGCCGGGTAGGTCGTCGAGCACGAACAGCAGGTTCGCTTCGTGTTTGGCGCGCACGACGGGGAATCGGTAGGTGCCGTGGCGGGCATAGCAGACCTGTGCGCACACCCCGGCCGACGGGCACGTGTTGACCGTGCGGCCGTCCGAGAGCCTCACTGCCCACGCGGGCAACGTCCAGTTCCACACCCCGATCCGTTTGAGATCGGAATTCTGGGTGAGCAGCCGTTTCGGGCGGGGAGTCCCGGCATCTGGCAGCGTCATTGAAATCTCTGTTCGGTTGCAGCGCAGCAGATTTCAAGCGGATACCGCTGGCTCTGCGCTGTTGGCGATGTGACGGGTGGCAGCGATGAGGCCGGTACGGCTGACCGAGCCCGGACAGGACTTTGGCGTGGGACCGGGCAGCAGCGTCGCCGCCTTTACTTCTGGGTGCGCCGTGTCCTCACGCACTTGGGCCCGGGTGGAATCGCAGCGGGCCGAGCTGGGCCGTCGCAGGCCTGTGGGAGGCCCGCGCGGCTTCGGGATCCGGGTGGGTGATCGAGGGGTGCGCCCAACGTCACCGTCGTGTTGCGGGGCGCCTGTCGACGGTCCGTCCTGGCTGTCGCCGGGGTTTTGGCGGCGTCGGGAACTCGCTCTAGGTCTGGACCGGGCTGGGGTGCGCGCCGTGGCGGAGCTCGAATCGCCGCACCTGTGGGTGGTGACCTCTCAGAAGCTGGCGCTGCTCAACAGCATTGCGCCGGCAGTGCAGTGTCGGTGGGGGCGGCGCTCCCACGGTGAACCCGCCGAGCGGGTTCGCAGCGTCGGCGTGCCGTTTGCTTCAGGAGTCATCGGGGTCGAGAGGGACGGCATTGGTGGTCGGGCTTCTGGGATTCTGGATCGGTCCCAGCGCCGAGCAGTCGGTGGTGGTGCAGGCCCGGACGGTGTCGGCCGAGGCGGCTGCGGCGGGCGGCCTGGATGCGACCGGGTCAGCGGTCCCGGCCATGACGAGCGCTTTTCGCACGGTGATTCTCCTGAGCACACGGCATGAAATGGCAGCCAAACCGGCAAGGGCGAGGTTCCAGCGCGAATTCCGCTGGCCCGCAGGACGCTCCGAAAGACGGGCGTCGTGCTCGATTCACTGTCGCTACCAGCGTCCAGCTCGTGTCATCCGAAAGGGTAAGTGGGGTAGGAGAATTCACTGCCCCCACAATCCGGGCGACAAAACCTACGATACCGTAGGTTGAGGGTGGATCCCAGCGCTTTCCCTCCGCGGTATCGGCGCCGGGTGTCGCCGGGGCGCATGTACTCGAGGTCGCGCTGCAACTCCGCGCGCTCGGCGTTCTTGTCCGCGAGACCGCTACGCGGGGCCGCCGACGAACTGCGCCACAGCATCCCGACCGGCTAGGGATCGAGCAGCAGCCCATGCCTGGTCGAGACATCCTCCTGCGCAAGGCCTTCGGGGTAGCGGTCGAGCCTGACGGACCGTCATCCGGCCATGGTCGACGATGTTGTCGATGCCGGGATGGTGGTCGGGACGTCGATCACGTCCGGGAGCTGGCCGCCGCCGAGGACGGGTGCCGAGGTCTGCGGAGACGGCGGAGTCAACGGGCTGCTGCGGTGGTCGCTGCAGCCCGTGACCGCAACCGCGGCCACCGCCATCGCTGCCATCGTGATCAAGTGCTTGGGCACGTATCGACCTTTCGAGAGAGGTGCACCAATTTTGGTGCACCTGAAGAGCTTTCACAGCCTCGAAGATCAACTTCGGCAGGAATGGTCGGTGGCGATTGGCCAGGTCTACCGAGGCCTGGCCACGATCGTTGAGGCAGGACGCCCGTCAAGTTCCCCAGTTCTTCCGCCCGCTGGGTAGATCTACGGATCCGCCGGGGGCAGTGACGGGGCGATGCTGGCTTGCATGAGGACGACACACGCCCGGGAGCCGAGTTCGCCGATCCGACGCCGACGAATCCCCGTGTGGGACAAAGGGATCGCCGTCCTGTGTCTCGCGGTGGCCTTCCTACTCGCGATCTTTCTGACAATGCTCACCGGGATGTTCGTGATGGCCGCCGATTCGTGTGCGCCCACCAGTCCCTGCATGGACCAGGTCGGCCGGGGCATCAACGTCTCTCTGCTGGGAATGGCCGCAGTCTTGGTGATCGGACTGGGCTGCGTGATCATTGCTGCGATCACCCGCACCCGATTGGCCATCTGGGCTCTGGCGACCCTGCTGCTGCTACCGGTCCCCTGTGCCGTCGGCAGCGATATCGCCAACCACGCCATCCAACTCAATACCGTCGAACCTACACGCCCCTGACCGGACGACCGCCCAGGATCCGCGGTTGGTTCACCCCTGCAGGCATTCCCGGCCGCCTCAGTGGCTTTTGCGGTGCCGCGGATTCGACGCTGCGGATTGCGGTGCGTGTGGAAACGGCAGGCCGTTGCAGTGTCGCCGACGCGCCCGCGAAGCTCACGGTGAAGCTGGGGCTGCCCCGCGGCCGATCCGGTTTCGCAGTCGCTCCCAGAGCGTGCGTCGCCGGGAGCCGTCCTGATGGCCGGCTTCCAGGGGCGGTTGTGGGGGTGTCTCGCGGGAGATGAACTCGTCGTGTGAAAACTGCGGCGGCCCAAGCACTGGGGGAGTGGTTCCGGTGTGAATGGCTTTGAGGTGCGCGTGGACGCCGGCGAGGATCGTGACGTCGGACTGGTTGTAGGCGATCAGTCGGTCCTTCAGCTCAGCGTCGCCGGTCTGTCGATATCGATGCCACAGAATGCTCGCCATCAGTCCATCTCCGACGGCGGTGTCGATGGCGAGCCCGAAGGACTCAGCGACGACTTTGACACGCCGGCCTGGAATCGGGAGATCGAGCACCTTCGTCGTCCAACGGTGCAGGTCGAGGTGTCGTGATTCGAGGGTCTCGAGGAAGGCTGCGGTATCGAGGGATTCCGGCATCGGGTACCGCTCGATCGTGCGCGTGAATGCTGGGAGGTCAGCTGATGTCCCGGCCCAGGTCACAACGGGAAGCCCTGGATACTTGGCCAAGAATGCTGCGAAATCGCCGATCAACGCCGCCTGCCCGCTCTCGTCGGCCAAGACCGTGATCCGGTGCGGACTCTCAACACCGACCGTGTGCGCACACAACAGCCACACCACCGACGGCGTGGAGGTCTCGTATTCGAGATCGAGCGCGATGAACCGGTCGGGCAGCCGATCATGCCGGCCCGGCTTCAGTTTCGGGGAGTTCGCGATGAACACCCGTGCATGTTCCTTCCAGCTGTCGATCGTGGCGTCCGACGACATCCGACGTTGTCGGGGTGCCAGCACGGACCGGATGTGCTCGCGGGACAGGTCGACGAGATCTCCCACCGTGTTGACACCGCCGCTGACGAGGGCGTCACGGGTGCTGCGGCCGATTCCGTTGATGACCGTCACGGGGGCTGTCCGGCGTGCGGCCGGACCCGCAGGGCGGGGGTGCTGGCGGCACACGCTGCAGTCACACCAGAACCGCTCGACCCCTTCTGTGAGAGCCGAACGCGCCTGCGCGGCCACCTCGTGCACCTGCGCAAACGCTTCCGCGGGGATGTCGAGTTGGATCGGGTCTGCCAGACTGCCCGTCCCGTCAGAGAGCTGGAGCCACCCGACCGGGTTGGCGTGCGGCACGAGTCGGTGCGGCTCGAGCAGCATCCAGTAGAACGCCAGCTCCAGCAGATCGGTCGGCATCTGCCGGGACCGGTTCTTGATCTCGAGCGGCTGGAGCTCGCCCGAAGCCATGTTGATTCCGTCTGGGATTCCTCGAAATCGCAGGTCGCGGTTGACGAAGAGATGATCGGTGAGCACGAACGTGTCGGTGGCAAACAGATCGTCAATCGCGACCGGTTTGCCAGTGTCGTCGACTATCGGGGTGGCCGCGGCGCGTGCTGCGTGGTCGAAGTCGGTGCCCGCGTCGATGACGGTGCGCGCGGCCGTGCCCACCGCCGCGGACTCGGCGACTTCTCCGCCGCGTAGGAGCACGAAACCCTGCCTGCAGCGCAGGTACTGAGTCAGATCGCTCTTCGTAAGCCAGTCGACTGCGGCGGTGGATGGCAGCGTCACCTGCACACCCTAGAACGAGGGCTGCGCGACCCGCCGTCAAGATCGCCCAGCGATTTATTCACTGCAGGGAAGCTTCGACTTGCGCCGGGCTGGAGCCACCGGTGGATGGTTCGTCGAGGCCCGCGGTACAGCGGGGGATTTGAACATCCCTGGATGCGATTCGTCAGTGCGGTGTCCGCCGCTCTCGTCACGACGAATGACAGCGGAACCGGCTGCTGCGTGCTTGCTCCGATCGGTGTCGCGTGAACTACGTGCGGGTGGGCCGAGGCGCTGGCCCGCGCCGCGCCGGATCCGGCGGGATGGTCGGGCGTACAGGCATTGTTGTGTTGCCTGGGAGGCGTCGAGTTCCATTACGGGGCTTCCTTTGCCCACAACATCGCCGCGGCGATCGACCAGATCCACCCAGATCTGCGCGGCGAATGCCGGACCGCGATACAGCAGCCTGAAGATGGTTGATCGAGAGGACCAAGCCCCACGAACGCGAACGTCGCGGCCCGCGACGGCTGGGGGATGTGGCGGCGATCAGTACGTCGACCTGGTGCATGCCTGTTTGATCACGTAGGCGTCGGGGCCGGCTTTCGTGCGAGCCATCCTGTCGGCAACCGGCTGTGAGAAGGCGCTGCCGAAGGCGATACCGCCCGAGCCTTTCGCGATGGCCATACAGCCGTTCTTCCAGCTGAATACGTATCGACAGTCGCTATATCGGCACTTGTCCTTCGCCGCGGCGACCGCGTCAGCGAGTGTCGGGGAGTCCCACGCGATCCCGAACCAACCCGTGCTGTCCGAGTAGGCAACCGCACCCCATCTCGGCGGCAAGGCGTGCGCTGCCGGTTCCGTGGTGGCGCTCGCTGTCACGAGGGTCAGCAACGCGGCGGCTGCCAGAACAAGTCGTTTCATGATTGTGCTCCCTGTCCTTCCGAGAGGAATGGTTCCGGCGGGTGGGCCCGTGAACGGTGCTCGGTCCGGTACTGGTCATGCTCGCGCCCTTGCTCGTCAATATGGCGGGCTCAGTCCGGGTCCGCCGTGTATTCGCGCAGTTCAGCTGTGGTTCTTTGGGTTTCCGTTCCGGAGCTCGGATGTCGGATGGTGTCCGCCGTGGTTGCGGCCGGCGGGGTGTCGGCCGACGATGAAGGCCGCGCGGAACCAGAGGGGGAGTGAGTGTCGGCACCGGGTGATTCAGTACGACGGGTTGCACCGAGAACCGTTTTCCAGCAACGCTTCACCGAGTTGTATGCGGCAGCGGGAAACCCCACCCTCGAGGCGGTGTCGCGGGCCACGGGAGACTTGCCGGGGCGT
The DNA here is from genome assembly GCF_040609015.1 of Nocardia sp. NPDC004860. Classification (NCBI taxonomy): domain Bacteria; kingdom Bacillati; phylum Actinomycetota; class Actinomycetes; order Mycobacteriales; family Nocardiaceae; genus Nocardia; species Nocardia sp. NPDC004860. The sequence goes on along the minus strand of NZ_JBEXJI010000024.1, from coordinate 118,953 downwards.
AAGGACCCGGTTCCCATGCAGCGCATCAGCGATTGGAAAGCCGGGCGTGCGGTTCCCCGTCAGTGGGAGACCCTCGATCCCGTTCTGAGCGTGCTGTGGCGGTGGGCCCGCGAGTCGGACCGACCGGTGTCGGCACGCCTGCTGAGTGAGCAGCAGTGGAAACACCTCTGGCATAAGGCTCAGGAGAAAAGCGAGTCGGCCGTCGCCACCCGCTGCCCGTATCCGGGCCTCACCGAATACCGGGAGTCCGATCACGAATTCTTCTCCGGCCGTGAACAAGCGACCGCGGAACTGGTCACCCTCATTCGAGGCCATGAGGGTCGCATGGTGGCGCTGGTCGGCGCGTCAGGTGCGGGAAAGTCGTCGCTGCTCGCAGCGGGTGTGACCGCTACGCTGGCGACCCAGGGCTGGGATGCCCGCACGATAACCCCGGGGCGGGTCGAGGATCAGGCGATCACCGAGATCGCTTGGGGGACAAGCGCACACCGGTTGCTCATCGTCGATCAGTTCGAGGAGTTGTTCACCACCCGCGAATCCGACCGGGACCGCACCGCCTTCCTCGATACCCTCGAATCCGTCCTCACCTCTGCGGACGCCGGGTCACCGACCACGGTCGTCGTCGCAGTGCGTGCCGACTTCTACGCCCGGTGCATGGACTACCCGGTGCTGCTGGACACGTTGAGCGAGCGCAGCTATCTGCTTGGCCCGATGGATCATGAGGAACTCACCCGTGCGGTGACCCGCCCGGCTGCGCTGGCCGGCTGCACTCTCGACAGCGGGTTGTGTGAGCTGGTCATCAACGAGTTGTGCGGGCTCGGAGACGGAACCGACCCGGCCGGACGCCGCAGTTACGACCCGAGCCTGCTGCCGCTGCTCTCGCATGTCATGGCTGCGACCTGGCGTCATCGTAAGGGCCGCAAACTGACGGTCGACGGTTACCGCGCCGCTGGCGGTGTCCGGGGCTCGGTCACAGCCACCGCCGAAAACGCTTGGGACGAACTGACCGAGGCCCAGCGTTCCGCAGCGAAGAACGTTCTGCTGGCGCTGGTCAATGCCGGGCGTGACGCCAAGGACACTCGCCGCGTCGTTGCTCGCGACGACGTCGCTGGCGATCCCGAGGCCGCACTCGTGGTGGATGTGCTGGCTCGCAGCCGGCTCGTCACCCTGGAGAAGGACCTCGTCTACCTCACCCATGAAGTCGTGTTGGACAACTGGCAGCGACTGCGTAATTGGCTTGACGAGGACCGGGTCGGTGTCCTCGAACGGCAGCGTGTGACCACCGACGCCGGCGAGTGGCACAACACCGGACGCCCCGCATCGAGGCTCTACTCCGCAGCGCAGCTGGCCGAGATGCGTAACCATGTGCATAGCAGCGCATTAGGAGGCGTGGCCACTGAGTTCCTGGCCGCCGCCGAACACGAGCGGCGTCGCCGAGAACGGCGCACCACCGTCCTCAACGCTGTTGCCGCGCTGACCGCGGTTATCGTGCTGGCCCTGGCGACCTTGGCTTACGTGGTGAACAGTCGCGCTGACCATCAGGCCGACCTTGCCTCCCAGAGCCGACGAGAAGAACTCATCGCCTCGCTGGCCTCGCAAGCCGAAGCCATGGAAGCCACCGATCCCTCGTTGGCTGCACAGTTGGCGCTCGCCGCGTTTCAGTTGCGTCCCAACGACGCTGAGCTTCGCTCACGAGTCCTGCGTTTCCAGACCCTGCCTTTGGCCACTCGGTTCAACGGCCACTCTGACCTGGTCTATCAGGTGGCATTGTCAGCGGATGGCTCGACGCTGGCCTCGGCGGGCGCTGATCATCAGGTACTGCTTCGGAATACCGCGGACCCCAGCGGAACCCCAGCGCTGATTCCCGACACCTACGTTGCACCCGTCTCCTCCGTAGTGTTCAGTCCGTCCCATCCATGGCTCGCTATCGGTACCCTGGCGGCCTTAAGACTGTGGGATCTGTCCGATCCCGCCCAGCCACATCCTCTAGGACCCGCTCTCGCAAGCGGGGAAAGCGCGGTCCGCCTGGCGTTCAGCCCGGACGGGCGAACTTTGGCGGCCGGCAACGAGGACGGTTCGGTCACTCTGTGGGCGGTCACTGATGCCGGCACCCTCGTTCCGCGCACCGTGTTGCACACGCGACTGCCGGTGCGCTCATTGACCTTCAACCGCAGCGGCCGAAAACTTGTGACGGCAAACAATTCCGCCCGAGATCCGTCCGGAGCATTCGACCTCCCGAAAAACGACGAACCAGCCCAGGCTCTGGTGTGGTTACTGGATCTGCCACAACCGACAGCGACCCCACTACTCACCGCGCCAACCGATACCCGAATCGATGCGGTCGCATTCGACCCGAACACCTCCACACTGGCTATCGGACTCGGCGGCACCGAGATCCGGCCCGATCTGCTTGGTGACGCCAGCGTTCAACTGTGGGCTTTCGGGGACGACAGCGACCCTCATCTGCTCGGCAATCCGCTACCCGTAGCGACCCGGAGCGGCGTGTGGGCGCTCGAGTTCAGCCATGACGGCCGCACATTGGCGATCGGCGTCGACGACGGTGCGCGGCTGTGGAACGTCAGCGACCCCCGGACGCCGCACCCGCTGGGATCCCCACTTCGCAGCGGTCCACCGAAATGCGTCAATCCCGAGGGGTCCTGCTTCACCGGAGTGCTCTCACTGATCTTCCTGCCCTCCGATGATCGGCTCGTCACAGGCAACGCAGACGGAACCGTCCAGCTGTGGTCGCTGGCCCCGGCGATCATCGGAGGGTTGGCAGGGCACCTGGCACCCCGCGTGGTCGACCGGAACGCACACCTCATGATCACCGGCTACGGCGACGGGAATCTGCAGGTGATCGACATCTCCAATCCCTACAAGCCCCACAAAATCACCGGCGTGCCAGGCGATCACGTCGCGATCAGGGCCGACGGCAAGCAGATGCTCGCCTCGGATCCATCATCGGAGCAACTGCGGATATTCGACATTTCGAACCCCGCTGTTCCGCAACTACAAGGTGTCATCCCCGGAATCTGGTCCGGCCGATATGCCGACGATTCCCATGTTCTCGCCACGTCGTTCACCGACGGGACCGAGAACCAACTGTGGGACATTTCGACGGCCTCGACCCCACGCCAAATCGGGGTCATCCCGTCGTCGGCGCTATACAACGATCCCGAGCGGAGAACGCGGATTCTCGCCACCGAGATCGACCATCGAGACCGCCACATCCTCTACACGCTCGGCAACGACCAGACACCGAACGGGGCGGAACAATCGATCAAGATCTGGACGACCTCGGATGCCTTCGAGCCGAGGCTCATCGACAAGATTCCTGCACCCGAAGGAATGCTGTTCACCGATCTGGAAGCAGTGGATTCAGGCGGGTCGGCGCTCATCGCCACCACCAACACCGCGGTTTACGGATGGAACACCGCCGACCCACGAAACCCGCAGTCGCTCGGAGTTTTCAACCTATCCGGGATCTCCTACGGAAGCGCCGAGATCCGCCCCGATCGGCAGTTGCTCGCCAGCGTCATCAAAGACGGCGGCATCCAGTTATCGGAAATGTCCGCCCCAGGGCAAACGAAACGCTCCGGACCATCAATCGTTGCCAACACCGCAGCCGACCACAGCGGACCTATCGAGTTCCTGCGCAGCACCGGATATCTACTCCAAACCGGCGTCAATGGACTCATGATCGTTCTGAACCTGGACGTGACAGGCGCTGCACACCGCATCTGCGAAATGACCCATGACATCTTGACACCCGACCTGTGGTCGAGCTACGCAGCCGACTACCCATTCAGCCCGCCCTGCGCATCTCACTGACCACAGGATAGGCGGCCAGGACGTACCCACCCTGATAACTGGGCCAGTAGCGGCACCCTCATCACCGTGTCGCAGTGCTCAAATCATCGAACCATTCGGAGGCTTCGCCCGGGTCGGTCCAAATCCTCGGCACGGTGGTGATCTGCGTGCCGCATCCGTTGGGGCAGGTGCGGGTCTCGCCTTCGAGGTCGTCGATGAGCCGTCCTGGCGGCCACGACACATCCCTGATGAGGCCCGGCCCAGACGAGACGTCTGGGGCCTTCGATCGTGGCGGCCACTGCGGTCTCCAGTCACAGCTTCGCCGACTTCCTCCCCATCGCCGGATACCTGCTGATGACCGGTATCAACGGGCTCATGGTCGTTCTCGACCTCGATGTGACATCTACCGAACAACGCATCTGCGTAATAGCCAGCGGTGCATTGACCTCCGACCTGTGGTCGGCATACGCGCGCAACACCAAGTTCATCGTGCCTGTGCGCCCGCTGACCACCCGCGCGCAGGCAGGTTCACTGCGTCGGCGCCTCCGGAACGGAAAGACGAGAAACATAGCCTGACAAGCTATTTCATGTCGCGATCAGATCGACGTGTCACGAACGGTCCCGGTTGACCTCAATGCTGCGAGCAGGCCGCCGCCCCGGAAAACACCCGGGCACACAGGCCGCACCGAGGTTCAGCAAAGGGGCAAACGATGACTCGCCGAACAATCCTGCTCACTCCGATGATCGCTGTTTTCTTGTCAGCCCGTCCGTTTCCGGTCTTCAGATCCCAGTTGCGGCAGCGATTGAACCGTGCGGCCTCGTCACCGGGTCGGAGGCATCACACACGAGTGCTCACGGCTCTGTTTGCTGCAGCCGCAACGATGACCATCACGGCGGGCCCCGCTGCAGCCGAAGTCCAAGAAAGGGTCCCGTTCGTCGATCTCTCGCCGAACAACAAGGACGCTCGGTTCATCGACGAAAACCATTGGGTGATACCGATCAAAGCCATGAAGACACTCAACGGAGAACAGCAACCCCGAACGGTCGGGTCCTGCAACGGCACGATGAACGCGAACATCGTGGCGAAGGGCGGGACGGGACAGACGGCTGTGTGGTTCCAAGCCTCGTATCAATGCACTCAACCAGTCAGCTGGAAGTTGTCCCTCGCCGCCTATTCATACGTCTCACATCCAAGCAGCCCCGCAGGTTCCGGCTTTGCCTTCAACCACGGACTGGGCTGGGATCCGACTGTCCAGGGATGGTCGCCACTGTGCAAGAGCAATCGAAATGCAGGGTGGAGCTTTCGTCTAACCGGATCGGAGACCGTGGAGACCGCCAACCCCATCCCGACAAGCATCGAGAAAACTGCAGGCCCGTGGACGATCGGGTGCCGTCTCGCAGGGGTGGAGTAGCACCAACCAGTCTGTGAAATCATTGCCCGTGCAACAGCATCGGGTGCCGTAACACCTTTCCGGGAGCATAGGCGCAACAGAGGAGCGTGAAACCGATGAGAACAGACACAACTGTCACGCTCCTGGTGCCTCCGGCTATTCTGGGGTGCACCGATACCTGGCAGGCCTGGCACGGCGGACTGATCTGCACAGATACCTGGATCCAGGTGCCGCTCACGATCACCCCGGTCGAACAGCCCGGTCCCTACACCGCGCCGTTGCTGCCGCTGGAGTCCCTCTATGACGACTGCGTGGTGACGCTGGTGAACCACATCGGCTCGATCGAGACGGAGCTGGTGTTCGGGCCGGCGACGGGTCCGTACCCCATTGCGATGGTGCGTTTCGTCGAGCTTGCGCTAAACCCGGGAACGTACACCTTGAAGATCGTCGTCGACCGATTGGGGATCGACTACTCGAGCGAATTCGCCCATAGGTAGGGCAGAGCCCCATCAATCTCGGCGAACGGGCGTAAACCGTACTCGCGCTGGATCTCCCACGCAATGATCGAGCTTGGTCTTCTAGCGGTCGGCGTAGGACTTCACACACGCCGGATCCGCGATCTCCAGCTGCTCGGCCAGATAGTCGACCAGCTCCGCAGGAACATCGAGGGGTTCGCGCTCGGGCAACAACAACCCGGCATACCGCACAGTCACAAGCTGGATCGCGAAATACAGCCGGTTTCTGTCGAGGCGCCGAGCGGCGATCAGCTTGCGGTCCTCATCATCGAGAGGCCGGGACCTCTCCAGCTCCACCCGCGACAACACACCGAAACAGCCGTAATCCGCATCGTTGCAGCACGCCCCGCACACCAACCGCCGCAAACGAACTCATCGATGAGCGCCGATAGCTTGCACAAAGGGCCGACGCGGGCAGCGACGTATGGGGTTGCACCGGCCGAGGTGGACACTTCAACTTGACATAATTACCTTACCTATTATCGGCTAAAACTGTTGCAACACAAAGGAACCCAGGGGAGCAGTCCAACTCCGGACAATCCGGGAAAGACATGCGAGCCCCGGAGCCGGCCCACCCGACACGCACGAGCCCGCCACACACCGTCCGGAAAAGACCTGCACGCCACGGAGAATCAAAACCCCAGGACACCGCACGGAACAGCAAAGCGGGGACCGAAATCCGGAAAGACCTGCACGTCACGGACGAAGTCACACACGCACCAACAGTCACATACGTCACAGTGACACAACATGTCGACGCATAACTATGCAGAAGGCATTGAATAATCCGCCGTACACGCAGGTTTTCCCGGATTTATCCACCCGATCCGGAGCACACGCACCCTCGACGGACCACACGCAACTCTTTCCGGATCGGACATCTGAAGATGCACGAAAAGGCTTGCGGCGCAACTCGATTAAACGCTGATAATATCCCTTATGTAAACTTGAGCGCGTCAACACGCATCTGCCCCTTCGTTCATTGACTGGCGCGAACCCAAGAAGCCGTCGATTCGCTCAAGTCCACCGAAGAGGTATCGGACCTCGCCATGTCGAGGCATAGGCGCCGCTTGCACCGACTTCGTCAGGTAGTTCCGGCGGAGCATATGGGCGAATCGGCCGGCCACGGCCTTCGCGCACGACCCAGGTGGCAGCGCCTGGACACCGCACGAGCGCCCTGACGCCACCGGAAACAAGCTCTGCTGCTATACAAAAATGCTCCGCGCCGAGGTCTTGACAATTCCGGAAAGAGATAATGAAAGGGACATGCTCGCCGATCGTCGTACGCCGTTGCAGGCACCGGAACTCGAGGAATTCCTACGACACATCGCCCGCAGTCACGGGCCCGCCTGAGGCTCTGTGATGAGGAGACGGACATGCGAGTATTCGGAGGTCGCCGCCGCGACAACGAGGTTGCCGGCACCCTCACTGCGCTTGCCGACACCACCTGCACGCTCCGCCACCGTGGCCCGCACCGCGACATCACCGGCCAGCAGTGGGCCATCACCGACGGCTTTGACCCCTGACCTGCATCGACGCCGCCACCACCGGCTTGCGCGAGCCGTCACGCTCGCACTCTCACCGCCCCACCGTCCGGGGCGGCCCGCCGCTACCCCATCCAGCGCGCCGCGCCGGACACCCCCCAATACTGGAGCCGACCATGGCCACCCACCCACCGCTGCCACTGCGGATGCCGCGCCGCCATATGCGCGCCGACCGCGTCATCGACCTCCTGACGCCACCGCCCCATCGTGTCCTGGACCTGATCATGGGTCCACTCGCACCACACTGCCGGGCAGCGGAACAGATACCGGCCTATCCCGGTTCGGCCGGCCGGGGCGACGCCGAGCCACGTGTTTCCGCGTTTGAACCGATCGTCGCTGGTCACGCCGTCGTCGTCGCCCACAATTCAACAAGATCACATTGGCGGCGCCAGCAACCAGTCGGATACCGGACGGTATGGTAAGCGTGGAAACTGCTGCATCGCAGCATCTTTGGAGCAAACAGCGGACATGCCTCTCGCCGGAGTACCGGCAAGATGACGGAAATCACGAGCGAGCAGCCCACGACGGCAGTGGCACACATTTAATCCGCTAGCAGGAGAATCAAACCCATGAGCGACACGCCCCATCTCGTACGGGTTCTGACACTCCCGCGCTGCAGATGGCCACGGGCACCGTCGTTTTCGCCTGCCCGCTCGACTGCGACTGGACCCACCAGCAGCAGCCCCAGACCGGCCCGCTCCGCATCCTGCTGCCCGACTTGCCGGGAAACCTCACCCCCGAAGAGATTTCGGCCGCCCTCACCACGTCAGCGTCTCGGCAGGCCGGTGCGGCACATCGCGACCCCTTGGGCATCGATGTCGAGCACCATATTCCCGATGTCAGGCCGATTCTCGCCCGCTTCTTCCTCGGCAGCGCAGGCGCTTGCGTCGCTGCCCATCATCCCACCAGCCGGCCCGTCAATCAGCGCCTTGCTGCGATCCGGCCGCTGCTGACGGCCCCACGGATGCTCGAATTGTGGCCTGGGCCTTGCGATCTTTTCATTCTCGGCGATCCACTGCCTCTGAACCTGCCGCTCGGCTACGGCAAGCCGACCGGATTGCCGGGGGACACAGCATCATCTGCTTGGCGATCTCCAGGCCGCTACCGCTCTCAAGGGCACACCGACTGTTCGCCAGTAATGCACCACGCCGCCTGTAGGGTGCTGACCTGGAGATCTTGGCCTAGTTTGTGTCCGCGTGGTCAGCGGACCCCGACACCGCGATTCATCCCGAGACGGGTTCACAGTGTCCCGAACAGGGGACTTCGCGAGGGTCACCGTCCGAGCCCAGCGGTTCCACGACCGGGTTGCCACCATCCCAGGTCACGGCACACTGGATGTCTGCGCCCCACGCTCGCCAGCCGTGCATGCTGGAGTCAAACCAGCCGAACAGTTCGACCGCCTTGATCAGGCTGGGCAGGCCGTCGTCGGTCGTCGCGACGATGTCCAGTACCGGCGGCCTGCTGACCTTCTGCCATCGGCCGGGGCGGGGCGCGCACCGGAGATCACGGCATGCGCTCCGCCCACGTTCCGTATGTCCCCGACGCGGGTTGCGGGTGCGTGGGATCGCCCTCCGCCCGGAGTCCAAATCGGCCGCCGGTTCGGGCTGTTCCCGCGATTTCTGCTCTGCGAGCTGCCCTTTCGCGTTCCGGCCAACGACGCCCGCTCTGAAGCAAGCGAGGGAGGTTGTGGTCAGGCGGCGTGACCGGGCCGATGTGACAGCCGCGCCAGGGCTTCGTCGACGGCGCTGGTTGCGATCTGTCGGACCTGGTCCAGTGGCACCATTTCCGGCTCGTCGCTGTAGGCGTTCTTCAGGTCCTTCTCGGCCAACCAACGGTAGTAGGCGCTCTTGGACATGCCGAGTTCACCGGCGCGGATCTCGACACGCAGATCAAGGTCCTGCGGCAACTTGATCGACCGCGCCACCAAGCCGGCGGCGGTGGTGGCCTCGGCCTCGGTCTCTGGTGCCGAGGGCTCGCTGCCGGGTTGTAGACGGGCGAGGATCTGCGTCATCTCCTCCGGAGCGACGTCATTGGTGTGGGTGGTGTTGTCAATCATTGCGGGCCTCCCACTGGGTGAATTCGGCTGTTTCGGCGGCGGTCAACGGGCGGACATCGACGATGTAGAAGTCCGGCGGGGCGATCCGGCCGGTGACCTGGACGATTTGTCCTTCGTCGGTGCGGATCCACAGCAGATACATCTGCCAGCCGGTCGCGGGGTCGTGGGCGGGCTGGCCCCATGCCCGACGCTGCCCGGCCAACCACCGTCGCATCAGTTGTGTGACTTAGTGCGGCGTGAGGTCAACGCCAGCGGTAGCCATCAACTGCGCGAGGGCGTAATAGAGTTTTACGGGCACCCGGTCGAGACTACCCCTGGACAGTTCGAGACTACCACTGGGACTGAGTATCCGACACGCCGAATATAGGCAGAATCGCCGTGGGCGGTCCCCAGCTCTTGGCCGCTCTCGCGCTGGGGCACGTTGTCACCGACCAGCTCTATGCTGGAGGCGATCGCCGGGTAGACCCGGGGATTCGGGAGAAATTCCGCAGAGAACACCCGCCGCCTCGTCGGACGGAGTCTCTGGTGGGACCGCGGGACGGTCCTTGAAGGAACCGCGGCGGCGAAGGCCGACGGTCACGACCCGCTGCGACGTGTCTGGCAGACCGGATTGTGTGCGGACGCGAGCATTCCGCCGAGCCAGGGCGGACGTTGTGTTGCCCCGAACTACTGATTCACCCGGCGGGTCACGCCTCGGGCGCTGGCGGCGTGATTTCGGTGGCGGCCAGCGGGTCCTGGGTGGGCTGGGTGTGGGTCCAGCGGGTCGACGCGTCGGCGCTGGACTGGGTGAGCAGCGTTCGACGGTACTGCTCGAGAGCGATCAGGTCGTCGAACAGCGAGCGGTACATGTCTGGCTGGTCGGTCGGTGAAACCCGCTGTAGCTGTGATTTCACCTCCTCGGTTTGGCGTCCGATCCACGCTTGCTGCACGTGGAGGAGGATGCCGTGCACGATGCGGGGGATATCTCGCGCCGAGGCCACCGGGATTGGTTCGGCCGCCAGCGTGCGCACCAGGCCGCGGACGGTCTCGTCGGCGTGCTCGGTGACAGTGGCCAGGTCGGGCTGTGCGGCGGTGCCGCCGGCAGCGTGGATAGCGGCTCGGATTGCGATGTAGGCGGGGTGGGTGAAGGCGCGCTCGTCGAGGGCATCGAATCCGGCACCGACGACGCCCGGGTATTGGAGGGCGGCGGCAAGCAGCTGCCGCTGAGCCCGCAGCGCTGGGTCGTCGGGATCGGGTCCGGGGGGCGCGCTGCTCGCGATCGGTGTCGTGCGCGCCGGGGCCGTGGCCGCACCGATGCGTCCACTGTCGTGCCGGGCCGTGCGCGCGGCGGCCGCGACGGCTCGGGTGACGTAGTTGATGTCCGACCAGCCGAGCAGGTAGGCGAGCCGGGTGGCGTAGGCGCTGCGCAGGGCGGTGTCTTTGATCTGCGCGACGACAGGCACGGTGCGCCGCAAGGCGTGGGTGCGGCCTTCGACGGTGTCGAGGTCGTGTTGCTTGAGCAGATCGTGAATCACGAACTCGTACAGCGGGATCCGGCGTGCGATGAGATCGCGGACGGCGCCGTCGCCGTGGAGCTGGCGCAGCTCGCACGGGTCCAGGCCGGCGGGGGCTACCGCGATGGAGGTGTGCCCGGCCAGCTTCTGATCCCCGGCGAACGCCTTGCGGGCGGCGGCCTGGCCGGCGGCGTCGCCGTCGAAGGTGAAGATGACCTCCCCGCGCCAGAAGTTGTCGTCCATGAGCAGGCGTCGCAGCAGGGCGAGGTGGTCGTGGCCGAAGGCGGTGCCGCAGGCTGCCACTGCGGTGGTCACGCCTGCGGCGTGCATGGCCATGACGTCGGTGTAGCCCTCGACGATCACGGCCTGATGGCTTTTGACGATGTCGCGTTTGGCGAGGTCGAGCCCGAACAGCACCTGAGATTTCTTGTACAGCAGGGTCTCTGGCGTGTTCAGGTATTTGGCGGTCACGGGGTCGTCGTCGTGCACGCGGCGGGCGCCGAACCCGATCACGTCGCCGCTGAGGTTGCGGATCGGCCAGAGCAGGCGGCGGTGGAACCGGTCCACCGGCCCGTGTCTGCCCGGGCGCGACAGGCCCGCCGCCTCGAGTTCCTGGGCGTTGAAGCCCTTGCGGAGAAGGTGTTTGGTCAGGGTGTCCCATCCTCCGGGTGCGTATCCGCATCCGAAGTGCCGTGCGGTGGCCGCGTCGAAGTGGCGGTCGATGAGGTACGTGCGGGCTTCCGCGGCCGCGGGGGTGGCGAGCTGGGTGGTGTAGAACTCGTGGGCGGCGGCGTTGGCGGCGACCAGGCGGGCGCGTGTGCCGCGGTCGCGTTGGACGGAGGTTCCGCCGCCCTCATAGGTGAGGGTGTGCCCAATCCGGTCCGCCATCTGCTCGACTGCTTCGACGAACCCCACGTGTTCGATCTTCTGAACGAACGTGAACACGTCGCCGCTCTCGCCGCACCCGAAGCAGTGGAAATGGCCGTTCTGTGGCCGGACATGGAACGACGGCGAGTTCTCGTCGTGGAAGGGGCACAGCCCCTTCATGGATAGTGGTCCGGCTGGCTTCAGCGTGACGTAGCCGCCGACGATGTCCTCGATCCGGACACGTTCACGAATAGCCGCGATATCGCGGTCAGAGAGTCGACCGGGCACGGCCGCGAGTGTAGGGCCCGGGTCTGACTACTTCCGGCGGCCGAAGGTCCAATGGGCATCCTCGCCGTAGAAGTCGCCGCGCCGGAAGAGAACCCAAGGCCGCACCATAGTCGACCTTGACGAGAGACCAGCTGTCGTCGTGCTGTCATCGTTGGCGAGACGGCCACAGCTGTACTGAGTAGTCAGCAGGCGAATTGCACCGCAGGCGCGGCTATGAGGCTGTCGAAGTAGGACGCGGCATCATCGACCGCGGGTCGGCCGCCGGACTGCTGCAGTCCGATGATTCCCCCCACGATCCCGCCAACAAGAGCGAGCAGAGGAGCGGTGCGGTAGGACGGCGGAGTCCGCTGCCGCGTGGCGGTCTAGTCCGCTGTCCCGCCGTTGAATTCGCCGAACTGGTAGGTGACGCCGGTGAGCCGCTCGGATTGCGTCCACAGCCGGGCCGCCAGCTCCGGATCATGGGCCTGCTCGCAGGCTTCGTTCAGCACCGGGTACCCCTTGGTGGACCCGGTGGGCCCGAAGAACTCTCCGGCCTGCGCGTCTGGATCGGTGCCCGCCCGCAACGTCGGCAGCGCACCCATCTCGACGGACTGCATGAACACCCGGAACACCCACCGCAGCGACGGCTGTGCCAGAAAGGCGACGGCTGGCCCGAAATTCTGTGCGAAGTCCGATTCGGCGGCCCCGGGATGCGCCGCGATTGAACTCAGCCGAGCATCGGTGCCATTGAGCTGCCGCTGCAGCTCGAATGCGAACAGCACATTGGCCAGCTTGGACTGCGCATACGCCTGGAAGCCCTTGTACGGCCGACGCTCGTAGAACAGATCATCGAGCTCGAGCCGCGCCCCCTTCTTCGCCGAGGCCGCGCTCGTCACTGTCACCACCCGCCCCTGCGGTGCGGCTCGCAGCAGGTCCAACACCAGCCCGGTGAACGCGAACGGTCCCAGATGGTTTGTGCCGAAGGTGGTTTCGAACCCGTCCTCGGTGACGGTCCGCTCCCGGCTCAGCGTGCCCGCATTGTTCACCAGCAGGTCGATCCGCCCGAAGTCGTCATGCAGCCGTTCCGCAGCCCGGTGGACCGATTTCAGCGACGCCAGATCCAGCTCCACGAACGGCAATTCGGCATCCGGCACGGTCTGACGAATGGCTTCCGCCGCGGCCGCGGCCTTGTCGGCATTACGGCAGGCGAGGACCACCCGGGCGCCGTGTTCGGCGAGCCGCAGCGCGGTCTCCAACCCCAGCCCGGCACTGGCCCCCGTCACAATGGCGGTGCGCCCCTGCAGATCCGGAATGTCGCCGGCGGTCCACGGCGCCTTCTTGTTCTCCACGTGCTGCATCCTGAACGGTCGGGTTTCACTCAACTCTGTTGACCTTAACCCGGTCGCCGGTGGGTAGCGGCGCCGCGGCCCCCAGGCGAAGGTGAGCCGCGCGACCGCTCATGCCGGCGTCGAGAATGCCAGGCGAGAGGGCGTTGACCCGGATTCCACACTGCCCCAGTTCGATTGCGTGGTGGGGGTGAGGATTTCGATGGAGGCCTTGGTGCGCTGTAGCCCGCGGCGCCGACCGCTATCCGGCTTGCCCATGGACGAGGACATATTGATGACCACGGCGCCGCGTTCTCGCAGGTGCGGCACGGCTGCGCGAGCTGTTCGATCCGCCCGGACCCGCAGGAGAACCGTCCGCAGCCCGGAGCCGTGCAGCTTGTTGTGAGGGGTCGGGTTAGCTGGTGGGCTGTGGTGATGCGTTAAGCGCTGTGGCCAGAGGGCGAATCGCATCGGCCGTGCCGGTGAGCAGGCTGTCGGCAAAGGAGAAAGCGGCGTCGACAGCAGGCGCGCCTCCTGATTGCTGTAGTCCGATAAATCCCCCGACGAGCCCGCCGACGACGGCGAGCAGCGGAGCGGTGATGAAGTCCAGAACGAACAGTCCGAGCGGGAAACCCGCGACGAAGCCGATCGCTGCACCGAGGGCCGCACCCGCAGCCACGGAAGGCATGTTGGCCTGGAGGACGTCGAAGAACCGCTGCTGGGCGTCGATGTCACGGAGCGGGGTCTCGGTCTCGGCGACCGGGCGCAACGTCAGACGGTAACCGTCCATATCGATCGCGGCAGTGAATTCCGCTGTCCTGCCGGCGATGTCGTAACCAAGAGGAACGGCGGCGACCTGGACCCCGTCTTCGCCGGTGACCTCGACCTCAGTGGTGTCTGCGTTGATGCGGAATTGCCCGGCCTGCAGGGTGGTGATCGCGGCGCGGTGATCGTCGGACAATGCCGCAGTGTAAGCAACGCTTTGGTCGGTGCCTGTTATCTGCAGGGCCGGTGGCGTCGCAGGATCAGCGCCCGCTGGCGCGGCCGCGAGGACGGTGGACGCGGTCAGGCAAATCAACGTCGGGGCAAAATATTTGGCGATTTGCATGGTTCTCTTTCGTGGTGTGGCTACGGTTCGCGGATGCGGGCTTCTAGCTGTCCGGACCGTGTCCGAGTGCTTCAGCGCCGTCGGCCGAGGCGGATTCGGCGGTGGCCTTCACGTGTGCGAGCAGCCGTGTTTGGGCGGTCGCGACACCGCGGTAGACGATCGGCAGGAGCACCGGGGGCGCTGTGACGTCGACGGTCTCGCGGATCCGGGTCTTCTCGCCCTCTGCCTGGCATGTGTGGCGGGTGTGTAGGTGGATGCCGAAGGGGAGTGGGGTTGCGTAGATGACGGATCCGTCGTTCTCGTCCCAGGTGATGCGGGTGCGGTAGCGGATGGTGAGCGCGATCGGTCGCGGGCCGATCCGGTCCAGGACGTCGTAGTCGTCGATGCTCTGCGCGCCGTCGCTGCGGCTGCGCAGCAAGGTGGCGTCGACGACGTAGCGGTCGTGTGCCGGAAGGTCGTGGCGCAGGGCCGCGATCTGGTCGCGCACGAACGCGAGTGGAGCCGCAACAAGGAGATCCTGCTGGAATTGCCTATGCATTCGTCAGCACCGCCTGCGGTTTCTGTGCCCGCACAGGCAATTCGGCCACGACCGGCCCGCTGGGGTAGGTCAGATGGACACGGCAGCGGCGAGCCGGAATGGGGCCCGGGAACGAAATCTCGCGGGCAGTGAGGATCGCATCGCACACGCCGGTGATCAGCACCCGCGAGTACTCCGCCGCCACGCACGAGAACGGGCCGGCGCCGAACAACCGTGGCCGCGCTACTCCTGAGAACCGTTCGGGCAGATAGTCATTCGGCCTGTCCCAGGTCTCCGAATCACGATTCAGCAGCCACGGCGCAACGCCCGCGAGGGTGCCCGCTGGCAAGTAATACCGGTGTCCATCATGGCTGTACTCGAGGGGCTCGCTCAGGCTTCTCACAAGCGAGGAGATGGGATTCAGACGGATCGTTTCCCACATGCACCAGCTGAGAAGGGTGGTCCTTTGATCGGTGGCAGCCAACGCCTCGCTGGTGCGGGCATCGGTCACGGCGTCGACCAAGGTCCACAAGCTGTAGCTGCCCGGGTACGCGGTGGCATTCCACAGCACGTACATCGTCATCCACGAGCAATTGTCGCGGTGCACCCCGGCGGCATGGATCGCGGCGAACAAAGGCGAGTCGGCGTCACCGATTTCGCGATGCGCACGACGCAAAATGCCGACGAGCCGCCGCGAGGCTCGATATTCACGCATCGCAAATCGCGCAGGAGTGACTGCCAAGGCAGCTCTAGGGATGTCGATGCCATCAGCAATCGCCCGCAACACCGGGATGAGCTCCTCACCGAAGCGGGACCAGAATTTCTCGCCTGCGAAGAACCGGATCGAGATCTCGTACACGGCCTGGTAGAGGACTTCGGCCAGGTCTACGGATGTGCCCCACTGCCGCATCCGATCCCGCATGACGGTCTCGATCAGGGCCGGAAGGCCCGCGACCCGGTCCGGGGACAGCATCTGCGCCATGATCCGGCGGCCCATCAGCACAAGTTCTTGCAGCGAGTCGTGATCATCGATGCGGCCGTGGCGCGGATACCACATGCCGATCACAGGGACCCGGGAGAACACACTGCCCATGCCGGCATCACTGGCCGACAACCCCATCAGGGTGTCGTAGCCGTCCTGCCCCGGCAGATAGGTCAGGTCGAATTGGCCGGGAATTCGGATTGTCCATGGGCGGTCGCCGGAGTGTGCGGCGGCCTCACGGACGAGACCGATGGGATCGAATATGGTGCGCCACAACCGAGATGCGATCCCGACGACCGGCAGGGCGTCGGGGCCGTGGAAAGCCAGCGGAACCGGCTCGAATCCGGCCGGCACCACAGGCGGGCACCGATAGACGGACTGCCCGCGGCCGCGCGCGATGGCCGTGAGCGATTCGACGACCAGCATGGGTGAGTGCATGAGCAACCTCGAAAAGGAAAGGGGGAGTGAACGAGTGGGGTCAGTCGGCCGAGGCGGGCGCGTTCTCGGGGTAGAACTGCGCGGCCCAGCGGCGGTAGGGTCCGATTGGCCCGTCACCGACGGCGAGGGTCGGCCGGTCGAGGTATGCCTTGTGCCGCCAAATCTTTAGGTCGGAGTTCACTTCTCCGCGGAACCGCACCATGACCGCTGCCCGAATGAGATAGGCGATCGCGGTCCACAGCCAGCTCGGTCGGCGGTCGGGTCGGCGGACGCTGACGGCCAGACGCAACTCGAGGGTGCCATCGTCGGTGGGGGCCGGCATCACCAGCTGTCGCAGCGCCCATCCGGTCCCGAGGAAGCGGTCCAGGTCGGGTAGGCGGGTCTCGACGCGGCTGAAGCCCAATCCGTCCACGTAGACATCGAAGTCGACGTTCAAATGGCCGATGACCGGCACCCGGGCCAGGCGTGCGCTGTAGGCGCTGCGCAGATACGGGCCATCTGTTTCCAGTGGGCGGCGGACCGTGACTGCCGCGAACTGATGCAGGATCGACAGGTGCCCGAGGTCGACCGAGTTCTCGGATACTTCTTGCGGATGTCCACCGTGAAATCGAATCACGTTGTGCCGCAACCGGATCCAGTGCTCATCTGGATCCGTCGAGACTTCCTCGACTTCCCACTGCGGTTCGCCGCGATCGGGACCGTGCACCAGGATAGTGCCGAGAACCTCCCGCGCGTGCAGCATCGCCAGCCGCGCAGTGCGCGGCGGCGGACCGTACGGGCGCGGCGTTGCCGCACAACGGCCGTCTGTGAGATCGAACTCGAAACCGTGGAAGGGACAACGCAGCAAGTTCCCGCCCGCGGTCACGGTACCGCCCTGGCCGAGATGGGCGCCCAGATGTGGACACGCGGCCTCGGACACTGCGAGACGGCCCGATCGGAGGCGAGTCAGAACGACGTCGCGGCCCGCGAGACGGCGCGTGATGACCTGCCCAGGCCGAACATCCGCACTGGCTGCAACAGCGAACCACCCGAACGGAAAGGGGGGCAGCGGCTGTGCGGGTGCCGCGCCGGGCGTAGATGACGAGCGGGAGCCGAGACAGAGGCCATTGGCAGGTTCTCCCGTGCACGTGGCACCGTGCTGAGAGCCGGCGCCTGGTTCGACGACGTAACCAGCGATGAAATTTGCTGGCTGACAAGACATTCCGAGTAGATCGGGCGGGTCTTGGATAATCGCTGTCGCTACCGGCGTCCAGCATCGCTACCGAGTATTCCTAGCTGGGGACCGAACGTCCCAGCTCGCAGTGATCTTCGGTGAGGCAACCTACGGTAGCGTAAGTTAGCTGGCCGGGCCAGCTCAGGCTCCGTGCGCCGGTGGTGAGCGGGTGAATCCCCGGGTGAAGCGCTGAGCACGTCGCCTGTTGTGGCACGACGCGCACGCTGGAGGGGCCTTGTTGGCCCGCCTCACGAATGGGAACAGAAGGGCGCAGATGTCCGGCAAGGAAAGCCATGGGTCGGCGATCGGGTGGGTCGTCGGCGGGACCGCCATCTGTCACCAGCGGCGGAATCGCCTGGTAACAAGGAGATTTGGTTCCGGCGGTGACAACTTCGGTCTGCATCCGGTGACAGATACGGCTTGCTTCGCGCCGGTCATGCGTGTAACGACGGACCATAGTTGTCACATCAGTCCCACCAGAATTCCCAGATGAGGTGGTCGATGAGTGCGGTGGCGTAGGTGTCGAGGGTGTCGTCGTCGAGGTTGTCGGGGCAGAAGGCCACGTGTTCGACTGCGATCTGCCGTGCGTGGGCGTGGGTGCGTGGAGGCGCGGCCACCGACAGGGCCAGGGTGTCGAAGCCGAGCATCACCACGCGGGCACCGAAGCGTTCTTCCCAGGAGCGGAGCACCGCCGAGATCTTCTCGGGCTCGCCAGTGTGATTCATCGGCCCCTGCCAGCCGCACAGCGCGACGGCATCTGCACCGCGCTGTGCGGGTATCAGCCCGAGCCGAGGAATCGTGTCCGTGGCCAGGATACTCGCCAGCCAGCCGGCCGTGGAATCGGGACTGTCGCAATCGATGCCGGGCGAGGCCAATCCCGGCCATTGCCTCGGCATCTCGGGTTCGAACGTCGGGTCGTCGGAGACTCGCCACCACTGCTGAAGCACACGGTCTGGGTCGAGCACATCGATCGCCTCGACGGGAACAAAGCCGAGTTCACCGCTGCGCCAGGGCCGCCGGTCCCCGTCGGAGCCGACCTTCAAGACATCGAGCAACAGCGGATACAGGCCGGTAGCGCCGTGCTCGTTATACAGATGGCTCCAGAGTTGGTCAGCGTGGCGCTGGCGTTCGTCCGAGACCCACAAGACCTCGCGCCCGTCCCAACGGCCCCCGCGAGCAGTTACCACCCGGCCGGGAGGCAGTCCGTCCGGGACCGCGGGAAAGACGAACGGATCACTCGCGCTCACAGGAAAAATCTAGCGGCCACCTCCGACAACAGATCCCAGGAAACCGAAGAGCACCTTGGTATCTGCCCAACGCCGCCTTGACCAATAGCGAGGTCCGCATCCCAATCTGCGGCGGGACCGTAAGCCAGCTGTGGCGAGAGGAAGAGTCAATGTCGCCCCGCGACCGCCTGCCCAGCCTGATCAAGGCAGTCGAACTGTCCGGCTACGTCGACTCCAGCATGCACGGCCGGCGAGCCTGGGGAACAGACATTCAGTGTGCCGTGAGTTGGGATGACGGCGATCCGCTCGTGGACCCGCTGGACATGGACGGAACCCGCTCGTTGTACCCCTGTCCGGGACGCTGCTGAGCGTCTCGGAGTGACGAGCAGCGGGACCGCAGCCTCGACTCAGCTGGCGGAGGTCCGCCAGCTCACAGCCTCGGCCTGAGGATTGTCGCCTCAGACCTCCGAGTCGGCAGGATCGAGAGCACCCACGATCGTGGGAATCGCTACGCCAAGGATGGACTCGACTTCGTAGTCGTCGAGGTCGGATTCCAATTCCTCCACCCACGCCGACAATTCGAACGATTCGGTCACGTGCCAGGGACTTCGGTGCGTTGGTCGTTCGGACTGCTGGGTGAGCAGCGCGACCGCGTAGGCAATGGCCGCAGGCCATATACGCTCCAGCGTCATCTCGTCCAGGTCGCCGCTGTCGTCGGCATCGAGGAACTCCGCGATCTCGTCGGCTCGGTTGATCTGGCACTGGCCGCGCAGATCCGGGTGGATCCGGGCGATCGCGGTCACGACGTGGGCGAGGGACGCCCCACAGCCGAAGCTGGCCAACGCAGGTGGCCGCCGATCCGGCGCGGGAAGCCAGATCCATGTCTTTCCCATCGCACCCCACCACTCCAGCGGCGTGAAAGTGGTTCCAGCTTCCCGCCACTCGCGTTGCAGCCACGAATGGAACTCGTTACCTCACAGACACGAAAGCAACGCCTGCGCACCCGCCCATCCCGCTGGCACCGCCAGATTCCCGCAAACCGCCTTGTCGATCTCGAATGCCAACCGCTCTGGACTGGCACCGAGCAGGTCCCCGTCGAACGCGCAACACGGACACACGCTGATCTCGGCCTTGGTCGGATTGAACAATCCCACAGCGGGATATTGATCCCCGCAGATCCCGCATTCGGTGTCGGCGGACAAATCGGCGAGATCGCGTTGACGGGCTTGCCCCACCACACAATCGATCTCGGTGATGATCGCGGCGACCGTCCGATCGGCGGCGATCTCGTGACCATCGACGCCGAAGACGCGCTTGAGTTCCTCGGAATACTCACCAACCAGCGGGGCCCATACCAACACAGCGAGAGGCATGGTCAGGTCGAAGACGTCCGGGTCGTCGGGATGCTCGTCTCCGGTGAAGATCGTCAGGCTGTTCTGCCGTTCGACCGAGATCGTCGCCGGTCCGGCGTAGATCCGCAATCCCGCGTCCTGTGGGTTGTGCTCAACCTCCACCGGGCACCCAGCTGCGACCAGACCGGCGGCCAACCTGTCACGAAGGTCGCCCGCGAGTGCCAATCCTGCGGATCTCGATGCGGTCAGACTTCTTTCGGCGTCCAGATACGCGCGGTCCGTGGCGGCAGCGTGGTCGCGGACAGCTTTCTTTCGAAAATAATCACGGGTCATGCCGGAACTCCTTATACGGCACGGTTTCCCACGCTCCGCGCCTACCGGGTTTCGGGCACGACAGCTGATCACGCTCGGCGCGATCACAGACCTTGACCGTGGAATAGCCCGGCGACGGCGTGGGCGTCGATGTCCGGCACAGTGCGGGCCAGCGCCTCGGCCCACATGCACTGTAGTTCACACGACATCGAGCGAGCCCAAGAACACCAAACGCCGGTTCTACCGACATAGGGTCAGCCCATCTCGCGCACGACCGGCGCTGGGCCAGCACTGCCCGTATTGACCGGTGTCGGAGGGTACCAGCGCAATTGATAGTCCCAGTCGACGCCGCGCTGCCCGCCCACATCGCCGACGATGCGGCCGTCACCGTCACGGGCGGCCATCCGCACCCGGTGCCAGTGCGCGCGACGGATGTGCGGCGGCAGGTTCCTGCGGCCTTCCCCGGTTCGGGGTTAGCGGTGGGCCTGGTCGGTTCTACGCTGCGCCAGGTGCGCAACGCAGAACCGACGCGCCACCCGACATGGCCCACGACCGCGGTCCGCAACTGCTGGGGCCGGCTCAATCGCTCGGGCGGAATCCAATCCAGATCCGGTTCCTGCGCGGTCAGATACAGCAAGGCCTGTACCGACAGCGGGACCAGCACCGACAACTCCGGTCCCCACGGATGTCCCTGCGCCTGCGCGGCGTGCTGCAAGCCTGAAATCCATCCGGCGAGAGTGAGATCCGGTTTCGCGAGCGCGCCTCGCAACTCGACGGTGATGGTCTGATAGCGCGGCACCGGATCGCCATCGACGCTGTAGACCCACAGGAAACGGATCCCGTCGCCCTTGGCGAACGGCCGATAGCTGGTGTGGATCCTGCTGCCGGTTGGTGTCCCGTGAACGATTCCGGTCGCGAGGAACCCCGTGTACCGGCACAGGTCGGTGCCGTCGTCCAGCGGCAGAGGCGTCGGCAAGGATGCCGCTAGCGACCCAAACGGCAACCGGCCTAACCAATCCGGCACCATCGGCACATTGGTGTCGCTGGATACGATCGCGTCGACGAACTGGTCATCGAGACGAACGACAACCTGATCCGCTCTCCACACGTCGAGCATGTTCGCTGCGACCAGAGCGGCCTGCCGCTGGTCTGGTCCCGCCTCAAATGACCCTGCCACCCGCGCGATGTTCTCGACCGCGGCGATCAGTTGCGCGGCGTCGAAAACCTGGACACGCTTGGTCTCCCGAGGGCTGCTGCCACCCGGTCGGGGACGACCTCAATTTTTAGCCACCCCATCATCCTGCCCTGGGTGCGTTGATCTTTCAGCCAGCACTCGCCTTCACTTACGCCGCCGGTGACCAGTGAATTCGGGGGAAGGACACTTCGACCTCGCCGAGGCGTCGGGGAACACCATCGGCGGTGCACAGGCGCCCCATAGGCGAGTACCGCTCGCCGCGCTCGGTCGGTGCCGTCGCGGGTGTGTGCGCTGCGGAGACTGTTATCGAACCAACGACGTCGGCATGCGACTCCGGTTACGCTGCCTCGCATGGAGGATTCTCCGTCGACCGACGATACCGGCCAGATGGGGGAATGGGGTGTAGGGCTTCTGGTCATCCGCGAACTGCGGTGGAAGTACCGGGAACAGAAGGGCGCGGACTACGGCATCGATGCCCAGGTGGAGGTCTGTGAGGGTCGTCCTGACGGCAGGTTGTTCGCGGTGCAGGTCAAAGCCGGCCGCAGCTGGTTCTCCGAGCGGAGCACAACACCACGGGGTTGGGTGTTCCGGCCCCGCGCTCGGCACGTGAAGTATTGGCTCTCGCATACGCTTCCAGTTCTGGTGGTCCTGTATGACGTGGAGCAGGAGCGCGCCTATTGGCAGTACATCGCTCCCGAGAACGTGGCACGCACCTCGGGCGGGGGCTACAAGGTCCTTATCCCGCAGCGGAACCGCCTCGACTCCACCGCCAAGGACGCGCTGCTCGCGGTCCTGCATCGTCACGAGCAACGACGAGCAGCCGCCCACACTGGCATCGAGCACACACCTGCGCATCCGGATCCGGTTGCCGACCATGCGGTTTCGGAACAGCAGAATCCTTCGTTCACCGTCGCGCGGCCCCGCTCCGCGCGCACCAGCGACGCAATCGTTGTCCTGCCCGGGTTCGCTGGCAGCACACTGACGGACCAGGACTCCGGGCGCGTGGTGTGGAGTTTGCGTCCCGGTGCGTTGTTCCGCAGCGCGGCTGGTTCTGGTGCACTGGATCTGCGTGTGGAGAATCCAGGCGAGCAGGTTCCTCTCACCGCAGCCGATCCAGTCGCACTGTCGATCGGAGGCGTGTGGAAGGTCGATCCCTACACCTCGTTGCTGCGCGCGTTGCGTCGTGCGGCACCGATCCCCGAAGCTGTACTGACGTTCACATATGACTGGCGTTTAGGATCGATGCACAATGCGGCGCTGCTGGCTCAGGCCGCGGAGAATCATCTGGCCTGGTGGCGAACCCGTCCCGAGGCGGGACCGGATGCGGAGCTGCTGCTGATCGCGCACGGATACGGCGGTCTTGTCGCCCAGGCATTCACCGGTGCGCTCGGTGGCCGCGACATCGTGCGCACGACATACACGTTGGGCACTCCGTATCTGGGCAGCATGCGTGTACTTCAGTATCTGTCCGGCACTACGGTCAATATTCCCGGGCACCGCGATCTCGTTCGCGCGTTGCGCACCATGCCCGCGGTCTACGAGATGCTGCCGACCTACGCCTGCGTGGAGTCCGAGGCGGGCCTGCGTAAGCTGACCGGCGTGGATGTCGAATCATTGGGCGGCAACGCGGAATTGGCGGCGGCAGCCTTCGCACACAATCAGCGGATGCGCGCTGCGAATGTCGGCGCTTTGACCACTATCGTCGGAGTGGGACACCCGACTCTGCAGTTCGTGCGGATCGGTGACGGCGTCCCACGGTTTCTGCAGCACTCCCGATTCGACGGGGATCGGCGTGGACGGCATCGTGACGGTGATTCGCTGGTCGTGGCGGCCGCGGCAACCCGCGGCGACGGCAACGTGCTGCGGCTGCCACAGACCAACAACGTGCTGCCTGCGTCTCCGGAAGTGCGCGACTACCTGGTGCACGAGATGACGTGGTAGCGACACCTCTCCGGTACACGTGGCACCGTGCCGAGATCGGACGCCTCGATCGATGACGCATCCAGCGATGAATTTAGCTGGCTGACAGGATATTTCGGGTTGAGCGAATCTCGCCTGAATCACTCGGGCTATCCATGCCGAGCTCCGCTACCTGATCACCTGGCTGTGACGAAACATCCCGGCCCACAGCGATATACGGCACAGCAACGCACGGTAGCCTGAGTGATCTATCCGGGCCGGCTCTGCGTTGGCCGACGGTCCTGCAGTCGAAGGGGCTCCATGATCCGACGAGCAGACTCAGGCGTCTTCACCGTCTGTCACGAAGGCCTGGCTCTTCGTGGCTGGTCTGCCACGGCGAAGGAGATGTACGACGTCCTGGCTCGGCTCGGGATGAGCGGCGCAGCGATGACGGGCCCCGAGGTCTCACACGTCGTCGCACTCTACGACGCCGCGCTCGTGAGAGAAGCCGAGCTCGACAGCGACTCTGAGGGATGGGACGAACACCTGCAGCGGGTGGTTCACGGGCCAGAGCGTCTGCACCTGCACGATGCCTTGTCGATGCTCCTTGCGGAGATGCCGGAACCTGGCCCCCAAGCAGCGAGGATGCGTTACGTGCGCGATCCAGACCCAGGGCGCGAACTTGGCACCTGGCTCGATATGCGAGTGGCACAGGTGAATTCGATGTCCTCCCAGGCGCGGCTGATTTCCGCCTTCGGATCGGGCATGGCGCCTGGCGGCGAAGACGGCGCCCGAGCCCACTACCTCGCTTGGGTTGACCCGGTGTTGGTGGTCAGCACACCGGACCATGAGCAGTGGGGCCGATTCGATCGGGCTGAGGCGTGGCGGCGTTCGCTCGCCTGGTTTTGTGTGCTGCTGTACGAAGCCGCCGCAGCGGACCGACTTGACGAGTGGATCGACACGTTCATGACCGGTCACTTCCAGAAGCCGGTCCGACTCGAACGCGTCGAAGGCCCGGCAGGGCCGATATTCGCGGTAGAAGGTGATGGAACCCATCGAGCCCACTTCGCACGAGTCTTCGGACTTCCACTGCTGGCACGCATACAGACCAGCCCGCTGCCGCGGCCGCTCTTAGCCGTCGACCGTCCACCGTCGTCCTACGGCACGTCGGGTCCGGGATGCGCGTCGCTCTGGCGCGGGTTACGCGCGCTCGGACTTCTCGATGCAATCGAAGAGTCGGACGCGATGTTGTGGACCCCGACGAGTATCTGTGCTGAGTGGATGCTGTTGGCTCCCGAGATGGCGACAGCTGCGAATCGCGTTTATGACCAGACATATCCGGAAGCGTTGCGCGAGGCAACCGGCCTGGGCAACGCCCAACTCTTCGACGCCGAGCAGTGGGCCGACACGATGCTTGCCTGGACGCGCAGCCCTTGACAGATCTGTCAGCCATGCTTGGCATAACGAAGAGTGATCGGCGCAGCAATGGTGTTGTCCTGCAGCACATTTCGAAAGCAACCGTCAGTACAGACCGCGGCAAGCCATCAGCAATACAGTCGGGTGAGTCGACCCCAACCCGATGATCCACCCAGGTCGGGTTGACCGGTCAACATGACCAACACCCTCGGGCCAACGAGGTATTGCGGTCTTCAAATAGGCTGTTCGCTTATGGTTTCGGTCGAGGCGTTCAACACGAACCAGACTCGACTGGCTACCGTCCAAGCCAACATGGGCTGGCAACGCCGACAGGAACTGCGCGAGATGGGCTACGACCCCGATGATTGAGCGTCCAACTCGCCCTGGCCTGGATCAGATACCTGCTGTGGCGGGAAGTCCAGGCAGGGGGTGACCCGCGGATGCTGAGCTGGCGGCGACCACCAAACTGGGGCCGCTCAAGCGGGCCTTCGATCTTGTAGGGTTCAGACGTCAAACATGCTGATGCGATCAGTGTGGGCGATTACCCCCGAACGAGCCCCGAACCGACGCACGCGGTCCGGGGCTCGATTGGTATCGCCGGCCGCTATCCGGCTCGCCATGGACGAAGACATATTGATGATCACGCCGCCGCGTTCCCGCAGGTGCGGCACGGCCGCGCGGGTGCACAGGAAGGTGCCGGTCAGGTTGGTGGCGACCATGGCGTCCCAGTCGTGCGGGGCGAACTGTTCGATCCGCCCGGACCCGCAGGACTACCGTCCGTAGCCGGAGCCGTGCAGCTCATCGTGAGGGGCGGAGGCTAACTGGTGGGCGGCCATGAGTGATGTGACGCTGGTCTCGATCGGGGGTTGACAACACCGGGGAAATCTATTTAAATGGTTTTCACCAAATCGTAACCCGCAGAATCTAGGAGTCGAAAAGGGCAGCGCCGGCACAGTAATCCATAAGGGAATAGATGACCGGTCCGCCACTGCAGCGTCGTAAGCATATCTTGCTGGATTATCGCGATTTGACCGGAAATCCTATTATGGAAAGAGATCCATCGTGCCATTTATTTTGCGATGGGTCTATGCTCCGTCCGATATTCGCGAACCCGTAGGAGTAAAAATCGAATAAAGGCCCCGGACTAGTCTGTGTATTTTCGACAAGCTGACTTACTGCTACAGTTCCACCGTCCGCGTCGATTCGAGTCTGGTCTTCTGTATCTGGCGGCGAGGTTGCCAATCCATGTGAGGTGTCGCAGAGGTTTGCCGTATCTCTGCGGGCAGAATACTCGGTACTTCCCGCCATCAAGCAGTACCCATATCCGCACGAATGCCGGTTCGTCGGATGCGATGATGAAATCCTACTGCACTGACGCCTGACGAAACTTCCGTCAAGCGTGTGGCCAACCATTGCCGACACTGCCTGAAAGACTCGACTCCGGTTGTACTGCACACTGCACCGGACCCGTTTCTCCCAGCGCCTCTATTTGTAGCATGCGAGCCTCCGGCCGAGTATTCCAAGCACACTGGGATGCTACTGCGTGACACCACGAAGGCTGCGGCTAAAGGCCCTTCGATGAAGGCGCGCCACAATCACACTGTGGCGTTGGGTTGTCTTCTCGGCTCGGCAATATCGTTACTGGCCATTCATGTGCGCAGAGTGAAACTCTATGAATCTACGAAAAGATACTGTATGTCAAATATGGTTCAACCACGCAGGCAGCCTGTCCGATCGGTGGCCGCTAGCCTGATCGGGAACTCGATTGAATATTATGAGTTCTTCATATACGGACTATCGGCATCCCTTGTATTCGGAAAGCTATTCTTCCCATCATTCGATCCACTGGTCGGCACCCTGCTTTCCTTGTCCACCTTTGCTTTGGCGTTCCTTACTCGACCCATCGGTGGTTGGGTCTTCGGCCACTTTGGCGACCGCCTCGGGCGGAAGGCAGTTCTAGTATTCACCCTCAGCGCGATGGGAGGGGCCACCGCGCTGATTGGCGTCTTGCCAACATATGACCAAATCGGTATCGCCGCGCCGATTCTACTCACCGTTCTGCGATTCATTCAGGGATTTTCTTTGGGCGGCGAGACCTCTGGGGGCTACTTAATGACCTATGAACACGCCAACCAGGGCCACAAAGGGCTGTTTACAGGTATCGTTAGTACCGGCAATGTGGTGGGCCTGCTGCTAGCCAATGCGGTGAATTTCCTGGTGACATCCTTGCCCGACAGTCAATATATGAGCTGGGGGTGGCGACTCCCATTTCTCTTCAGTGTGGCGCTTGTAGGCGTCGGCATCTTCGTCAGGAGTAAGCTGGCCGAAAGTCCGGATTTCGCAGCGGTCCAAGCTGGCGGCCAGATCAGTAAGAGCCCGCCGGTCGAGCTTATTCGCCGGCAACCGCGTGCGCTGCTTGGTTTCGCGTTGACGACTGCTCCGATGAGCATTGCATTTTATCTAGCCTCAGTCTTTTCTTTCACCTACGGAAAGAGTCACGGGATTAGGGGGTCGGATATTTCTGTGGCGGTTATGATCACAGCCGCAGTCCTCACATTGGGCATGCCCCTCTGCGGCTGGCTCGCTGATTACTTTGGCGCAAAGCAGGTCTTCCTGTCAGGCCAGGTTTTGACGGTGGTCACTCCGTTCATCTGGTTTCCCCTGTTCAACTCAGGTTCCCTGGCTATGCTGTACGCAGGATTCGTCATATTTTTGTTAGGCTATGCCGCCTATGGTGGAAGTATGGGATTGTTTTATCCCTCCCTTTTTCGTGCGAATCTCCGTTACTCTGGGATGGCGCTCGGGCAGGCCGCAGCTGGACTTGTGGGCGGAGCCTTTGCGCCTATGATAGCCACCTCTCTCCTTAGGTCCTTCAACTCGTGGGTGCCGATAGCTGTCTACATCGCCGTCGCCGCGCTTATAGGCTCTGTAATGACTGTCTTCATGCGTGAGTTCGAAGAGTGGAAGCTTATCAAGGACGGATCGACAAACTCTGGGCCGCATGGAGAGGACCCTGAAGAAGGCGAAGTGTCTTTCGCGCTGTCGTAGCCGAGGCGAAGACAGAGGTCAGATACCAGCCGATCCGATCGCTTGAATCTACATTTCTATGATCAGTGTGGCTATCTGGCCTCGAACCAAATCCGGTTGCTCGACGTGATCGGTCGCAGGGGCATCAAATCCTGCCCGCGACCGATCATTTCTTGTCAGCTTTCGCAAGGTCTCCATACTCCGTTGAAATGCGCACCAGGCTGTTATCGTCGACCCGTGGGCATCAGCGACGCGGGCGCTACGCCGAGCACTTCGGCAACCTGGGTTGCTGGCACCGCGCCATTACGAAGTATCCTCGGGCTATCGGCGGTGAGGTCGAGAATGGTCGATGCGACGCCTTCCGTGACCGGACCGCCGTCGAGGTACACCGCGACTTGGCTACCCAACTGCTCACGTGCCTCGTGGACGGAGGAGGCCCCCGGGTGACCCGAGACGTTGGCGCTGGATTGAGCCAGCGGTCCGACCTCACGCAACAAATCCAATGCAATCGGGTGCAGGGGCATGCGAAGCATAATGGTCCCGCGAGTGTCGCCGAGGTCCAACGCCAGCGACGGCGCCTGTTGGACGACAAGGCTCAATCCTCCGGGCCAGAACGCCCGAATCAGGTCCCGCGCTCGTGCTGGTACCGAGTAGACCAGTCCGTCGATGGTGTCCCAGGAACCAACTAAGACCGAAACCGGCATGTTCCGTCTGCGCTGCTTTGCCTCGAACAGCGTGCCGACCGCCGTGGCGTCGAATGGATCCGCGGTAATGGCGTACAGCGTATCGGTCGGAAGTACGACGAGACCTCCCGATTTCAGCGATGCCTGCGCAGCGCTCAGCCCTGCGGCTCTCGATCCAGGGTCGGAACAGTCGAAAATAGTTCGCAAATCATCAGGGTCTGCATTCATCTCATCACTTGGAATCGAGAGGGCTGAGTGGTATCGGTGCATAGATTGAATCCGGTAGGTGTAGCACGAACTTCCGCGGAGAACCTTCCTGGCCGGAGGGCTGGCTAGCGATGGTCGCCGCCGAAGCGGCTCGGTCTGAGTGGTCAGGGCGTCGCGGCTTGTTCTTTATCGCCACTGCTGACGAGAGCTTCTGGTTCGAGACCGGCGAGCAGGGTTTCACCGATAGCGGTGAGTTGCTTGCGTTGTTGGTTGGTGAGCGGGGTGAGGACACGTTCGCGTACGCTGCGCGCGTAGACCGGCGCTGCTTGTTCCACCCGCCGCAGACCTTCGTCGGTGAGCACGGCCAACCAGCCGCGTCGGTCCCCCGGCGGAACTTCGCGGCGCACTAGCCCGTCCGCTTCCAGGCGGCCGATGGCGTGGGTGATTCGACTCGACTTCGAATGGGTGATCGCGGCGAGTCGGCTCATCCGCAGAGACCTATCCGGCGCGCGGCGTAGTCGCCACAGAATGTCGAAGTAGGTACGTGGTAGGTCGGTCTCGCGTTCCATATCGGCGTCGAGGTGAGCTGCGGCTGCTTCCCATGCGCGGTTGAAGGCGCGGAAGGTTCGCAGTTCGTCGGGGCTGAGCCAGCCCAGTTGTTCGTCGCTCGTCATCCTTGCGATCATATTGGAATATCCAGCGCTGTAGTAATGCATGGGGCAATTGGGCAGACCCCGTAAGCCACGCCGACAGCTCGGATGAAACAGGACGTAGTGTCTTCGGTGCCCGCCACCCTGTTGACGAAGCGACGCCTACTCCATGCCACGGCCCGGCCTTGCCGCAGCCGGGCAGAGCGAGTCTGTGACAAAAGACCCGTCTGTGGCACAGCAGAGTGGCACGTGAGCAGCGGAGAAAGATTGGTTGATCGCGCGCGATCATCTTGTCGATCGGGGCGTAATCAGCCGATTCGGTAGCAAAGTGACCTCGCATGACCGAGTTCTGTGCTCTTCCTGCAGCTCTCATGCTGTCGCCGGGTTCCGGCGGGCGAGGGATGCGATGAGGCCTGCAATGCAGACGATGCCGAGGATCACTAGAGCCCAGCGATATCCGGCGGTGAGGCCTTGCAAGGTGTGCTGGTCCAGGGTGCCGACATTGCCGGCGTAGGCCGCTTTCTTCAGCGGGCCCGGCAGGCTGATGGTCACGATCGTAAGGGACAGCGCTGTGGAAAGAGTCCACCCGGCGTTCTGGACTGCTTGGCGAAAGCCGTTTGCGATGCCACGCCGGTCCGCGCTTACCGAGCTCATAATCGCGCTGGTGTTGGGTGTCATGAAGAATCCAGCGCCAGCACCGATCACCAACAGACATGCACCCAGGGCCGCGTCGTTTAGCCGAGGATTGATAAGGATCGCCAACATCAGCAAGGCGAGTGCGGTGGCTGCTAGCCCGGCACTGGCGAGCGTGCGAGCAGTGAACCGTGCCTGAAGGCGCCCGGCAATCGGGGACGCGATAGCCATGCCGACTGCAACAAAGAGGACGCGGAAGCCAGCTTGGTCGGCTGCCATTCCGAGTGCTGCTTGAAGGTAGAGCGACATCAGCAGGACGACTGCGTAGTAGGCCATGGCAATGAGGAACAGTGACAGGTACGCCAGGTTCCGCGCTTGATCGCCGAACAACGACAGATCGAACAGCGGGTGCTGGCGGCGTGTCTGCAGGATCAAGAACGCCGGTGTGCAGACTACGAACAGCACCAGTCCGAGCAGCACGGGCACGCTTGTCCATCCGGCTGTGCCGCCTTCGGAAAGCGCCAGAATCAACCCACCCAGTCCGAGTGCTGACAACACCGCGCCGGAGTAGTCGAAGGATTCACCGTGAGCATGCGCCGGCGTCGGGCTGAGGCTTCGCCATGCCCAGAGCAGTCCGATCAGCCCGATTGGCACGTTGAACCAGAACACGGCCCGCCAGCCCAGTTCTGAGGCCAGCACACCGCCGATGACCGGACCCAGGACCTGTGCAACCGCGGCGATTGTGGCGTTGATACCGAGCGCAGTGGACAGCTTTCCGACAGGGAAAGCATCGGTGATCAACGCCGTAATATTGCACAGCAGAGCGGCTGCGCCGACGCCCTCCAGGCAGATGCAGCAAATCAGCACACCCACGTTGGGCGCCAGCCCGGCCAGCGCACTTCCCAGCGTCAGCAGCCCGACCCCGCCGAGGTACATGCGTCGGCGCCCGAGCATGTCGGTCACCCGGCCGAATACGAGCACCAGCACTGTTGCCACCATCATGTAGGACAAGGCGATCCATGAGGCCGCGCTGGCGGTGGCATGAAAGTGACGGCTCACGGTCGGCAGCGCTACAGCCATGATCGAGTTGTTGATCGCCGACAGGAAGCCGCCGAGTCCGGCAATGGCCTGTACTTGAACTTGTCCCCTTCGTTCAGCACCCTTTCGTGCGAAAGCATCAGGGTTGATTGCTCGGGTCGTCATAAGTCTCGGACCTCCTCCATCCGTCTGTGCCCTCCTCTTGTGGGCCGTCGCCTCGCCGCGGGGCAAGCCGGCGGCAACGAGGAACCCACCTGGCGCTGCGATCGGGCTCCTGCCGCTGAATTGGCGTCGCGTCGATCTGATGCTCGCTGGACGAGCTCCACACGATGGCCCCGCAGGTAAAGCTGCGATGTCACGTGACACCCGATGTGCCCGCTCGGGTTTGGAGCCTGCTTGTGATCCAGACCTCTCTGTGCGGTCGATCGACTCCGGAGAGCCCGGTTCCACATCGAGGTGGCGCTGCCCTCTCCCGATCGGCGTCGACCGGCAGAGGGGTTCCCATCGAGTTCGATATTACAGCGCTGGAATATTTAACGCTATACTAAAAGAGTGGCGCCGCTCACCCACCGTTCGGGTGAGCGGCGCCGCTCGATGAAGGAGGGTTCTTGTCGGATCAATTCACGACCTTTGACGCTGCCCGAACCGCGCTGCTGCTCATGGACTTTCAGGCCTCGTTACTCGATGGCTTGACGCAACCGGAGGTGTTGCTGGCGCAAGTGCGGCGCACGCAGCGCGCCGCGCTGCGTGCGGGTATCCACCAGGTGCAGATCCGGGTGGCGTTCACCCCGGACGAGCATGCTGCAATCCCGCTGCATAACAAGGTGTTCGCCCCACTCGCTGCCCGTAGGGCTCTGGGTCTCGGCGACCCTGGGACTGAGGTCCATTGGTCGCTACAGGACGGCGGCTGTGGGCATGTTGTCACCAAGACGCGCGTGAGTGCCTTCAATACCACGTCGTTGGATCAATCGCTGCGCGAGCGCGGGATCGACACCCTTGTGTTGGCTGGGATGTTCACCAGTGGCGTCGTGCTCTCCACTGTCCGCGACGCCGCTGACCGTGACTATCGAATCATTGTCGTTGGCGACGCGTGCGCGGACGGCAACGCAGAACTCCATGAACTCCTGCTCCGCGATGTACTGCCCCTGCACGCCGACATCCTCACCGTCGCATCCTTTGAGGTATTGACTCGGACCGCCGACTGGCCTCGCCTCGGCTGAGGCTTACCGTGGCGCGCGCTCGCTGGACCGCCGGCGAGTGCGCGCATGTTGGCCCGGCCTGGCGCCCGGGCTCGTTTCCTGCTGGTCCTCGTCCACTGGGACGTGAGTACCTGACTGTCAACCCGATAGGGTGGAAGGGCTAAGTGAAACCATATAAATGATCTATGTCACTAGATGCACGAGGGAAGTGGCTTCCGTACCCCGAAGCCTTTGTCTACGACTGGCCTGACCTGCCGATTCTTCGGATCGAGCGTCATTTTCGCGGTTGCAGTTGGCTCAGCAAGGGAGCCGTCGCCGTGATGTCACATTGCTACGATGATGTTATGAAAGTTGTGGGTGGGAAGACCGCGCGGGTGGTGGCGGGGGATATCGTCCGAGACATCACGGCCCGGGAGCTGGATCGGCTTCCCGCCGAGAGCGAGTTGCTGAAGAAGTACAAGGTCAGCCGCCCGTCGCTGCGCGAGGCATTGAGGATGCTTGAGGTGCATGGGGTGATCACGCTCAAGCCCGGCCCTGGCGGAGGGGCTATCGTGAATCGGATTGCGGGCGAGCAGTTCGCCACTTCATCGTCGCTGTACTTTCACCTCTTGGGTTTGACGCTGCGCGACCTGCTGAAGACTCGACTGCATCTGGAGCCCCTAATGGCGCGACTCGCCGCCGAGGCGGTCAGCGCGGGGACGCCATGGACGGAGCTGGACAATGCCGCGGAAAACAGCAGCGTGGCCGACGATCACAGCAACTTTCACCTCTCGGTCGCCGAGTTCGCCGGCGATCCGGTGTTGGTGCTGATCGGACATGCCGTCCGTGACATCACCGTCGACATCTTCAACGAGGAGCGGGTTCCGAGCCTCGGTGACCAGCTCGCGATCTCACACTCTCAGATCCGCGACGCGATCGCGCGCGGCAGCGCTGCCAAGGCCGAAAAGCTGATGCGCGGCCACCTCGAGGAGTACGTGACCCTGCTCGAAACGAACTATCCGCATCTGCTCAACCAGATCATCGATTGGGGCTGAGCCAGAGTCGTCTCGGCGGGCGGGTGTGTCAATCCGGACGAAATCTAGCCTTGGCCAATTGATGATTGCTCTGATCGGGATGTACTGCGGCGCTTGATGGTTCGCCTGTTGACTGACTCGCGGCCATGGTGTGTCTGGGGGGTTTATTGCCGTATCTGGGGTTTGTGATCCGATAGGGTTCGCGCTGTCGGCTGCACGGCGCGATCGTGACCTGCCTACAGCAGCCACGCTCGGCGGCAGTCAGGCACGATGATCGCCGACCAGAAAGCCAATATCGTGGTTCCGGTCGGGCGGTTGTTCTGCGGCAGCTTCGCTTGCGCGACAAGGACGCTGCCGATCACGTGCGGGAATCGCACCCGGCAAGCGGCGGATATTGCTGCTCCGGCAGATTGTGCATGTCCGCGCTCGCGTCGGGGCGCCCTGCTGTCGTCGTAGCTGCCCATGCTGCCGATTGCATCTGGTGGAACCCGTATCCGAGATCTGAGTTCGCTCCAGCATCAAGGCCGCGGCGGGGTGCTCGAAGCCGAACCGGCAGTATCTCCGTTCCAGTCTCGCGACGATGGCTCGGCGCCCCCTCGTCAACGATTAGCCCGCCAGGTGCGAAAAGAATCTTGACGATCGCAAACTATATATATAGTTTCAATGGTCTTACAACGATGTCGACCGAGCTCAAAGTGTCGGACTTCGCGTGTCGGTTGCTGCTGGTGCCCGACACGCTGACGCGTGAGGCCGGTGCTCACGGGCGAGGCCGGGAGCAAATCTCGGCAGAGGTCCCTGCGGTCCTTGTCTCCGCCGGTCTGTTCGTTTGATGCTGGGTCCCAAGGAGGTTAACCACCGATGCGAGCGATAGTGATCGATCAGCGATCGCATGGTCTCGAGTTCCGATGCATCGACGAGCCGGAATTGGGCGATGGCCAGATCAGGGTCGCGGTGCGTGCTGCCTCGCTGAATCGCGCTGATCTCGCGGTACGGGCCGGCACTCACACGGCTGATATCTCCGGATTGGCAGGGCTGGACGCAGCCGGCGAAGTGGTCGAGGCAGGACGTGGCGTTACTGATGTCGCAGTGGGCGACCGCGTGATGATGATGGTCTCGGGTGGGCTGTCGGAGCGTGTGGTCGTAGACGAGGGAACCGCTGTTCGAATTCCACCCGAATGGAGTTACATCGAAGGTTCCGCAGCGATTGTCGGGCTGATGACCGCCCAGAACGCGTTGATGACAGCTGCGCGCATGACGACTGGGGAGTCGGTTCTGGTGCACGGGGCGACCTCGGCCGTGGGAATTCAATGCATCCAGCTGGCAAAGCACCTCGGTGCGGGCAGGATTGTGGGAACCGCTCGTGCGCGCCGGGAGGTAGATGCTTTGCGCGCGCTCGGAATGGACGAGTTGATCGTCGTCGATGGGCCCGGCTGGGCCGAGCGCGTTCAGGACCTGACTCACAACCTCGGGATCGACATCGTTTTGGACTTCGCTGGCGGACCGTACTTGGAGGACAACATCGCTGCTGCGGCTCTGGGTGGTCGGATCATCGGCATAGGGCGCCTGGCCGGAGCCGACGGCCGCATCAACATGGAAGCACTTGCCTACAAGCGACTTGAGATTATCGGCGTGACCTTCCGAACGCGAGATCTCGATCAGCGGCGAGCAATAGCCGAAGGAGTACGCCAGCTACTGCTCGCACCTGCGGATAACGGCATCTCACCCGCCCTTGCCCTACGGCCGACAGTAGAGCGAACAATGGCCTGGACCGAGGTCGAACAGGCATACCGGCATCTCGCGGGCAGCCGCGGGCTGGGCAAGATCGTCCTCGAGATGAACGGGTCGATCGATGTCTGACGGCGGAGTGTACGAGGTTTCCGAGATCCCTGAATTCACTCCGCTGCCGGGAATGTCCGGACAGGCCGTGTTCGGTGATCGTCTGCAGTTGACGATCGTGAGATTTGCCCCAGGCGCCGTGGTTCCTGTGCACACACATCCTCAGGAGCAGATCGGTCTGCTCCTCCACGGAGATGCCACAGTGCAGCTTGGTCGGAACGAGTACGCGCTCCATACGTCGTCAGCGTATGTGGTGCCCAGTGGCGTCGCTCACGGCCTGCACGTCGGCTCTGAGGGAGCCGTATTCATTGAGGCATTCCATCCGATCAGGCAGGACTACGTCGATGCAGCGGCTGGGCGACCGACCCAGACCTTCCGTTGAATCTGTATCCCATTGCGCCTTCGACCTGTGGTTTCGGTCTCCTGTACATGGATCGACCCAGACCTACGAGCGCCGTGATACAACGCGATCGCGATTTCAGGTGCGGCTTGGTCGTAGATACCCTGGGGCGACGGACGTGAGCCGTCCGGAGCGCCTCACCTGAGGTGACGTTCGCTCGATGATGCCGCTGCTCCATCCGAGGGTGAGGCCGAGCGCGTGCGGGAGCCTTCGGCGTAGGGGCCACGGCGGTCACGACATACGACCCGAATTTCGGGATGCTCACGCAGCCAGGTGGCCAAGGATTCGGTCGATCTGGTCGACCGTGTCAACGGAACGCCAATCCTGGATCTGGCACAGACTTGGTGATTGACCCGTTCGGGATGTGAAGGGGCGGTTGATAGTTCATTATGTCGCGGGTGTTCTGATCTTGGAGCGATGAGGGTCCTGTTCCCGCACCTGGACGGTCTGCGGATCGAGGTCATCCGCGCGGCGGGTTCGACGGTGCGGATCGAGGCTGCCACCGGTGACGGACCGGCCGAGTGTCCCGGCTGCGGGGCACGGTCCGCGCGGGTCCACAGCCGATACCGGCGACGGTTGTCCGATACCTCGATCACCGGCCGCGAAGTCGTGATCGGGTTACAGGTCCGCAGGCTGTTCTGCGGCAATTCCGATTGCGGGAAAACAACTTTCGCCGAGCAGGTGCCGCAACTGGCGGCCAGGCATGCTCGCCGTACCTTGATTCTGCAGCGCGTGTTGTGCGCGGTCGGGCTGGCGCTGGGCGGTCGCGCGGGAGCGCGGCTGACCCGGCAGCTGGCCGCGACGGTGAGCCGGATGACGTTGCTGCGCCAGATCCGGGCCTTGCCCGATCCTCAGCCCCCGGTCCCGCGGGTGCTGGGCGTGGACGACTTCGCCCTGCGCCGCGGGCATCATTACGGCACGATCCTGATCGACATGCAGACCCGCCGCCCGATCGAGGTCCTGGACGACCGGACCGCCGACACCCTCACAGCCTGGCTGCGTGCCCACTCGGGCGTGGAGATCGTCTGCCGCGACCGCGCCGGCGCTTACGCCGAAGGCGCCGCCGCCGGAGCGCCGAACGCAGTACAGGTCGCCGATCGCTGGCATATCTGGCACAACCTCGGCGAAGCGGTCGAACGCACCGTGGCACGCCACCGCGCCAGCCTGCCCGCCGCGATCACCGCCCCCGAACCACAGGACAGGCCCGACATCGCCGCGATTGCCGCCGAAATACTCCCTGGGCCGGTCCCGCGCGGCGAACGGCAGGATCGCACCGCGGTGCGCACCCGCCAGCGCTGGGCCCAGGTCCATACCCTGCTAGACCAGGGCACGAGCATCCTGGCGATCAGCCGTGAGCTGGGCCTGTCCCGCGGCACCACACGCCGCTTCGCCCGCGCCGAGTCGGTCGACGAGCTACTGGTCAACAACCGCCTCGGATTCCGAGTCAGCATCCTTGAGGCATACAAGCCCGAGCTGCATCGGCGGTGGAACGAGGGGTGCACCAACGCAACCCAGCTGTTCGAGGAGATCAAGGCTCGCGGCTATCAAGGCAGTGAGAAGTTGGTGCGCAACTACCTGCAGCCCTTCCGCGCCGTCACACACGTCCCGGTCGCGCCGCCCAAGCCGCCGTCCGTCCGCAAAGTCGTCGCCTGGATCATGGCCAACCCCGACACCCTCGCTGCCGAGCATCGGACGAGTCTCGACGCGATCCTGGCAGTCAGCCCGGAATTGGCTGCGCTGACCGGGTACGTCCGCGCGTTCGCCGACATCATGGGCCAACGGCGCGGTGGGGATCTCGAACGGTGGATGGCCGCCGTCGATGCCGACGACCAGCCCGGGCTGCACTCGTTCGTGCGGGGCTTGCGCCGCGATCAGGACGCGGTCACCGCTGGTCTGACCATGTCCTGGAGCAGCGGAACGGTCGAAGGCCATGTCAACCGCATCAAGATGCTCAAGCGCCAGATGTTCGGCCGCGCGAAAACTGACCTGCTCCGCAAGCGAATCCTGTTGAGC
Source organism: Nocardia sp. NPDC004860 (assembly GCF_040609015.1). Taxonomy (NCBI): domain Bacteria; kingdom Bacillati; phylum Actinomycetota; class Actinomycetes; order Mycobacteriales; family Nocardiaceae; genus Nocardia; species Nocardia sp. NPDC004860. Next base: position 81,331 of record NZ_JBEXJI010000024.1, on the reverse strand, counting down.
GAGTGAACAACCCGGTCGATCGGATCACGAAATTTGTGCCAGATCCAGTATTCACGCGCTGCCGACAGACCGGTCGAGGAGTGGCCAAGTCGATGATCAATGACATAGACATGACCTTGCTGATCGCGAAGTCGTCGACGCCGACAGCAGGCAGCGCACCCGCAGTCGGCAGCCGCCGGATCAACCTCAGCGGCGTAGAGCGGGATATCTCAGCGGCGAGGTGGCCGCTGAGCCGCTCTCCCGCGCGGCGACCCAGAACGTGACTGTGGTCAGCAGACCGGTCAACCGACTACTGCGGGGCTGGTCCCGGCAACCTGGTGATCTGCTCAGCGAATATCTAGCATCGACAATCCAGCGCCGCGCACCGAAATCGCCTCGCCCGCAATCGGATACACGCCGCCAGGCCGCCAATGCTGCGATCAGCGAGCTGGCGAACGTACGACCGTTCACACGCGCGGAGACGTTGCCGCAGACGGATCACGCAGCCAAGTCCGCACTGCCGTACGCGTCCGGACGGATCGTACGGCCGTTCGTGTCGACTCCCTCGACACGTACGCCCGCCACTACCCGAACGCAGACTCCACGACACCACGCACGACCACGGACAAGGTCTATCGGAAATCGCTGTGCCCCAACCAGATCGGCACACCCAAGTTCATCGAAAGTGGGCCAGAACCAATATTCACGTTCCCTCACCGTAGGTGCTGATCTCGAGCTTGCCGGCCACTCCGTAAGGGCGTAGAACCAACACGCCACACCCTGTTTCTAAAGCTTCATCGCGGTCGCTTCCAGCACCGCTGAACGCCCCTGTCGGCGTCGAGTTCATGCACGGTGGGCCGTTGTGGATGGTCCAACTGCGCTCCACCGCTGCACTTACGCGGGCACCCCGACCGCTGCTGAAGGCACGGGACCGCGGGCCGATACCGGCATTGCCGACACTGAACGGCCGACAGCAAGTTCTATGCAAGCCCGTTCCGGCAGCTGGCGTTCGGCGGCACCGCGGCCATCCACGTCTCGAAGACCGTTCTATGACCTTCGACGGCCGCGCCTTCACTCCCGCGACTACCTGGGTAAACATCCCGCTAGCGCCCATATGTGCGCTCCCACGCAGGTGACCCTTGACACAGGTGGGTGAAAACCATTTAAATGAATTCGCCAAACCAACTGGAGGGCGAATCAAATGGCTAGCAAGTACCGAGTGATCGATACCGACACTCACCTCATCGAGCCGGCGGACCTGTGGACCGAGCGGCTGCCCAAGGCGTGGGGCGACGATGTCCTGCACGTGCGATGGGACGACAAGTCGCAGCAGGATCTGTGGTTCTTCGGCGATCAGCCGTTGAAGTCTGCTTGGCAGTGGGCGAACTGGGGATGGACGGGCAAGGGCGAGATCCACGACGGCTCGGGGCCGACTCGTCTCTCCGAGGCCCACCCCGCCACCTACGATCCCAAGGCCCGTGTGGCGTTCATGGACGAGCAAGGCTTCGAGATGCAGGTCCTGTATCCGAACCTCGCCGGGTTCGACTGGAAGCCGTTCGTTCACCACCCGAATCCGGAAGTCGCCATCGCACATCTGCGCGCCTACAACGACTTTCAGCTGGAATGGGTCGAGCAGTTCCCCGGCCGCTTCATTCCCATGATGGTTGTTCCCTACTGGGACGTGAAGCAGACTGTTGCCGAGATCGAACGTCTTGCCGATGCGGGCTTCGGCGGCATCGTGACCACTGGCGCACCGCATGAGCACGGTCAGGCGCCCCTCGGTAGCCGCAAGTGGGATCCGATGTGGAAGGCATGTGAGGAGGCCGGACTGTCGGTCAGCTTCCACACTGCGAGCGGTGACTTCCGGCAGCTGATGGAACGCCACGAGGACGACGACGTCTCCGGTGGTGCTCTCGTGGTCCGCGACGGACCGCACATCTACCTGGCGAATGCCAACCACGTGTGCGACCTGCTGATGTCGGGCATCATGCACCGCTTCCCCACCCTGCAGTTCGCTTCGGTGGAAAGCGGCATCGGCTGGGCGCCGTTCGTGCTGGAGGCACTGGACAAGCGATTCGAAAAGAACGGTGTCGCGAAGAGCCACCACGACGCGTTCGGGGACATGCTTCCCAGTGATTACTTCAAGCGCCAGATGTCGGTGAATTTCTGGTTCGAAGAACTCGACCAGTTCCACATCGACAAGCTCGGTCTGCGGGGCATCCTGTTTGAAACCGACTTCCCGCACCCGACCGGCTATCACCGTCCCACCCTGGACGAGAACATCGAACTCGTCATGGGGAACATCTCCGAGGAGATCCGTCGGCAGATCCTGTGGGAGAACCCTGCTCGACTCTACGCGAAAGCCCTCGCCAAACAGGGCGTCAATCCCGAATACACGGTGCCGGCGTAGCGGTTGATCCATCCTGAACCTCGGCTCCAGGTCAATGGTGTCCAGGAGCCGAGGGGTCCTCGGTGAAGGACAACGGCGTCCTGGGCCGAGGTCTCAGGATCGGTCGGTTCACCGGTCAATACCGCCGCCGGCCAACATCACAATTACCGGCATCTCCTCCGAACAGCATCTCAGCTCCTTCAGAAAGCGGAACGCCCGTGTCTTCCAGCGATCCTGTGACGTTCGACCATCGGTGGCGCCGGGCGGTGCAGCTGTTCCCGAACGCAGTCTTCCTTGTATTCAAAGCAGACGACGACACGGTCACTCAATGGACCTACGCCGAATTCGATGAAATCGTCGGCCGTCTCGCAGCCAACCTCGTGACATTGGGCTGCACTCCCGGCTCCTCCATCCATATCGCGTTACGTAACTGCCCAGCATTTGTCGGCCTGTGGCTCGCCGCGGCGCGCGTGGGGGCGTGGATCGTGCCGGTAGACCCGGCGTCGTCGTCGCGAGACATCGAATCCCAGATCCGGCGAACCAATCCGGCTGTGGGCTTCTGTGCCGCCGACCGTGCCGACATCTATCGTCGCGGAGCAGCATCCGTGCCCCATGTACTGGCGCTGGCCGAAACTGCTCAGGATCTGGAGCTCGATGGAGTTCTGACCAGCGCGATCGACTGGAGGGTCGTGGAGCTCGAACCCGCACCCTCGCCGACCACACGCCTGGCGGTCATGTTCACCTCCGGTACGACGTCCGAACCCAAGGGGGTCGTGCTATCTCAGCACAACTATGCACATGTCGCCGACACCATGTCGTCGATCATTGACCTCACCAGTCGTCACCGATGGCTGGTCACGTTGCCGCTGTTCCACGCAAACGCCCAGTACTACTGCTTCGCACCCGCGATCGCCGTCGGCGCCAGCGTAGCCTTGACTGCACGTTTCTCCGCGTCCCAATGGCCCTTCTGGGCGCAGGAGCTGAACGCAACCCATGCCAGTCTCTTCGCAGCACCGATTCGCATGATCCTGGCACGCCGACGACCCGACGCTCCGGCTCTCGAACTCGAACACGTCTGGTTCGCGCAAAGCCTCGCACCCGCCCACTACGCGGAATTCGCCGAGTTGGCCGGCTGCGTCCCGCGGCAGCTGTACGGGATGACAGAAACGGTCGCAATAGTCACGGCCGAGCTCGGTGACAATCCGCGCTGCGACTCCATCGGCCGTCCCGCCGACGCGGGAAGAACCACAGCCGTGGTCGAGCTCGAGTCCGATTCGCCTGCGCCAACCGGCACACCGGGAATGCTCCTCGTCGCTGGCGTCCCCGGCCAGGACCTATTCTGCGAGTACCTGGACGACCCGGCTACGACCGCCGCAACCTTGGTTGATGATGGCAATACAACGTGGCTTCGCACCTCCGACCTCGTGTCCTCCGATTCGGAAGGCGGCCTCCGCTTCGTCGGGCGAGCCGACGACGTGATCAAAGTTGCCGGTGAGAATGTCAGCCTTACCGAGATCGAAGCCACCATCGCTCAAGCGCCCGGCGTGCTCGAAGCAGCTGTCCTCGCCCGCCCTGATCCGATTCGCGATGTCGTACCGATCGCTTTCGTGGTCGCCAACTCACACACGCCCCGCCTATCAGAGGCAGGACTTACGGAGTGGGCAGAGAAAAACCTTCCGCCCCAGAGCCGGCCCCGGGCGTGGCATTTCGTGCCAGAGCTGCCGCGCACCAGTGTCGGAAAGATTCGCCGTCACCAACTACAGGCATCCGCTGATAGCGATATCGGCCACGACCGCCCCATCACTGCCTCGGAGAACAAGGACTGAACGATCATGTCACCACTACTACCCCTCGAGGACCTCCTGCATTCGGATCAGCGAAGAATCGACATCGTCGCCGCAGAAGACGCCGCGGCAGCGTTTCTTGCCGCTCTCGGCATATCAACCGAGGAGGAAGGTACACGCAACACGCCACGTCGAATGGCCCACGCGTATATGGACTTCTTCACGCCACGCCCATTCGAGCTCACCACCTTTCCCAATGACGCCGGATATGACGAGCTTATTCTCGCCAAAGCGATTCCGTTCCGATCTATCTGTGAACACCACTTGTTGCCGTTTCTCGGCGTCGCACATGTCGGATATCTACCCGGCGACAGAATTCTCGGCTTGTCCAAGCTCGCGCGCGTCGTCGAGTATTTCGCGTGCAGGCCTCAAGTACAAGAACGTCTCACCAAGCAGATCGCCGACTGGCTGAACGAGCACCTGACACCAAGAGGTGTTGGCGTGGTGATCGAAGCAGAGCACAGTTGCATGACATTGCGAGGTGCACAAGCCATAGGATCGACCACCGTCACCTCCTCACTGGCCGGCGCGCTTCGAGAAGATCCGCGGACACGAGAAGAGTTTCTCAGTTTGTCGAGACGGCGAGATTGATCGGAATGCCGTAATTCCGAATCAGCGATCGAAGAAGTAGCCCCAAGGAACCGTCATGCCCGAAGAAATCGTCATCGTAGACGCTGCCCGCACACCGCTGTCACCCGCCGACCAGCCAAGCCCGCTCACATCATTGTCAGAGATCGATCTTCTGAACGAAATCATCAACGGCATAACGGAACGGTCCGGTATCGACCAGGGGTGTATCGACGAGATCCATGCGGCCGGAATCCGCGCCGACGGTTACCTGGAGTCATCACGCTTCTGGGGCTTTGACATACTCCATTCGGCCGGATCCAGCCTCGGTGCGCTCTTCACGGCCGTGAACGGTGTACAAGCCGACCCACGTGGAGTCGCCCTCGTTGCCGGAGTGAACCACTCTCGTCAAAGAGGCAACCCACAACTTGCGCCCACGCGAAACGGCTCCCGAATTGAGGATTCTCGAACCAACGCCGAATTGCTCGTCACCCTGTACGGATTGACGCGTACCCAGATCGACAACTATGCCCGTCAGTCAATCGAACGCGCTCATGAATGTGCACGCTGGGGCGACTACAAACGAGAGATCGTCCCCATTACGAGCCCGCATTCGCTGGCGTATGGAGGAACAATGACGACCGACATTTTGTGCAGCGTGCCTCGGGTCACCGAGATCGAACTGATGAAAAGGTCGTGGAGCACTGAAGAACTCGCGATACCGGAGAATGAGCCGGTTGTCCTCGGCGATTACGCGCATACGGCCGTGGGGGCCGGAGCTGCTCTTGTCACCAGTTTACGCCGGGCGAACGAGTTGGGCCTGACGCCGCGTGCGCGAATTCGTCAATTCACCGAAGTCTATAGGCGTCCTCGGCAGAAATTCTGCAACCTCCCTTCTATCGTTACACGTTCACTGCTCAGCGCATGCAGGTTTCCGGTGACGTCGATGGACCATGTCGAGATACCGGATACCTTCGCCGCATCGGCTTTGGCGTGGCAATCCGAGTTCGCGATCAATCCAGACCTCCTCAATCCACGCGGTGGTGCGATCGCGCTGGGTGACCTCGCGCATGCAGCCGGCCTTCGGTCGCTGGCAACTATGTTGGGCGCCCTCGAAGACACCGGGGGGATATCCGGGTTGATCATCGGCTCGGAAGCCGACGACACATGCCATGGCCTGCTGATCGAAAAATACTGATTCCGGCTGACCTACCAGGAAGATAGGAAGGCTGCCGTTTCCTGGCGGCCCGGTCCCCGGTCCTATTCTCATTTTCATTGCGATACTATTCTCGTGCATCGATATCTGGAAACCTGCGGATTGTTCGCCTCCGAAGGCTCGCATACTCGGTGATCGACATCCTTCTTGAAATAGGCTGTTCCGCCGTGATCGGCCTATATTGGACTGCTTGACCGGGGTGGCCGCCAACGATCGGACAGGTGCATCGGGGTTGCAGGCCCGCGCTGTGCTCGGCCTCGACGAGCCCACTTGAGCTCTTTCCTGCTGCCCTGCTTTGTTTGCCGAGGGTTATCGGTTGGGTAGAATCGTGATCCCCTGTCAGCATCTGCTGACAGGGGATCTGCTGTGATTGCGTATTCGAGTCCTTGATCTCTCTAGCCACGAACGCTAGGGCAGCAAGGTTCCCTCGTGCGTTTCAACCCGGGATGATCGCGACCTGTTCATCCACTCAGCCGAGCTGATCACCTCGGCATGCGCTGGAAAGACATGGGACAGCAGGGTTTGGTGTACAAACTCGTCGTGGTCGGCGCAACAGTCCGATAGGACCGTGATACTGAAGTCCATATCGGCTGCTTGGCGTAGCGTGGACAGCACCACGCCGGATGTCGAAACGCCGGCGAGGACAAGATCTGTGATGCCCGCGGACCGGAGGGACAGCTCCAGATCGGTTCCGTGGAAGGCACTCACCCGGCGTTTGGTGATGACTTTGTCGCCGGGTTCGACGGTGAGACTCGGATGAATCCTGGTACTGTCGGATCCTTCGAGAAAGTCGTAGTTCCTGACGACGTATGTGAAAACCTTGTTGGAGGCACTGACTTCCGGGAAGCCAGGATTGAAGGCTACGCGTGTATAGACGATTCCGCACCCGCTCTTACGCGCGAACTCTGATACAGCCGCCAGGCTTTTGAGAAATTCGTCGTCGCCTCCGAACTCTGGAACCGTGACCGGCGTGATATCGAGCAACATCAGTGCTGTTGATCGAGGAACGTCCTGCATGTGAAACTTCTTCCTTCTATTCGAGTCGCGTCTTTGCGATATCTCGACATCAAACACATCCGATTCCCCGACGGTACCGAAATTGTTTTACTCTGATGGTGACCGAACATTGGCTCGTGTGCACCATTACCTGTGTGGATTGTCTCTCTCGCGAGCCCGCGCGGAGGCACTGGCGATGATGGTAGCCAGGGCACCGACCACGCCTGCGGTACAGCCCCAGAAGATGCCGTGGAACTCCCAGCCCAGCGACCGCTCCAGCGACCATCCGCCAGGGCCTGTTGACGCGAGCGCAATCGCGAGCAATGCCAGGACGGCGACATATTCCCAGCCTCCTTTGAAGACGAAGAACCCCTTGCCTCGGTGGTCGGTGGACGCGGCGACGCCCATGGTTCCGGTGATCATCACGGCGGCAAGGGGCACCGCCAGCCCGGACATTACGAGAAGTCCGGACACCAGCTCTGTTACGACAGCTGTTCTAGCATGCAGCAAGCCCGGCCTCAGGCCCACGCTCTCGAACCACGACGCAGTGCCGGTGATTCCACCTGGACCGAAGCATTTGTTGATGCCGTGGACGCACATGGTGATACCGACGGTGACTCGGATCAGGAACAAACCCAGATCCATCGACGCGCCATTCATGCATCTTCCATTCATGGCCGCTCGCTGCCCCGGCCGCCTGCTGACAAGGTAGGCAGGCCGGCAGCGAGTCGGTTGGTGATCAGGGCGCTGCGGAGTACGCCCTGGTATGGCTAGGTTTTCCTGGTTCGGGAGAAGCGAGCGAGCGTCTAGTTGCTCACTCGCTCCGCAAAGCCGGCACTGGATCGGTGTCCCAGAACCACATCTCCGGATCGTGGTCCTGCCAGCGGGGATGCGCCCTATCGAAGGTAGCGATTTCGAGCGGGATGCCGTTCGGGTCGTAGAAGTAGATCGACTCGACAAAGTGCTCGTCTTCTCGAGTGATGATTTTGGTGACCTCGACACCGTTTGTAATCAGGTGCTCGCGAAACCAAACCATGTCCTCGTGACTATCGACATCGAAGGCAAGATGGTCCATTTTTCGAGGGTGCCGTGCGACTCGCTCACCTGGCCACAGCCACACGCCCGTCACTGCAGGCTCCGAGTCCTCCGCCGATCCTGATGCCGCCTCGATTTGAAGAAGTGACAGCAGACCGCCGTTGCCCATGTCGAAGAAATAGTTCTTCAACATGTTGAAACCGCGCTTCTGGACCGGGTAATTATCTTTGGTCCGTGTCCGCACGAGACGCAACCCCAAGATGTCCCGATAGAACCGAACGCTCGTGTCCATATCGTCGACAATCAGCTGTAGATGATTGACTCCCTGCAGACGTCCGGCCGCAGGACCGTTGCTCTTGATGAGCGAATGGGATGAATAGGCAGTCATCTGCCGACCTCCTGGTGATAGTGGGCGCAGTGCCTGGTTGGCGCACGCCCGAGATGGGGCCGGGGGAGGCGGGCGCGCGCTCGCCCCGGCCGCAACCGATCAGCAGCTGGGCGGCACCCACCACTGATGAAAACTATTTAAATAGATTTCCCACATGATTGTCAATGACGACCGCGGATCGCCCCGCGTCGGGGCGAGCGAGGGCTGGGCGAGGTTGGATGCGGATCGCATGACCCACGCCTGCGGCCGGGCATGAAGGCCCGCGAAACCGCCAGAGGTGCGTGAGCCAAGGATTCCGATTCGACTCGTTGATCATCGGGTGACGTAGGCGAAGGGCTGTGCCGCCTTGTCCCATCCGGACAGGAGTCGATGGTTCGTTTCGAGCAGGGTCACGTACTCCTCGAGGTGGCCGCGCATCAGCTTTTCGGCCTTGGCAGCGCTGCCGCGCGCGATCGCGTCGCGGATCTGAGAGTGTGAGATCGCGAGCTGGTCACCGAGGTTCGGAACCCGCTCCTCGTTGAAGATGTCGACGCTGATGTCACGGACGGCATGTCCGATCAGCACCAACACCGGATCGCCGGCGAACTCGGCGACCGAGAGGTGAAAGTTGCTGTGATCGTCGGACGTCGCCCTGGGTTCATAGGGCCCTGGCGGCGAAATCGGCAGGTCAAGCATCAAACGAACCCAGGTCGAGCCCGCGATCGACCTCAGGCCTGTTGACATCAGTGCCGTAATTCATTTAGATGAATTACGATACATATCCATGGGTGCGAGTGGCGCCCATCACTGGTTCCTCGGCGGTCTGCACGTCAGTGCAGCGGTCGGGCGAGCAGGAGGATTAGTGAGGACACGCCTGATGTGGCGCGTATGTGACCGCTTCGCAGCACGATTTGGCGGTAGTGCGCAACGGGCAGGAACTGCCGATCTCCGCAGAAGTCTGCCCGGGACCGTCGACCACCCGTGCCTGACCTACTACGTTGACCACTGCCATGTCGGGACCGTCATGGTCGATTGTTTGCCTGCCCTGCATCGGGATCGCCGCGTCGTGCTCGAGATCGAAGGCCATCAATCCTCGATCCTGGTTCTGTTCGTGCGACGCCGCCTATACGCCATCGACAACCGCTGCCCACATCGAACCCGTCGGCTCGAAGACGCGACAGTCCGTGGCCGCGATCTGATCTGCCCTGGCCACGGGCTCCGATTCAAGCTCGCGGGCCGCGATGGTCGGGCATACCGCCCGCAGGAAGCACGCTTAAGGCATTACCCAGTCTGGTGCGAAGACGGCCGGCTGCACTTGTGCCTCTACCCGCAGCCGTTCCGGCGACACTCCGCGTGAGCGGGCGTGTCTTCGCGGACCCGACGTCCAAGACTATTCAGATCGGCAGTATCAGTAATGATTCTCAGAACGAACACCTTGAAGGAGAAGCTGCAACAGGGCGAGCGGGTACTCGGATGCAGTTTCAATGAAGCGCGCGACCCAGGTTCGGTATACGCCTTGGCCGCCGCGGGCGCGGATACGGTCTTCTTCGATTTCGAGCACAACGCTCACAACACCGAAACGGTGCTGGACTTGGTCGCTCACGCCCACGGTGCCGGCATCGCGCCATTGGTTCGCCCGCCGTCAGTCGAGTATGAATGGATAACGCGACTGCTTGACGGTGGCTGCCAGTCATTGCTGATCCCCCACTTGCGCACTCCGGCAGAGGTGCACAACCTAATCGAATTGTCCTTCTACCACCCCCTCGGCCGCCGCGGAGTGGTGATGGTCGGCGGGGCTGGGGTGAACTATCAAGAAGTAACTGATGTGCGCCACGCGATGAGATGGGCAAACCAACAGACCCTTCTCGGCCTCGTCATCGAAACAGCCGAAGCCGTGGAAAACCTGCCCGACATGCTGGTGCCAGGGATCGGGCTTGCTGTTGTCGGGCACCAAGACCTCGCGCACTCCTTCGGGGTCGCAGGCGAACCGAACCACCACCTCGTCGTCGACGCGGAGCATCAGGTCGCGGCACTGTGTCGTCAGCGAGGAATCGCATTCGGTGCCTTCCGATCCGATCCCGTGGCCATCCATGCTGCCTTCGACCAGGGAGCCCAGCTCATCGTCCACGGCGGAATACTTGCTTACATCAGGCGATGCGTACGCGAAGCCGCGGAGCTCGTCAAGGGCGACGGCCCAGATACACCGCACCCGATCGCATGATCACCATCCCGTCAGCCTCCGCGATCCTCCGACCTGACTCCCCGGATCGGCGAACTAAAGGCGGCGGGCTGCAGGGTCTGAACAAAGGAAACAATGAACGCTATGGCAGCGGCGGCACAGACCGCCACCGGAATATGGATCGACGGCAAGTTCCACGACGCTCTCGACGGCGCACGATTCGCCGTCGAGGACCCATCGACAGGACTCACATTGACCGATTGCGCCTGCGCGGGCACCGAAGATGCCACTCGCGCACTCGATTCGGCATGCCGAGCCCAATCGACGTGGGCAGCCGCCGCACCACGAGAGCGTTCGGAAGTCCTGCGAGCCGCGTGGGAACTCCTCACCGCGAACGCCGTCGAGTTCGCCCACCTGATAACCGCCGAAATGGGCAAGCCTGTCAACGAAAGCCTCTCCGAGGTTTCCTACGGCGCGGAATTCCTGCGCTGGTACAGCGAAGAAGCTGTCCGAATCAACGGGCGCGTCACCCGCTCACCCTCCGGCACTGGCCGGATACTCGTCGACAAGGTGCCGGTAGGCCCCTGCTTGGCGATCACCCCCTGGAACTTCCCGCTTGCCATGGCAACTCGCAAAATCGGACCGGCCCTCGCAGCCGGGTGCACAATTGTGCTCAAGCCCTCGGAAGAGACCCCACTAACCGCCCTCGCACTTGCACAGGTCTTCGATAACGCAGGCCTGCCGGCCGGCGTGCTGTCGGTCCTTCCAACGACAGACTCAGCGGCAGTTGCAGGGCAATTGATGAACGACCGTCGTCTACGCAAGGTTTCCTTCACCGGATCTACATCGGTCGGAAGGGAGCTGATCGCACGCGCTGCTCCCAACGTCCTGAGGATGTCGATGGAACTGGGAGGAAACGCGCCGTTCATCGTTCTCCACGACGCGGACATCGATGCTGCTGTCAACGGTGCCATGATCGCCAAGATGCGTAACGGTGGCCAAGCCTGCACCGCAGCGAACCGGTTCCTCGTCGCCGCCCCTATACGCGAAGCCTTCACCAGCAGATTGTCGGAGCGGATGGCCGCCTTGACAGTAGGTTCGGGCTACCTGGACAACGTTGACCTCGGCCCGTTGATCAGCCGCAAGCATCATGACAAGGTTGCACGTCTCGTAGACGAAGCGATCATGGATGGCGCACGCCTGCGCACTGGCGGCAAACCGATACAACGGCCCGGCTACTTCTACGAGGCCACCGTTCTCGACAATGTACCGGCCGATGCGCGCGTCCTCGACGAGGAAATATTCGGCCCTATAGCCGTGATCACCGAATTCGAGACACGCGAACAAGCGATCGAACTGGCTAATCGTACCGACTACGGCCTGGCCGCCTATGTGTACACCAAAGACCTCGCTCAAGCTCACAAGGTCAGCGATGCCCTACAATTCGGAATGATCGGGATCAATCGCGCCATGGTCTCCGACCCTGCTGCGCCGTTCGGTGGAATCAAACACTCAGGGCTGGGGACCGAGGGCGGTGCAGAAGGTCTAGCTGAGTACCTTGAGTCCAAATACATCGCGACAACTTAGTCTGGATCTACCCGCCCAACTCAAGCAGGCGCTCATGAAATTATGAATTCCGCCCAGTGCAGTACTGCCAGACGCTGATGCACCGAGCGAACCAGCTAATACCAACCCTAGCGGCGCGAGACAGGCTGACTCAACGGCGTAAATTATTTCCGCGTGTTGAAAAGGTTCAGACTCAAACCGGACCCTGTTCGGGCTAGGCCGAAGAGCGGAGAGTGCGCATCTCGATCAATCGATGACAGGAGAGCCCGACATGCTGCTGCGCTATCACCTTGCTGATGGACACGCGCGCGCTGTGGCTGACGCTGCCATTGCTGCCGAGCGACTCGGCAGGTGGGCGAACATGCCAAGGGTCTTTTTACGCGATGCAGCCGTCGGCTACCTCGACAACCGGACCCGACTCCTTACCGGTCGCGAGCCGACCTGGTTCAACCAAGCGCTGGCTTACCTCACAGCCTCGGGCGATGATTCCTCAGGTCCCGTGCTCCAGGCAGCAGCCAGCGGTGATAAGTGTTCAGGCGGAGAATACGATCGGTACAAACTTTCGGACTCATTCAAATACGTCAAAGAGACTGACCACGATCGCGATTCCCCTCCCGCCTCTTTCTGGCAGGCGGCTCTGGAGAGTTGCGATGACGGTGTAGTGATTTTGACTCTCGCCGACGCAGCGAGTGCACGCGGGCGGCTGCAGCGGCAGCATCAGCTCATCATGCGTGCCCATGTTCTGGACCCCACGAAAACGATCGAGCATCTGCTCAGATCGGATTTTCCCAACCACTGGGCGCCAGGGTTTCTCGCTCAAACCGTCAGCCGGCTCGAAGCCAATGGATTCTCGCTGTTCGCAGAGATACTCGCGTGCACGATGGCGGAGGGCCAGGACTTCTTCGCCCTCATTGCCCTGGCAACAACTCGCGCCCAACTCGGCGACATTATGACAGCGCGACGGTTGCGGCGCTTCGCTGCCGACCACGGATACAAGAAACCAAATAGGTCGCAGACAGCCGACAACGTTCGATCCAGACCATTGCCCGCACCTCACCATGACCGAAGACCGTCAACCCGCACGCAGCCCAGAACGCCGATGGAAGCGCTCGCCGTTAGATGCGGCGATTACATCGACAGCGGCCATCCGGAAGACGCGCGCCGGGCATGGCAATCCGTGGCCGATGCAGGTCTATTCTGGCAATCTGTATTTGACATCTACATCAGTCAACTGCACCAGATCCTGCCCGACCCGAACTTCGGCCTCACCGACGATGGGGCCGATGCAGAGACTTGGTCTATCAATGCACGTGATCTGTTCTCGACTCTGGACAGCCTGCATGACTTCTTTAATGGACGAGGCCATCGCATTTATTAGCCTGAATCCACCGAGCCGGTTCGGGCTGGCCTATGCGCCGGAAGCGCACAGGCCAGCAGGTTTTCAGGTATAGGGTCGCCGCTGGTCTGCCCGGCTTTCCACTGTGGTTCCTGGTCGAAGGGTCCCGGTTGCCCTGAGTTCATACGGTCGAGAGTGTGGTGATGGTGGCGTTCCACGTGGTCGCCATTCATCGGCCGAGGGCCAGTGAGCAGGCAAGTGCAGCATGAGTTTTCGCTCAGGATGAGCCAGATGAGGTCCGGACGGTGACGAGTTGGGTGGCCCTGCGGGCTTGGCCCAGCACAGGATCGGCCAGGCACCGGTGGCGCAGGGTCAGCTCCTCCTGGCGAGCAGCATCGCGGGCGCGACGCACAATCGACCGAGTAGTGGCCCAATCGGGCTTGGAGGCGAAATTGGTGTAGCCGCTTTCGGCCACCTTGGCGTCGGAGAGCCGCCCACCGGTTCCCTGTACCGCGCCCAGAACTCGTGCGGGTATCACGATCGGTGCGGTCTGATGGTGCTGATAGTGCGGTCAAGAATTGTCTTGATGGGCCTGGTCCACGATCCAGGCCGCGATCTGCGTGCGGGAGGTAAACCCGAGTTTGGTCAGGATGTGTTCGACGTGTCCTTGGGCAGTGCGTTGCGAGATCACCAACTTGGCGGCGATCTGCTTGTTGGTGAGTCCGCGGGCGACGAGCTCGGCGACCTGCCGTTCACGCTTGGTCAACGCCGTTTCCGAAACGCGCGATGCGGTGGTCGGCGGCTCACCCAGCGCGTAGGCCACTGCAGCGTTCATCCCCAACCCCTGGCCGCGTCGCAACGCCGCATCGAATCGTCGCTCACCGAGCGCGCCACGCACCATGCGCTCGTATTCATCGTGAACGTTGACCAGCTGAAAAAGAATCGAAATGCCAGAGCCGGACGGCAGCAGACTGTCCGCTGCACCCATCAGCACGGCCGCGCGCTCGTCATCGCTATTGGCGACGGTCCAGGCCAGCCCCTCGAGATCGAATGCCGCGACCAGAGGACTACGCACGCCCCGGTTGAGCCGCAGCGATTCCTGTAGCAACTGTTGCGCGCGGGAGCGCTCGCCTTGCCGCAATACGGAGATTCCTAGCCCCCACAGAGCCATCGATCGGTACAGCAGTTCGCCGCACTCTGCGGTGATCGACACGATTTGCTCGTGGCACTCGATCGCCCGCCGGATATCGCCCTGCAGTTCGTATGCCCGAGCGAGCAACGCCGCCGCGCCAAGATACAGGTGTCCTCGCCTGTTCGAGCCGAACACCTCGACGGCACGCTGGAAGAACGAGACCGCGCCAGCAGGTTCATCGCGATACAGCGCCAAGGCGCCCTCGGCGTAGGCGACCAGCGCCCGGTTCATGGGAGTGCGATCCTGCTCAGCGAATGCCCGCGCCTGCTCCAGAAAGGCATCAGCCAACGGAAGATCCTGCTGCACTGCGGCGAAGACAATGCTGGGCAATAGTGCCCGGACACGATCGGGTATCGAGCGCGCGCCGGGGTGAGTAAGCGCGCGGTCGAGCCACCGTAGACCTTCCCCGTACAGACCCCTGAAGCTCCAGAACCTCCACAGGGCGGCAGCGGTGCGCAGCCCGGCCTCGCCCGAACCTGCACTGTTGTCTGACAGGCAGAACTCGAGCGCGTCGCGCAAGTTCGGTTGCTCACGCTCAAGCCGGGCCATCCAGTCGGGCTGCCCTTCACTGATCCACCCGGCCTCTGCATCAAGCGCCAGCCGCTCGAACCAGTCGCGGTGTGCTCGTCGCAGGTCCTGGTATTCGCCGCGCCTTTCCAACTGCTCCCGCCCGTAGTCCCGCACGGTCTCGAGCATCCGGAAACGCACGGTGCCATTGAGCGTCTCCCGGTTCACGATCGACTTGTCGACCAGGGATGACAACGCGTCCAGCAGACCGGCGGGATCAAGGTCGGCACCGCACACTTGCTCGGCGGCGTCGAGTTCGAAGCCGCCGGAGAACACCGACAGCCGGGCCCACAATCGCTGCTCGACCGGGGTGCACAACTGGTGGCTCCAGTCGATGCACAATCTCAGGGTCTGCTGTCGCCGCGGCGCGCTACGGCTGGCGTGAGTGAGCAGCGCATACCGATCTGTAAGCCGCACCAAGATCTGCTCCGGTGCCATCGTGCGCGTCCGCGCCGCAGCCAGCTCGATCGCCAGCGGCAACCCATCCAGACGTGAACAGATGCCTGCTACCGCGGCCATATTCTCCTTGGTGACCTCGAAACCCTGCACCACGGCGGCGGCGCGCTCGGCGAACAGCGTCACCGCATCGTATTGGGGCAGTCCCCGCAGTGTGAGCTCATCGTCGGGATCGGGGACCTGCAGTGGCGGCACCCACAGCACTGCTTCCCCGGCGACGTCCAAGAGCTCGCGGCTTGTGACGAGAACCCGCAGGCCGGGAGAAGCCAGCAACAGCGTCTCGACCAGGTGCACCAACGCCTCGACCACCTGCTCGCCGTTGTCCAAAACGAGGAGCACTTCCCGAGCCTGCAAGAACTCGACCAGCACCTGCTGCATCGGCCGGCCCGAATCGTCTCGAAGGCCCATGCCAGCCGCCACGACATCGACCAGCAGGGCCGGGTCGCGCACGCTGGCAAGCTCGATCACCCACACGCCGTCGGCGAAACCTGATCGAGCATTCGACGCCGCCCGCAACGCGAGCCGCGTCTTACCCACCCCACCAATCCCGGCCAAGGTCACCAACCGTGACACCGACAACAGATTCTTGATCTCCAACACCTCCGTGCGGCGGTCAACGAAACTGGTCAGCTCGAGCGGCAGCCCACCAGTGCTACCGCGCCCCGCGGTCTGCGACGGGACCGGTCCCCCCATTCGCAGGATGGGCTCCGGTAGCCCGGGCACCGGAGCAAGCCCGTGAGCCGCAGCCGGTTTTCCATGCACAACCATCTCGCCGACCTGGTAACCATGGTGCTGCTGCACATGCCGGATCGCCTCACCCAACCCCGCCGCCGACGGCCGCGCCTGCGGATCCCGGCTCATCGCGGACTCCACCACCGTCGCCACATCGCCGGGAATACCACCCTCCCGGAGATCTGGCACCGGCTGACTGGTGATCCGCACAAATTGCGCCACCACCTGCTCACCACTACGCCGCTCGAACGCAGCATGCCCCGTCAACGCAGCGAACAGGGTCGCGCCCAGCCCGTATACGTCCGCCGCCGGTGTCGCAACCTCGCCACCGAGCACCTCCGGAGCGGTGAACGCCGGGGACGCGGTCACGATGCCCGCGGCAGTCTGGAACGCCCCGGCCATGTGCGCAATACCGAAATCGGTCAACGCCGGCTCCCCGTACTCGCTCAGAAGAATATTGCCCGGCTTCACGTCGCGATGCACTATCCCCAACCGATGCGCGCTCTCTAGCGCACCGGCGATCTTCACCCCCACCCACAATGCCGTCTCGATCGGTATCGGCCCCTCCCGTCGAATCCACGCATCCAGCGAATCCAGCGGGTGATACGGCATCACCAGATAGCGCCGCCCGGTCGCGGTGACACCAACCTGCAGCACAGTGACGATGTTCGGATGCCGGGTCAAGCGGCCCATCGCCTTCTGCTCACGAAAGAACCGCTCCTGGTTGTCCGCGTCCAACTCCGCGGTCAGCACCTTCACCGCTACCGTGCGATCAAGCTCCACCTGCCTACAGCGGTACACCACACCGAAACCACCGCGCCCGATCTCCTCGGCATCTTCGAACCCGGACGCACTCAACTCCACCGCGACCGGCATGCCCACGTCGCGGCGGGTCCGCTGCGGATCCTCGTCGACCATCAGTGGCAGACAATCCACTGGACGTGTGCACCAACATCGGGCACCATGCGCTTACCTCCGACGATGCCCAGCCTATCGCCAACCCCGGAGTGCGGCCGCCCATCCACGTTGGGGACCGCCCCAGCTTCGGTTGCCGAGGAAATCAGACACCTGATCGATGCGCTGCGCGCCGATGGCGGCGGCGATCATGGCGCGAAGCGGGGTCGGCGTCGGCGCCCAGCCGCAGCTGCAACTGCCCGCCACCGGCGGAGACCGAAATGGTCGAACCAGCACGCGCCATCCATCGCCTGCACAATCGTGCGGTGTGTGCGATTAGACCCTGATCGGCGCGGCCTCCCCGCGGTGGCCCAATTGGTCAACTCAGGTCCGCTGACTCCACGCACGCGCTCGCTGGGCTCAGCGGCGCTGGCTGCACCGCTGGCACAAGCGGCTAGTAAGCCGCTGGCCGCGTCGGGTAATGGCCCCGCTCGGATAAACGGGCATTGACGGCGAGCACCGGTGATCTGTCGCCGGAACCCTATATATCGTCACCAACTTCGGCTCCGGAACGGCCCGAGATGCCGGACCGGTTCGGTCTCTCACCTCGCGGACGGTCGTCGTCAGACCAGTGTCCGAATGCGATCAGCAACTCGACACCGCCCGCACCACTAACCGAAAGCTACTCGCACGATGTGAACAAACACGCCAAGCCGGGCCTTGCTAGCCAAAGCCCCAGTTACGCAGCCACATTCCTTTCCACAGCAGCTCGACGGAACTATGGTCGGCTACCTGCCCGCTGATGCGGTTCAGCGTGCGCGGCCAGTGGTCGACGAGCTGGCGGTCACGGGCCAGTTCCTTCTTGCCGCAGCGCTTCTCGTCGGCGGATCGGATAGCACCCTGCCGGGTGGTGGCCCGGGAAAGTCCTATGGGTGCGTGTTCAGGTCCGGACCGGTGCAGCGACTCGGTCCGCCGCAGGGGCCAACCTGGCGATGTGCCGTAGGCGAGCAGTAACTCGCGCAGCACCGCAGTGCCGGGCCGACATGGCGGTCGGGGTGGTCGCTTATCGGCCAGCTAGGCGTCGTTGGGTGACGTGTGTCCGTTCGCACTTTAGTTGGCATCGTCGACCTGGGGATTGACAGATTGGATGCGACGGATTCCGGGGTCACTGTCTCGCTTTAGTTGTCATTTCCGGCGGGATTGGCACTTTAGTTGTCATTTCCGGAGGGTTTTCGGGCGCGAGATACGTCACTGTGACGTAAATGGTTGGTATCCCAAGGGAGAGCGGATCGACCGGGCGCGGTGGCGGGATGCGCTCTTCGCGAGTCGAGGTGCTCGGCGGTTTGGGCATCGACTGCGTTGTCGGGACAGTGGTGCTGTTCGTGCACCCTGGGGTCGGGGCTCCGTTTCTGGTGCGCATGCCCGGCGATACCGAAAGCCTCATCGAACTGACCTCCGAGCAGGTCGCGACGGTGCAGGATCGTCTGCTTCCGGTCAAGCGCCGGTTCTCTACCGACATCGCGATCCCCGACGGTGTCCCGATCGCGACTCTGTGCGGGGAGGCTGTAACACGCCTCGAGAACCGCAGCATCCGAAATCAGTCTTGGACTTCGCCGGCGGTTTGGGTCCCAGCGTGGATGCGTGGACCAAAAGCGCGAGCACTGCTGCGATGGCTATTTGGTTGCCGCCGTGGAAGATTCCGCGACGGTCGAACGCCGCGAATCGTGAAATCGAGCTGCCCGCAAGATGCCCGTGGACGTCGCCTGCATCGATCCGGCGGTGTTCGGCGAGTTGCGGGCTGCGCTGGCTGCTGGCAACGAGGGTGATGTCGGCGGGCTGATCAGCCGGACGAACGACAGCCTGCGGCGACACATGAATCTCACCCGATGGTGGTCGCAGGACATCGAATTCGCGTTGCGGGTGTCACCGCGTGACCGTGAATTGGTGTTCACCATCGTCGACCGCACCGGCACCGAGTACTCCTTCGGGGAGCATAGTCGTGGTCTCACTCATTTTTTGGCCTACTACGTCCAGATCCGCGCCCACCAACGCGGTGAACGCTCGGAGTTGCTGTTGATGGATGAGCCGGACGCGTACCTGTCGAACTCCGGGCAGCAGGACCTTCTGCGCGTGCTGATGCTTTAATCCCCGTCTCGGGGTGGCGGGTTGATCCTCGGCGGGTGAGCGGTGATGCTGCCGGTGGAGGTGATGCCGGTGGCTCGCAAGCGGATGTGTTCGTCAGAGCAGTGACCCCGGAAGGGGGCCACAAACTGGCCCAGATCGCACGGCGCAGCAAGCAACCGATCCGGATGCGGCGGGCTGTGGAGGTGATGGCCTCGGCGCAGCATCAGCCGGTCGGGTTCATCGCGAAGCTGATGCAGGTATCGGAATCCGCTTGTGGCCGGGTATTCGGAGAGCGCTGACAAATGTCCCCTCGGCGGGATTTGAACCTGCGAGACCCGCATCAGCGGCCCGCCGCCGCGAACTTGGTGTCGATGGCGCAGCGGCGGGCTCGACGGCGTCGCTGGGCGGCTCAAGCGTCGCGAGGCCGGGTCAGGTGATGTCGAAGGGGGCAATGGCGAAATCGGGCAGCAAATGCGGTAGCCGCACCAGCAGCGACAAGATGACCGCTGGCAGGGGCTCCGTCAGGCCGGCATGTGAATGGACTTCTTCTCCAGGTACTCTGCGAAGCCCTCCACGCCGCCCTCGCGTCCGAGACCTGATTGTTTGAAGCCCCCGAACGGAACGCAGATTTCTAAGACTGCACCGTTCACCGAGCAAGTGCCGGTGCGGATCCGGCGAGCGATCTGGTAACCCGCCTCGATGTCACTGGTGTAGACGCTGCCGGCCAGACCGTAGTCGGAGTTGTTGGCGATCCGCACCGCATCGTCGACGTCTTCGTAGGTGATCACGCTGATGACGGGGCCGAAGACCTCCTCCTGGGCAATTCGCATGTCCGGGCGGACGTCTGCCAGCAGGGTGGGCTGGAAGAAGTAGCCCCGTTCGGGCGTGGCGGGCCGGCCGCCGCCGGTGACGATCCGCGCGCCTTCCGAGACCGCCAGATCGACATAGCCCTGCACTCGTGGGAGCTGTCGATCGACCGTGAGCGGTCCGATCATCGTGCTCGCATCGTGTGCGCTGCCGACTGGCAACGCTTCGAGGGCTGCGGCGAACTTCTCTAGCAACTCGGCCTCACGTTCGCGGGAGACGAGCACGCGGGTCAGTCCGAAGCACATCTGGCCGGTGTAACCGCAGCCGCCCAGCACCAGTGTCTGCAGGACATCGTCGATCGGTGCGTCATCCAGGATGATCGCCGCGGACTTCCCCCCGAGCTCCAGAGTCACCCGTGCGATCCGCTCAGCTGCGACCGCCATGATCTGCTTGCCCACGACGGTGCTGCCGGTAAAGCTGATCTTGTCCACATTCGGGTCGGCCACGAGCGCCTGGCTGACTTCCGCCCCGGCAGTCAGTACGGATACCACGCCGGGCGGGAGGTCGCCCGACTCCGTCAGTTCGGCGATCACCTCGGCGAAGACAAACGTCGTCAGCGGTGTTTCCTGCGGTGTCTTCAGAACGGCTGTGCAGCCGGCGATCAGGGCAGGGCCCAGCTTCAGTCCTGTCAACGGCAGTGCGCCATTCCATGGCACGATCGCCGCGACCACACCCACTGGCTCGGACACCACGCGGCTCTCCCCGCCGTCGGGCCGCATGACCTCCCGCTCGAATTCGTATTCACGTGCGATGGCGATGAACCGGCGCAGGAAGCCTACGCAGCTCGACTGGGCGAACTCGCTGAACGGCCCTGGCACGCCGCCCTCGAGTGTGCCGATCCGTGCCAGTTCGGGGATCCGCGCCTCGATGCGGTCGGCGATCTTCTCCATCACGGCGGCGCGTTGCTGAGGAGTCCAGGTCGGCCACGGGCCATTGTCGAAGGCATCCCGGGCGGCGGCCACTGCCGCGCGGACATCCTCCTCGGATGCCTCGGTGACAGTAGCGATCGTTTCCTCGGTCGAGGGATCGATGACAGGGATGCGAGGGCCGGTGGCCCGAACCCAGCGTCCTCCTATCAGGACATCCGTCCGATCGCCGAGGTAGGACGCTTCGGTATCCGTGGAAACACTGGTGGTCATGCTTTTCCTTCCGTTGGGAGGGTGCCCTGGTGCGGTCGGCAGGCGACGAGGCTGATGATGTCGTGACGGCGCCACCGTCACCATCGCCGGTCGATTCGACGATCTCGATCCGCTCGCGGTGCACAGGAGTGACCTCCCGGTTACGGGTTTCTCCGCCGTCAGCGAACTCGGTCCAACGAGGGTGGCACAGGATTTGACCGTGAGTCAAGAAATTCTTGACTCACGGTCAAATCCTGGTGCAAGTTGCTCTCAGTCAGCAGCTGTTTCGAGGGTGGTGAACACCGCTTCGGCCTGATTGACAAGGATCGCGACGACCATCGACCGATCCGACCGCGGAGCTGTCTTGCGGAGTCGTATCGCGAAGTCCACGCAGTGATGGGCCCAACTGTGCAGGGCTGCATCGAGCAGTTCGTCCCCAGGGGAACCGCCGAATGCCAGCAGCATGCGGCTTGCGGTGAAGTCCATCATTGTGGTCCCTGCCTCGTCCTGCTCGTCTTGCCATCCTTGACTGACGATGGTCTCCATGGCCTGCGGATGAGCCGCCATGAAATCGAGGAAGACCTCCAGCTCACGGCGCAGCCACGCCCTCGGATCGTCTTGCGCATCCAACACGTCGTTCTCTTCGAATGACTGGCGCACCCCGTTGAGGAGGTCTCGGACGACGCCATGGAACAGCGCCTCCTTGTCCTTGAAGTAGTAGAAGACCAGGCCTCGCGCCATACGAGCCCTCTCGGCGACCATAGCGACGGTGATCTCAGCATAGGGCAGGTCTTCCATCAACCCGAGTCCCGCATTGATCAGCCGGCGGCGCTTGTCGTCGGCCTTTGAACTCGTTTCAGGCTTGGTCATAAGGCCAGACTATTGCTTCAGTCGAAGTCCGCGGGCGGGCGGAGGCGCTGGTCGCAATCGGCGCGAAGAGGCCGCGAGTTGGGCCGCCTGGATCCTGAAGGTGCACCGGGGTCTCGTCGAGTATCGCTGAAGTCAGGGTGTGCATTTCCCTCATCGGAACACGGGGCACTGGCCCCACAACCCGCGCACGCGGACCATCCGAGCGCTGGTCGTCGGCGCGCTGAGGAATCGGCTTTCAGAACCGACAGGTTGCGCATCACGGTCCGCACTCGCTCCGCAGCTGAGCGCCAAGGAGAGGCGCCGTTCTCGCAAAATTTGACTGTGAGTCAAATATTCCTTGACTCGCGGTCAAATGCTGTGTCACTCTCGTTGGAACAAGTTCGCCGACGGCGGCGACGCCTCGACGAGGAGGTCCCAGTGAGATTCGTCGTCTCCCACAAGCCAACGGTGCCCGATGCCTCGGGCAGGACGACCGGGAGTCAGGGCAGGAGTACCGGTGACGTCGTCTCGGAAGTCGGCGGCAACCATGCCTGCACCTGACCCGAACGCCGTGCTTGGGAGGTGCGCCGGGCTATTCGAGGCCTCCGTGTAGGCGATGAAACACTCACCCTCGCCGAAATTCACGCCCGCACAGGGGATTCCGAAACCCATTGCGCACCGACTGTTCGAGCTGGGCCAACGCGTCGCACGGCACCACAGCGCCACAGCATCGGACTGACCGTTGGTCCGGTTTTGCGCCGGCTATAGAGCAGCGTCGAACTGACCGTGCGCCTCGCCGTCCTTGACGGCACCGACATTGGTTTACCTGTAGAAACTCGACACACTGGCGCCCTCGTTGCCTTACGCGAAGGCGGTCGATTGCGCGGCTGTCGGCAAGGGTGTCCTGGCGCATGAACCATCGGGCTCCGTCGGCTCGGTCCTGACTCGTGACGATTACACCGAAGGTCACCGCAGACGGTTGTTGTGCCGAGGCTGTTCCTCGGACAACTCGACGCCGTCCGCTGGAACGGATTCGCCCGCGACGACGAGGAGCGCGCTGTCGGAATCGGCTCTGTCGCCGCCCGATCTTCGACCGAAACCAGCAGCCCATCGCTGTCTCCGTCACCGCGCGTACCCGCGACGTGCGCTGCGGGTACGCGGTTCAGGCGGTGCAATCAGCGGCCGCCGAAGCCGCCCGTCGACTGGCGTGAGCGCAGGAACCCGAAACACAGGCCATCGGGCCACACCTCAATTTCAAACTGGAGGAAGATCATGACAAAACGCTTCGAAGGCAAGATCGCACTCATCTCCGGAGCTGCACGAGGGCAGGGTCGCAATCATGCTGTCAGGCTCGCGGCGGAGGGCGCGGACATCATTGCGTTTGACGTAGCCGGACCGGTCCCGGGACAGGGCACCCCCGTGGCGAGCCCGGAAGATCTCGCCGAGACCGTCCGCCTGGTGGAAAAGCTCGATCGGAGAATCATCGCCACCGTCGCAGACGTCCGAGACGCGGATGCAGTCGCCGAACTCGTAGACCGTGGCGCCCAAGAGCTGGGCGGACTGGACGTGGTCGTGGCGAATGCAGGGATCACGGGAATTCCGGGCCCCGCCATGCAGGCCACACCCGCAAACTGGGCAACGGTCATCGACACCAATCTGACCGGCGCCTTCCATACCGTCCGCCCGGCAATCTCGCACCTCCTTGCACGCGGCGGTGGCGCGATCGTGATCATAAGCTCGTCCATCGGGCTGAAGGCTGTTCCGAACATGGCGTCCTATGCCGCCTCGAAGGCAGGCCTTACCGGTCTGATGCGGACCCTGGCACTTGAGCTGGCGGAGCACTCCATCCGCGTCAATACAGTCAACCCCACCACCGTGGGGACGCCGATGGTGCACAACCCGGTGGGCTACAAGCTGTTTCGCCCGGACCTCGAAAACCCGACCGAGGCGGACGTCGTGCCCGCCTTCCGAACGCTGAACGCCCTTCCCATCCCTTGGATCGAAGCTGACGACGTCACTAACGCCGTACTGTTCCTCGCCTCCGACGAGGGGCGCTACGTCACCGGTGTCACCATGCCCGTCGACGCCGGATACGCCGTGAAATAGCAGCATGAACTGCTACTCGGTTTGAGGAGCCGCTGAATTCCGCGCCGAGTCCGACGAGGTGGAGGCGGGTCTCGCCACTGCGATCGAGAAATCTATTCGGATGCCTTCAAGGGCAAGGTCGCCTCGGCCTGACGTCCTTGGGGCGGTGCGCACCTTGACCGCCACCCTTCGGTCGATGGCGACCCGGTTGCTGCACCTGTACGCCACACCGAACTCGGCACGCCCGATCTCCTCGGCGTCGGCGAATCCGGCGTCTGCGAGCTCCGCGGTGACCGACCGCAGGGATCACGTCGCGTTGAATTTTCGATGGGCTGATGTCGGCGAGCGGAGACCGTTGGACCGGTCGGCAGGTTATGCGGTAATACCGGTGGTCAGGATGGCGGCGAGTTCGCGGTAGGCGTTGGCGTCGTCGAGGCCGGTGGTTTCGCGGATCCCGCCCTGTTGGATGCGGGCCATGGTGGTGGCGGCGAGGTCGGCGGCGAATGCGGCGTGCACGTTGCGGAAGTCGCCGTCGGCCACGCCCTCGTCGATCAGTTCGCGGACCCGGCGGGCGGCGATGCGGGTGTTCTGTTCGTAGACCTCGCGAGCAGGTGTGAAGGCACCCATGTCGGCCATGAATCCGTCGGATGCCGCGGCCAGTGCGGTACCGACGGCGGACAGGTACGCGGTGATGCGTTCGCGGGCGCCGGTGACCCCGGCTATGTGGGCCTCCACATCGTCGGTGGCGCGTCGGAAGAAGTGCACCGTCGCGGCGCGCACGAGTTGTTCCTTGCTGCCCGCCAGGGTGTAGAGCGTGGATTTCGAGCAGCGCAGCCGTGCGGCGATGTCGTCCAGGGTCAGGTGCGTGAAGCCCTCCACGAGGAAGAGATCGACCAGTGCGTCGAACAGTTCGGTGCGTCGACGGGTCGCAAAGCCGGAACGGGTGCGCTGGTCCATGACCGGATAGTACCGGCATGCGTATTGCAGTACTCATCTGGAGACAGTACTGTCGCTGGTAATTGAGTACTATCTCGCGTAGTCCGGAGGAGAGTCGTGCCCGTCGACCGCTTGCTGCCCACAGACGAAGCCCGCGAGCTGATCCAGCTCACTCGCGACATCGCCGACAAGGTCCTGGTGCCGATGGTCGATGAGCACGAGTACTCCGAGACGTACCCCGAGGGTGTGTTCGCGACTCTGGGTGAGTCGGGGCTGTTGAGCCTGCCTTATCCGGTCGAGTGGGGTGGGGGTGGTCAGCCGTACGAGGTGTATTTGCAGGTGCTCGAGGAGATCGCCGCGCGGTGGGCCGCAGTGGCGGTAGCGGTGAGCGTGCACAGCCTGTCGTGTCATCCGCTTCTGGCGTTTGGCACCGAGGAGCAGAAGCAGCGATGGTTGCCGCGGATGCTGGGCGGCGGCATGATCGGCGCATATAGTCTGTCCGAGCCGCAGGCCGGTTCGGATGCCGCCGCCGTGGCCTGTAAGGCTTCGGTGACCGAGGGTGGCTATCGGATCAGCGGGACCAAGGCGTGGATCACCCACGGCGGCAAGGCCGATTTTTACAATCTTTTCGCCCGCACGGGAGAAGGTTCCCGGGGTATCAGCTGTTTCCTCGTCCCGGACGGCACGCCCGGGTTGAGCTTCGGCAGGCCGGAGCAAAAGATGGGCCTGCATGCGGTGCCGACCACGACCGCGCACTACGACGATGCGTTCCTGCCCGACGAGCGCCGGATCGGTGAGCTGGGGCAGGGTCTGCAGATCGCGTTGAGTGCACTGGATTCCGGGCGCCTGGGTATCGCAGCGGTGGCCACCGGCCTGGCGCAGGCGGCCCTGGACGAGGCCGTCGCCTATGCCAAGGAGCGCACCACGTTCGGTAAGCCGATCATCGACCATCAGGGCCTGGGGTTCCTGCTTGCCGATATGGCCGCGGCTGTGGATTCCGCGCGGGCGACGTATCTGGATGCGGCGCGGCGGCGGGACGCACGCCTGGACTATTCGCGCCAAGCCAGTGTCGCCAAGCTGGTGGCGACCGACGCCGCGATGAAGGTGACCACTGATGCGGTGCAGGTGTTCGGTGGCTACGGCTATACGCGGGAGTACCGGGTCGAGCGGTACATGCGCGAGGCCAAGATCACGCAAATCTTCGAGGGCACCAATCAGATTCAACGTCTGGTGATCAGTCGGTCACTGGCCCGGTAACCACATTTCCGCATGAGAGGTTCCACTCAAATGTTCACTACTGTCATCGTCGCGGGAGCCCGGACTCCGATCGGCCGGCTCGGTGGGGGGCTGGCCCGGCTGTCGGGCACCGATCTGGGCGGTATCGCGATCGGCGCGGCCCTGCACAAGGCCGGTGTCATCCCGGACCGTGTGCAGCATGTGATCATGGGGCAGGTGCTGACCGCCGGTGCCGGGCAGATGCCCGCGCGTCAGGCTGCGGCCAAGGCTGGTGTGCCGATGTCGGTTCCGGCGTTGAACATCAACAAGGCCTGCCTGTCCAGTACAAACTCGATCATCCTGGCCGACCAGCTCATTCGATCCGGAGTGTTCGATGTGGTCGTCGCAGGTGGGATGGAATCGATGAGCCAGGCGCCGCATCTGCTGCCGAACTCACGTGTTGGATTCAAATACGGTGACGCCACGTTGCTGGACCATATGGCCTTCGACGGGCTATGCGACGCGTTCACCGAGCAGCCGATGGGCCTATTGACCGAGGTCGGCAACGATACCGATCACATCTCCCGCGACGAGCAGGACGCCTTCGCCGCCCGTTCCCACCAGCTCGCCGCAAAAGCATGGGCCACCGGCGTTTTCGACGACGAGGTCATCCCGGTCGACGTGCCGGGCAAGAGCGGCACCAGCACCCGGATCGTACGGGACGAGGGCATCCGGCCCGACACCACCGTGGACACCCTGTCCCGGCTCCGACCAGCGTTCCGTGGCGATGGAACCATAACTGCGGGCAATGCCTCGACGATCAACGACGGCGCTTGCGCGGTGGTCCTGATGAGCAAGGAAAGCGCCGAGGCGGAGGGGATTTCGTGGATCGCCGAGATCGGCGAGCACGGGATGGTCGCGGGCCCCGACTCCGGACTGCAGCTGCAACCCGCTAACGCGATCACCGCCGCCTGCGACACCGCTGGGATCGCTCCGGCCGATCTGGATCTGCTTGAGATCAACGAGGCCTTCGCCGCCGTCGGGATCGCCTCGACTCGTGCGCTGGGCATTGATCCCGACCGAGTTAATGTCAACGGTGGTGCGATCGCCCTCGGACATCCTATCGGCATGTCGGGGGCCCGCATCATCCTGCACCTCGCGCTCGAACTAGCCCGGCGCGGCGGCGGCACCGGTGCCGCCGCGCTCTGTGGAGGAGGGGGACAAGGCGATGCCTTGATCCTGCACGTCCCCACCGACCCCCGGGGCTAGCAGCACTCATCCCAGCCAGGCCGGTTCGTCGCAGGACCCCTGCGTTGTCAACCAGGGCCCGGCGGACGTCTTCGACACTCGAATGGGAGTAGTCGTCGCCGATGGTGGTGATCGAGGCACACGCACTCTCATTCCAGACCACCGTATTTGGCATGGAGGTAGTCGCTGCCTCGACATATCGGTAGCGCCGGAACCGGGACCTGCCGTGCCCGGGACTCAGCCCGCGCCCGGTTGCGGTTGGCCCGCCGGAGCACCGACACCGCACGATTGGCCAAACCCAGCCGACTGCAGGGATCGAACGATCAAATGACTTTCTAATTTAGTCTCACCCCTCGAACGACCACCCTTCACGTGGAGTCCCTACGAGGAACACCCAAGGCCGCCCGCGGGCGTAGACGGGCTGTCGCAAGCTTCGTGCCCTCGGCGGGGTGGGTGATGTTGCGGAAGGTGGTGTGCTGGGCCCGGTTCCGCAGATCTACCGGGTCGGCACGTGAGTCGGTGACGGTGTGTTCCCTGGAGTGGCAGTCTGAGGAACAGGGGCCGTAGCTGTACCGGGAGGCTCAAGCTTCGGGCTGATCGACGGTCCATGCGGCAATCTGTGCGCGCGAGGTGAATCCGAGCTTGGTCAGGATGTGTTCCACGTGTCCGTCGGCTGTGCGCTGCGAAATCACCAGCCGAGCCGCGATCGCCCGGTTGGTCAGACCTTGGGCGATGAGATCGGCGACTTGGCGCTCACGTTTGGTCAGGACTCCTCTCGGGTGAGGGCCAGGCTCGAGGGCTTCGGTTTGCTCTCCGAGCGCGAAGCCCACCGCGGCGTCGAAACCCATTGCGGCGCCTTCCTGACGAGCTGCCTCGAATGCTCGTTCGCCGAGCGCTTTGCGACTGCTCGAGGCGCATTCCTCGCGATAGACGAGCAAATCGCGAACCATGAACGCGGAGCTGCCGGCAGCGCGGCCCAGCGAATCGGCGGCACCCATCAAGACAGCGGCACGCCGGGGGTGGTGCTGCTCCGCTGTGAGCCAGGCCAGCGTCTCCAGACAGGCCCCGGCGACCAGCGGGTCGGCGACCAGCCGGGCCGCTCGAATCCCTTCCTGTAAGAGCTGTGAGGCGCGCTCGGGTTCATTTCTTCGCCACACGGCAAATCCCGCTCCCCACAACGCCCACGAGCGAAGCATCGCCTCGCCGGCGGATTGGGTGATTGCGAGCACCTCGTCGAAGTGTGCGAGAGCCTGCGCGGTATCGCCCTGCGATGCGTAGGCCCAGCCGAGCGAAATCAGGATATCCAGCGGCAGTTCGAGGTCCGGAGATTCTTTGTAGGCGGCGACGGCCTCGGTGAGGAGGGTGCTTGCGCGCGCCGGACCACCGCCGATGCCCGATAGACAAATGTTTCCCTCGGCGTGGATAGGCAGGATCCGGACGAGAGGGTCGGTCGTCTGCTCGGCCAGGGTCCGGAGCTGTGTCAGCTTATCCGTTGCGGCCTGTATATCGCCCTGCATCGCGGCTATCGAACAGGCGTCGTAGAGTGCCGTGGCCCGGTCAGCGGCCGGAACGCCGGTCGCATGGTCGAGGGCGCGCTCACACCAGCGGCGCCCCTCGCTGAGCCGTCCGCGGCCTGCCCAGAACTGGTAGAGGGCGGTGGTGATCCGCAAAGCGGAATCGTTCGCCTCGGTCAGGCTGAGTTCCAGCGCTTTGCGCAGATTCGGTAGTTCTCGCTCGAGTCGGGCAACCCAACGCACCTGATGCGGACCGATCCATTCCGCCTCTGCCCGGAGCACCAACTGCTCGCACCACTGTCGATGCCGCAGAACGTATTCGAGGTAGTGTCCGCTGTCTTGGGCTTTGTCCCTGCCGTATTCCTGGACGGTTTCAAGCATCCGGAAGCGAATCGTGCCTTCGGTTTCCTTGCGGATCAGAATCGACTTGTCCACCAGTGCGGACAGCCCATCGTGCAATTCCGCCTCGGTTAGGACGGTGTCGCAGACCTGTTCGGCGGCATCGAGCTCGAAACCGCCGGCGAACACCGACAGCTGGTTCCACAGCCGCTGCTCGATCGGCGTGCACAGGTCGTAGCTCCAGCCGATGCACCACCGCAGGGTCTGCTGCCGCCTCGGGGCACCACGGCTACCGCGGGTCAACAGGGCGTATCGGTCGTCGAGCCGGGTCAGGATCTGCTCAGGCGACATCGTGCGTAAGCGGGCCGCGGCCAGCTCGATCGCCAGCGGCAGGCCGTCCAGTCGCGCGCAGATGCGGGCGACGGTGAGCCCGTTGTCATCGGTGACCTCGAACCCCGGTGTGGCTGCGGCGGCGCGTTCGGCAAACAAAGTCACCGCGTCGTAGCGTGCACGCGCGGATGGTTTGTCCGTCAACTCGGGAGTCCCCAATGGAGGTACCGCAAATACCGATTCCCCGCCGACGTTCAAAGCCTCGCGGCTTGTCGTCAGAATCCGCAGCTGTCGGCAGGTTCGCAGTAGCGACTCGGTCAGCTTCATGGCTGCATCGATCACCTGCTCGCAGTTGTCCAGTATCAGCAGCAGGGTGCGAGCGGACAGCAGTTCTGCCATGACATCGAGCATGGGGCGGGAACTCTGGTTCCGCAGGCCGAGGGCGGAGGCTACAACGTCGACCAACAATGTCTCATCCCGCAGATCACCCAACTCGACGAGCCAGACTCCGTCGGCGAAATTCTCTTTCACCTTGTGGGCGACGCGCAGTGCGAGCCG
Organism: Nocardia sp. NPDC004860; assembly: GCF_040609015.1. Classification (NCBI taxonomy): domain Bacteria; kingdom Bacillati; phylum Actinomycetota; class Actinomycetes; order Mycobacteriales; family Nocardiaceae; genus Nocardia; species Nocardia sp. NPDC004860. Next base: position 50,833 of record NZ_JBEXJI010000024.1, on the reverse strand, counting down.
TGATTTGCCGACCCCGCCCATTCCGGTCAGCGTCACCAGACGCGACCCGGCCAGTAGATTCTTGACCTCGGCCACCTGGATCCGCCGACCGACGAAGCTGGTGAGTTCGAGTGGGAGATTCCCGACGTCGTTCCCCACCGCAAGCACCGACGGGATGATCGATGCATGGTCGGCTCCTGGTTCGGTCGGTAGCGCCATCTCGTCTACGGCGAATCCGTGCTGGCTCTCGACCTGTTGGAGTTGTCGGCCCAATTCCTCGGCGGTGGGGCGGGCCCGCGGGTCGCGCGACATCGCCGACTCGATCACCGCGGACAGGTCGTCGGGCATGCCGCTCTTGCGCAGATCGGGGATTGGTTGCTCGGTGATTCGCGCGAATTGTGCGAGAACTTGCTCGCCGCTGCGGCGTTCGAAGGCGGCATGGCCGGTCAGGGCGCAGAACAGGGTGGCGCCGAGCCCGTATACATCGGAGGCCCGGCTCGGGGCGTCCCCGCCGAGTACCTCCGGTGCGGTGAACGCCGGTGAACCGGTGATTGTGCCGGTCTCGGTCTCGAACCCGCCGGCGATATGTGCGATTCCGAAATCGGTCAACGCCGGTTCGCCGTAGTCGGTGAGCAGAATGTTTCCCGGCTTGATATCGCGGTGTAGCACGTCCGCCCGATGCGCCGTTTCCAGCGCTCCGGCGATCTTCACCGCCAGGTGCAACACTTCCGGCAGTGAAAACGGACCTTCGCGCCGGATGCGGGCATCGAGGGATCCGCGCGAGTGGTATGGCATCACCAGGTAGGGCAGGCCGCCGGGGGTCTCACCGACCTCGAGCATGTCGACGATGTTGGGGTGCCCGGTCAGCCGCCCCATCGCGCGCTGCTCGCGAAAGAAACGTTCCCGATTCTCCTCGAGTTCACCGGTGAGTACCTTAACCGCGACCGTACGGTCCGCGGCGAGTTGGGTACACCGATACACCTGGCCGAACCCGCCCCGCCCGATCTCTTCCGCATCGTCGAAACCGGCAGCGTGCAACTCCGTGATGACATCGCTACCAACATCACGCTGTGTCTGGAACGGATCGTTTTCGACCATCGGCTACTCGTGACCCCAACCTCAGCGGGCACTAGCCAGAGTATCCCCGGTGCCCGTGCCGGACTATGACGTCCATCGAGCTGGTTCCCCAGCTCAGCGACACTGATCTGGGGAACCGCGCTCCGAGTTGGCCGGCTGGGGCTGAAGGTGCTGCGCCTTGCATTCCCACCTTGCAGGTCCTGCGACTGTACGACTAAATGTCCATAGTCCGACACAGTCGTAGATTGCAGGTTATTGCCCTAATGGTGTGGGTCATGCTCGTAGACGTCGTCGGGCAGGGGGTGGTCCTTGGGCACGACGCGGGAGTATGTAGCTGTCAGGCAGCCAGGGCAGCACAGCTGGCGGAAGACCATGTCGGCGTCGACGTACACAGATGGGTCCGCCCAGATGTGCGGTCCGGCTTTAGTCGGCTCCCAGTCGATGCGCGCCAGGCTGTTGACGTACGTGCTGCCGTCAGCCGGGCCAATCAGCGTCCCACAGTGGATGCATGCGACCGTGTCGGTGTCGTCAACGCGCACGATCGCCAGGTTGTCGTCCAACCGGCGACCGGTCTCCGCGAGTCGACCGGCCATCGGCCGACCCGATTCGTCCGGCAACCCGGCGTTCGCGGCCCGCTGCCGGCGCAACTCTTGTCGTGCCGACGAGGTGGCCGCAGCGTCGACCTCGCCGACATCGGTGAGCGAGACGCCGTACAGGTCGAGCGCGGCTTCGTGTGAGACCCGTTGCTGCAGCACGTCTTCGCGGACGCTCTCCGGCGCGCGGAGTAGTGGGTCGCCGTACCCGCCGCCAGCCTGCCAGTGCAGAAAAAGCGCGTCATCAGGGCCAAGGATCGACTCGCCCTCGCAGGGTAGAACGTCCATCATGCCGCCGAGCTGATCGAGGTCGGCGGGGATCGACGAGGCGCTCTTCAGTTGCGGGGTCCCAATCTGCCGGATCACCATGTCGAGTTGCGAATTGCCGGGGTATCCACCCGCCAGACCGACGTTTTGGTTCGCCACTTTGCCCGTCCCGGACACCACCAGTGACACGGGTTCGGACTGATGTGGATGCTGCACGTAGCAGACCGAACCGCTCATACCACCCCGTTGCCGACCCGGACCGCCGGAGTCGGTCTGTTCCCGGCGCCAGAGCGCGACGAGCGGGTACAGGTACTCGGTCATCTCGACATCGGGTGCCCGCGCGGCAGGGATGATCAAGCGGCCGCCGGTGTCGACGCCGTCGTAGTGCACTTGAGCGCCGTAGCCCCCCGCCATAACGTCGAAGACCGGCGAGACGAATCCCTTGCGGTCGCCGTCCCGCGTATCCATACCGGACACCACACACATGTCTGTCGTTCCGTTGCAGATGGCCTGAACGTCCGTCCGGCGAGTGGGTTCGGCGTCGAGCATCTTGGCGATGACCTCCGCCACGAGATTTGCTGCGCCCCACGCAGGGCCGAATGGCCCTTTGCCAACGGCGGCCGGGAATGAGGCGTTGGTGATGGTGTTCTCTTCGGCGATGATGTCGAAGCACCTCATCAGGCCCCCTGCCGCCCACGGAATGTCGCCTGCCAGCAGCGGCAGAACGGTGAATACGATGCCTGCACGCAGACCCGGGTACGGACAGTTGATGACGCCCGTTTGCGGCGCGGTGCCGGTGAAATCGAACACCAGCCGGTCGCCGCGCTTGGTCATGGCGACCTTGATGGCGTGCATTCTGCGGTCCCCTGTGCCGGACTGCTCCTGGTAGCCCGTAGCTGACCAAGTTCCGTCCGGCAGTGCCGCCAGCTTGGCTTTGAGTCTGGTCTCCGCGTCGTTGAGCATTCGGCGCATGACGGCCTTGACCGGGTTGGCTCCATACTTTCGGATGAGCCGGAGAACGCGATCGGCGGCATTCTTGTTCGCGGCGATCTTCGCCCGCAGATCGAGGCCGACCATATGCGGCAGCCGCGAGCGACGGGTCCAGGCATCCGCGACATCTTGTTGCAGTACACCGTTTCTCACCACCTTCAGAGGTGGGGTGGGAACGGCCTCGCCGAAGATGTCCTGGGAGGACGGGCTGAAGGAGCCGGGACGGTAGCCGCCGAGGTCGACCTGGTGCGCGATCGCGGTCGTCCACCCGAAGAGCTTGCCGTCGTGGAAGATTGGTGCCAGGATCGCCGCGTCGTTCTGGTGCAGCCCGCCGCCGACCCAGGGGTCGTTGCAGAGGAACATGTCGCCTTCGGATATCCCGGGATTGGTGCTGCGATGCTGCAGCGTCCAATAGATCGCGAGATCCATGGACCCGATAAGACCGATGTTGTAGCTGCCGACTTGGACCTGCTCGCCCAGCTCATCGCAGATGGAGAAGTTGAAGTCGTTGGACTCGGTAACGACATGGGAGCCCGACATTCTCCGCAGGGTCTCGCCCATCTCCTGGGTAATGGCCCATAGTCGGTGTCGAACCACTTCGTAGGTGAGCGCATCGACGGACTCGATGAGGTCATCGTCGACCGTGTGTAGCGGTAGGGTGCCAGGAATTCGTGCGCGCAGTTCATCGCGTGAGATCGAACGGCTGACGAAATGATCGGCGCCGGGAATGATGCTGTTCATTGGCTGTTTCTCACTCGTAGGTAATGACAAGGTTGCCGAGTCGATCGACCCGTCCGGTCGTGCCCGCGGGCACCACGACTGCGGTCGTGGGAACCTGGACGATCGCGGGTCCGACGAGTACGTGACCAGCCCGCAGGCGCGAGTACTCGTAGACCGGGGTGGGCTCGTACCCGCGCTGTGAATCCAGCCGGACCGGCCGTTCCACAAGTAGTGCACTGACTGGATCACTGCTGCTGGCCGTTTCGATGGTCGGCAGCGTCACGGGGAATCCGAGGCTCGCCTTCGCCCGCACCCGGTAGGTGATCGCCTGCATCCCGGCTGCCCGGTAGCCAGTGCCGGATCCGTTGATCCGCTCGTACTGTTCCTCGAAGGCCGCCATGATGGCGCTTCCGCAGTTCTCGTCGAGCGGGCCGCCGGGCACTGGCGTAGTCAGCTCATGGACCTGCATGGCGTAGCGCAGATCCGCCTCGCGCTGGAAGGACACGTCCTGGAATTTGACACCCTGACGCTTCAGCACGTCATCAACCTCGGCCTGGAGCCGGTCGAAATAGTCCTGGAGTTCGACGTGATCGATGGGGAAGGACGAGGGAGCCGAGATCTCGGCGCTGAAGACGACATCGGAAGCTGCGAGGCCGTAGGCGGAGAAGGCCGAGGCGATCGGGCCCAGCGGTACGACCACTTCAGAGACGCCGAGATCGTTGCAGTAGCCGGCACAGTGCGCGGGACCGGCACCGCCGAAGGCATAGACGACAAAGTCGCGAGGGTCGTATCCGGACCCCACGACCGCGCGCCGAAGCAGGTCGCCGGCCTGCGCGTTCTGAACCTCATAGATGGCGATGGCCGCGTCCTCGACCGTGAGCCCCAGCGGGACCGCCACGTGCTCGCGGATTGCGGCCCTAGCCAGCTCGAGGTCCAGCGGCTTCCTGCCGCCGATCAGCCCGTATTCGCTCAGGATGCCCAGGACGAGGTTGGCATCGGTGTTCGTGGGGCGGGTCCCGCCATTGCCGTAGCAGGCGGGGCCAGGCACGGCCTCTGCGCTCTGCGGGCCGATTCGCAGATTGCCACCGGCGTCGACAGATGCCAGGGCGCCGCCGCCGGATCCGATAGTGTGCACCTGGATCGTCGGGGCGTTGATCGGGTACTGGTTGACGATCGAGCCGGACGCCATCACCGGTTCTCCATCGACGATGAGGCCCGCGAGAAAGGTGGTGCCCCCGACGTCGGTGGTGATCACGTTGCGGTGCCCGAGCTGCTCGGCCATCCGCATTCCGCCGATGACGCCGCCCGACAGCACCGAACCGATCGTGGTAATCGCGTGTTCAGGCGCCCGATCGGCTGTGATCGTCCCGCCCTCGCTCTGCATCACCAGCAGCGGTCCCGCAAGCCCACGCTCTGTGAGCTGCCGCTGGAGCGGCTGTAGATAGGTGCGAAGTCGCGGACCAACCTGCGCATTCATGATCGTGGTGGACGTCCGCGCGAATTCGCGGATCCGCGGGCTCACCTCCGATGACAGCGTGACATACATATCCGGTGCGATCTCATGGATCAGCTCCCGGATCCGGCGCTCATGCTGATCGTTCTTAAACGACCACAGCAGGCAGACAGCGATCGCTTCCACTCCCTGCTCGAGGAGGGCCCGGGCTACGCGGCGCACCTCGTCTTCGTCGAGCGGCACCAGCACCCGCCCGGCGTAGTCGAGCCGTTCAGTGACTTCCAACGCTCGGTATTTGGGAATCAAAGCCTGCGGTTTGCGATTCCGCAACGTGTCCTGGATCTCGTGCGCCGACCGGCCGAGCGTGCGCCCTTCGGCGTTCATGATGTAGATCGCGTCGCGGTGGCCTTTGGTGGCGATGAGGCCCACCTCGGCCACAGAGCCTTGGACCAGGGCGTTGATGGACGCGGTGGTGCCGTGCGCGATGTAGTCGGTCTGCCCCAGCAACTCGTTGACACCGAGTCCGAGTTCGGTGGCCAGTTCCTCGATGACGCGCATGACGCCGACTTCGCGATGGGGAGGTGTGGTGTGGGCTTTCGCTGAAACGATGCCACCTGACCCGTCCGATGCGACTCCGTCGGTGAAGGTGCCCCCGACATCGATGCCAAGCGCGTACGCCATGTGTATTCCTCTGCGTGGATTTGATGGTGGATCTACGAACGTTCGTGCGCCGCAACTGATTCGCGGTCGTAGCCGGCGGTCTTCTGGTAGTTGCCGTGGATGCTCTCGATTTCTTCCTGCGTGATGACGTCGCTGATGTCGCTGAATCTTTCGCCCGAGGTTCGCTGTTCCACGAGTTCGATGATCGAGTCCGGCGGTGCCGTGCGATTTGTCAGCACAATGTTGTTCACAGTTGCGAGCCGCATCGACTCGTACTCGCTCAGCGCGCGTACCGGGTCGTCGCAGTGGTTGTTGACGACCTCGGCGAGCGTCTCGGCGTCCAGGATTGCTTGTGCGCCACCGTTTCCTCCTCGCGGATACATGGGGTGCGCAGCGTCGCCGACCAATGTCACCCGGCCGAAGGTCCAGCGGTCGATCGGGTCCCGGTCGACCATCGGGTAGGAGACGATATTCTCGGCAGACTCGATCATCTCAGGGCAGTCCAGCCAGTCGAACTTCCAGTCTGCGAAGTTGGGCAGGAAATCATCCAGCATGCCGGGTGCGCTCCAGTCGCAGGGCGCCTCGTGTTCGCTGAACATCTCCGCTACCCAATTGACAAGCTGGTTGCCGGCGGCGTCGACGTTGTTCCGGATGGGATAGACGACGAGTTTTCCGGTCAACTGCAGTGCGCCGATCCTGATTGCGCTCGCGCCGGTGAGGATCGGCTGCATCGTAGTGACGCCACGCCACATGTTGATGCCGTGGAAAACGGGCTTTCCCTCGTTGGGATACAACACCTTTCGGACCGCTGAATGAATGCCGTCGCAACCGACCAGCAGGTCCCCGGTCCAGCTGCCGATCGTGCGACCCGCGCGATCGGTGAAATGAGCCGTTACCTTGTCGGCGCTCTGCGTAAAGTCGACGAGTCGATGATCCTTGTGCACGCGATCGGCGCCGAGCCGCTCGCATGTCGCGTCGAACAGCACCTTGTGCAAGTCGCCCCGATGGATCGAATAATGGGGGTAGTCGTACCCGGCGAATAGTCCACAGGGCTCTCGATGGATGAGCTGCCCATGGTGCGTGAAGAACGCGCACTCCTGCGCTTCGACTGCAACGGATGCCAGGGCGCTGGTGAGGCCGAGCCCGTTCAGCACTCGAATAGCGTGCGGCAGCATGTTAATTCCGAGGCCCAGCGGTTTGAATTCGGGAGCGGCTTCGAAGATGTGAACTTCGAGGTGCGGGTTTCGTTGCTGGAGTGAGAGGGCCAAGGCGAGGCCACCGATCCCGCCGCCGGCAATCAAGATTTTCATTCACAGCCTTTCAGGGTGTGAGCTGGAATATGTCCGTACATACGGTGATGTGAGCAGGCTAACTCAGATTTACTCAGTCGTCAATCAATCGACACATCTGTAGTTTGCCGTGTGGCGAGGTCGTTCGTCTTGAGGATGAGGCCCCGCTGGACATGCGTCACGTGTGTTGCGTGCGGTGAGCCAGTGAGCGCGACGAGCGCCTTCGCGGGTGGCCCGAGTTCGATCTGGTCGACTGTCGGTCTCCGGCGGCATCATGCTCGGCGTCATCGGCGTCATCGGCGTCATCGGCGTCATCGGCGTCATCGGCGTCATCGGCGTCATCGGCGTCATCGGCGCCTCAGAGTCCACGCGGCGAAGACGGCCGTCGCCGGATGGTTGCTCCTCGGCGCGATCCGTGCCAGCGGGCTGGGTGTAGACAATGGCGATATGCCTGAGCGTTGACCGAGTTCGGTCACGTCGTCGACTGTCGGGTCATGGTCGCCGAGTGTCGATGCCCTCGGCATAGGGCGGTCCGATCATTCCGCGTCGCTCCCGGGCTGATTCGGCAGGTCGTGGAGCGTCGCCACGGGAGTTATACGGACAAGTAAATCTTTTGACATAACTGTCAATGTTCGTATACTTCCTGTGGTGATCGGCGCCACAAAGCGCTCAACTAACAGGAGGTATTTGGTGATCAACTGGAGCGGTCGGCTTGTTCATTACCCCGTCGAGGTCGCCGAGCGGTACCGCTCGGCGGGTCTGTGGGGCAGCCTCCCGATAGGTGCTGAGTTCCACGAGGTCGCGGCCCGGCAGGGCGCTCGGCCCGCGATTGTCGCGGAGGAGGGATCTCTTAGTTATATCGAACTGGATGAGATTACGGATCGGCTCGCGCTCGGTTTGCAGACCCTGGGCTTTGTTCAGGGTGACCGCGTCATCGTCCAGCTCACCAATCGGCTCTACTCGGTGGTGGCCTGGTATGGCTTGCTCAAGGCTGGCCTGATCCCGGTGTGCACACTCGCCGCCCATCGGGGGAACGAGATCGGCGGGATCAGCCGGAAGGTCGGCGCGGTCGCCCACATCGTGGAGTCGACGGTGTCGGGCTTCGACCTAGTGGCCTTCGCGCAGGAGCAGTGCGCTGGGCATCCGACGATGCGTCATGTACTTACCGTGGGGACTGCTGATGATCGCGGTGTCTCCATCGAACGACTCATTGATGAGTCGTTCGACGCGGCGACGGCGCGAGAGGCGGTGTCGGCGATCCAGTCTCAGATCAGCCCCGACGAGATCGCGTGCTTCCAGCTTTCTGGCGGTACGACCGGCCTCCCGAAGGTGATACCCCGCCTGCACGCGGAATACTGGTACAACGCCAAGGCGTTCGCTGAGGTGGTTGGATGGGACGAGGAGACCCGTACTGCATATCTGTACCCCATCATCCACAACGGCGGGATCACGCTCGCACTCCATGCGGTCCATAGCGTCGGAGGTACGCTCGTGCTTGGCACGCCGGCCCTGGACCAGGCGCTGCCGGTCTTCGCCGAGGGGCAGGCCACTGACGTCCTGATCGGCCACGGCCACTACAACATGGTCGAGCATCCGCTCTTCGATGAGGCCATGGCCTCGGTGAAGCGGGTGGTGCTGTCGGGTGCCAAGGTGCCAGAGCGCCTCTTCGAGGCCTTCGAGCGCAAAGGCATCTGGTTGGGGCAGAACTTCGGAATGGGGGAGGGTTTCTGTGCGAACTCGACCTCGAAGACCATTCGTGATGGTCGGTTGAACACCGTGGGCGTGCCGATCTCTCCGTATGACGAGTTCCGCGTGTTCGAGCCGGGAACGGATATCAACCTCCCGGACGGCGAGGTGGGCGAACTCGCTTGTCGCGGACCGTACACAATCCGAGGCTACTTCGACGCCGACGATATCAACGAGGCCGCCTTCATGCCCGACGGCTTCTATCGCACCGGGGACCTGGTCGCTATACGTCAGTACGGCGATGAGCGCTGCATCTCGATCGAGGGCCGGATCAAGAACCTAATCAACCGCGGTGGCGAGAAGATCAGTCCCGACGAGGTAGAACGTCTCCTTCTGTGTCATCCACGGATCATGGCGGCGGCGGTCGTCGCGATGCCGGACACTCGCCTCGGGGAACGTGCCTGCGCATACCTGGTCACTACTGGCGAGCCGTTGACACTAAAGGACGTCCAGGCTCACCTCGAGGGGTTGTCCCTGGCGAAATTCAAATGGCCGGAGCGTATCGAGACGATCACCGAAATGCCGAAGACCGCTGTCGGGAAGTTGGACAAGAAGGTCCTGCAGCGCGACATCGTCGCGAAGGTCGCCGGGGACGAGTGAGTCGGCCTTGGCCGAGCATCTCGTCAGCCGTCGAGCATCTCCTCGAGGCGAACCAGGTTCGCGCGGATCGTCTTGATGGCTTCGGCGGGACTGCCGACCGGTCCATGTGGGCCGCCCTCGGCCACCACCCCGGCCACTGCGAGGTCAGCCAATTCTTCGCTGATCGCGACGAGGTCATCGCCATGATCGTCGCTGTACCACCATGCCACCCAGTTCGTCAGGCCGATCACGCCCAGTGCGGCCACGCGGGCGTCCGCCGGCCGGAAGATGCCCGAGGCAATACCGTCCTCAAGTAGTGCGGTAATCGACCGGAGCACGATGCGGCGGCTCTCCAGATGGGTTTCCGCCACAGCTTCAGGCAGGTTCGCCTCCGAACGGAGCAGCAGCTGGAACCGGGCGCTGTGCTTCCCCTGCTTGATGACGCTGGTCCGGACGATCTCACGGACCTTCTGGGCGGGGTCCAGGTCCTCGCGCCGGACGATCTGTTGGACGGTCATGGCGGCATCCTGCGTTGTCTCCGTGACGATCCGAGCGAGCAGGTCGTCCTTGCTGCTCACATAGTGGTAGAGCGCTGGCCGGGTAAGCCCGACCGCGTCAGCGATGTCCTGGAAACTGGTGCCGGCGAAACCGCGCTCGGCGAACAATCTGGTCGCCTGAATGTAGATCTGCTGTTCGACCAAACCTCGACGAACGCTGACTCGGTCCGTGTTTTGCTTCTCGGCCGGCTCCTCGCGTCGGGAAGGTGTTGCGCTGCCTTGCGGCTTATCGGCCCGGGCGGCACCTGTGTCACTCATGCGCCGAGGTTACCGCCGGTCAGTCCGTCGGCTCGAATCGCATCGCTGACAGTAGTGTTGACTTTTTGTCACAAGTGTTGAAAACTGGGGGAGTGGGCGGATTTCAGACCATCAGGCGCCGCGTCGGCCTGATCGTGCCAAGTACCAATGTGACTCTGGAGACCGAGATTCCGGAGCTCCTGGGCCGGCATCCATCGGCCCGATTCAGCCACCACGTGACTCGGATGCGTATGTCGCAGGTCTCTCCGACGCAGCTCGAGGCGATGAATGCACAACGTGAGCGCTGTGTCATCGAGATCGGCGATGCCCTCCCCGACGTGATCCTCTATGCCAGTCCGGTCGCGCTGATGGCCGGTGGCCCGGGTGAGCATCAGCGCGTTGAGGGTCTAATCGCTGAACAGCTGGCCACCGGAGGCTCGGAGGCCAAGGTGCGTACCAGCGCTGGTTCTCTCATCGAGGCATTGCGGGCGCTCGACGCGCAGCGGGTAGCGCTGGTCATGCCCTACATGCGCCCGCTCTCCGAAAAGGTTGTCGACTACATCGAGCACGAGGGCTTCACTGTCCACGATTGGAAGTGCCTGGAGGTGGAGGACGATCACGCGGTCGGGTGTCTTCCTGGCCGAGACGTGATGACTGCGGCCCGTTCGCTGGATTACACCGGCGTCGACGCGGTCGTTATCTCTTGCTGCGTGCAGATGCCCTCGCTGGAGCTCGTCGACATGGCCGAACGAGAGTTCGGCGTGGCGGTCCTGTCTGCGGCGACAGCCAGCACGTACAGCATCCTGCGCGCCTGCGGACTGTCGGTCGATATTCCCGGAGCGGGATCGCTACTCAGGATCGATGCCGCAGAACACGCCTGCGCACCCGCTCATTGACACGTTAGGTAACCCATGAAAGGACGGTGCAACCGATGACATCGCTGCACGACAAACACCTAGTGGCTGGCGTCGATCATGCCGCGTTCCCCACATTCGACCCTGCCAGCACGGTCCGGTTTTACCGGGACACGCTGGGCTTTCCCGTCGTCCATTCGGTCTGCGCCGCAGGCTGGGGCGGGCCGGACCATCCGGACTTCATACACTTCTTCTTCGACATCGGTAAGGCTGACCGGATCGCATTCTTCTACTACTTCGGCCTCGATGGGCCGGACATGAGTGAGGGCGCCGGGGACGTCTACGCCCGGTTCGGCGCTGGGACGCCGGACTGGTTCGTGAACTCGCGGCATCTCGCGTTGCATGTCGACTCTGCTGACGAGCTTATGGAGTACCGCCGTCGGCTCGACGCCAGCGATTGGCCGGTCGAAATGCAGATCCAGCACGAGACGATCGAGTCGATCTACACCCACGACCCGAACGGCTACTTGATCGAGTTCACCCGCGCCCTCCGACCGGTGGCCCCGCAGGAGCACCTCGACGCGAATCTAACGGTCGACGCACTCGTCGAGGTCGTCCAGCAGCCGGGCGGGACGCTGGATCAGCTCTTGGTGCGCAAAGCTGAACTCATCGTCGAGCGGGCGGAGAAGTGGGCCGAGCAGCAGACGCTGTTGGAGGAGGCTACCGAGAAATGAGTGCGGAACTGAACCGTCTCTATATCCTCGACGTTCCGGAGAACGACTCGATCATCGATGTCGCGCGCTCGATTCCGGGCGCGGACGTTGTCGAGGTGGGGCCGTACTTTGCGGTATCGTCGGCGAACCCGATCGTCGTAGACCGCCGGGCCACTGGCGTACGGCATGCGGTCTGGTATAGCTGGGTGGCCGGACTCGACGGCTGGCGCATATCCCAGTGGAACAAGGACGCACTGAAGGTGGTCGACCGGTGAGCGGGTCGGCCAAGGGGCTGGGTGCTGGTCGGCATATCGAGTCCGAGACGATGCCCGAGTACGTGACTACCGAGGTGCACCACCTGACCACCGCCGACGGTGCCAAGGTATCTGGCGTGCTGCGTACGCCGCTGGCCGCACGGACCGTCGTGACACTTATGCATCCCCGTGCTGACGTCACCGATCACGGGATGGTGGCGCGGTTGCTGCGTTCGGGATACGCGGTGTGGACGCAGGGTTCCCGATCGCCGAACAACGATCTCAACCTGCTGCACGAGCGGGCCATCATCGACTTCGCCGCGGGCCAGGCCTTCCTGCGGCAGGCAAGGTTCACTCATGTAGTCGCGCTCGGTCATTCGGGCGGTGGCCCGCTCGCCGCCTTCTATTGCCAGCAGGCGGCACTGTCGCCCGGGGAACGGATCGACCGCACTCCTTCGGGACGGCCAGTCGCGCTCGCCGAGACTGAGATGCCGCTGCCCGACGGAGTCGCGTTCGTCGCACCGCATCCGGGGCAGGGCGAGATCTTGTTGCGGATGATCGATCCGTCCGTGGTGGACGAGCGCGATCCGATGTCCGTCGACCACGCGCTCGATCCGTTCGCGTCGGGGAATGGCTTCCGCGATGCCCCCGAGCCGACCACCTACACCGAGGAATTCGTCGCCCGCTACCGGGCCGCACAGGCCGAGCGAATCGCCCGCATTGACGCTCGTGCCGCGGACCTGGCGTCGACGTCGGCTGCCGCCAACTCCGCTTTCAAGGAAAGTAGTCAGTTGAGTGATCGGCGGCGGGCGATCGCACCCGGCTTGATCACGGTGTACCGCACCGACGCCGATCTTCGGAACATCGACCTCTCCCTGGATCCCAGCAAGCGTCCGTATGGGTCGGTTTTCGGCCGCCGTCCCGACCTCACCGACTACGGCCTGGTCGGCTTCGGCCGACTCTCCACGGCCGAGGCTTGGATGTCGACCTGGAGTGCCAATACGAGCAACGCGGGCTTCCTGCGCTGTGCCCCGGGTGTGACTGTGCCGACGCTGCTTGTCGAGTTCACCGGTGACCAGGCATCCTTCCCGTCGGACGTCGCGGCTTTCTCGGATGCTCTCGGAGCCGCAGACCTGACGGTCGAGGCCGTGGACGGAACGCACTTCGGCGGCCCGCTCGAACGGGGCGGAGTCAACGGATATGACAATGCCATGGCAGTCCTCGACCCCTGGCTGGCCGAGAGGTACCGATAACGACATTCGTCGAGACCCTGTTGATGGGTTTGATGTCGACAGCGGCAGGGCGGTGGATGCTCGAACAACCCATTGACGGGCTCTCGTACGGATACGAGCACATTCGACTCGCCAAGCTGATCCGTTTCGGTGACGCCGTGTCGGTCTTTTACGCATCGCTCTCGCGGCAACATCCGACCATCTGAAGGATCACCATGTTCTCCGACAACACCATTCGGCCACTCGAAGGGATTCGGGTACTTGAGTTGGGTAACTACATCGCTGCTCCGACGGCGGGCCGGATGCTCGCCGACTTCGGGGCCGAGGTCATCAAGGTGGAGCGCCCGAAAACAGGCGACGAGCTGCGTAACTGGCGGCTCTACTCCGGCGCCACCTCGATGCTCTACCGCACGATAAACCGCAATAAGAAGTCGATCGTGCTGGACCTGCGCACCGAGGAGGGCCGCCAGCTAACCCTCGACCTCGCCGCCAAGTGCGACATCCTGCTGGAGAACTTCCGGCCCGGCACGCTGGAGAAGTGGGGCATCGGACCGGACGCGTTGAATGCGGCGAATCCGGACCTGGTGATCACCCGTATCTCCGCGTTCGGGCAGACCGGGCCGATGTCGCAGCGCCCGGGGTTCGCCGCGGTCGCGGAAGCTGCCGGCGGACTCCGTGAACTCGTCGGCGACCCGGACCGGCCACCGGTGCGGGTGGGAGTGTCGATCGGCGACTCGATCGCTGGCCTCTACGCGGCCTTCGGGGCGGTGATGGCCCTGTTCCAACGCGAAGCTGCAAAGGTCGCCGGAACACAGGGCCCCTCCCTACCGCACCGGATCATCGACGTCGCACTCAACGAATCGATCCTGTCGATGATGGAGTCACTGATCCCCGACTACCTCGCGTACGGAATCAAACGCGAACGCGTCGGCGGGAGGATGGAGGGCATCGCCCCGTCGAACGCATACACCTGCAGTGACGGCAACAGCATCATCATCGCCGGCAACGGCGACGCCATTTTCCGCCGCTACATGGACACCATCGGTCGCGCCGACCTCGGGGCCGACCCCGACCTGTCCACCAACGCCGGACGGTGGGCGCGCCGCGACGAACTCGACACCGCGATCGGTCAGTGGACCATCCGGTACTCACGCGAGGAGGCGCTGAAGATCCTGGACGCGGCCGGCGTGCCCTCGGGGCCGATCAACACCGCCGCCGACATCTGCGCCGACGAACAATACGTGGCGCGCAACATGATCCAGCAGTTCACCGTCGACATCGGTCAGGCCGAACCGAAGCAGGTCGGGTTCCCAGGGATCGTCCCGGTGATCGGTGGACAGTCGCTGCCCATCCGCTCCATTGGACCCGATCTCGGCGAGCACACCCGGGAGGTCCTCGAAACGTTGCTCGGCAAGACCCCGGAACAGATCGACGCCATCGTCAATGACACCGCGGGCAGCAACTCATGACTCAGTCCTTCGAATCACGCACCCTGCTCCGCGACGTCACCCTACGCGACGGATTGCAGTTGACAGGCAAGATGCTGCCCACCGCCCGGAAACTTGAGATCGCCCGGCGACTCCTCGAACTCGGCGTGCCCGCACTGGAGATCGGATCCATGGCCCGCCCTGACCTCGTCCCACCGATGGCGAACACCGTCGAGGTGATCTCCGAGCTGACCCCCGAAGAACTCGACCACTGCTGGGTGTGGGTGGCGACGCCGCGGCACGTGGAGAAGGCCGCCGCTGTCGGCGCGCGCCATTTCCAGTACTGCTTCTCGGCTTCCGATTCGCACAACCAGGCGAACATTGGACGTTCCACCGAAGACAGCCTCGCCGCGATGCCGGCCGCGATCGAACTTGCTCAAGAGATCGGCGGCAGCATCCAGCTGTGCATCGCGACGTCGTTCACCTGCCCGTTCGAGGGCCGGGTGCCGGAGCAGCGGGTGATCGACATCGCCAACGATCCGCGCGCCCACGGTGCCGTAGACGTCGTCGTCTGCGACACCCTCGGCCAGGCTGTCCCCTCCGAGGTCTACTCACTCATCTCCCGAGTGCGGCTCGAAACCCCGCAGCGGGGCATCGTCTACCACGGTCACGACACCTGGGGACTGGGGATTGCAAATAGTCTCGCCGCGGTCGCAGCAGGTGCGATGACCGTCGACGCCGCTCTCGGCGGACTGGGCGGCTGCCCGTTCGCACCCGGCGCCAGCGGCAACACCGCCAGCGAGGACCTGCTGTTCGCCACCCGCCCCGACTGGCTGAAACCCACCACGTTCGGCTCCCTCGTGGAACTGTCCGAGAAGACGCTCGCCGAACTCGGTGAAGTCAACCGGTCCAAGGCCGCCCAGGGTGCACGCTCCAATGCCGCCGCGTTCGAGTGGGTCATCGGCGGCGGTCAAGAGCGAGACAAATGTTCTTGATAACCGGCACCTGTCTCGCTGACCGGCCTCTGAGGCCGCGTGGCCGATCCCGACAACTGGCTCAAGCATCGGAATCGCTTTAGCGAAAGGAACTAGGAGCGATGACCATCTACCCTCTCGGTGACAAGGTTCCCGACATTCATCCCACCGCCTTCGTTCATCCCGATGCGGTCGTCATCGGTGCGGTGAGCATTAGCGAGCATGCGTCGATCTGGCCGACTGCCGTGCTGCGTGCGGACTTCGGCCGAATCAGCATCGGTGCACGAACCTCCATTCAGGACGGCACGGTGTTGCACACCTCCGAACAGTGGCCGACTGTTATCGGTGCCGACTGCGTTGTCGGGCACAACGCGCATCTCGAGGGCGCCACCATCGGAGCGGGGTCATTGATCGGTTCCATGTCCACCTGCCTTCATGCTGTCGTGGTCGGGAAGTCCTGTCTCGTAGGTGCCGGCACCCTCTTGACCGAAGGCACCCACGTGCCCGAAGGAACCCGAGCGCTCGGTTTCCCTGCCAAGATCTTCCGGCCACATCGAAACCGTGTGGAGTTCGAGACCGCACATCACAGCGGCGTCGCCAAATACGTCGAAAACGCGGCCCGATATTCCGCAGAGCTCGGCCGGAAACGAGATACCGATGCCGTAGTAGTTCTGTGAGTTGGTGGCTGGTCACGCGCTCGATGGCCATGACGCATGACTACCCGCCTTCTAGGGTCGTCTGGTGCGGCGGTGCACTATGACGGGCAGCTGTAGTGCCAGTAGTCGTCGCCTCTGTCGTCCTCGCGACCCTTCGCTTCGTCATACCCGGGCGGCAACAGGGCAACGAAACGACTCCGCGGTAGGTTGTCGGCTCCCCGCTCCTATAGGGCGGCAGCGCAATTCGCCCCAAGGGGCTGAATCGTCATGGCCAGACTCGGTGTCAAAACCATGCTCCCGAGCAGGCGAGGCGCGGGATCCGAATCGATTCGCATCCAGACGGGGTTGGTTTCACGCGCACTGATGCTCCTCCAACGATAATTTCGCGGCCCCTGCTGCTCACCTCCCCTCCGAACCAGCGAAAGCAATCCTGCCATGGCCGACACACTTACATACAAGATCCTGCGCCGACACCTAATCGCCGGCGAGCTCACCCCAGGCACGGACATCACCGTGCGCCCCGACCAGATCCTCATCGAGGACGCCACCGGCACCATGGCGGCGATGCAGTTCGAAGAACTCGCCATAGACTCCATCCAGGTACCGCTCGCGGTGATGTACGTCGATCACAACGTCCTGCAGATCGACGACAAGAACATGCAGGATCACCGCTACCTGCGCACCTTCTGCGAGAAGTACGGGGTGCGGTACTCCCCAGCCGGGCACGGGATCTCGCATTACATTCACCTCGAACGATTCACCAAACCGGGTGAGCTCGTACTCGGCGCGGATTCCCACACCTCCACCGCCGGGGCGGCCGGCATGTTCGCAACAGGCGCTGGCGGTCTCGAGGTCGCCGTCGCGATGGGTGGCTATGGGTTCGACTTCCCCTGCCCACGGGTGATCGGCGTCGAACTGGTCGGCGGACTGCGCAACGCTGTCGAACCGAAGGACATCGTCCTGGAAATCCTGCGCCGCTACGGTGTCCGTGGTGGCCGGGGCGCCGTATTCGAGTTCTACGGCCCTGCCCTCACTCACTTGTCAACGTCCGGACGCGCAACCATCGCGAATATGATCATCGAGACCGGTGCCACCACCGCAGTCTTCGCCTCTGATGATCAAACCCGTCAGTGGCTGACTCAGCAGGGCCGCGAAGAGGACTTCGAACCGCTGATCGCCGACGACGGCGCCGTATACGACGAGACCATCAAGATCGACCTGTCCGAACTTGTCCCACTCGTCGCGGTCCCCCACTCACCGGGCAACGTACTGCCCGTCGCCGAACTCCCCGACACCCCGATCTCACAGATCTG
Organism: Nocardia sp. NPDC004860; assembly: GCF_040609015.1. NCBI lineage: Bacteria > Bacillati > Actinomycetota > Actinomycetes > Mycobacteriales > Nocardiaceae > Nocardia > Nocardia sp. NPDC004860. Next base: position 33,263 of record NZ_JBEXJI010000024.1, on the reverse strand, counting down.
TGTCGGCTCGTCAGTCAACAGCTCCTACGAGGACCTCGCCACGGTCGCCGCCGCTCTGCGCGGACGCACCGTGCATCCTCGGGTCGCGATGACGGTGACCCCCGGATCCAGGCAGATCCTGCGCACCATCATCGAATCCGGGGTCTATCAGGATCTGATGCAGGCTGGGGCGCGCATGCTTGAACCCGTGTGCGGGCCGTGCGTGGGAATCGGGCAAGCCCCGTTGCAGGGCGCTGCCTCTCTACGGACGTTCAACCGCAACTTCCCCGGGCGCAGCGGCACCGCCGAGGATCAGGTCTATCTGTGCAGCCCTTCCACCGCGGCAGCATCCGCATTGACCGGTCGAATCACAGACCCCTCGAGCCGGCCGGCGGTTGAGATCCGAGCCAGCCACGCCCCCGACACCGGCATGCACGACACGCTGATCAGCGACCGGCTTCCCGACGATGTCCGCGCTGGCATCGTCGTGGAACGAGGACCCAACCTGGTCTCCCCTCCAGTGCCCGAACCGGTGTCGGACAAACTGCAGGCTCGCGTGCTGATCACTGTCGGAGACGACATCTCCACCGGTGACATGGCCCCGGACGGCGCGATCGCGATGTCGGTATGGTCCAACATCGCCCTGTGCGCGAGATTCATGTTCGCCCGCCACGACCCGAACTTTCACGACCGGGCCCAGCAATGGGGTGGTGGGGTGATCGTGGCCGGTGACAACTACGGCCAAGGGTCCTCCCGGGAACACGCCGCCCTGATCCCGGTCTACCTCGGTGTCCGGGTCATCGCCGCCAAGAGCTACGCCCGCATTCACCGGCGAAACCTCATCGCCGCTGGCATCGCCCCGCTCGTCCTGCCCACCGACGCACCGTCCTTCGACGTCGGCCAGCACTGGAGCATCGTTGGCCTGCGGCAGGCGCTGCTCGACGGGGACAAGACAATCACTGTCGAGGTCTCCGACCATGTCGAGCCGATCGTGTTGACGATCGATCTTACCGACGGGGAACGGAAGGTCCTCGCCGCCGGTGGCCTGCTCGCCCACATCCGGAACGGTGGCCGGGCGAAATCAGCCAGCAAGCACGCGACAACAATCCTGGTCTGAATAGACGCCTCACATGCTTCGAGGAAAAGAAGAAGTTGACCGGCCCGAAGGGTGGTTAAAGCGAGCGACGCGGTCGAGTGCCACACGTGCGCGGGAGCGATGCAGCTGACAAGATGATCGGACAAAGATGACTAGTATCGAGAACGACATACTCAAATTTGCAGTTAAGTGGGCGCCATACGGAGGCGGACACGAACACATTCTGCCTACGTTTGGATTGACGATCGATGAGTTCTACCGACGCCTGCACACCCTTTTGGACTCGATTGCAGGACGCTCGATCGACGCTGTGGCACACCAAAAACTCCGGGAACAATGCCTGCGGGCCAAGGTGCAATATCGGCCAGGTCGTTGGTGACGATGGGATCGCTTCTGTGGGTGAGAGGGTGAATCCAGGTGTGGGAGTGACAGGGTGGTGGTCGTAAAACCATCACACCAGTGTCACTTCACACGAGGGTGTGTCAACTGGGATACACCGAGCCGCCACTTATACGCGACAATAATGCAGACTCACAGGCTAGTTCGTCAATGATGACGAATGGCAGTTTAAAAGTGACACCAGGTGGATAGTCGGCCCGTTGACCATGCGTTCTGCTACGTGGTCTGAGATAAGAATCCTACACAATGACCGAATGTGAACCGCCCATCGAAACCCGTCGTATGCGAGCGGACGCCATGCGAAATCAGGCGAGGATACTGGCCGCCGCCGAGCGACTCTTTGCCGAGCGCGGAGTCGATGTAACACTCGATGACGTAGCGCACGCGGCGGGGGTCGGCGTGGGCACTGTGTACCGGCGGTTCGCGAACAAATCCGAGCTGGTTGCCGAGATTCTGGATCGATACGTTACCCAGCTCGAGGCGAATGCGGTTGAGGCCGTGCGCGACCCTGACCCCTGGTCGGGGCTTACCAAGCTGCTGGAGCGGAGTTGTGAACATGTGGCCGGCAATCGTGGAGTGGCGATCGCCATGACCGAGCTGGCTGACGGAACTACGTTCTTCGATCGGTTCGAGGCGGCGGTTTCGCCCGCTGTGGAAGATTTACTCCACCGTGCCCGGGTCAACGGCGAGGTTCGGGCGGATGTAGCACCGTCCGATTTCTTCGCGGTGATCTCGATGGTGCACGCCGTCGCAGCGTTTGCCGACTCGGTGCGGCCGGAGATCTCGCACCGGTATCTGGCGCTGCTGCTGGACGGTATGCGGCCTGCGGAGACACGCTTGCCCTCACCTGCGCTCACCATGGACGAGGTACGCGCCGCTCGGGCCGCTTTGGTGGCGATTAGGCGTCGTGTTCGTCAATAATGACGGGCTGGGCCAAATCGCAGTCGCCGACATCCGCCGTTTGCCGGCCCGCACCCTCACCCATGTGCTGGCCGGAACCCACTGGCGCCGCCATCACCAAACACATGCAAGACAGCTCTGCTACGAGCGAAAATGCCAGCCGCACAACGAAATGCAATTGTCGTGCCAGGACAAGAGGGTGATCAGGGCAATTGAATTCGGCGCACTCTGCGTGCTGTGCTGTGCGCCGAATGCGATTGTCCCTCTGGGCTATTCGAGGAAGAGCGGAATGCGGTCGGCTACACTGTCGACCAGTGCCTCTGTCCACCGCGCCAGCAGCTCGTGCCCAGCCGTGTGGTCGGCTGTGGTGGGGTCGCCAAGGACTCCGTTGGCGCTGACCGCCGCGACGCCGTACTGCCGCAGGATCGGCATGATCTCGGCGAGCGGGCGGGTGTCGCCTGGCTGCGCGGATTCCATTGCGACGCTGTCGCTGTCGATCGCCAACATGACCGAGGTTTCAATGTGTCCTGCATGGCTGTCGGTGCTGTATCCGGTCGGCGACCATATGAGCGGCCTGCGGCCTTCGGCGGTCAGCGTCTTCTCGATCGTGTGCAGGGTGGCGAGATTGCCGCCGTGCCCGTTCACGAGGACGACACCGGCGAAGGCGTCTGCGGAGCGGACGAGTTCGAGCAGGAGGAGTTCGAGGGCCCGGTGGCCGATGGACAGCGTGCCCGGGAAGCTGGCGTGTTCGCCGCTCGCGCCGTAGGGGATCGGAGGCGCGACAACAATATCGGGCCGTCGGGTGGCGAGTCTGCGGCACAGTTCGGCGGCGATGGTTGTGTCGGTGTCGAGGGGCAGATGCGGGCCGTGTTGTTCGGTGGCGCCCAGCGGGATGGCGAGCACGGTCCGGTGGATGCGGTCGCTGAGCGGGGGGAAACGCATGTCGCCGAGATTCATTGCTGTGCACTCGATTCCGGCTGTCCGAGGGTGGGCAGGAGCGGTTCGCCGGTGCGGTGGCGCAGGCACCCGGCCCACACACCGAGACCATAGGTCGCGTCGTCGAGTGCGCGCAGAGCCGTCCAACGCAGGCCCCGGCCCCGCAGCAATGCGGGAATCGCGACCCGGGCGAACGAGATCAGCGCTAGGGCGCGAGTTCGCCTGTGGCACAGTCCCGGCAGCCACCATATGGTCCGGAACGCCACGCCCACTTGCTCGATGAGCCGCAGCTGAGCAGTCGCCGAAAGCGCCCCCGCGGTGCGGAGCGGAATGCCGAGTCGTCGCAGTCGCATCGTCGAGTGTCCGGCTGCGACGATACCGATCACAGCGGCCAGCCCGGGCCGCCCGGCGGCGGTCAGGGCGCACTGGGCGGCGAAATAGCGCGGAGTGCGGATGGCGGCCAGCAGACGCGGATGCCTTTCGGCGAGCGGAGCCGCCGAGGTGCCGTAGTCGAAGCGCTGTCGCAGCCAGGCGCCCAGGGTCTGCCGCGGCTCGTGGTAGACGGTCGAATCGGGTTGGTAGCGAACGGTGTATCCAGCATCGGCCAGCCGCCACACGAGGTCGACGTCCTCGCCGAAACGGAGTGTCTCATCGAATCCGCCGATGGCCGTCAGTGCGGAGCGGCGGACCACCAGGGCCGCGCTGGGCACGTATCGGACGTGGCCGTCGGGCCGGACCACGGCGGGGTCGGTGCCCATGTCCAGGCTGGATCGGTTCGCTTCGTAGGGTCCGACGACGCCGTTGTTCCCGGAGACGATTCGTGGCGCCACCGCGGCGACGGCCGGGTCGTCGAACAGCGGGAGGAGATGCTCCAGCCAGTCGTGGCAGGGCTCGGTATCGGAGTCGAGAAAAGCGATCAAGTCGGTGTCGGCGAGCCGCCATCCGGAATTGCGGGCGGCTGCCGGTCCACATGAATTGTCGTGGCGCACAGCGGCTGCCGGTATCGGCGGCACGGACCCGTCGTCGACGATGATGCGGGCGGCGATCTGCGCTGTGTGTGGCAGCAGGCGGTCGATGCCGCGATGGTTGTCCTTTACTGGAACGACGATCGTCACGTCGTCCGGCGTGCAAGTGCTGGTCGAGCTCGCCGGATGGGCGATCCCGGTGCCGACGAGCCGTCGCAGGAACGCCTGATCGGTGGCATGGCCGCCGACGGGTGCGCCCGCGGCCCACTGGTCGACGCGGCGTGCCCCGGCTTCGCTCAGTTTCAACACCCGCATCGGCGCACCGCCGAGAACGATTCGCCCGCCGTCGAATCGGCGCACCCGGCGGTCGAGGCGGATCCGGGTGGTCACCGCTGGAATCCGCCGTCGGCGTGCACGACGCTGCCGGTGAGGACGGCGGTTTCGGGCCGGCACAGCCAGGTGATCACGTTCGCGACCTCCTCGGGTTCCAGGATGCGGTTCAGCAGTTGATGCTTCGCGAACTCGTCGGCGTCGGCGAGGTCGTAGAGGCGGGCGGTCTCGGTCAGCAGCGCGGTCCGCGTGGAGCCGGGGGAGACGGCGGTGGCCGTGATCCCGGTGCCGCGCAGATCATGGGCGAGTCCCGTAATGAGCCCGACCACAGCGTGTTTGGCGGCGTTGTAGCCGGACAGGCGCCACATGCCGTGATGGGCGGCGGCGGAGGCCACGCCGAGGAAGCGGCCGGTGCGGGGCGCCGGCCGGTCGAGCATGAGCGGAATGGCCGCGCGGGCCAGGTTGGCCATGCCGTGCACGCCGATGTCGAACATCGGCTGCCAGTCCGCGCTGGTGGTCTCCCACAGCGGCCGCCCGCCGGTCATGACGGCCGCGGCCGCCACCGCCGCATCCAGCCGGCCGAACCGATCACTGGCGAGTTCGACTGCGGCGCAGAGTTGTTCGGCATCCCGGACATCGCAGACGACATCCAGGACCGCGCCGTCGTGGGGTTCGGCGACCGCTCGCAACTGTTCCCGGGCGCCCAGGGGATATCCGAGCCCGGGGTCGTCACCGCAGATGTCGATGGCGACGACCCGCCAGCCCTCGCCCGCCAGTTGGTGGACGGTCGCCGCACCGATCCCGCGTGCCGCGCCGGTGACCACCGCAACCGGTCCGCCCTCCACTACATGCCCCGCGTGAAACCGTCGGGCATCAGCACATCCTCGCGGGTGACGTCGTGGATCGACGCGCGTCCCAGGCCGTACAGGGTGGAGTCGATGCCCTGGCGGAGCACTTCGAGGACGTTGTGCACCCCGTGCGCGCCGGCGGCGGCCATGCCCCACAGGTACGGCCGGCCGATCATGACGGCCCGCGCGCCCAGCGCCACCGCCTTGACCACGTCGCTGCCGCGCCGGACGCCGCCGTCGAGGAGGATCTCGATCTGGTCGCCCACGGTGTCCGCGACGCTGGGCAGCATGCGGATCGCGGCGGGCGTGGTGTCGAGATTGTTGCCGCCGTGGTTCGACACCGAGATGGCCGTGGCCCCGATATCGATGGCGCGCTTGGCGTCATCGGGCCGGCCGACGCCCTTGATGAGGAAGGGCCCGTCCCACAGCTGCCGCATCCAGGCCAGGTCGTCCCAGGTCGGCGGTGGGGTGCCCATCCATTCGCCGTAGGCGCCGAAGAAGGTCGGGCCCTGCTCGCCGCGCGGCACCAGGTTGGGCGTGGTCAGATCGGGCAGTTTTCCGGATCGGCCGAAGCGCAGCAGCCAGCCCGGCCGGGCCAGCACCTGCGGCGCGAAACTGGCCGCGGTCTTGAGGTCGATGCGTTCGGGCAGCGCGGGGCTGCCCCAGTCGCGGGCCGTGGCGAAAACCCAGTCCAGGGTGACGATCAGGCCCTTGGCCCCGGCCTCGCGGGCCCGGTCCATCTTGGCGACCATGGTGTCTTTGCTGCCCAGCCAATAGATCTGGAAGAACGTCTTGTCGTTGGCGGCGACGACCTCTTCGATGGGCTTCGAGCCGAACGAGGACAGGCCCAGCGCGGTCCCGGACTGCGCGGCGCCGCGCGCGACGCCGACCTCGCCCTCGGGGTCGACCGCCTGCACACCGGTGGGCGAGCAGATCACCGGCAGCGAAATCTCCTGTCCCAGCACAGTGGTGGCGAGGTCGCGGGTGGCGGGCAGGTCGGCGATGTGCGGGCGGAACCCGAGTTCGCCGAAGGCGGCGACATTGTCGCTCAGCGTCGTGCCCGCCTCGGACCCGGCCAGCAATGCCAGGTACACCGACTTGGGGACACGTTTCTCGGCGCGTCGCTGGGCCTCGGCGACGGATTCGAACCAGTCGCGGGTGCTTGCCATGAGAATCCTTGTCCAGCAGTAGAAATGGTCAGCGGAGGCCGGCGAGGGGGCTGGTGTCACAGGCCCGATCGGGTGCGGCCGTGCCGCCGTGGGGCCCGGGCATACCCAGCACCACCGGTCGGCGCAGGCCGGTGTGGGAGTGGTCCTTGTCCGGCTGGGGTCGTGTTCCGACCGCGGCGAGCGCGAGTTCGGAACCGCCGCGCACGCATTCGGGATCGGGTCCGTCCAGCGGCAGCCCGGTGAAGAACTTCGCGGCCATGCAGCCGCCCCGGCACGAGTCGTAGGCCGAACAGGAGGCGCAGGCGCCGCCGGTCTGCGGCTGTCGCAGCTCGGTGAACAGTTCCGAAGTGCGCCAGACGTTTTCGAAGCCGCCGACGTCGCGGACATTGCCGGCCAGGAATTCGTCGTGGATGGCGAACGGGCAGGCGTAGACGTCGCCGACCGGGTCGACGAGGCAGACCACCCGGCCCGCGCCGCACAGATTCAGCCCGGGCAGCGGGGTGGAGCCGAGGGCGTTGAGATGGAAGAAGGAGTCGCCGGTGAGCACGCCGTCGCCGTGGTCCACCAGCCAGTCGTAGATCTGCCGCTGCTGCTCGATCCGCGGGTGCAGGTCGTGCCAGACATCGGCGCCCCGGCCGGACGGCCGCAGCCGGGTGATGCGCAGCTGCGCGCCGAATCGGTCGGCGATGGCCTTGAATTCGTCGAGCTGGCCCACATTGTGGCGGGTCATCACGACCGAGATCTTGAAATTCTCGAAGCCCGCCTCGGCGAGATTCTCCATGGCGCGCTGGGCGGTCGCGAAGGATCCGGGACCGCGGACCGCGTCGTTGATCTCGGCGGTGGCGCCGTCGATGGAGATCTGCACGTCGACGTAGTCGGTCTTCGCGAGCTGCCGTGCCCGCTGGGGTGTGAGCCGAATTCCGTTGGTGGAGAACTTGACTCCGACGTGATGGTCCACCGCGTAGTCCAGCAGGTCCCAGAAGTCGCCACGGATGGTCGGCTCGCCGCCGCCGATGTTCACGTAGAAGACCTGCATGCGCTCGAGTTCGTCGACGAACGCCATGCATTCCGCGGTCGAGAGCTCGCGGGGATCGCGGCGGCCCGACGAGGACAGGCAGTGCTCGCATGCCAGGTTGCACGCATAGGTCAGTTCCCAGGTCAGGCAGATCGGCGCGTCCAGGCCGCGGGTGAAATGGTCGACCAGTTTCATCGGTGGTCCTGTTCGTCGGTCGCGGTCCGGGGCGTGATGGTGCCCGCCTTGAGCAGTGTCGCCAGTGCCCGGAAATAACTGCGGTGTTCGCCGGTCGGGATCCCGGCGGCCGCCACCGCGGCGGTCGCGTCCCGGTGAGCGCCGAGTCCGCGGACCACGGTCACCAGTTGCGGTGTCTTCAGAAACGACAGGCGGCGGGTGGTGAAGTCGTAGACCAGTGCCCCGAACGGTTCCGGCCGCAGCGAAACCGACGGTGCCAGGGCGTAAGCCCCGGCCGGGTCGAAGTCAGTAGACACCGCACATGCCGTCGATCGAGACGTCCTCGACGAGGAGTTCGTCCTCGATCAGCGCGGCGTCGTCGGCGACTACTGTCTGGCTGGTGATGGATTCCGACATGGCTGCTCCTGCGATGAATCGGGTGGAGGGAGTGTGAGACGCAGCATAATGTCATCGGGTGACAAAATGGAAGGGTCCGGCGGCGGGAAATCCGCGGCCGCGAGCGGACGCGCAGGTCGCAAACCCTCCACCAGCGCAGTCGAATTGGAGCGCGTGGCCTTCGAGCTCTTCGAACGCCACGGCTTCGAGGCGACGACCGTGGAGGACATCGCCGCCGAGGTCGGGGTCAGCAAGCGGACATTCTTCCGCTACTTCGAATCCAAGAACGACGTGGTCTGGGGCAACTTCACCGAGCAGTTGCAGGGCATGCGCGAGCTGTTCGCGCAGTGCCCGCCGGACCAGCCCGTCATCGACGCGGTGCGCACCGTGGTGATCGAGTTCAACCGCTTCGATCAGGCCCACGTGCCGTGGCACCGCAAGCGGATGGAACTGATCCTGAAAGTTCCCGTCCTGCAAGCACATTCCACACTGCGCTACCGGGACTGGCGTGCCGTGGTCGCGGAATTCGTGGCCGCCCGTCTGGGCGGGTCGGTGACCGACCTGCTCCCGCAGACGGTAGCGCACTGTGCGCTCGGCGCCGCCGTGGCAGGGTACGAGCACTGGCTGGCCCGACCCGAATTGGATCTGGCCAAGGTTCTGGACCGCACCATGCGGTGCCTGGACACCGCGTTCACCGGTGACCTCCTGCCGCATCGACGGTGAGATGACCACTTCCGCGTACGGATGAAATCGGTGTTGGCCGTCCGCGCGTTCAACAACGCGGTGGCCCGCCGGGCGCACGTAGCCGGTTGTGTCCTGCACAGCGACCGCGGATCGCTTGCGACCCGGCGTCCGAATGATGAATCGTAGTGCCGGCCAACGGGTGTCCTTCACGAGCACGAATCAATTCGAACCTGAACCAGGCGTCCAGCCCGCTCGGCTACAACGCCACCGGCCCGCTGCCGGCCACGGGTTCTATCGGCGACACAGGATCGATGCAATCGGATGCCTTGACCGGCTACATCTCCGGCCGAGTGACCGCCAAGGACCCCAACGGTTGGCTGTCGCTGTCCGGCGGGAAAACCAACGATGCGTAGCGGGCGTGGAATCGCCGGGGACCGCGGCTGCGTCGTGTGCCTGCTGAACCAGCATGCGAGCGGTGCCGATGATCCGGTCGCCGAGTGTGTCGGGCATCGGTAGACGAGGCCGTGCGGGATGGCCGCATCGCGCCCGGGTGAGGGTGAGCGCTGCAGGTTGGGGGCAGGGCGATGCTCTCGGCGAGGCGATGCGCGGCCCCTGGCCGTCTGCGTGTTTTCCCGGTGAGTGTCACCACGTCGCGGGGCGTGTCTGGCGGGAGACGTCGCGGATGGTTGAATCGGGCGGGTCGCCTGGCGGAATCGGATCGGCCTGTGAGGTGAAAGTGCTTACCCGGAAAGGGTGTCGGTGAATCTAGCCAGTCGTGCTCTGGGGTGGCGGGCACGCACGATGTCGACAGCGAGATACTGGCGGACGCGCCGTCGTGTGTTGGTTGGGCGTAGCGCGGTTTCGTTGCTCGCGGCCCGGGCGGGGTCGCTCGCTCGGGAGTCGAGGTCGATGTCGTGGACGGCCCTCGGGCTGCTGGGGCGGGTTGTCGTCGCCACGATCGTGGCGGTGGTCCTGGTCTCGGCGAGTCAACGCTTCGGGACTGCGCTGAAAGACGTTGTTGCGGAATGGGAATGGCTTCCCTGGTGGCTGTCGTCGGCGGCGCGTTGGTGTGGCGGGCTTCCGCCGGCGACGTTGAACGTTCAGGGCATCGTCGCTGCCGCGCTTGCTGTGACCGGCACGTTGGCCGGCGTCTATTTCGCGACGGTCGCGTTCGTGGTGTCGACAGCCTACAAGGACACCACCGCGCTGGTGCGGGCGTTGGTCACCCGGCTGCCCGGCGGCCGGGTGTACGCGCGAGTGTATGTGCAGGCGGTGTTGTCGGGGCTGATCGTGTTGATGATGCCGACCGTCGGCCGTCAGCCCAATCACCTGGTGCTGGTGATCGTGGCGTTGCTGGGCGGGTTCGTGGTGCTGTCGTTCGGGCGGCTGCGTACCCAGCTCTACGACCTGCTCGAGCCACGACGGCTGCTGCCGATCGTAGGTGAAGACCTGGCGCGTTCGACGACGCCGGTTTCGCGGTCGGCGAGCGGCGAGCCTGATACGCAGATCCTGCTGCGGCGCAATCGGACTCTGGCATCGCTGCAGACGTTGAGCGATATCTGCGCACTGATCCGCAGCCGCGAAAAAGACATCACCAACGTCGCCGCCGAATATGCCGCCGCCGATCCCCGATCCAGGACCGCCGCGCAGTACCTGAGCAGACAATGGCTGGCCTACGGGCACAGAAAGCGGGACCTGCTCGCGGCCCCCGGCTGGTGCGTTTCCTCCCTCGAGCACAAAGACTGGCTGCTGGCCGATACGCTGGAGATCGGCGTGGCGTTGTCGACCTCCACGACCTTGCCCGCCACCCCCACCGAGGACCCGCTGTGGGTCGAACGACGACTCGCGGCGATCGTGGGGGAGTTGCTCAGCGGTCGCAAGATCGCCGAACTCGCGTCGCTGCTCGACGCACTCGACGACCCCGTGCGGGAATTGACCCGGCGTGGCCTGTTCGCCGAGGCACGCCTGTGGATGGCGACCGTGGCCGCGCCGGTGATGGCGGAGGTGGAGCGCGCGCTACCGGTCACAGCGTCACCGGCGACGGTCGCGACCGCCGCCGCCACGGGCAAGCAGCCCAGTGCACCGGCCACCGGCACCGAACTAGCGCTGGCGGACTTGGTCGACTTCGTCATGCACGCCCACATTCAAGCACTGTTGGGATTCTACGATCACGTCGCGGCGCTGACCGACGGCTTCCCGCGCTGGACCCTGCACCAGGCCGCAGGGCAACGCGCGCGAAACCTGGGACCGGTGTCGTCACGGTCGAGCCGTCAGATCCAGGACGCCCTGGCCTTCGAAGCATCCGTCGAGGGCCGCCGGATCACCTCCGACACCAACATCGCACAGCTGATGGCCCGCGCGATCGCCACCGAAATCATCGACGAGGCCACACAATTGATGGCCGTCTTCGACGAGGATCTGTGGCCGTGGGTGCGCCGCGTCGGAGATTCGCCCACGCCCGCAGCATGTGCGGCCCTCAGCCGCATGGACGAGGCAACCGCCAAATGGCAACACCCGCTGGCAGCGATGGCGGAGCTGTTCACCCGATGCGAGGCCGCACACCGAGAGACCGATGACGCATGGCCCGATCTCGGGTTGGACGATCTGCATCGTCGACGGCAACTGCTGCATGACGGGTTGCGCACACCGATCGCAGTGCTGGCTGCCCGGACGGATGCCCGCATGCGCAGCGACCGACCCGACATGTTCGGGTGGGCGTTTCAGCGCAGTTACCAAGACCTGTTCGACGACGTCGTCTCCGACCGGGCCGTTGTCGACCTCGACCGGCGGCTGCTGGCACTGTTCGTGGCCACCGACAGTGCCCGTGCGCGCCTGCAATCCAGCGTGCGCCGCCACCACCCCAGCGTTTTGGCCGCCGTGTGGTCCGAGCCGCTGTCGATGCTGCTGCAGTTGTCCGGCGCCGCGATGACGATCGGACTCGTCGACGAACACGACCAGCTCCGCCTCGCGGGATTCGACACCGCATGGGAGCGTGTGCTCGACGCCGACGCTCAACACATCCTCGACCTCTGCCTGGAGACGATCGTGCACAACCAACGCGTGCTCGCGATGTCGCCGGGCTTGCTCGCGCAGACCACCCGCCACCGTCGAGTCGTCGAAGCACTGCAAGCCAGGGGATTTCGGAGCGAGGGTCTCGATCTCGGCGAACCCGACTCACTCGGTGGAGTATCCAACCCGCGGCTGGCGCTCATCCGGAGCCGGCTGCAGATCGCGCAATTGAGTGAATTGTTCGTCGCCGCATGGGTGCTGCCCCAGGCCACACAGCGCGGCGCCGTCCCCGTGCTCGACCACGTCGGGTCCCGGCTGGCGACGCTCATCGCTGCCTTCGGTGCGCTGGACACAACACAATCCACCCATCACGGCGCGGCAGGTGCCGCCGACCCCGTCGGCGAGCAGTGATCATGTCAGCGCTCCGGTCCCGGGTTTCGCTGCACCCGTACGCATTCGACGGCTCGGCGCCACCCGGCCATGGCGGCTTGTACTGCTCGATGCTGCTCGACGACTTCGACCACCAGCAGTACGCGTTCGAGATCGGCCTCGACTACGGCGAACACGACCCCGCGCGCGGTGCGGCGGTCGTCGCCGGCTTGCTCGACGAACTCGGTTTCGGCAGCGAGGACCCGGCCAGGCTGTTCGTGCGATTGGTGACCGCCGTCGGGCACGACCACCTGATGTACGGGCGCAGCATGTTCGAGCTGTACACCGACGACCAGGACCCGATGCCGGGCGCCCGCCTGGGGGTGCTGCCCGGTTGGTCGCTGCAGCGGCGCATATGGGGTACCTTCCAGAACACGCAGACCGCAGGCGAGCAGGCGCGGCGCAAGATCCCCGCCGACGTGCTGGTGACCTTCGAACTTCCGGTGCAGCTGCGGCGTGACCTGCACCGCACCTGGCAATGCCTGACAGCGCTCCGACCCTCCCATACGGCGTTGACACCGGTCACGGCCGACCTTGCGCGCAGCAGCTACGACCGGGCCGCTCACCGCCGCAGCCTCGATGCAATGGCCGCGCGCGCAACGAGATCCATCGGCTGGGACGGCCGAGAGCTGTTCCTGCCACAGGCCACCAGCAGCTACCGCATATACCGGCGGCTGCGATTCTTACGCACCTGGCTGGCCGTGGCGGACTCGGTGTTGGCAACCCTCAATCAGGTCTGCGCACATCCCGAAGTGTGCGCCGATGTCCCGCTGACGATCAGTGTCAGTGGCCTGCCCACGATTGAGGACATCGACGGCTACATGGCCGCAGTCGCCGACGGGAGCCAGTCACTCGACAGCATCGTCGAGACTGTGTTCGACTCCAGATCAGCCTGACCGGCGCGGTGCTGTGTTTGGGTAGCGCGATCGCGACATCGCACTCGCCGATGGCGGAGTCGCCACGAAAATCCGTGCGCCACGACAATGCTCATGATCCACGAGCCGCAATGATCGTCGACGGCGAACTGATCGGCACCGCACACAGAACGCTGACTGTTTCGAAGCGGTGGGTCGCCCACACGTATCGAGTGCCCGCTCAAGCGCCAGGGTGCGGCGTCGATCTGTCGCAGCGAAAAGCCCTGCCGGGCGAGTAGCGGAACACTCTGTGACTGAGGTTCCCCGGCAGGGCTTCTCGGGGTAATCGGCCTCGATCGCATCGTGTTGGTTGACTTGATCAAGTCCGATGGTGGACCTTACCGGATCGACCCGCTGATCTGGTCTATTGAGTTGCGGTGGGGGAAGTGGACGCCAATGACGCTCGTTCCAGGAGTTGACGCTCAGGGCTGGAATCGCGGAGTCGTGCCGCGGGTGTCGATGCTGCGTGCCAGGGCCGTCGAGGTAGATCGGGTGCAGACGTTCGTGGTTCCGCTCAACTTGCCAAGGTCGTTGCCGGGCAAGTAGATCGGGGTTGTTTGTGGGGAGGAGCTCGACCTTTCGAGTGCTCCAGGGTGCCGCCATTGCCCAATGGTGAAGGCGGGGTGGCGCGATCGGTCAGGGCCGTGTGTGGCGGCAGTGCCGAGATCCGCGCGGTCGCCTCGGTGCCGGATCACCGAACACGGGCTGACCGGGTGAGGGAAGCCTTCTTCTGCTGTGTCTGTTCACACGGATGACAACGCATCATGTTCGCTGTCGCAGGGATGACGGCGACTGTCGAGCGGCAGGGTTGCCCGCGGCATCCGGCCCGACGGGCCATGGGCATCTAAATCTTCTGTGCGAGAGAGATTTACGTCATTCGCCCGGTTCTCGGATCGATAGGTGACTGGTGGTAACGGTCGCGGTGCGGAATGCGCGGTCCGTCCTGTGAATCCAACTTGACATAACGCACATTATCGGCATAACTAGATATAACTACGATATATCGACAATGTCCGATGCTGCCCGACCCCTGTGCGATCCAGGGAGACCTGCGAGTGGTAGAGGGCTGTTAGCAGGGTGCTCGCAGGTCTTTCCGAATCAGTCGGGAAGCCTTGCGCCATCGCTTCACTGTGGATGCGCTGACGCCGAGTCGCTGGGCAGCCGCGCGGCTGGACATGTGGCCGGTGGCCTCTACCGCGTCATGTAAAGCGCGCAACAGATCATCACTCTCAACACTTCCCGGACAACCTGCCTATCAGGGCCTCCGGACCAGCTGTCAACACTTCCCGGATCCTGCAGCTGCCAAGACCCCAACTGCTAGACCCAGAAATAGTGGTCGCGATGGTGACGGGCCCAGTGCCGACACGCTGATCCCCGATTCAGCTGCGGCGTCCGCGTGAACTCCTACGATGCGCCATCGACGCCGCACCCACGATGCGGCACGACTCACAGGAGACATTGGCCTCGCATGCTGATTACGTTGGCAGACGCTATCGCCCAATACCGAACGGCCGCTGACGATTGCGGCAGCAACTCCTACAACTGGTATCGCCAGTCCGCGGCCCGACACGGACGAGTGTGGCTGGGCGAGAGCAAGGTTCCGGCGACACGACAGGGCAGGCGCTGGATGGTCGACGACACCGATGTCGCCGCCGCCGTCACCGCCCACCACGAGAAGCGGGCCCACGAGGCACGCATGCGTACCGACTACGACAACCACGTCCTGCACGCCGGTGTCGTCACGATGACAGATGGCGGCTACGAAACCCGTGGCGTCTTTCACCTCGTCTGGTGGGACTACCAGCGCATGCGGGGATTCAGCGATGGGCACTGGGTGTGCAACGGTTGCTGGAAGTCGGCCGCTTGCGAGCGCAACCGGCCCGAGTGCCACCGCTGCAGCGACTGGAGCCCATGCCGGAACGACTGCCGACTGTCACGTGTCTTCTGCGGGACCTGCGACACCAGCTTGCCCATCGGCTAAAACACCTTAAAGCAGCTGGGAGCCTCTGCTGCGGCTGGAAGTGCTCCCGCCAGCTGCGCGATTCGGAAAGACCTGCGAGCGCCCAGCTCACAGTCCCGTACTGCTCGCAGGTCTCTCTGGATCGCACACAGAGTTCGAGTTCCACGTCGACGATCCGCTCGGTCGACCGGTGGACCACGCCTTGCTCGGCCGGTTCGTCGGGGCCGCGGTCGATGGCTGTGGTTCGTGTCAGGATGCGCAGCTGAAGCTGATGGTCGAGGATCCGGCCACCACCGCGCGCCTGGTCGAATTGGCCTGTGTCTCCACGTATTCGCTGATGGGCGGCCTGCCTGTGGAGATGATCGACCTGGATGCGCCGGGTGTCGCCAGCAGCGAGTTCCGGCGCTTGGCGCGTGTCGGTCTCGGTGGCGCGAACACGGTGATGTGGACCGAATGCGAGGCGATGGATACCACGCAACGGCGGGCGGCCCTCGAGACCGCCGCCGACATCCTCATCGGGCAGCTTTCGGTAGCCGCGCGTCCCGGGGCTGCTGGCGATGCGGTGGATGGTGGAGCGGCCGACGCCGTATTGACGGTTCAGTTGAATTGCGGAGCTACCTGAATTCTGCCCGCCGCGTCTTTGCCTCCGATGGCGACTACTGTGCCGGTTCCCGGCTGACCGTTGTTGCGGCCAATACCGACTCCGCTGTTGTCCATCTGAAACAGCTGCAAGCTCTTGGACTTCGGTCCCGATTCTGATCCTGCGCTGTCGACCGTGGCAGCGTTGTCAAAGGTGACGTCCCGCAAAGCTGGCAGAGCCGCAAACACATTGGTGCAGCTGCCGAGCTGCGGAGTCTCCACAATCCATTCGGCGGTATTGCCGACGAATGGATTGGGACCAGAAGGTTGGGGCCCTACCATCCCGTATATGCCGGTGAAATTCTTCGTTGTGTGGTTGGTGATGGTAGCGCGGCCTAGAGGTACCGACCCCAGGCCAGGGAGAGGCCACAGCACCGGCCCGAGGAACTGCATAGCGACGGAGATGTCGTCGCCGAAGTTACACGGAAATCCGTCGTAGTTCACCCCGGGGGCCGGAAACCACTCGGTCCACACAACAGCACCATTCGGCCCTGGGAGGGGGAAGGCACTGTTCATCGAGTCCGTACCCGCCTGAAATACGTCTCCGCTGGCATTTGCGCCAGTCGCATAGCCGCCGTCCAATCCGACCCAGACGGAAGCGAGGGTGCTGGGCACATTGGCGAAGGGCCCCGCCGTGGGGGTGTTCGCTGCGGGCACTTTCCACCGGCCGGTTATGTATTTGAACGTTTGGCCCGCTGGCGACGGTATAACACCACCAGCCCAGCTGGAAGAAGTAAGGCCCATGGACTGCATTGGTCCCTTGCGGGTAGCCCGTTGAAAGGTGGTCAGCTTTGGCGGGATATAGGTGAGTGTCTTTTCAAAGGATGCCTTCCACGCGGTGTATGCGTCTGCGTCGGCCGCTGCATCGGGCCTCGATGGGATGCCGAGCTGCTTGAGAACGTCGTCGCTGGCGGTTGCAGTGTCGATCTGCGCGGGAAGGTTGGGATCGAAGAAGTACCCGTCGACACTGGCTGGTTGGAGTCCGAGGGACTCCCAACTCATCGGTTCCGGCATGATCCACCCCATTTCTGAAGACTGGAAAAGTACAGAAACGTGGAGCATCGATCAGTCGGGAAGTCTACGTTGCCGGACGCATCTTCGCACTCTTACACCTCACCCTTCTTCTGCGACTGGAATTCGAGACCCGGATCGGGTGTCGGTGCTCGATTTCGGCAGTCAGCGGCGACGGCGGCGGTACTTGGCGAGCACCTTCTTCACCCGTTCGCGGTCCTCGGGCGGCAGGTCGCGCAGGCGCAGGATGCGCCCGTCGCTCATGTGCGCCTGGACGTCGTTGTAGCGGTCGAACCGGTCGAGCAGGCGGGTGAGCCAGCGCATGGGGTCCTCTTTCGGTCGGGGAGCGGCGCGTGGCCGCTCGGTGGCCGCGACGGTACGGGCCGGCGGCGGAGAGCCGTGGTAAACCGACCAACAGAAATCGCGGCCGCCCGGGACCGCTCGGTGTCCGCTATGCGCCCCATATAGGACACGTGGGCGCGGCCAACACCTTAAAGCAGCTGGGAGCCTCTGCTGCGGCTGGAAGTGCTCCCGCCAGCCGCGCGATTCGGAAAGACCTGCGAGCGCCCAGCTCACAGTCCTGTACTGCTCGCAGGTCTCTCTGGATCGCACAACCCCCGCAGGCGACATCCACGAGCTCAGGTCGGGCAGCCGCTGCTTCTTGAGTCGGATGCGGCCCTACCTCCACGAGTCGACATCGAGCCAGGAGTACCGGTATCCATGGCGGCCCTGATAAGGCGCAGTAAGAAGGTGCTGGAGCGTCGCATACTGCCGCAGACGATCTTCTGGACATTGCAGGGAGGGCGGCAGTTCGCTGTTGTACCCATCGAGCGCGGATCTGACTCTGGTTCTACCGAAATGCCCGTGGGTCATTGCGCAGCTGACGATGAGCTTGGCGAGGTCGTATCCGAACGGTGCCAGGGTGAGCTCGTCGAAGTCGATGACAGCAGTTCCGGTCGGCTGTACGACGAAGTTTCGCACGTTGGCGTCCTTGTACAGGGCAACCGGCAGCGCTCGGAATCGGCGCACTTGCGAGCCGAGGGATCGGCGTGGCGTGAGGAAGTCGGCCACGGTCAGTTCGTTGCTGACCACGAATGGTCGATCCAGGCGCGCGCTGGAGAGGTACTCGCGGTGCGCGGCGGCATGAAGCTTGCCCAACACGATTGCGGCACAACGCATGTCATCAGGTTCGACCGCGTGCCCCTCGAGGTGCTCGAAGAGCAGTGCTGTGCCGTCCTGCCCGAGGAGGACAGGAAGCCGAACGCCGGAATCCAATTGCTGTAACCAGCGATAGTGACGTCGTGCGGTGTCGGCGTAGGAATCCGTTCGGTAGTACTTGCTGAACTCCATGCCCGGTCACCCACCCTGGCCCGAGCTGTCGCAAGAGACCCTGGTCGCGGCCGGCGGCCCACCATGCCCGCTGCCGTCGGCCGCTAGTGCTTGTCGGCTCTCTCGGTTACAGCGCGAGCAAGGTACTCGTTGACCGCCTTGCGGCTGGTGAGTACGACCAGGTCGGCATGGTCTCCATGTTCGCCGAGAAGGGATTCGACTTTCGGGCGCATCGTGGTGCGGTAGCCCCAGATGTAGCGGATGAAGCTCCATGTGATCCGGTCGTAGACGCCGTTGGCGTGTTGACCGCCTCGGCAACGCAAGCGTCGCTGCAGGACCCCAACCAGGCAGGTGATGGCCGGCAGATCCAGAAAGATCACCGTGGTGGCGGCCCTGAGACGGATGGCCATGCTGGACGCGTGGTTGCCCTCGATCAGCCATCGACGGGGCTCGACCAGTCGATGCTGTAAGGCCTCGAACTCGTTGGGCGGCAGGGGATTCCATTTGTCGTCGTAGTACACCGCGTCGAGATGGGTCAGGGGCAGGCTTAGGTGCGCGGCCAGTTGATTGGCCAAATGGGTCTTGCCTGAGCCTCCGCATCCGATCACTGCGATTCTGTCCACGGGCACCGAGGGTAGCCGCCCGAGAGGCCACAACACCGCGCTCCGCGTCATATGAGCAAATCATCGAGCACCTTCAGCTGACGTGAGAGGCGGAACATCTCCAGTCGGACCAGGCATTCCTTGATCAGATCGGCATGCGTTTCGGTTCCAGTGGCCTTGATCAACCACGCCAGCGTGTCGGCGACACGCCTGCCGTCGGTGACGTGCAGCTGCGGTGGTGTGAACAGTTCGGCGTTTGCGAATCGTGCGCGGAGTCAGCGGCAGACAACCCTGTAGAACTGCTTCGGGCAGTCGTTGCGTCATCTGTCCGACTGCGGCATACCGGTCCGGCAGGAGCAGGACGGTGGCCGTCGCGGTGGAGTAGATCTCGCTGACGTGGTGAAATGACACGCGACCGACGAACGTCAGGTCCGGCCAGCGGCTGGTGTCGGGCCATTTCCCGGCGATGATGTGACGACCTTCGCGCTGACCCTGCTGGCGCTGTCGGTGCTGGCCGTCGGCGCAATCCTGCGCAATCGCCCTGCCCTCACTCCCGCCTGATCTGCCGGCATGCCTTGGCGCAGCACCCTTTCCGGTTCCTGCGCAAGAATCGTGGCCGCCTGTGCGCTGTGCGGGGATTTGCGGGTTCATGCGCGCCACCGGTAGCAGCAATATGCCTCAGCCCACTGAGTGCCGCATTGCGCGCCGCGGACGGCGGCGACGCCTCGCAGGACAGTTTCTGAACGGGTGTGCGGCCTTTCGCGCCATTGGCTGGTGTGCACCCGAAGCCCGGCGATCTTTCGGTCGAGGTCATCGGTGGTCAGCTCGACGAAGTAGTTTCGTGGGGCGACGAATTGATGCTTGCTCCAGCTGTCGCCCACCTCCTCATACATCAGCACGAGGTCGGGTTGGTGCCGGTAGGTGTTGGGGCCTGGACGCAGGACGGTGACGACCGCCGAGCCGACGGCCGCGTGGTCCTGGTTGTAGCTGGACGGGTCGGGGAAGGCGACGACCGTCGGCGCGAGTGTGGACAGCGATAGTGGATGGTCGCCGCGTTCGATGAGGTCGACCAGATCAGCTTGAGCCATCGCATCGAGCCGGAGGTTGTAGGCAGCGCCGGGCAACGCGAGGTGGCTGCCGTCGAGCGGCCAAAACATATGTGCTGCTTGCATTTCGTGGCGGCGTTGTTCCGCTGTGGATTGTCCTGCCTCGGAGAAGTCGCGGATGTCAGCGATGGTCAGCCACAGGACGAAGACCTCCCCGCCTTCGCGTTTGACGCGGCTGATGAGACCACCGCAGCCGATCGCCTCATCGTCAGGGTGCGGCGCGATGATCAGAACTCGCTGTCGTGCCCAGTCCACTGGTCTTCCACCTTTCGGCAGCGCCGTACCCAGCCGGTGCCCGGTTCGGTGGCGGATCCGCCACCGAACCGGGACATGGGTCAGGCTGTGAGTTGTTGGTAGGTTTTGCGGATGCCGTCGGCGATCGAGGTGGTGGCGGTCCACCCCAGTTCGGTTGCCGCGCGGGAGGAGTCGAGTGCGCCGTGCTTCCACTCTCCGGCACGCTCCGCGGCGAAGGTGGCGGCGATGCCCGTGCCGGCCGCAGCGTTGACCGCGGCCAGCAGCTCCCGCACGGAGGTTCCTTTGCCGGTCCCGATGTTGAAGATTTCCTCGCTGCCGGTGTAGCCGGCGGCCGCCAGGAAGGCGCGCACCACATCGGCGACGTAGACGTAGTCACGGGTTTGATGGCCGTCGCCGAAGATCGTGGGTGTCTGGCCGCGGGCGACGAGCCCGCAGAAGATGGCGACGACGCCCGCTTCGCCGTGTGGGTCTTGGCGGGGCCCGAATGCGTTGCCCAGGCGCAGCGACACATGCCGAGCGCCGTAGAGCCGGTTGTAGAGCGCGAGGTTCTGTTCGGCCCCGTACTTGCTGATGCCGTAGGGCGCTTGAGTTTTCGGCAGTTGGGTTTCCGGGGTCGGCATGGGTACACCGTCGCCGTACATCGCCCCGCCGGTCGAAGCGAACACGATGCGCGCCCCCACGGTTCGGGCGGCTTCGAGCAGCTTGATCGTGCCGAGCACGTTGGTGTCGGCGTCGAACACCGGATCGGACACCGAGTGCCGGACACTGATCTGCGCGGCCAGATGGAAGACGACCTCCGGCTGCTCGGCCGCGACGATGTCGGCGACTGTGGAGGCGTCGCGGATGTCGACGATGTGCAGGGCGACGGTGTCGGGGATGCGGGTCTTGTCGCCGGAGGACAGGTTGTCGATCACGCTTACCTGGTGGCCGTCGCTGACCAGTTTGTCGAGTAGGTGCGAGCCGATGAATCCGGCTCCGCCAGTGATGATTGCGCGCATACTGCACCCCTTCTATGGATTGTCGGGACCGGCATCGGCAGCACATCGGAATCCGATGTCGAAGCAGCAATAGCTCGAGCTGGCGGCCATGCGTTCGGTCGTTCGGACCTGTGGCTCCAGATGTTTCCAGCTACCACCGCGAACCACGCGATAGCGGTGGAGCCTAGCAGCGGCGAAAGATGGGTCGTAGGTCCTGTTCGGGTCGTAGAAGGCGTAGGTGCTCGATGTCCATTCAGCGACCGTGCCCGCCATGTCTGCCACGCCGAACACCGAATCGCCTGCGGGGCTGAAGGTCCCGACAGCGGTTGTGCCCGGCGTCGAGCCGAACTGGTCGTAGCGGGCCTGCCACCAGGCGCGCCAGCCGCCGAGTGCCTGTATCGGAGCGCTGGCCCAGTGCTCGACGCAGTTGACCACGGCCGGATTCCACTGGTGTCCCCAGGGGTACGGCGACCAGGTTGCGCCGTGCGCGGCGTATTCCCATTCCACTTCGGTGGGTAGCCGTTTGCCTGCCCAGCAGGCGTACGCGGTCGCATCGGTGTGGTCGACGTGCACCACCGGATGCTGCGGCCGTTCGTTGAGCGCGTCGATTCCGGGTGCGGGAAATCGCCAGCAGATGCCCGGTTCGACCTGCCAGTACTCCTGCCCGTAGATCAAGCCGTAGCCCTGCTGTTCGGCTCCGGTGACGTAGCCGGTCGCGCTCACGAATTCGGCGAATGCTGCGTTTATGACCGGTGTCCGATCGATGTGGAATCCCGCGACGTCGCAAAGATTTTGGGGCGCTTCGTCTTCGAACCATTCCCGCCCGTAGTGCTGGCGTCGGGCGAGTTCGTCGAGATGATGATCCGGAGCGCCGATCTCGACCCGGCCCGCAGGGATGGCGATCATGTCGGACATTTCAGCCGCCCATCAATGCGGCGATGATCTGGATCTCGCTGTCAGCGGCTTCGATACGGGTATCGAGTCCGCTCAGTGTCCGCACATCGATCCGATTGAGGGTCACCAGCGCCCACGCAGCGATCTCGCCATCGGGCGTGAGGTAGCGCTTACGCAAAATGGGATAACGGTCGGCGAAC
This sequence comes from Nocardia sp. NPDC004860, assembly GCF_040609015.1. Taxonomy (NCBI): domain Bacteria; kingdom Bacillati; phylum Actinomycetota; class Actinomycetes; order Mycobacteriales; family Nocardiaceae; genus Nocardia; species Nocardia sp. NPDC004860. Next base: position 11,047 of record NZ_JBEXJI010000024.1, on the reverse strand, counting down.
CAACCCAGAGCCATCCCGACCGTCGGAGCCTCACAGCTCAGATCCGAGAGCGGGGTCTCACTGTTCCAGCTGGGCGGCACCACGAACGTCACGGTCGCCATCACCGCACCGAGCTCTCGGCGTGGATGACCTGAGACATCCAATCGAGGGTGCGTTCGATGCCCGTGTCCAGGCTCGTGATCGCCGACCAGGACAGGACCCGGGCAGCGAGGTCGGTATCGGGTTGCCGCCGATGTGTTTCGCCGCTGCGGCCCGGCACGATCTGCGCTCGCCCGGTACCCGCGATCCGCACCACCAGCTGGGCCAGCTCCGCGATCGAAACTTCGCAGGCCGGGTTACCGAGGTTGACCGGGCCGAACGCGTCGGAGTCCATCATCCGCACCACACCTTCGATGAAATCGCCGATGTAGCAGAACGAACGGGTTTGCTCGCCACCCGCGATTTCGAGGGTTGCCCCACGCAACGCGCTGGCGCAGAACGAGGAGACGACTCGGCCGTCCTCGGGCCACATGTTCGGTCCGTAGATGTTGAACGGCCGGATGATTCCGGCGTTGGTGCCTTCGCGGACGTGGGCCGCGGCCGCGGCCTCCAGGACCCGTTTCCCCTCGGTATAGGCGCTGAATGCCCCGACGGGATCGCAGTTGCCGCGGTAGGTCTCGTTCTGCGGATGTTCGAGAGGGTCGCCGTAGATCTCCGAGCTCGACGCGCATACGACTCGGGTACCAGTGCGGGCGGCGAGATCGAGGACGTTCAGCGTGCCCACCGAGCAGGCACGGATGGTGTCCAGCGGCATTCTCGTGTTGGCCTTCGGGCTGGCAGGGCAGGCCAGATGCACGATATGGGTCAGTGTGTCGAGTTCGACGAACGAGCCGGGGAGACTGACGTCGGCAGCCCGCAGCGTGAACCGCGGATTGTCCGCGAGATCGGCGATGTTGTCCTCTCGGCCGGTTGACATGTTGTCGACCACGGTGACGTCGTGTCCGATGTTCAGCAGGTACCGGCACAGGTGGGATCCGATGAATCCCGCGCCGCCGGTGACCAAGGTGTGGTGAGTGCTCATGACGTTTCCTCTGATCCTATGAAATCGGTTGTTACTCAAAGTTGTTCGATGTTCGGCCCTGGTTCCAGGACGCCGCACGCGTCGAACACGTACCGGGCGCGGCGGATCAGGTCGTAGTCCAGGCCGTGGTGCGCGACGAGCACCGCGACCGCTGATGCCTGCGCTACCAGCGCCAGCGTGAGCTCGGCCAGGACGCCGTTGACGTCGGTGGCGAGTGGGTCGACGACGATGACCTCCGCGCCGGTGCGGCGTAGTTCGGTGGAGACCTTCAGCGCGCACGAATCCCGCACATCGGCGACATCTGGTTTGTAAGTGGCTCCGAGCAGGACGATCCGGGCCCGGTCCGGGGTGAGGGTGTGGAAGCGGCGGATCAGGCCGGCCATGATCCGCTGCGCGACATAGCCCGGTTGGTTCCGATTGACCCGTGCCGCTGTTTCGATCAGCGGTGATGGATGCCCCTGCGTTCGCAGACACCACGCCAAATAGGCGGTATCCGAGGGTAAGCAGTGGCCACCGGCGCCCGCGCCCGGATGAAATGGCATGTACCCGTAGGGCTTTGTGGCCGCTAGCTGCAACGCCGCCCAGACCGATACCCCCAGAACGGCCGCGTCGCGGGTGAGTTCGTTGACGAACGAGATGTTGACCAGCCGGAACGCGTTCTCGACCAGCTTCGCGAACTCTGCTGTCTGGATGTCGGGCGCGGGTACGACGGTGTCGACCAGGCCGCTCCAGAATTCGACGACCGCCCTTAGCGATTGCTCGTCGATCCCGGCCGCGATCTTCGGCACGTGTACTACACCGTCAAGGCCTGCACCGGGATCCAGCCGTTCGGGTGCGTAGCCGAGCCGGAAATCGCGCCCTGCTGTCAACCCGGACGTCTCCAGCGCTGGCGCGACGATGTCCACCGTCGTTCCCGGGTAGGTCGTGGATTCGAGGATCACGAGGCACCGCGGACGCAGGTACGCGGCGAGAGTTTTGGCGGCGGCCTCGATACAGCTCAGGTCTGGGCGATCATCGGTGGCTGGAGTCGGCACAGCGATCAGCGCGATGTCGAAGCCCTCCAACGCATCCGGATCGCCGGTCGGGAGGTACCGCCCCGAATGTAGGGCTTCGACGAGGCGTGCCGAGGACACGTCCGCGACGTAGGAATCGCCGTGTTCGAGCCGCAGAACCCGGTACGGGTCGGTGTCGTAGCCGACCACCGAATGCCCAGCTTGAACGGCCAACATCGCCGCCGGCAGGCCGACGAAACCCTGTCCGACAACGGCAATCCGACGCGACGGCGCCACCGGCATCATTGGCGCTCACCGCTGTCCCGAGCCCTGGGTTGTCCGTTCACAGCTTCCTCGACAAGGTCGGCCCACTCGATGGCCAGAAGGCCCGCCCGCTCGGTCCTGGAACAGTTCTCGAATCGTCATGACGTCATCCCTTCGAGGAAATGGAAATAGGTACCGTCCGTGTTGACACCGGTCGCCGTCAGGAGTTGCTGAATTTAGTTGTGCCACTTAGTATTTCGAAGCGATAGGCGTGATTTGACGCCGTTCCACCGAATCGGGGGAACGTGATTTGTGCTGGAATCTCGCTGTTGAGCTCGTCTGCCGGGCTCATGACACCTGCCACCGGTCTTCACCCGGGCGGTGGGCATCAGCCTAATCCGATTCCTACGACCTCCTTCCGTATCAATTGCTTTCGGGTCGCTCGTAGAGCAGCGCGTACAGCTCGTCGGTCAGGTCCGCTCGCCCGGCCTCGTAGAGCACGCGCAGCGCGGCGCAGCGGCGCGTGCAGTTCTCGGGGCGGCAACGGCGGTGCTCGTGGGCGTCGTCTATGGCATCGGCGACGCTGGGGCGGATCTCGCGGGCGCGGTGTGGTAACTCGGCCTGGATCTCCCACACACTCGGGCCCGCCGGTCTACGGGCGCGGAAGATACACGCCAGCGCCAACGCGAGCCCGGCGGCGGGCAACAGCGAGAACCACGGCACCATGCCCATCAGCCACCCCCGCCTAGCTGGTCGGGGCGGGTCGCCCTCTCGGGCTCGGCCCGGTAGCCGGTGGGCCAATCGTGCAGTTCGTGCAGTCCCGCAACCACTCTCGCGATCAGTTCGCGGTCACCCTTGGAGGTCCACGTGGGTACGGGAAGTTCGGCGCTGCCGGGGTTGTCGCCAGGGTTTCGGCTGGGGAGCCGGTTTCTTTCCACGTCGCTTGACTCGCTGCTACGCCCCGTTGAATTCGGGCAGTTGACCAGTGGGATAGCGCGCGTAGGTGCGCTCGTCGTTCACGGTGATCACATCGGCCACCTGCATCAGGTCGGCCGGGACTTCGCCGCCGTCGAAGTGTTCGGCGCTGGGGGTGAAAACGGCTTCGGCTCCGGTCCGATCTACCGCTACACGAACCCGGTGAATCGGGCGATCGACTTCCGGGCCGAACGCCAGGATTTTTGTCAGGTCGTAGCCGAATCGCTCTGCAAGTCGGCGTATCTGGGCCTTATCCCATTCCTCATGGGTGCCGGAAATTTCTTGTTGCAGATAGCCGATTGCGCGGGATGTCGTCATCGAGTGCCCCTACCCTCGTTGGTTGGAAGGGCCGCCGCTGGGGAGTCGAAAGGGGGCGATCAACTCGACCCAGCAGCGCCCAGTTCGAGCCTGCCGTGCCGGGCAACGGTCAGGAAGTGCAGAAGACCCCGCAGAAAACCCCGCAGGCTCGGCTGTCAACCCCGCAGTTTCGGGCGAAACCTATCTGGTGCGGCGAGGTCCGGATTACCCTCAGCGGCAACAGGTTCCACGGCTGCATGGGGGCTACCGATGGGTTCACAGTGTCATCGCAACACCCGGCTGAAGGCGTTGATCGATGCCCGTGGGTGGTCTCAGCAACTCACCGCCGAGGCCGTCAATGTGGCTGTTGGTGTGGCTACCGGCCGCCCAGGGCTCTATACCGACGAGTCGATTCGGCGGCTGGTGGCTGGCCGCGTCACGTGGCCTCCCCGCCACTATCGGGAAGCTCTGCAAACTGTTTTCAAGGTTTCTGACCCAGGCATGTTGGGGCTCTACAACCGGCGGGCTTCCACCCCGCAACTTCCCGTCACGCCGATCAGAACGCCGCCAGCACACATACAGTGGGAGCCGTCCGCACCCCTACTCTCAGGAGACGACGTGCATCGTCGCGATGTGCTGCGCTTGGGCGCCGCCGTGCCGGCGGCGCTCGCTTTCGACCAGTTCGCCACAGCGGGCGGACACGCCCCGAATCTCATCGAAGACGCCTCAGCGTGGGAACCCCCGCCCGTGCTCAGTGGCCACATCCTCGACAGAGTCGAGGCGGTCCTCAACGCCACCTTGCTCCTCGACGACGCGGTGGGCCCACACCGCGCCCTGGATATCGCCTCGGCCGAATACCGCACCGCTGACGCCCTCGTGTCCGGATGCAGCGAAACCGATCCGTTTCGCCGCCGTTTGCTGGGCCTGCGGTCGAATTTGGCACGTTTCGGTGGCTGGCTGCTGTTCAACCTCTGCCGCTACCCGCAAGCCGCAGCGGCCTACGAACAGGCACTCGATGACGCCCATAAGGCCGAGGATTCGACGCTGGCAGCGATCACCCTGTGCCAAGCTTCGCACCTGGCGACCTGGCACGGGAACGGTCGCCGCGGCGTCGATCACGGCGTCGCCGCGCAACAATGGGCAGCTCAAACCGGAGACCTGCGGCTGCGCGCTTATGCCGCCGATGTGACCGCCCGCGCTCTCGCCGCGACCGGGCAGCGCCGCGAATGCCTGGATCTGCTCGAGAGCCTGACCCGCGACCGCGGCGCGACCGTCACCCCCACCGAATCGCCTGCCTACTTCTACGACGACGGGTTGGCTGTATCCACTCTCGGACAATGCCTGCTCACCCTCGGCGAAACCGCAGCGGCAGTGGACGCGCTCACCGACGGAATCAGCGGCATCGCAGAGGAATTCACGCGCAACCGTGCGTTCAACGCCGTAGATCTCGCGGCGGCACACCTGCGTACCGGTGACATCGACGCGGCGGCGACCACCGCTCGTACTGCCGCCAAGTTGACCGCGACCAACCGCTCACCCCGACTGGTCGCCGCACTCACCGACGTGCGTACCAGCATGCAGGGGTGGGAGAACGCCTCGCCGGTGCAGGAACTCGACACCGCCCTGGGGCGCTACCGGCTTCCGGTCCCCAGCTCCCGCACATAGACGTCGAACACTGGTGATGTCCAGCCTGCGTCCGGGGGACTGTCCTGCCTGCCGACCAGCTCCCAACCGGTGGCTGCGTAGAACCTGGCCGAATCCGAGAGCGCCGGAATCACCCCGAGGCTGGCGCGCTGCTCGACACGATCGGCCAATAGAGCCTCCATCAGCTGGGTACCGATCCGGTGCCGCCGCCATCGCTGGCTGACCCCAATGTCGATCACCGCGAACGTGCGACCCTCCCATTCGGTGGTGAATCCCTCCGGCACCGGCTCACGCAGCCCCTCCCACCAACGGCCGGACTTCAACCCGTACCCGTAGGCGAACCCCACCAATTCGACGTCGTCGACGACGGCGAGCGCGCAGCCGAAACTCGGATCCGCCAGCATGCCCAGCATCGACGCGCGATGCTGCGCAGGGGACTCGGCCACATTCGGCGCCACAGTGAACACCTGCTGGTACAGGGCATCGATCGCGTCCAACCGTTTTGCGGCATCAACCGCGGTCACCGCCTGCACCGAAACCCCACTCACACCGGCGAGGATAGCCATCGAAGAGAGGCGATATCCACCGAACCACCTAACGGTTTCTCGGCTGCGGTAGTGGCGTAACCGCCGGATCCCGGGCACTTGCACCGCTACCCCCTTGAAAGGCAAGTCCGGATCCGGCGGTAAGCAGATACCGCTTCCCTCGCTGTAACGATTGCCCCGGTCAGTCACCGAACTGGCCGGGGCTTATTCGTTGGCGCCCTCCGACCGCGCCCGGCGAAAACCCTCGAGCTGTGCGGCGAGGGCATCGCCATCTGGCCGGTCAGCGAGAGGTATCGATGTAGTGCCAGCTGTAGGCCTCGCCCAGGGCCCGCTGCTTGATCTGTGGCTCGACGACCTCACACACCATCTCCACCGTCAACGGCTCGCTCAACCGCACCACCTCCCCACGCCGAAGGATCTGCGCCGGATCAGTCGATGCGAACTTCGAGCCCGACACCCGTTCCCACGACCCACCCCGCCACACCAAAACCGTGATACGCCGGGCCGGCGTGGGGATATCGAACACCCATCCCGACCTCAGTCCCAGCCAGCCCCGAATATCCGCCGGACAGCCGACCTTCCGACAGATCCTCGCGATATCGCGGGCCGCCACATCCAGCGCCGCCAGAGAATCCAGCCAGATCTGTTCCTCGCGCGCCTGCCGCCCGGCCGCCACATCGGCCTCCACCTGAGCCGCCCGGCGATCACGTTCACGCTCGGCCCGGATCTCAGCCTGCAAATCGTCAAATGCCATGTGCCCCATGCTCGCACCGGCCACCGACCAAATCCCGCGCACCGACCAGCAGTGTGGAAGATTTCCTGTCCCGGGCCCGGGCGGTGGTGAACAATCAGAACAACCAGCACAGCAGCGCAGCCGGCCGACACCAGCGAAGCAGCACAACCGATGGCATCGGCCGCCGACGAGCGCCACATACTCGACGAATTGCGCCACCTCCAGGACCAATTCAGCCGAGGCGAAGCCGAACAGGCCACAGCCGCCCTCCACACCCTGTTCGACCGATACAGCCGCCCCGAGGTCGAACTGTTCCGTCTGCTCGGACCCCGCGCGCTCTACGGCGACAACTAACCCGCCCATCCCGGGGAATGGCGATACCGCCGGGCGAAGGGGAAAGCCCGGCGGCATCTGCATCAACGGTGCGCCACCAGCCCAGCACGAGCAACCAGACACACCGGACCGCGAACCAACACGATCCAAGGGGTGAAAGAGCCGGTCGGCCGCACCGAATCCTACGGGCACACCCCACCCGGACAACATCGAATTACCCCATATCGGCACCCGAAACAATCTGCGCTGCAAGCCAACACAAGCCAACACCGATACCGACGCCCTACAGGTCGATGTACTCCCGCGGAGAACCCGGCGCCGCCGGCCGCGCCTCACCCGGATACAAGCCCAGGCCCGGGAACCGCTCGTCGATCTGCTCACGGGTCAACGCCGCCGACACCGGCGCCAGCGCATACCCGTCGCCCAGATCGGCCCACTCCCCGGCCGGATCCACCGCCCGCACCCGCTCGACACGCCCATCGACCACATACACCACCGCCCGCAGACCAGCCTGCCGACGCCGCGCCTGCTCACTCGACGGCGACAACAACCGCCGATCCGCCTCGAAATCCGGATCCGCCGCCCCCTCGAACTCCCGCTCGAACCGCCGCGCCGCCCGCGGACTCCGATACAGCACCAACGCCAGCTCACCATCCCACGCCACATCCGAATGCAGCGGCTCCACCGGCTCAGCCAACATCAACTCCGGAAACGCCTTGCGCGCCCACACATACGGCACCACAACCGCTTTCGCCTTGCCATGAAACAGCAACACAGTATGGACGCCCGCCTCGAGCTCATCGAAAATGTCCGTCAACTGCGTGCGCCCATCCGACGACGGCCGCTCATGCACCCGCGAATCCGGCACCACCAGAGCCTTGTTCAGCTTCTGACGTTCCTGCCACATCCCCGCCGACACCAACACCGCCGTCGGCGTCCTACCCCACCAATTGACCTGCACAAACCGATCCGCGGCCGCCATCTTCCAGCACGCCGACCAGCGCTTACGCAAGCCCTCGGTGTCCACGACCTCGATACCCGAACCATTCGACACATCTGAAAGCCTACGATTCTTACGAATCACGGCGTCGATTACCGGTACCGGCCGCGTTTCCAACAACAGCGTCATGCAACTATTCTATAACAATTCTTACGTTTCTTACGTTTCATCGCGGAATTGGCCACGAAACCGCAGATCAAAACCCTGATCAAACACCAGATTTCGGCTGTTCAACCGCTCCCCGCCGTAGCCGGCGGCCCGCAGCATCCCGCCTATGCCTTGAGCTGCCGCGACACCGAGCCCTCCCGCACCCAGCGCAGCTCCCGCAGGCTCACCACCCAGCCGGGGCACGTCGAAAGCAGCCGCGTCCCAGCGCATTCCGGCGGTGGCGGGGTTGAGGCAGCCGACGCAGCCGCACGGCCGCGGCCCTCACGAACCCCTCTCCGAGCGGGATGATCGAACTGGACACAGCCCTACCACACCGGCGGAACACTCCAAAGGACAAGCCGCTACGCGGTCGGCTACGCCGATCCTTTTCCGCGTCCCGCCGGCGCGGTAGCCCTACCGGCAGCTCGAACACCCCACCCGGAGAGGAACCCGCGATGACCACCACGACCTCCACCGCCTGCTCCACCCGCGACTGCCCCAACCCCGCCACCGCCGTCGTACCCGCCCACGACTACGACTCCGCGCCCATCAACGACTACGGCTACGCCCGACCAGTCTGCGGCTTCTGCCAAAACGCCCTCTTCGCCCAGCTCACCGCCTGGTACTGGGACGTCATCTAGCGCCGCGGGGCCGGACCTCCGGCCCCACCCGGCCGCGCCGGCGGTTGCCCGCCGGTCGGGTCGTCGGGGACAGGTTCGACGAATCCGGGCAGTTCCCAGGTCCAGCGATCGCCGGGCCACCAGACCAGGAAATGGTCTGGGCTGGGTGGGGTGTGGAGTAGATCGGTTCCAGGCTCTGGGTTTCGTCGTTGTATCGGTGGTCCACCAGGCCGCGCGCGTGGATGTGGGGCGGGGCGACGTAGCCATGTACGGGGGTGGGGTTCCTCGCCGGGCCAGGTGGCCCGGCGGACCTTGGTGCGCGGCGCGAACATGGGGTCAGTCCCGGTCGTGGTCGGGGTGGAGGGCCGGGCGGTGAATGACGTCGTCGCACTGTCGGCAGTGCCAGCTGATGCCGTCAGCCCCGCCCCCGACGAGGACGCGGCCGAGGCGGTGGCCGCGTCGACATCGGGCCGGGACGGGCTGTTCGTAGCGGCCCTCACTATTGAGATACAGGCGCGAGGGGTCGGCGAGGGTGCCATCGCCCAAGGCCCACCAGATACGATCGGACGAACGTATGTTCGAAACGGTAGCAAGGGCTGGCAGGAGGTGCGCCGCCGATGGGGGCGTGTTGCCCCCGGCCCGGACGCGACGATGGAGCGGGGGAATTAGATGGTGCCGTCCTCGCGCTGGCGTTCTTCGATCTCGATCGACTCGGTTTCCCGTTTTTCCAGCCACGCCACGAGTTCGTCCATGTTTGGGTGCTGGCGCGCTTGCTGCAGCACCACGGAGCGCTCCAAGCGAATCGCGCGGTCGATCAGCTCCTTGTTCAGTAGTCCGGCGGCAGACAGTTCCCATTGCTTGCGTAGAAATTTCGCTCGATCGCGACGAGCGTGGTATCCCCAGCCGCTAATGCGCCGTCCACTTGGGGGCAGATCGAACTCTTCATCTTGGAGGGCATGCGATTCGATCCCGGCAGGATCCCAGAAGGGCGGCCCCCCGGACTGAGGCTTGAAAAATGGCCCGTACGACTTGAATAGGGACTTCTTGACTCGATCAGCAAGCCAAGAGCCGGATTCCCCGGGCTTGATAAATGCCGCTGCCAATGCGGCGAGGACGAACCCGCTGGCAGCGCCTATAGCAAATTTTCCAGTCTCGCTGCGCACGCAGGCCGTGAGTCCCCAGAATAATCCCAGCATCAATGCGTATCCCGTGATATATACCCCGAATATCAGCCCGACTACCTGTACTTCGATCCAGGAGACAGCGCGATCGGGTTGCTCTGGCAAGAGTGACCTGCCGACACGATATCCGACCCCGCCTAGCGTCAGGAGCGCTGTGAGCAGGACTAATCCCAATACTCCGAGAAACCACCCACTATGTACCACGGAAAGGACGAGGAGCAATCCGAGCAGAGCTGGGATCAAGTCACGAAAAGCTCTAATGACAGTTAGCCTGGTCATCATTGGAGGCAAGCTCCCCGTTACGAACGGTGATGCCGAGGGGCATGATCGCAGGACCAGCGATCCGCTGGGGGCGGATTGTGCCTGAACGCCGAATTCGGGAAATCGGCCCAACAAATAGTTCCCAGCATGGCAGCAGTCAAGTAGCTCACGGCGGCGTCCAGGTAGTAGACGGGCCCTGCGGGGCTGTTGACCCAATCCGGACTTGCATCGTCAGGTGGTCGAATGTTGCTCATTTCGGTGCGAAGACGGTCGGCGAGCCGCCTCACCTGCGCGGCGAGGTCGCCCGCTTCCTCAAGGAGATGACCGATCTCTCCTGTTGAGCCCCAGTCGTTCGGGTTCCATTTTCCAGCGCTCTCGGGGTCTGTCATATGGCCTTCGCTCACAGCCCGTGCTCGAACAAGACGGCCCCGCGGAGTTGGGCTCAAGCATTGGGGTGCCTGCCGCAGTCTTCGAATTGCTGATCCAGCCTTCTTCGAATGACACGGCTTGTCCAGCAAATCCGCTCGGCGAGTCCGGATACTCGGCGGTTGTGATCGCGTTCGCCGACCTGCTGACGTTGCGCCGGATCAAGAGTCGGGAGGGTCGCCGAGCGCTCCCGCGACGTTTCCAGCGAACCCCTGTTCATCTACCCGTAGACGGGCAAGCCGGTGGTGGAGGGCGGGCCTGCCCGCGCGGAGGGCCAGGCCCGCGAGCGTGCGCTCGCGCGTATCGTGCCAAGGCCGCCGAGTCAGACGTGGAAACCGAGCACGGCTCTCGCGCAGTGGCTTACGGCAAGATCACCCGCGTGTCCAATTCCGAAGGGCAAGAAGTCATCTACGCCGGCCACCGGCGCCCGTAGCCCCTCGCCGATGTCCGCGGCCGCTGGCCGCGCGTCGCCCGGTCCCGCAGGTGTCGGTGTCGTCCTTCGCTGAGCCCACCAGGGGCTATCAGGTCGGGTCTGGGCAGGTCAAGCCGAAAAGCGTGGCTTGACCTGC
>NZ_JBEXJI010000023.1:0-160497 GCF_040609015.1 Nocardia sp. NPDC004860 | reverse complement strand
GTAACAGATGTAGGTGACTGGTACTAATAGGCCGAGGACTTACCAACAAAGAAGCTACGCGTCCACTGTGCAGTATCTGAAACAACACACAGATCACTGAGACTCACAGCCCCGCTCGGGGTTTGGCTCTCTGTGTGACAGTTTCATAGAGTTACGGCGGCTATAGCGGTGGGGAAACGCCCGGTCCCATTCCGAACCCGGAAGCTAAGGCCACCTGCGCCGATGGTACTGCACTCGACAGGGTGTGGGAGAGTAGGACACCGCCGGAACATCCTTCGCGAAAGGGGACCCTTACCGGGTCCCCTTTCGGCGTTTGACCACCCGGTGCTGCGTTGACGCTCGAGAGCGGCGTGATTGAATTCATGGGTAGGTGGGATCGCCCGCCGGCCCTCCTCACGCGCTCCAGCGCCGTGGCCGGGTACCGCAGGCTACAAGAACAGAGAGGGATCACCGTGGCGGAGCAGAACGACGGCCGCAAACCCTTCCGCCGTAACAGTGGTGGGACCGGACAGGGCGGCTATGGCCGGCGCGACGAAGGCGAACGCCGCGACCAGGGACGGTCGTCGGGCGGACCGCGCCGCGAGCGCGATGGCGGCCGTGAGGGCGGATTCAACCGCAGCGGTGGCGGATTCAACCGCGGTCGTGACAATGAGCGTGGCGGCTACCGCTCCGAGGGCGACCGCGATCGCGGCGGCTATCGGGGCGAGGGCGGCAGCCGCGGCGGGTCCGAGCGCGAAGGCGGCCGGGGCGGCTACAACCGCGAGGGCGGATTCAACCGCGGCGAGCGTCGCGAGGGCGGCTTCGACCGTGGTGACCGTCGTGAAGGCGGTTTCCATCGTGGCGAGCGTCGCGAGGGCGGCTCCGATCGCGGCGGTGATCGTCGTGAGGGCGGCTTCAACCGTGGTGACCGTCGTGAAGGCGGTTTCCATCGTGGCGAGCGTCGCGAGGGCGGCTTCAACCGAGGTGGCGACCGTGACGGTGGCTTCAACCGCGGCGGCGAGCGTCGCGAAGGTGGCTTCAACCGTGGCGACCGTGACGGTGGCTTCAACCGTGGTGACCGTCGTGAAGGCGGTTTCGACCGCGGTGAGCGTCGTGAGGGCGGTTTCCAGCGCAGCGGTGATCGTCGTGAGGGCGGTTTCCAGCGCAGCGGTGATCGTCGTGAGGGCGGATTCAACCGTGGCGAGCGTCGCGAGGGCGGTTTCGACCGTGGCGATCGTCGCGAGGGCGGTTTCCAGCGCAGCGGTGATCGTCGTGAGGGTGGATTCAACCGTGGCGAGCGTCGCGAGGGAGGTTTCAACCGGGGAGACCGTCGTGAAGGCGGCTTCAACCGGGGAGACCGTCGTGACGGTGGCTCCGATCGCGGCGGTGATCGTCGTGAAGGCGGGTTCAACCGTGGTGGGGGACGGGGCTTCGACCGGGACCGCGGGGAGCGGGAGGAGCGGAAGGGCTTCGCGCGCAACGGGTTCGCGGATGAGCGTCCGGAGTACCCGGGGGCGGGACAGGATGCCGAGCGGGCCGGGAACGGTGCGAGCGCGAGGTCGTTCGAGGGCGAGCGTCGCCGCGGTGGCGAGGGCGCGCGGGTCAGCGGCGGCCGGCCGGGGGAGCGGCGTTCGGGTCGTCCCGATGAGCCGAACCTGCCGGACGACGTGCAGGCCTCCGATCTCGAGCCGGCGGTGCGGCGCGATCTGCTGAGCCTGGACAAGGGCAATGCCGAGTCGGTGGCCCGGCACCTGGTCATGGTGGCGCAGCTGCTGGACGAGGATCCGGAGCTGGCACTGGAGCACGCCCGCGCTGCCCGGCAGCGGGCCGGCCGCATCGCGGTGGTGCGCGAGACCGCCGGTGTCGCGGCCTATCACGCGGGTGAATGGGCCGAGGCGCTGTCGGAGCTGCGGACCGCGCGCCGCATGTCCGGCGGCTCGGGTCTGCTGGCCGTCATGGCCGACTGTGAGCGTGGTCTGGGCCGTCCCGAGCGTGCCATCGAGCTGGGCCGCAGCGATGAGGCCCGGGCCCTGCAGGGCGACGAGGCCACCGAGCTGCGCATCGTGGTCGCCGGCGCCCGGATGGATCTGGGGCAGTTCGACCAGGCCGTCGTCACGCTACAGACCGCCGAGCTGGATCCGGCGCGCACCGGTTCCGCGGCCGCGCGCCTGTTCTACGCCTACGCCGAGGCCCTGCTGGCAGCCGGTCGCGAAGACGAAGCGCTGACCTGGTTCATGAACGCCGCCTCCGCCGACCTGGACGGCGAGACCGACGCCGAGGACCGCGCCGCCGAACTCTCCGGCGACGGTGACGGCGGCGCGGACTGGACCGCAGCGTTCGACGAGGACGACGACGAGGACGAGGACGACGCGGATTCCGCTGCGGCGGAGGAGGATTCCGACGCCGAGGACACCGCTGCCGAGTCGGAGCCGTCCGGGAAAGCCGCGGATGGTTCGGGCAAGCCCGCGGACGACTCCGAGAACTGAGGACCGGCAAGTGATTTCGACCGTGCGGCCGCGCAACAGCGCAGCCGCACGGTCGTTTTTGATTCTGTGAAGAGTGACGAGAGGGACGGCGTAATGCGACTGCGGGATCGGTTCGAGGCATTGCTGTTGGATCTGGACGGAACGCTGTTCCGCGGCCACGAGCCGATTCCGGGTGCGTCGGAAGCACTTTCGGCGGGCGATCCGGAACAGCGCCTGATGTATGTCACCAACAATGCGAGCCGCTCGGCCGACGCGGTGGCCTTCCACCTGCGGGAGCTCGGTTTCGACGCCCACGAGGACGAGGTGGTGACCAGCGCGCAGGCAGCCGCGCGCGTGCTGGCGCAGCGGATCCCGCCGGGGTCGACGGTGCTGGTGGTCGGCACTGATGACCTGATGGCCGAGGTGGAGAATGTCGGCCTGCAGGCGGTCCGCCGCTTCGACGGCCTGGTGCCGAGCGCGGTGGTGCAGGGCCATTCGATGCAGACCGCCTGGGCGGATCTGGCCGAGGCCGCCTACGCGCTGCGGGCGGGGGCGCTGTGGGTGGCCGCCAATACCGACGCCACGCTCCCCACCGAGCGTGGCCTGGCTCCCGGCAACGGCTCGATGGTCGCGGCGCTGCGGCAGGCGTCGGGCCTGGAGCCGATCGTGGCGGGCAAGCCGTATGCGCCGCTGATGGAGGATGCGCTCGAGCGGGCCGGTACCCGCGACGCCCTGGTGGTCGGCGACCGCCTCGACACCGATATCGACGGTGCGCACGCTACCGGCCTGGAGTCGCTGATGGTGCTGACCGGCGTGAGCACGCTCGAGGATCTGGGCACCCAGCCCTCGGATCGCATGCCGACCTACATCGCCGAATCCCTCGACGCGCTGAATCACCCTGTCGCCGACTTCGATCCGGTCGTGCCGGGCGTCGGAGACATTGCGAAGGAGATCACGACCCGCCTGGACGCGGCCCCGGGCCGCGCCATCCGGGTCTCCTCGACGCCTCGCGGGTAATCCAGGATGTGCCGGTCGGCGGGGGATCGGTAAGCGGTGGGGTACGTGTGTTCGAATGCGGGTTCGGGTAGCGTTGTCGCCACGATGACTATGCCCACGCCTCGCCCGCAGTTTCCCGCGCCGGGATCCCCTCTCGGGACGCCGGGGCCCCGTCCGGGGGCGCCGTTGCCCGGGCAGCATCTGCCGGGTGCGAATCAGGAGTTCGCCGACCCGGAGCGGGTGAAGGTGGAGGTGGCCGCGCTGCTGGCCGAATTGTCGGCGGGCGCACCGAATCCGGGCTTCCCGGGCGCGCCGAGTGTGCACTCGGAGGGCACCGATATCGTGCGGCGGGCCAAGATTCTGGAGCAGGCGCACGAGGTGCTGGTACAGGCCCTGGCCACGGTGGACAAGATCTGAGGTGGCCAGGCGCGCACGGGTGGACGCGGAACTGGTTCGCCGTGGATTGGCGCGGTCGCGGGAACACGCGGTCGAGCTGATCAACGCGGGCCGCGTCCTGATCAATGGGTCGGTCGCCACCAAGGCGGCCACGGGAGTCGAGGCGGGCACGCCGCTGCTGGTGCGGGAGGAACCCGACGAGGTGCAGTGGGCCTCGCGCGGCGCGCACAAACTGCTGGGCGCGCTCGAGGCGTTCGAGCCGCAGGGCGTGTCGGTCGAGGGCAAGCGGTGCCTGGACGCGGGCGCGTCTACAGGTGGATTCACCGATGTGTTGCTGTCGCGCGGAGCCGAGGAGGTGGTGGCCGCCGACGTCGGGTACGGCCAGCTGATCTGGCGGCTGCAGAACGATGACCGCGTCCGCGTGCACGACCGCACCAATGTGCGGCAGCTGACGCCCGAACTCATCGGCGGCACAGTCGAATTGGTTGTCGCCGACCTGTCGTTCATCTCTCTCGGCCTGGTGCTGCCCGCGCTGGCCGCCTGCTGTGCGCCGGGCGCGGATCTGCTGCCCATGGTGAAGCCGCAGTTCGAGGTGGGTAAGGATCGCGTGGGATCCGGTGGTGTGGTGCGGGATCCGGCCCTGCGCGCCGAGGCGGTGCGCGAAGTCGCCGCCGCGGCAGCGAAACTCGGGCTGCGCACGCGTGGCGTGACGGCCAGCCCGCTGCCCGGTCCGTCCGGGAATGTCGAGTATTTCCTCTGGTTGCGCAAGGAGACCGGCGCGCCGGCGCGTCCGGAGACCGAGCCCGCTGCGGCCGGTGACGGCGCGGACGTCGGTGGGGGCGCATACGATGCAGACGAGGCGGCGCGTGTGGCGGCGCTGATCGAGCGTGCGGTGCAGGAGGGTCCACAGTGAACGCGGCTAGCCCGGCCAGGGAGGTTCTGCTGGTCGCGCATCCGGGACGGCCGGAGATCCTTGATACCGCGCACCGGGTCGCGAAGATCCTGTGCGGGGCCGGGATGGGGCTGCGCGTGCTCGAGGACGAGGCGTACAGCACCCGCTTCGACATCGACGACGACGGCGCGGCCGATGGGTACCCGGTGCGGGTAATGGCACACGATCTCGACGCGGCGGTCGGCACCGAGATGGTGCTGGCGCTCGGCGGTGACGGGACGTTCCTGCGGGCGGCCGAACTCGCCCGCAGTGCCTCGGTGCCGGTGCTCGGAATCAATCTGGGGCGCATCGGTTTTCTCACCGAGGCCGAGGCCGAGCACCTGGACGAGGCGCTGTCCCAGGTGGTGCGGCGCGACTACACCGTCGAGGAGCGGATGACCATCGACGTCACCGTGCGCGTCGACGATGTGGTGGTGGAGCGCGGCTGGGCGTTGAACGAGGCCAGCATCGAGAACGCGGCGCGCATGGGCGTGCTGGAGGTGGTGCTGGAGGTGGACGGCCGACCGGTGTCGGCCTTCGGCTGCGACGGTGTGTTGATCGCCACGCCGACCGGGTCCACCGCCTACGCCTTCTCGGCGGGCGGGCCGGTGGTGTGGCCGGAACTCGAAGCGCTGCTGGTGATCCCGTCCAATGCGCACGCCCTGTTCGCGCGGCCCCTGGTGACCAGCCCGAATTCGCTGATCGCGGTGGAAACCGTTGCGACGGGCCATGATGCGATCGTTTTCCTCGACGGCCGACGCACCCTCGCACTGCCGCGGGGCGGCCGGGTCGAGACGGTCCGCGGGACCGACCCGGTGCGGTGGGTTCGGCTCGACTCCGCGCCGTTCGCCGATCGGATGGTGCGCAAATTCCAGTTGCCCGTGACAGGCTGGCGTGGCCGACGGCGAACGGAGAGCACGAGTGCTGACAGAGATCAGGATTGACGGGCTGGGCGTAATTTCCACCGCCACCGCACAATTCCACGAGGGTTTGACCGTTTTGACCGGTGAGACCGGTGCGGGCAAGACCATGGTGGTGACGAGCCTGCACTTGCTCAGCGGCGCCCGCGCCGATGCGGGACGGGTGCGCCTCGGGGCGTCGCGGGCCGTGGTGGAGGGCCGTTTCACCGTGGACGAGGTGCACGACGGCGCCCTCGGCGAGGTCGAGCAGGTGCTGGAATCCACCGGCGCCGAACGCGATGACGACGGCAGCATCATCGCCGTCCGCACGGTCGGATCCGATGGCCGCTCCCGCGCCCACCTGGGTGGCCGCAGCGTGCCGGCCGCGGTGCTCGCGGACTTCACCACCCCGCTGCTCACCGTGCACGGGCAGAACGATCAGCTGCGGCTGCAGCGGCCCGACCAGCAGCTGCACGCGCTGGACCAGTTCGCCTCCGACGCGGTGGCGCCGCTGCTGGCCAAGTACCAGAAGGCCCGAAAGGCCTGGCTGGACAAGCGCAATCAGCTGCTCGAGCGGACCGCGCGCAGCCGGGAGCTGGCCCTGGAAGCCGACCATCTGACGCAGTCGCTGGCCGAGATCGACGCCGTCGCGCCGGAACCCGGCGAGGACGACCACCTGGTGGCCGAGGTGCGCCGGCTGTCGGATCTGGATTCGCTGCGCGAGGCCGCCTCCACCGCGCACGACGCGCTGGCCGGTCCGGCCGATTCGCCGGGTGAGGACGCGGGCGCCCTGGATCTGCTGGGCACCGCGCGCGCCCGCATCGAAGCCTCCGACGATCCGATCCTGACCGCGCTGGCTCCCCGTCTGGGCGAGGCGATTTCGGTGGTGGTGGATCTGACCACCGAGCTCAGCTCCTACCTGTCGGACCTGCCGTCCGATCCGGGCGCGCTGGAGTCCATGCTGACCCGCCAGGCCGAGCTGAAGACGCTGACCCGCAAGTACGCGCCGGATATCGACGGGGTCATCAAGTGGGCCGAGGAGGCGCGCACGCGCCTGGACTCGCTGGACGTGTCGGAGGAGGCGCTGGCGGCGCTGGCCGCGGATGTCGAGACCGCGGCCGAGAAGGTGCGTGAAACGGCCAAGAAGCTGACCGCGGCCCGCAGCAAGGCTGCGGGGAAGCTGGCGTCGGCGGTGAGCACCGAACTGGGCGGTCTGGCCATGGGTCGTGCCCGGCTCGAGGTCGGTGTCGGTCCCGTCCTTGCGGGCGTGCAGGATTCGGCCCCGCTGGTCATCGACGGCACGGAACTGCATGCCGGCTCGACCGGCGTGGACGAGGTGGAATTCCGCCTGGCCGCCCACTCCGGCGCGCACCCGCTGCCGCTGAGCAAGAGCGCCTCCGGCGGTGAGCTCTCCCGGATCATGCTCGCCCTGGAAGTGGTTCTCGCCAGCTCCGAACATGGCACCACCATGGTCTTCGACGAGGTTGATGCCGGTGTCGGCGGCCGCGCCGCCGTCGAGATCGGCCGCCGCCTGGCCCGTCTGGCCCGCACCCACCAGGTCATCGTCGTCACCCACCTGCCGCAGGTGGCCGCCTTCGCCGACACCCACTTGGTGGTCGACAAGCTCGACGACGGCAAGGCCGTCAGATCCGGTGTCAAGGCCCTCACCCAGGACGAACGCGTCGTCGAACTCGCCCGCATGCTGGCGGGCATGGGCGACACCGAAACCGGCCGCGCCCACGCCTGGGAACTTCTCACCACCGCGGACGCCGAGAAGGTCGGCGCCGCCGTCTCGGGCGAGTAACCGGGCACCGAGACAGAAAAACCGGCCGGGACCGCGAAGGATCCGGCCGGTTCTGTCCGTGCCGCCGCGCCGACTCCGAAGGCGCGGTGGCCGAGCGTTACTTGATCGCCTTGCGCACTCCGCCGATGAGGGCGTTGGTGAGGGCGCGGAGGCCGGGCTCGAGGATCTGGGCGGGGACGGGGAGGCTGGGCTCGGACTCCATGGTGTAGACGACCCGGGTGCCGCCCGGCGCGTCGGAGAAGCTGATGGTGCCGACGTGCCGCTTGACCGGGGCGCCCGCGATGACGCGGTAGACCATGCGCTCATTGGGGACGAGCTCGGTGGTCTCCTCGGTCGGGCCGATGCCGGCCAGGCCCAGGTGGTACTGCGCGCCGACGCCGGACGGGCTCCCGATACCCGGCTTCTTCAGTGAAATCTGAATGGGCAGAAAGGCATTGAGGCTGTCGCGCTCGGTGAAGAGCTTGTAGACGACCTCACGCGGGGCGGGTAGGACGGTATCAACGGTGGTGCTGGCCATGTCCGGAGCATAGCCTTACCGGTCGGTAAGATGGAAGGTGCGATCGGCCTGCGCCCGCGGCGCCCGTATGCGGGCGTGACTACTGATTTCGTGCCGATTGGGGTAACTCGCCGGGTACGTCCGACATAGATTCGGCACCAAACTGATAGCACGGATGCATGACCGTTGAGGGCTCTCGGCTGCCCGCTGAAGTTCCGGGGGAGGCGGAGCGGATAGTTTGCTGACCGGCGCGCCTCCATCAAAGGTTGAGACTTTGCCGTAATCATCGATCGTTATGAAGATGCTGGCCCTCTTGTCGCGTAATACCGAAACGCTGCCGGGTCTGACCGGGATGGCCCGGGTGGACCGCAACACCAGGCGTTTGCTCCAGCGCGTGGGGCCTGGCGACGTGGTGGTGCTCGATGAGATGGACCTGGATCGGCTCACCGCCGACCGGCTCGTCGAAGCACAGGTGGCGGTGGTGGTGAACGCCTCGCCGTCGATCTCCGGGCGATATCCGAACCTCGGTCCGGAAGTGCTGGTGGCCAATGGCATCCAGTTGCTTGACGCGGTGAGCTCGGATGTCTTCAAGAAGATCAAGGACGGCGCCAAGGTTCGCGTCGAGGGTGGCGTCGTCTACGCGGACAAACTGGCGAAGAAGGAACCCGAGGCACTCGTCGAGGGCATCGAGCTCACCGAGGTCACCATCGCCGAGCGCATGATCGAGGCGCGCAACGGGCTCGCCGACCATCTGGAAGCCTTCTCCGGCAACACCATCGAGTTCATCCGCACCGAATCCTCCTTGCTCATCGATGGAATCGGCGTGCCGGATGTCGAAGTCGACATGAAGAAGCGGCATGTCGTGGTGGTGGCCGACGGTCCCGAGCACATCGACGACCTCAAGCGCATCAAGCCGTTCATCAAGGAGTACGCGCCGATCCTGATCGGCGTCGGCCGGGGCGCGGACACCCTGACCCGCCACGGCTACCGGCCCGACCTCATCGTCGGTGACCCGGAGGAGATCACCGCGAACACGCTGAAGTCCGGCGCGGAGGTGATCCTGCCCGCCGATACCGACGGCCACGCCAAGGGTTTGGAGCGTATCCAGGATCTGGGCATCGGCGCGACCACCTTCCCGTCCTCGGGCGCGCCCGCGGATCTGGCGCTGCTGCTGGCGGATCACCACGGCGCGTCGCTGATCGTCACCGTCGGTGCGGCGGCCTCGCTGGACGACTTCTTCGACCGTGGCCGGCGCGATTCGAATCCGGCCACCTTCCTGACCCGCCTGAAAATGGGCACCAAGCTCATGGACGCGAAAGCCGTTGCCTCGCTGTACCGACACCGGGGCTCCGGCTGGGCGGTCGCGCTGGTGGTGCTCGCGGCGCTGGTGGCCCTGGTGGTCGCGCTGCTGGCCACCCACATGGGCGTTGAGGCGCTGACCTGGACCGCCGACACCTGGCATCGCGGATCGCACTGGGTGCAGGGCCTATTCGACCGGCACAGGTAGGGGACCGATGATTTCCTTTCGCCACCACGCGATTTCGATCGCCGCGGTATTCCTGGCCCTGGCGGTCGGCGTGGTGCTGGGCACCCGCGCACAAGGCAATGGGTTGTTTCCCGGCACGGGCGACCGGCAGCAGATCGACGATCTGCGTGCCGAGAACGGGCGTTTGAACGAACAGGTGAAGGCGGCCGACGCCTTCCTGTCGGGCTCGGCGGGCAAGCTGCTGGCGGGCGCGCTGGCCGACCGATCGGTCCTCGTCTTCACCACCCCCGACGCCGACAGCGGCGACGCCGATGCCGTCACCGCGGCCCTCACCACCGCGGGCGCCGCGGTCACCGGCCGGATCGGCCTGACCGGCGCGTTCGCCGACTCCTCCGAGGGCGACCGACTACGTACCGCGCTGCTGAACGTGGTCCCCGCCGGCGCGCAGCTGAAGGTCGACGCCGTCGATCAAGGCAGCCTCGCGGGCGATCTGCTCGGCCAGGTGCTGCTCGACGATCCGGTCAGCGGGCAGGTGCGCGGCACCCCGCAGGAGCGGGGCCTGGCCCTCGAGACATTGCGCGGCGGCGGCTTCCTGACCTTCGCCGAGGTGCAGCCCGCCCAGCTGGCCGTGGTGGTCACCGGCGACGGGGCGCGGGCCGACGAGAACAACCGCGGCACCATCATCGCCCGGTTCGCCGGGGGTCTGCGGTCCCACAGTGCCGGGGTGGTGCTGGCGGGTCGCTACGGGGCCGCCGAGGGGCCCGGGGCGATCGCCGTGACACGGTCCGAGGGTGGGCTGTCGACCGTCACGACCGTCGACAATGTCGATCGTGAGATCGGGCGGATCACCACCGTGCTCGGGCTCACCGAGCAGTTGAACGGCGGTACCGGCCGTTACGGCACGGGTGAGAAGGCGACCTCGCTCACAGTCGCGGCCATGCCGCACTGAGACGATCCCCGGGCCGCAGGTCGGAAAGCCCCGGCCACGCCGATGGCGGCATGGGGAAGGCTTCCCGCGACACGCGGAATCGAGCCAATCGCGGGCAACCAACATGCGCGGCATGCGATCGGCGTCGCCGATCCGTGTTACCGTGAAGTCCCGTGGGTCAATCACGGATTCCGGCGCGCGCGGCCACGAAACATATCTTCGTCAGCGGTGGCGTCGCCTCTTCACTCGGTAAGGGTCTGACCGCCTCCAGCCTCGGTCAGCTGCTCACTTCACGCGGACTCCGCGTCACGATGCAGAAGCTGGATCCGTACCTGAATGTCGATCCCGGCACCATGAACCCCTTCCAGCACGGTGAGGTGTTCGTGACCGAGGACGGCGCGGAGACGGACCTCGATGTCGGCCACTACGAACGGTTCCTGGATCGCGATCTGTCCGGGGACGCCAATGTCACCACCGGTCAGGTGTACTCGAAGGTGATCGCCAAGGAGCGCCGGGGTGAGTACCTCGGTGACACCGTGCAGGTGATCCCGCACATCACCGATGAGATCAAGAGTCGCATTCTCGCCATGACGGGACCGGACCTGCACGGGCAGGCGCCGGATGTGGTGATCACCGAAATCGGTGGCACCGTGGGCGATATCGAGTCGCAGCCGTTCCTCGAGGCGGCGCGGCAGATTCGCCACGAGGTGGGTCGCGACAACTGCTTCTTCCTGCACGTCACGCTGGTGCCCTACCTGGGTCCCTCGGGCGAGCTCAAGACCAAGCCGACCCAGCACTCGGTGGCGGCGCTGCGCAATATCGGTATCCAGCCCGACGCGCTCATCCTGCGCTGCGACCGCGAGGTGCCGCAGCCGCTGAAGAACAAGATCGCGCTCATGTGCGACGTGGATGTGGACGCCTGCATCTCCACGCCGGACGCGCCGTCGATCTACGACATTCCGAAGGTGCTGCACCGGGAAGGCTTGGACGCCTACGTCGTTCGCAAGCTGGGACTGCCCTTCCGCGACGTCGACTGGACGGTCTGGGGCGATCTGCTGGACCGCGTGCACAACCCGCGCGAAGAGGTCACCGTCGCGCTGGTCGGCAAGTACGTGGACCTGCCCGACGCCTACCTGTCGGTCACCGAGGCGCTGCGCGCGGGCGGTTTCGCCTCGCGGGCCAAGGTGAACATCCGCTGGGTGCAGTCCGACGAGTGCGAGACCGAGGCGGGTGCGCGGTCGCACCTGGCCGACGTGGACGCCATCCTGATCCCGGGCGGTTTCGGCATTCGCGGCATCGAGGGCAAGGTGGGCGCCATCCACTACGCCCGCGAGCACAAGATTCCGCTGCTGGGCCTGTGCCTGGGTCTGCAGTGCGTGGTCATCGAGGCGGCGCGCTCGGTGGGCATGAAGGACGCCAACTCGGCGGAATTCGAGCCCGACACCAAGTACCCGGTCATCTCGACCATGGCCGACCAGGAGCAGATCGTGGCCGGCGAGGCCGATCTGGGCGGCACCATGCGGCTCGGCGCGTACCCGGCTGTGCTGCAGCAGGATTCGCTGGTGGCGCGGGCGTACGGCGAGACCGAGGTCTCCGAGCGGCACCGGCACCGGTACGAGGTCAACAACACCTTCCGCGACAAGATCGCCAAGAGCGGCCTGAAGTTCAGCGGCACCTCCCCGAACGGCCACCTGGTCGAGTTCGTGGAGTACTCGCAGGACAAGCACCCGTTCCTGGTCGCCACCCAGGCGCACCCGGAGCTCAAGTCCCGTCCGACGCGCCCGCACCCGCTGTTCGCGGCGCTGATCTCGGCGGCGCTGGAATACAAGGCCGCCGAACGGCTTCCGGTGGAGATTCCCGACGAGGTGCCCGCCGCGGAGGCCGAGAAGGTCTCCAAGTGATCCCCGCCTGACCGGGATTCCACGGCCCGCCCGAGCATTCGACGAGTGCTCGGGCGGTTTCGTATCCGCCCGGGTATCCGCGCTACGGTTCTGGAATGACCTCCTCGGAACCGGTCCCCGGCACACACGATTTCGATGTCCTGTCCAGTCGCACGGTGTACTCGGGCGCGATCCTGGCGCTGCGGTTGGACCAGGTGGTCATGCCCGGTGGCAGGGTCGCCGAGCGAGAGGTGATCGAGCATCACGGGGCGGTCGCCGTGGCGGCGCTGGACGACGACGACAATCTGGTGCTGGTGAATCAGTATCGGCATCCGATCGGGCGGCGGCTGCTGGAGCTGCCGGCCGGACTGCTGGACAAGGCGGGCGAGGATCCCCTCGAAGCCGCCCATCGGGAGCTGGCCGAGGAGACCGGGCTGGCCGCGCGCGAGTGGTCGGTGCTGGTCGATGTGGCGCTCTCGCCCGGGTTCACCGATGAGGCGCTGCGGGTGTATCTGGCGACCGGGCTCTACGAAATCGACCGTCCGGACCCGGAAATGGAGGAGGCCGACCTCCAGATCCTGCGGATGCCGTTGACGGAGGCCGTACACGCCGCGCTGGCGGGCGACATCACCAATGCCACCGCCGTGGCCGGGGTGACCGCGTTGATGACGGCCCGGTCCAGCGGGGCTCGGCTGCGGCCCGCCGATGCGCCCTGGCCGGGTATGCCCACCGCGTTCCTGGATCGCAAGGCGCGGGAGGCATCGCAGTAGATCCCGATTGGGAAACTTGTTCGCTTCGCCGGGTTCGGGTCGGGGAGTTCGTCGGTGGCGGCTGCAAAGATGTGAGCCGTGCTGAAGCGGCAGATCGACGCGTACCTCGACCATTTGGCGGTCGAGCGCGGCGCCGCGCGCAATACGCTCAGCGCCTATCGGCGGGATCTGGGTCGCTACCGGTACTTTCTGACCGAGCGCGGAGTGGAAACGCTTGCGCGCGTGGCCGAATCGGACATCGCCGACTACATGGTGTCGCTGCGGTCGGGGGACTCCGAGCATCCCGCCCTGGCGGCCTCGTCGGCGTCGCGGGCCCTGGTCGCCGTCCGCGGGCTGCACCGGTTCGCGACCGCGGAGGGCATCACCGACGCGGATGTAGCGCACCCGGTGAAACCGCCGACACCCGCCCGCAGACTGCCGAAAGCCCTTCCGTACGACCAGGTTTCCCGCTTGCTCGACGCCGCCGGGGGAGATATCGCCGACGGCCCGCGCGGGCTGCGCGACCGGGCACTCCTGGAGTTGCTGTACTCCACGGGCGCTCGCATCTCCGAGATGGTCGGGCTCGACGTGGACGACATCGACACCGCCGAACGCGCGGTGGTCCTGCGCGGCAAGGGCGGCAAACAGCGCATGGTCCCGATCGGCCGCCCCGCCCTGGCCGCCCTCGACAACTACCTGGTCCGAGGCCGCCCGGCCCTCGCCACCCGAGGCAAAGGCAACGCCGCCCTCTTCCTCAATCACCGCGGCGGCCGCCTCTCCCGCCAATCCGCCTGGCAGGTCCTGCAATCAGCAGCCGACCGGGCCGGGATAGCCGCTCAGGTCTCCCCCCACACCCTGCGTCACTCCTTCGCCACCCACCTCCTCGACGGCGGCGCCGACGTCCGCGTCGTTCAGGAACTACTCGGCCACGCCTCGGTGACCACCACCCAGATCTACACCCTGGTCACCGTCGGCACCCTGCACGAGGTCTGGGCCACCGCCCACCCCCGAGCCCGCTGACCCCGCGTACAGCCTTCGAGTTGGCAACAGGGCCCGGACGATTGGCGGACGCGGTGCCGATTGTTCCGCGGAGTCCGGCGCTCGGAGATGTCGGGCTGCGTGCGATTCGGGAATTTGGGTGGCGGCGGGACCGGTCATGCCGCGGATGGCAGGGCTCAGAGACGCAGGAGGGTACGGATGATCTGGCGGACTCGGGTGGGGGCGAGTTCTGTGCCCTGAGAGGTGAAGAACAGGTGGTGGATCGAGCCGACGAGGGCGAAGGCGAGGGTGTGGGTGTCCTGGCCGGGCAGGAGGCGGCCGGCGGTTTGTTCGGCGGACAGATAGTCGGCGAAGAACCGCTCGCTGGTGTTGAGGGCCGAGTCGGCGGCGATCGCGGTGCCGATGCGGGTGGCCAGTGCGGGCCGGGCGGAGATCAGGGCGGCGGTCGGGAGGGCGCCGGAGTCGAAGAGAGTGACGGCGGCCTCGGTGAGGTTGTCGAGGATGTCGCCCTGCCCGGCGCGGGCCGGGAGGCCGGAGAGCTCGTCGACGGCGCGTTGCAGACGGTCGGCGGCGTACTCGGTGAGGAAGCCTTCGAGTCCGTCGAAGTGGTTGTGCAGGATGCCTTTCGCGCATCCGGCCTCATCGGTGATGGCTCGGCTGGTGAGGCCCGCGGCACCCTCGCGCGCCAGGATCCTGTCCGCGGCGGCGAACAGTTCGGGGCGCAGATCGGGCCGTGGAACGCCACGCATGCTTCGCTCTTCCCCTTCCGGCGTCGGATCGACCGATTCGCCGACCGCCCTGAATATCCGGTCAAGTCTATTGGCCCGCGCCCGGGCAACGACTCTCGAGGCTCACACCAGGCCGGAATCTCCCGGCTCGCACATCGGCGGAAACCGTGGCTTCGCTCTCAGCGGTGCAGTGTTGCCTACTATGGGCGATCGCCCATAGTATATGGGCAAATGCCCATAGTGGTTCTTGCCTGTTGAGGAAAACGCGAATCATGAACCCCACGAGAAATCTTCATGCCATGCCCGGTTCCCGCCGCCGCGGCATCGCGGCCGTCGGCGGGCTGGGCACCGTGCTCATCGCCCTGCATCTGGCGATCGCCGCGTTCGGCGCCGCCGCGCTGTGGGATTGGCTCGGCGGGCTGCTCGCCGGATTGTTCCTGGTCGTCTTCGCCGCCGTGCATGTCCTCGGCGGTGCGCGACTCGGCCACAACCTGGTGGGACGAGCCGTCTCGATGCTGGCGCGGTCCGGCGTCCGGCTCGGACCGGTCGCGCTACTGACCGTGGCAGGCAGGCAATCCGGCCTTCCCAGAACCAATCCCGTGGACGTCTTCGGTGAGGGCGACCACCGCTGGATCATCGCCACCCATTCCGGCAACGCCCAGTGGGTCCGCAACCTCCGCGCCGCAGGCCGCGCCTCCCTGGGCACCGGCCCCACCCGCACCGACTTCACCGCTGTCGAACTACCCACCGACCAAGCCACCCGGATCCTGAAAGACGTTGTCGCCCCGAGACTCTCCCGCCCCGTCGGCGGCCTGGTCCTACGCCGCACCCTCGGCCTGCCCACCCAGCCGACCACAGCAGACCTCGCCCGCACCGCCGCCACCCACCCCGTCTTCGCACTGACGCCACTGCCCTAGTCTGCGGCGGCAACGAGAAAGCCCGGGGAACGGTGCAGACCGTCACCCGGGCTTGTCTTCGGCCGTGGCGTGAGTTACTTCTTGCGTTCGCGCTTTTCGCGGACGCGGACATTCACGCGGACCGGGGAGCCGTCGAAGTTGAACTCCTCGCGGAGCTTTCGTTCGAGGAAGCGGCGGTAGCCGGCCTCGAGGAAGCCCGTGGTGAAGAGGACGAACGTCGGGGGGCGGGTGGAGGCCTGGGTGGCGAACAGGACTCGGGGGAGGCGGCCGCCGCGCATCGGGGGCGGGGTGGCGGCGATGACCTCCTTGAGCCAGTTGTTCAGGCGGCCGGTGGAGATGCGCTTGTCCCAGGAATCCAGGGCGGTTTCCATGGCGGGGACCAGCTTCTGGACGGCGCGACCCGTCTGAGCGGAGATATTGACGCGCTGGGCCCAGCGGACCTGGACCATTTCGCGGTCGATCTCGCGCTCGAGCATCTCGCGCCGGTCCTCGTCGACCAGATCCCACTTGTTGTAGGCGATCACCAGGGCGCGGCCGGCCTCGGCCACCATGGAGATGACGCGCAGGTCCTGCTCGGTGATCGGCTCCGAAGCGTCGATCAGCATGACCGCCACCTCGGCGGCCTCGATGGCCGACTTGGTGCGCAGTGACGCGTAGAACTCGTGGCCGCTGGCCGTGCTCACCTTGCGGCGCAGGCCCGCGGTGTCCACGAAACGCCAGGGCTTGCCGCCCAATTCGACGAGCGAGTCGACCGGGTCGACGGTGGTGCCCGCGATATTGTGGACGACCGAGCGCTCCTCGCCCGCCAGCCGGTTCAGCAGTGAGGACTTGCCCACATTCGGCTTGCCGACCAGCGCCACGCGGCGCGGGCCGCCGGTGAGGCCCGTTCCCTCGCGCGGGGTTTCGGGCATCACCTCCAGAATGAGGTCCAGCAGATCGCCGGTGCCGCGACCGTGCGCGGCCGAGACCAGGCGCGGCTCACCCAGGCCCATCGACCACAGCTCGGCCGCATCGGCCTCCAGCTTCTGATTGTCGACCTTGTTGGCCACCAGGATGACCGGGGTCTTGCTGCGACGCAGCGTCCGCGCCACCGCCTCGTCGGCGGAGGTCGCGCCCACGGTGACGTCCACCACCACGACGATCGCGTCGGCGGTCTGCATGGCGACCTCGGCCTGCCGGGCCACCGACTGCTGCAGGCCCTTGGCGTCGGGCTCCCAGCCGCCGGTGTCCTGCACCAGGAACCGGCGTCCGGCCCAGTTGGCCTCGTAGGAGATCCGGTCCCGGGTCACGCCAGGAATGTCCTCCACGACGGCCTCGCGGCGCCCCAGAATGCGGTTCACCAGGGTCGATTTGCCGACATTCGGCCGGCCGACGATGGCCACCGTCGGCAGCGGGATGTGCTCGGCGTCCTGCTCGCCCTCGAATTCGGCGATGTCCCAGTCGGATTCGTCCGACCAGATGCCATCACCGGCGAAGGTGTCCTGCGTCACTGCGCGCCTCCCGCTGAAATCCGTTCGGCCACTACGCGGTACAGCTCGTCGATGACCTCGTCCTTGTTCAGATCGCTGGTGTCGACCAGCACGGCGTCCTCGGCGGGACGCAGCGGCGACACCTTGCGGGTCGAATCCAGGGTGTCGCGGCGCTGCACATCGGCCAGCACGGCCTCGAAATCGTCACCCCGGCCCTCGGCGATGTTCTGCGCATTGCGTCGCGCGGCGCGGGCCTCGGCCGAGGCGGTCAGGTAGATCTTCACATCGGCCTCGGGCAGCACGACGGTGCCGATATCGCGGCCCTCGACCACGATTCGCCCCGCCGCCGCGGTCAGGTCCCGCTGCAGGGCCACCAGCTGCTCGCGCACCTCGGGCACGGCGGACACCGCCGACACCGCCTTGGTCACCGCATTGCCGCGGATCTCGTTCGACACATCCTCATCGTCGAGCAGGATGACCTCCCGGCTCGGATCGGTGCCGATGGTCAGCGGCAGCTCCTTGACCGCGACCGCGATGGCCGCGGCGTCGTCCAGGTCCACGCCGGTGCGCAGCACGCGCAGTGTCGCCACCCGGTACATGGCACCGGTGTCGAGGTAGCTGGCCCCGAGCCGGGTCGCCAGCAAGCGCGACACGCTCGACTTGCCGGTGCCCGACGGGCCGTCCATGGCGACGACCAGCCGCGCCCACCCGGTCAGCGCGCCGGTCGCGTCGATCAGACTTCCCACACCGTTCACAACGACACCGCCTCGTAGAGCTTCCCGATTTCGTCCCGGCCCAGCACGCGCAGCGTGCCCGGCCGCTGATCGCCCAGTGCGACCGGTCCAATGTGGGTGCGCACCAGCGCGGTCACCGGGTGGCCGACCTCGGCCAGCAGGCGGCGCACGATGTGCTTGCGGCCCTCGTGCAGCACCACCTTCACCAGCGACTTGCCCTGGCCGACCTCGAGCACCTGGAACCGGTCCACCTTGGCGGGGCCGTCCTCCAGCTCGACGCCGTCCTTGAGCAGCTTGCCGACCTCGCGGTTCTTGACCTCGCCGTTGACCGTGGCCAGGTAGGTCTTGGACACCTCGAAGGACGGGTGCATGAGCCGGTGCGCGAGATCGCCGTCATTGGTGAGCAGCAGCAGGCCCTCGGTGTCGGCGTCCAGGCGGCCGACGTGGAACAGCCGCTGCCCGGCCGCGATCCGCTCGGCGACGATGTCGCCCACGCACGGGCGGCCCATCTCGTCGGACATGGTCGACTGCCAGCCCTTGGGCTTGTTCAGCGCCAGGTACACCTGCTCGTCGCGGATGACGACACGCACACCGTCGACCCGGACCACGGCGGTCTGCGGATCGATGCGCAGGCCCTGCTCGCGCACGATCTTGCCGTCGACCTCGATGCGGCCGGCGTCGATCATCTCCTCGGCCGCGCGGCGCGAGGCCACACCGGCCTTCGCGAGGACCTTCTGCAGGCGCTCGCCCTCGCCCCAGGGCAGCTTCTTCGGACCGCGCTCCTCGAGGTCCACGTGCTGGTGACGCGCGGGCTTCGCATTGCTGATCAGCACGGGCGCGACGATCTTGCGCTCCGGCTTGGCGGCCTTCTTCTTGGCGGGAGTGTTCGGGGAGGTGTGCGGAGCCAGCGGGCTACCGCCGCCGATCCGGCCGCGCGAGGCATTGCGGTCCTGGCCGAAACCGGAACGGTCGGAGCCGAATCCGGTGCGCGACTGGCCGCCACGGCTGTCGCCGCCACGCCCGCCACGCGAGTCGGAACCCCAATCACCGCGAGACTGGTTGCCGCGCGCGGAGTTTCCGTACGACGAGCCGCCACGCGAGGGCGCTCCACCGCGCGAACCGCCACCGCCCCACTGGCTTTCGCCACGCGAGCCGTAGCCTTCGCGCGAGCCCGAAGCGCCGCGCGAACCGTACGAGCCGGAACCGCCACGCGACGCACCGGTTCGGGAGTCGCCGTAGGAGCCGCCGCCGCGGGAAGCGCCGCCGCGGGAGTCGCCGTAGCCGGAGCCGCCGCGGGAATCGCCGTACGAGCCGCTGCGGGATCCGCCGGCGCGCGAGTCGTAGGACCCGCTGCCGCGTCCACCGCCATACGAGCCACTGCCGCCGCGCGAATCACTGCCGCCGCGCGAGTCGCCACGGGAATTTCCGCCCCACGAGGGCGAGTCACCGCGCGAGCCGCCGCGATTCGCGGAGCCGCCACGGGGGTTGGCGGAGCCTCCGCCGTACGAGCCGCCGCCTCGCGCGGACCGGTCGTCTCCGGTCCGGCCGCGGGCGGCGCGGGAACCGCTGGGCGGTTCGCTGCCACGTTTTCTACGATCCGGTGTGCCATCTCGGCGAGCGGGTGTATTCACGTTGTCCTATTTCAATCATCGGTACCGAGGTCGATATCGGCCTCGGCCGGTTTCTTCAGCCTGGTGTACCGGGGGTCGGTGTCCAGGCTCTCGTTGATCTCGTCGATCAGATCGACGCCCGGGAGCAGTGGGGCCAGCGGCGGTAGATCCGCCAGTGACGCAAGTCCGATCCGTTCCAGGAACAGCTCGGTGGTGATGTACAGAGTGCCGTTGGTCTCCGGGTCCGCTCCGGCCTCCGCGATCAGGCCCCGCGCCAGCAGGGTCCGGATCACGCCATCCACGTTCACACCGCGCACCGCACTCACGCGTGCTCGGGTAACCGGTTGACGGTACGCGATCACCGCCAGGGTTTCCAAAGCGGCGCGTGTGAGCTTCGACCGTGCGCCGTCCAACAGCATACGTTCCACATAGGGGGCGAATTCCGTCCGCGTGTAGTAGCGCCACCCGTCGCCCACGAACCTGAGATCCATGCCACTGCGTCGCGCGGTCAGTTCCGCCGACATCTCCCGCAGCGCGGTCTCCACCCGGATCGGATGATCCCGCAGAGCGGACGCCAGCAACTCCACCGGCGCAGGCGCATCCACCACCAGCAGCATCGCCTCGAGCGCCGCCCGGAACTCGTCCTCCTCGAGCGCCTCCTCGTCCTCGAACTCCTCCGCATCGATGCCCGGCCCGTCCGGCGCCACGACCCCCGCCCCAGGTCGAGAGACTTCAGCCACAGACTCGGCAGCGCCGGTGATGGACTGGGAGGCATCTGCCACGGCCGCCGGGCCGTCGTTCACGGACTCGGGCGCGTCGGGCGCGGGCTCCGTGGCGGCGGACTCGAGCATGGTCACTTCGCCGGTGAGCGCCGCACCCTCCGCCGGGGCCTCGACGCCCTCGGCCGTTGTTTCGGCGCTTCCACCGCTGGGCTCGGTGACCTCGGCCGCGGGCTCGGCGGCATTCGCCCGGGCTGCGCGGGCCTTCGCTGCCGCGGCCGCTTCGGCCACGATCCTTTCGGCCAGGGTCGGTTGGGGCGCTGCCTGGTTGGCGGCGGCCGGGTCGTGCGCGTCGTCACCCAAGTTCTGCACCTCGGTCACCCGTAATCCTCTTCAATCGTCACCGGTTGGGCCGGTTGGTCTTCGAGCTCGCCGATCCAGCTGATGGACAGCGGGCCCAGGGGGTCGGGCTGATCGAACTCGATCGTCTTGCCCCGGTAGAGTTCGAGCAGCGCGAGGAAGCGGGCCACGATCTGGATCGGCAGTTCGCAGTCGGCGCAGAGTTCGTGGAAGGTCGTCCAGCCGCCCGCGCCACGGCTTTTCAGCATCTCCAGCACCAGCGCGGCCTGTTCGGCGATCGAAATCGCATGGGCGTGGATGTGATCCAGCCCCACCCTCGGTTTCGGACGCGGCCGGAACACGGTGGCTGCGACCTCGGCGAACCCCGCGGCGTCCACCCCCAGCGTAACCTCTGGCAACAGCGCCAGATACCGCTCCTCCAGCGACACCGCGCGCGGATAGCGTTGCAGCGCCGCGGCCTCCAGCTCGCCCAGCAGTGCCGCGACCTGTTTGAAGGCGCGATACTGCAACAGCCGTGCGAACAGCAGGTCGCGGGCTTCGAGGAGCTCGAGGTCCTCCTCGTCGGAGACCTCGCCGGAGGGCAACAGCCGGGCCGCCTTCAGATCCAGCAGGGTGGCCGCGATGAGCAGGAATTCGGTGGTCTGGTCGAGGACCTTGTCGGCGCGCAGCCCCTTTTCCTCCGAGAGCCGGGCGGTGAGCGCCTTGGTGTGGGCGATGAATTCGTCGGTGACCTTGTGCAGCGCGATCTCGGTGACGTCGAGCCGTCGCGAGCTGATGAGCTGCAGCAACAGGTCGAACGGGCCCTCGAAGTTGGCGAGCTTCAGGTGAAATTTGCCCGTTGCGTTCCGATCGTCCGATGGTCCGGCAGTACCGCCGCCTGCGACGATATCCGCCAGGA
Organism: Nocardia sp. NPDC004860; assembly: GCF_040609015.1. Classification (NCBI taxonomy): domain Bacteria; kingdom Bacillati; phylum Actinomycetota; class Actinomycetes; order Mycobacteriales; family Nocardiaceae; genus Nocardia; species Nocardia sp. NPDC004860. The sequence continues at coordinate 139,054 of NZ_JBEXJI010000023.1, read as the reverse complement.
CCGGCGAGTCCGGATCTCCGGCGGGCAGGGCTGTATCCGCGTCCGCCGGGTCGTGCTCGGACGAATCGAGAGGATCGCTCAACGGCCCGACCGCTGGATGACTTCCCGGGCCATGGCCCGATAGGCTTCCGCGCCACCGGATTTCGGCGCCCAGGTGGTAATGGGCTCGCCGGCGACACTGGCGTCGGGGAAGCGGACGGTCCGCGAGATCACGGTGTCGTACACGAGGTCGCCGAACACCTCGACCACGCGCGTCATCACCTGACGTGAATGCAATAGGCGAGCATCGAACATGGTGACCACGATGCCGTACAGGGTCAGTTCCGGATTCAGCCGGTCCCGCACCTTCTCCACGGTGTCGTTGAGCAGGGCCAGGCCGCGCAGCGAGAAGTATTCGCACTCCATGGGAATGATGACGCCGTCGGCGCAGGCCAGGGCGTTCACGGTGAGCAGGCCCAGCGAGGGCTGGCAGTCGATCAGGATGTAGTCGTAGCGGTCGCGCAGCGGCGCGATGGCGCGGCCCAGCGTCTGCTCCCGGCCGACCTCGTTGACGAGCTGAATCTCCGCCGCCGACAGGTCGATATTGCTGGGCAGCAGATCCATGCCCTCGACCTTGGTGTTCATCAGCACGTCGTCGACATTGACCTTGCCGGGGCCGACGAGCAGGTTGTGCACGGTGACGTCCAGATCGTGGTGCGCCACACCGAGTCCCGCCGACAGCGCGCCCTGCGGATCCAGGTCGACCAGCAGCACCTTGCGCCCGTATTCCGCCAGCGCCGCACCGAGATTGATGGTCGAGGTGGTCTTGCCGACGCCGCCCTTCTGATTGCACATGGCGACGATGAGGGCGGGTCCGCTGTGGTCGGCGTCGAGCGGCACGGGGATCTCGCGCACCGGGCGTCCGGTCGGACCGACTTCCCGGCCGTCGTGCACCACATCGGGTGCCTCCCACAGTGTTTGCGCGGCGGTTTCGATCCGCTGGCCCGCACCACCGGTAGTCGTCACGTCCGCTGCTCCTTCGACGTTCCTGCCCTTGCTCCGTGCACCGACCTGCCGTGGACGAAGCGCCCGGCCACGTGTGCGACCGGGTCCCTCCTAGACGCTACCGCCTGTTCACGCAAGACCAACGCTCGGACACGCACCCTAAACCTGCACTTCAGGGCGGGTAAGGGTGTCCTCGGTCGGACTGGTGTCCGGTCAGGAGCATTCTTCGCTTGTGGGACAGCAGGTTACGGCCTATGCACCAGGACTGCGGGAGATCAGCGGGGGTTTCCCCGAATCCTGTCCGATCCGGCCCACCCGATTTCCCTCCGGCTCGGTCGATTTCCCTCCGGCTCGGTCGATCCCTCCCGGCGAAACCGCCTCCCGTCGCCGCCCCCCACACCTCGACCCCGCGACGTGATCCGCCATCAACCCTGACGGCAACTGCCCACTATAAGCCCCGAGCCGCCAATCGCGACACCGCAGCGCGCCCGGACACCGATGTCCGCGCCCCCCGCCCCGGACGACCTCGGCCACCGCCAGCAAACCCCCGAGCCGACAGCGCACCCAGTATCGCGAACTTGGATGGGCACCGGTCCTCACGTGAACCTCACCGTCTCCCGGACGATCGACCGACTACAGCCACAGCATGATCAAAGCAGTCGAACTGGCATGTGATTCACCGCCTGGGCGACGGGTTCGGCTGTCACCCAGACGTTCTCGTCCCGCGATTTCTTTCGGATCGGTGCGGTGAACGCCAGCTACGATCCGGACTTCCGGACCCTCGCGAGTCCGGCGGCCACCGGCACCCTGGCGAACTCGGCGATCCCCTGATCTTGTGGTATCGGATCTACTGATCCTGCTCGACCCGCTCGGGCCGCAGACGTCGCAGCGCGATGACGGCGGCCAGGCATCCGGCCCCGAGAGCGATGGCCATCCAGGCGGCGCGGTCACCCGATTCGGCGGTCCGGTTGGGATGCAGCGGGAACGCCTCGCAGCCACGGAATTCCAGCGTGAGCACGGCGGTCGGAATGAACAGCAGGCCGATCGCCAGCACGGTCCCGGCCGTGCCGCGGGTGGTGACCGCGCCGAAGCTGTACCCCGCCAGCGCGGCAATGGCGCAGCTGCCGATCAGCGCGCTCCACGAATCATCGTGCCGCGTGCTGGGAACCAGTAGCGCGAACACCCCGAGGGCGACGATCGCGACCGCGGCGACGACCGGCGCCGCGCGCCGCAGGCCCGTCGCCAGGCCGATCGCCAAGACCGAGAGAATCGGCGCGAGCTTCCAATGCGCCTGGGCCGCGATGGCGATCGCGCTGCCCGTCGCGGCGAGCGCCACCGCGAGCAGGGTGAGGGTGCCGTCGCGTTCCGGCAGCAGCAGCGCGGCGATCACCGCCGCCGCGAGCACCGCGAGCGTTCCGGCCACGATGACCGCGGTGCCGCTCGTCGCCGTGGTGAGCCGCTCCGACACCATGTCGACGGTGGTGACCACCACGGCCGCGGCGAGCACGGGCGCGAACGGCAGGTTCAACGCGGTGGGGTAGAACGCCTCTCCCGCGCGCGGGCACAGGACGCAGCACACGGCCAGCAATCCCATTGTCGGTACGGTGACCCAGACCGGCGGCAGATCCACGAAGGCGCGTTCGAGCAGCGACAGGGTTCCGTGCTCGGCCGAGATTTTCTCGATGTGGTCGCCCACCGTGACGCCGATGAGCCCCCCGAGCAGGTATCCGATTGCGGGCGGCCGGTATTCGAGCGCCGCCGCGCCCGCCGCGCCGAGCAGCACCCCCGCCGCGATCGAATCGACGAAGTTGGCGGTGGCCATGGTCACGGAGGGGGTAGGCACCAGGTGGTCGGTGACCAGAATCAGTGTCGCGACCGCGGCGGTGCCCCAGGCGGTGCGAGAGCCGAACATGCGCACGCACACCGCGGCCAGCACCGCGACGATCACGCCCGCGGCCGTGGCCCGGGGCACGGTCACGCTCAGCAGCGTCATCTGCAGCGCCGACGAGCCGGCGGCGCACCCGGTGTCGACGGGCACGATGAGGGCCAGGCCCGCGATCGCGGCGGCCGCGCACGCGCCCACCGTGTCGAGGGCCGCGCGATACCGCTGCACGGGCGGCTCCCAAGGTCTGAAGCAACAGGTCAGTTACCGTCCAGTCACCGTAACAGCGCGCGCATTCACCGGGGGTGACGGCGGGCCGCCCAGTCGGCGGCGAAATCGCGGAACCGCCGCACCGCCTCCGACGGCGTGGCGGTCGCCGACCAGATCAATCCGACATCGCGGGACGCGCCCGCGTCGGCGAGCGGGACGACGGCCAGCCCCGGCGGCATCGGTTCCTCGGCGGGCACCAGCGCGACGCCGAGCCCGGCCGCCACCAGCCCGGAGACCGTCACCAGATCGCTGGACTCGAAGACGATGCGCGGCCGGATCCCGGCCGCCGCGCACAGTTCGTCGAAGATCCGCCGCATGCCGAATCCCGCATGCATGGTGATGAATTCGGCGTCGGCCAGCTCGGCCAGCCGGATCGGCCGCTGCCCGCTCTTGCCGGACGGGGCGGCCAGCCGGTGGTCGGCCGGAACCGCCAGGACCAGCGGCTGATTCAGCAGGGTGCGCCACCCGATGCCGGGCTCACCGGGCCGCGGCGACACCAGCGCCAGATCGGCCTCGCCGTCGAGCACCTGCCGGGTGATGACCTCGGCCGCGCCCTGATACAGCGTGAAGCCGACCCGCCCCGAGCCGCGCCGGAATTCGCCGATCAGCTGCGGGGCCAGCCGGCCGCCGAAGGAATGCAGGAACGACAGCCGGACCACTCCCTTGGCCGGATTGATGCGGTCGGCGACGGCCTGCTCCCCGGCGTGCAGTTCGGCGCGGGCGCGGCGGGCGTGCTCGTAGTAGAGGCGGCCGTACTCGTTGAGCCGGATGCGCTTGCCGTGCCGGTCGAACAACGGTGTGCCGAGCCGCTGCTCGAGCCGGGCGAGCATGCGCGACAGCGTGGGCTGCGCCAGGTGCAGCCGGTCGGCGGCCGCGCTGACATTCTCCGTTTCGGCGAGTGTCGTGAACCACTCCAGATCCGAGCCGAGCACGCCGCCTCCTCACTATATGTCGGCAGAGCATGAGTACTTCCATAATCATGCATTTCCGTTCTAAGTGCCAGCGTCGCACCCTGGATCCCGCACCCCCGTACCGAGAGGATCCGATGACAACCGTGCAAGGGACCACCAGCACCGCCGCGTCAGGGCCGACCGGTACGGCGACATCGCAACCGACGGCAGCGCAGGAGCTGACCAGCGTGGCCACGCAGGAGCCGACCAGCGCGGCCACGCCGGGGCCGACCGGTACCGCCGGACCCGGCCGGCCGACGCACGCACACGAGAAGCGGGTCACCGCAGCCCTTTTCGCAGCCGGGCTGACCACGTTCGCGGCCATGTACTCCACCCAGTCGCTGCTGCCGAGCCTGTCGGCCGCCTTCGCGGTCCCGCCCGCGCACGCGGCCCTCGCCGTCTCACTGACCACGGGTTTTCTTGCGCTGGCCATCGTTCCGGCAGGTGCGCTGTCGGCGCGGATCGGCCGCACCCGGGTGATGATCGGATCGGCGGTGGTGGCTTCGGCGCTGGGTCTGCTGCTGCCGCTGTGCCCGACCCTCGACACCCTGCTGGCGGTGCGGGCCGTACAGGGCGTTTCGCTGGCGGGCGTGCCCGCGGTGGCCATGGCGTATCTGGCCGAGGAGATCGGGGCGGCCGGACTCGGCGCTGCCATGGGCGTCTATATCGCCGGGACCACCATCGGGGGGCTGGCGGGCCGGTTGATTCCCTCGCTCGCCCTCGGGCTGGCCTCGTGGCGCTGGGCGGAGCTGGCGGTTTCGCTGGCCGCCGCGGCGTGCACGGTCTGGTTCGCGTGCACCCTGCCGCCCTCGCGCGGATTCGCCGCGCGCCCGGCCGGTTTCGGCACCATGATCGGCGATCTCACGGCGCAGCTGCGGCATCGCGGCCTGATCGCGCTCTTCGGTCTGGCCTTCCTGCTGATGGGCAGCTTCGTGTCGGTCTACAACTTCCTGGGCTACCGCCTGACCCATCGTCCCTTCGAATTGCCCGCGGCCCTGGCCGGATCGGTGTTCGTGCTGTACCTCGCCGGGACGGTCGCCTCGGCGTACACCGGCAGGCTCGCCGATCGTCGCGGCCATGCACGGGTCCTCACCGCCGCGGTGACATTGATGGCCCTCGGTGCGCTGATCACCATCCCCGATCACCTGACCACGGTGCTGATCGGCATCCTGCTGTTCACCACCGGGTTCTTCGCCGCGCACACCACGGCCAGCGCGTGGGTGGGCACGCTGGCCGAAAATCGCGGCGCGGCATCGTCTCTCTACATGTTCGCGTACTACCTGGGCAGCGCGGTGGTCGGCAGCGCGGCCGGGATCGCTTACGCGGCCGGCGGCTGGGCCGGGCTGGTGGCCTGTGTGGCAGCGCTTTTCGTGATCGCGGCGCTGCTGCTGATCTCGCTGGTCACGGCCGGCCGGCCGGCGCGGGGTCGGCACTGATGTCGGTATCGGTGTCCGCGCACGCCGGATTCGGGCTGTCCTCGGTGACCTCGGCGCACACCGGCGGTACCGCCGGGGGATCGGTGTGGACCTCGATCGGCGCGGGCGCGCGTTCGGCCGGACCGGCCACGGCGGGCACCGCGAGGTAGACGAAGGCAGTGGTCAGCCCGGCCAGGACGAGAACCATGGCCCCGGCCGCCAGCGTGGGGAGGGCGGTGGTGGAACGTGCCCACGCGACAACGGCCATGCCCCTCACCTCCTCGCAGCAGGACGACGATGCGTCTATCTCTCATCGCGTCGTAACGCGAGCCGCCCGCACCGGCCGTGCGGGCCCCATGAGGCCATGGTCGGGTTCGGCTCGGGGCCGGTCAAGCGGTAGCGGGGTCCATTTGCATGATGTTTACGCACGGTCGACACGGGCCTGTGCCGTTCCCGCCCAGCGCAATCCGGCGGTGACCGGAATCAGGCTCCGGTGTGCCTGTCGATGAAGACCTGGTAACCGTCCAGCAGCCGATCCAGGGCGAAGCTGAAATCGGCTTCTTCCCAGTGCATGTCGTCGGCGTCGAAGGCGCGGTTGGCGAGGGCGGCACTCACGATGGGGAAGCGCCCGGGATCGAGCACCGCGGTCAGGATGGCGGTGAAGTCCTGGTCCTGATTGTTCTGCTGGATGGTGTCGCGCAGGAAGCGGGTGCGGCCGATGACATAGATCGAAAGGTTCACCAGCAGTTGCAGTTTGAGCGGTTCGGCGAGGTCGAGACCGGATAGCACGCGCATGCCCGCCTCGAGCCAGGCCATATTGTTCGGGCCCAGCGGGGGCGAGGTCATGGGGATGTCCAGCCACCAGTCGTGGGCGCGGATGGTGTGGAATTCGGCCCAGGCCCAGGCTTCCAGCCCGGCGCGCCAGCCGTCGGCCGGCAGGTCCGGGGTCACGTCGAAGATGCGGTCGTGCAGCAGCTCGACGAGGGTGTCCTTGCTGTCGACGTACCGGTAGAGCGACATCGTGGTGAACCCGAGCTCCTTGGCGACCCGGGCCATGGACAGCGCGGCATAGCCCTCGGCGTCGGCGACCCGCACGGCGGTGTCCAGGATCTGATCGAGGCTCAGCCCGCGCTTGGGTCCACGGCTGCCCGCGTCGTCCAGATCCCACAGCAGCTTCACCGCCTTGGGCAGGACTCGTTCGTCGGGCCCCTTCATCTGACCTCCTGTCGTCGTTCCGCCTCCATCTTGCGCCATCCCGGAAACTGTGTAGCCTATAAACGAAGTATACGGCATAAACAGTTTCTGATCGGAGTCCCTCCATGACCACATCCAGACCCGAACCCGCCATCGCGGTCACCGGCCTCACCAAATCCTTCGGTGATCAGCCCGTGCTGCGCGGCATCGATGTGACCGTGCCCGCCGGCACGGTGTTCGCCCTGCTCGGCCCGAACGGCGCGGGCAAGACCACCGTGGTGCGCATCCTCACCACGCTGAACCGGCCCGATGGGGGACAGGTGCGGGTGGGCGGCCACGATCCGGTGCGCGAGCCGGACGCGGTGCGCGCGGCCATCGGCGTCACCGGGCAGTTCGCGGCCGTGGACGAGATCCTCACCGGCGCCGAGAATCTGCGCCTCATGGGGCGGTTGCTGCATCTGGGTTCCGGCGAAACCGGCAGGCGCACCGCACGATTGCTGGAGCAGTTCGATCTCACCGATGCCGCGGGCAAGCGCGCGGGGTCCTATTCCGGCGGTATGCGCCGCCGCCTCGACATCGCCATGAGCCTGATGGGGCGGCCGCGCATCGTGTTCCTCGACGAGCCGACCACCGGCCTGGATCCGCGCAGCCGCCGCGAGCTGTGGCGGGTGATCCGGGGTCTGGTCGCCGACGGCGTGACCATCTTCCTCACCACCCAGTACCTGGAGGAGGCCGACCAATTGGCCGACCGCATAGCGGTTCTCGACGCCGGGCGCATTGTCGCCGAGGGCAGCGCGGCGGAGCTGAAACGGCTGGCGCCGGGCGGCCACCTGCGACTCGGCTTCGCCGATGAGCACGGCCTGGCGGCGGCCGCGCGGGCCCTGCCCGGGGCCGAACCGGATACCGAGCAGCTGGCGCTGCGGGTGCCCTCGGACGGCAGCGTCGGCGATATCCGCAAGCTGCTCGATCATCTCGACGACCATGCCGTGGCCATCGGCGAATTAGCCATCCACACACCGGATCTCGACGATGTCTTCTTCGCGCTGACCGGCGCCACCGTGAAAGGCGCTGCGTGATGGGCACTCTCGTGCAGTCGGTCCAGGACTCCGCCGCCATGGTCGGGCGCAATCTGCGCCACACCCTGCGCAGTCCGGACACCATGATCATGACCATCGCGGTGCCGGTGACCATCCTGCTGATGTTCGTCTACGTCTTCGGCGGCGCGATGAATGTCGGCGGCTCCTACATCGACTACGTGGTGCCCGGAATCCTGCTGCTGTGCGCGGGTTTCGGATCGGGCGCCACGGCCGTGGCGGTGGCCACCGACCTGCACAGCGGCATCGTGGACCGGTTCCGGGCCATGGCGGTCTCCCGCGGCGCGGTCCTGGCCGGGCACGTGCTGGAGAGCGTGCTGCGCAATCTGCTCACCACCGGGGTGGTGGTGCTGGTTGCGGTGGCGCTCGGCTTCCGGCCGACCGCGGACCCGCTGCGCTGGCTCGCGGTGGCCGGCATGCTGGCGTGCTTCGTGCTGGCGCTGTCCTGGGCGGCCGCCGCCCTGGGCCTGCTGGCCTCCAATCCCGAAGCGGCCAACGGCTTCATGTTCATCTTCATGTTCCTGCCGTACGTCAGCAGCGCGTTCGTGCCGACCCACACGCTGCCGAGCTGGCTGCGCGGCTTCGCCCAGCATCAGCCGGTCACCTCGATCGCCGAGACGGTGCGCGGGCTGCTGATGGATACCCCGGTGGGGGACTCCGCGCCGACCGCACTGGCCTGGTGCGCGGGCATCGCCCTGATCGGCTATCTGGGCGCGGGCGTATTGTTCCGTCGCCGGCGGGCACACTGAGATACGTATACGCTGATATGCGCATCTTGGCATGAAAGTTCTGTATGTCCAATTCCGACTTAGCGGAACGAAAAAGCCGGGCACCGAGGATCTCGCTGCCCGGCTCGGTCTGCCGGGTACTTCCGGGATCACGCGCGCCGCTCAACGCCGGCGCAGCACCGCGACCAGCACTGCCACCAGGGTGAGCAGCAGGATGGCCGAGCCGATCCAGATCTCGGTGCGGCTGTAGTCCGGAACCTGGTCCGGTACCGAGCCCGTGGCCAGCAGGATCGCCCCCAGGTAGCCGGCCGGGCCAGCTATCGTCACCATGATCGGCACATCCTTCCGAATCGCCGTGACCCGAATCGCCCTCGCTGTGAACGTCGCGTCCGGGGCACTCTCGCCATGGTCGATCCGATCGCGCCGCCGGGCAAGCACCGCCGCGTAAGGATTTCGTCCTGAATCGGATGAATGTTGGGATTCGCACACTCTATACCAAGCAAACGCTTGGGTTTGATAACGTCGGTGGGGCAGGAGGACGGTGACGGGCATCTGTCGCAACGCAGCGACGTCCGTACGCTGAACCGGACCGCGCATGCGCGGCCGTCGGAGCTATCAATGGGGATGTGACCCGGGGGCAATTCAATTCGGCTCGACGTTGTTCGACGACGTGGGCGTCGTTGCGTGCCGCCCGTCCCCGGCATGGCAACCGACAGGAATGGCTCATGACCGAAACCAAGGTAATTCCCGACCCGAACCACCCGCTGCTGCCCCTGGCGCGGGCCTACACCGACTACTTCACCCCGACGGTCACCGGGCTGGAGAATCTGCCCGCGTCCGGCCCGGCCCTGGTCATCGGCAACCACTCGTCCATCTACTGGGCCCCCGAGGTGTGGATAACCTTCATGGCCATGCTGGAACGCCGCCCGGACGAGCCCAGCTACGGCGTCGCGCACGACATCCTTTTGCGCGCACCGATTCTCGGCGACAGCCTGCGCCAGTTCGGCGTCATCGCGGCCTCGCGCGAGTCGGCGGCCAAGGGGCTCAAGGACGGTGGCGCGGTCATGGTGTATCCCGGCGGCGACTGGGAGGCGTGCCGCCCGTGGACCGATCGCGGCAAGATCGACTTCGCCGAGCGCAAGGGCTTCGTGCGGCTCGCCCTCGAAATGGGTGTCCCGGTGATCCCCGCGGTCGCCAATGGCGGCCACGACTCCATCTTCGTGCTCAGCCGCGGTGAGCGCACCGCGCGGCTACTGCAGCTCGACAAGCTGGTGCGCGCCAAGGTGTTTCCGTACACCCTCGGCCTGCCGTTCGGTGTCGCGCCGATTCTGCCGCAGGTGCCGCTGCCCGCCTCGGTGACCGTCAGCTTCCTGCCCGCACTGGACTGGTCGGTCGAGCCGGGCGATCCGGAGGACGCCGACCTGGTCGACGAGTACTACACCCGGTCCGTCCGGACCATGCAGACCGAGCTGGACCGGCTGCGTGCCGAGACGCCGAACCCGGTGGCCGCCGGGATCAAGAAGCATGTGGCCGGACTGCCCGGGCCGCTGAAGGGCCTGGCCGATCTGCTGTAGCCGGACCGCTCTGCTCCAGGGGGACAGCGGATTTCGTCGTATGGTCCAGAGCCGGATGCCGGGTGCGAATCTCCACGTCGCACCCGGCATCCCGCGTCCCGCGTCCGGGTGTGTCGGCGACGATGCTGAGCGGTAACGCTTTACCGTCGGCGATCGTGCGTATTACACTTTTCTCGGTTCAGGTCACGTTTCGCTCATTGGCTGAAGACTAACCGGATTGGGTCTGCGCACTGCTGGCGCAGCGCTGGAACGCATTGGCGTACATCATTTTCGACCACATGGATTGATCACAGAGCTCACAGCGACATCGCGTGGATTCGATTGCGCGCAGGGAGTAGTCGGAACATGGTCGGGGTAACAGGTTTCGGGGGATTTCCGGGGGCACGAGGCGGCCTGTGGCACAAGGTCGTTCGCGGCGAAGCAGGGGGCTGCTCATTCCGAGACCGCCCGGCCCCGCGTCCCGCGATCGAAATCCGATGCCAGGAGAGGTGTGTCGACATGGTCGAGCCCGTGTGCGCCGAATGGACCGTTCCCCACGACATGACCGGGGTGCGCGACCGGGTGGACGCCGTCCTCGAGGGCTTCCTGTCCGAGAAGGCGCGGGTAGCGGACCGCGAGCGGCTACCGACCGACCTGGTGGATGGCCTGCACTCGTTCGTCTGCCGCGGCGGCAAGCGGATTCGCCCGCTGCTGTGCGTGCTCGGCTGGTTCGCGGCCGGTGGCAGCGATCGGCTGCCCACGGCCGTCGTGCGGGTGGCCGCGGCGCTGGAGTTGCAGCACGCCGCAGTGCTCATCCACCGCGATGTCATCGAACGCCGGCTCACCCGGCGCGGCTTCCCCACCATGTCCTGCGCCATGGCGGCCCGCTTCGCGCACAAGCCGGATCGGGAGCGCTTCGGCCGGCAGGCCGCGGTTCTGCTCGGCGATCTGGCCCTGGCCTGGTCGGACGAGCTGCTGTGCTCGGCACATCTGAGCGCCCGTCAGCGCGCGGCCGCCGGCGCGGCCATGTCGGCCATGCGCATGGAGGTCGTCTACGGGCAGTACCTGGAGGTGCGCGCGGCCGGTGATCCGGTCGCCGACCTGGAACGCGCCCTGGAGATCGTGCGCTACACGACCGTCGGCTACACCTGCGAACGGCCGCTGCAGCTGGGGGCCCGCCTTGCCGGGGCCGACGAGAATACCCATCCGGCACTGTCGGTCTACGCTCGCGCGCTGGGGGAGGCCGTGCATCTGACCGAGGACCTGCACCGGGTCTTCGGCGACCGGGCCGGTACCGATTCCCGGCTCGAGGATTTGCGCGACGGCCGGCACACCGCGCTGGTCGCCTCCGCGCTGGGCCGGGCGGTGGGCGCCACCGCTGTGGAATTGCGTGCGCTACTGGGCAATCCGGGCTTGGACGTGCGCGGGGCCACGCTGTGCCGGGACATCATGACCGAGGTGGGCGCGCGCGAGGAGATCGAGCAGATGGTCGCCCTGCGTCGCGAGCAGGCCTTGGACGCGGTTGACGATATGCATGTACCCGCGCCGGCCCGGCAGGTATTGCGCGCACTCGCCGAACACCTCACCAATACCGACGGCTGAGGGTAGAATTCGATAATGTCAGCGTACCCGCAGTGCCCCGAATTTCGGGAGCCCGATCGGTCGCGGAATATCGCAGCTTCGTAATCGCCTGTCGCGCACGGATTCCCATTTCAGCACCTGGGGCCGAGTATGCAGCCTTTTCGGCTTCCCAATTGCTACTGCCATTTCCGCACGCCTGAATCCCCATCCGGACGATGCCGGTGGGCACAGGACATGTGACTGATGGAACAACAACAGGGGCAATAGATCTGGAGCGGAGAGGAGCTGAACGGACACGGCTGCCGGCTGCTGTGAGTTCAAGCCCATCCGGCACCGATACGACGCGGACCCGGGCTCGTATGCGAGGAGGTCGAATTCGACGGCGATCTACAGAATCTGGTGGTTGTTCTCGAGCGCGCGGCCGAACTTCAGGCTCGGTCGGCGTCCTCGGTGAATTGTCACGCCCACGCCGACCGTGTGAGCCGAATTCCCTTCGCGCACCGAAAGAAGCGTCTCCATGACCGTGACCGCCTTCGTTCCCCCCGTGCACCGCCCCGCCGAGATTCTGGCTCGCGCCCGCACCGTGCTCGAACCGGTGCTGCGCGAGGCGGTGCTGTCCCTGCCGCAACCGATCCAGCGTATGGCCGGATACCACTTCGGCTGGTGCGACGAGCACGGCGCCGCCACCCGCGGCGCGTCCGGCAAGATGCTCCGGCCCGCACTGGTCACCTCCACTGCCCTCGCCTGCGACGGCGTCCCCGTCGAGGCCGCCGGCGCGGCCGCCGCGGTCGAGCTGATCCACAATTTCACCCTGCTCCACGACGACGTCATGGATCTCGACGCGGTGCGCCACGGCCGCCCCACCGTCTGGAAGGTCTGGGGCGTCCCGGACGCCGTGCTGCTCGGCGACGCCCTGCACGCGCTGGCGGTGAATGTCCTTGCGGCGGCGCTGCCCCCGGCCGTTGCCGTCGCCGCCATCGACCGGCTCGCGACCACGGTCACCGAGATGTGCCGCGGCCAGCACGAGGACTGCCACGCCGGGGCCGCCCAGGCCACCGCCGCCGGGTGGGAGCGAATGGCGATGGGCAAGACCGGCGCGCTGCTCGGCTGCTCGTGCGCGCTCGGCGCGCTGAGCGCGGGCGCGAATGCCGAAACCGTCACCGTTTTCGAGCATTTCGGGCGGAACCTCGGGGTGGCGTTCCAGGCGAGTGACGACATCCTCGGCATCTGGGGCGATCCCGCGCACAGCGGCAAGCCCGCCGGGGATCTGGCCCGGCGCAAACGATCACTGCCGATCGTGCTGGCGCTGGAGTCCGGTACCGACGCAGGGCGGGCGCTGAACCGGTTCTTCGATACAACCACCCCGCCCTCGGCCGACGAGATCGGCAGAGCCGCAACGCTCGTCGAACAGGCGGGCGGTCGGCACGGCGCCGAACGACTGGCGCAGCAGCGCCTGCGCGCGGCGGTGGCCGCACTGCCGGACCGGCCCGGGTGCGGTGATCTCCGCACCCTCGCTCAGCTCGTCGACCATCGGAACAAGTGACGAAGGAGAGGTCGTGAACGAGAACACCTGTGCCAGTTCGGTACTGGAGCGGCTTCCGAAGCAGCGCCGGCGCACCGTGCTGCTGGCCGCCCCGCGCTCGTTCTGCGCGGGGGTGGAGCGCGCCATCGTGACGGTCGAGCGGCTGCTCGCCGCGCCGGGCCGCACCGCGCCCGTCTACGTGCGCAAGCAGATCGTGCACAACACCCACGTGGTCCGGGGTCTGGCCGCGCGCGGCGCGATCTTCGTCGAGGAGCTCGCGAACACGTCGTCTTCGCCGCCCCCGCCGCGATGCGGAGGCGGCCATGATCACCACCCGGCTCGACCTCGCCGCGGCGCCACCGGTGCGCCGCCGCACCCGCCGCATCCGGATCGGCCGCGTCCCCGTGGGCGGCGGCGCGCCGATCCCGGTCCAGACCATGACCACCACCCCCACCCGCGATGTCGACGCCACTCTGCGACAGACCGCGGAGGTGACCGCCGCGGGCAAGGGGCAGATCTTCGTTCGCGGCCGCGTGGTGCGGACCGTCGCCGAACACCAGATCGTCGAGGCGCTGCTCGCCGAAGCAGTCGCCCTCACCGAGAACGCCGGATCGGAGGACACCCTGTGAGTACCCCCGCGATCGCCCCATCCTCGCTGGACCGCACCGCCATCCGGGTGCGGGTGGAGGCCGCGCTCTACGAATTCCTCGGCGACAAGGCCGAATCCGCGGCCACCGCCGGACTACCCCCCGACGTGGTCGACGCGGTGCGCGCGTTCCTGTTCGCGGGCGGCAAACGGATCCGGCCGCTGTTCTGCGTGCTGGGCTGGTACGCCGGCGGCGGCGGTGAGCTGCCCGATTCCGTGGTCCGGGTGGCCGCGGCGGTCGAGCTGTTCCACGCCGCCGTGCTCATCCACGACGACATCATCGACGACAGCGCCACCCGCCGCGACCGGCCCACCGTGCACCGGGCCGTGGCCGAGGGTGCCCGCGGCGACCGCCCGGCCGCCGCCCGCTTCGGCACCCACGCCGCCCTGCTCATCGGCGACTTCGGGCTGGTGTGGTCGCAGGAACTGCTGCACACCGCGGGCCTCTCGGCGGCCCAGAATGCCGCTGCCGCACCGATTCTCGACGCCATGCGTACCGAGGTGAACTACGGCCAGTATCTCGACCTGCTCACCACCGGCCGACCCACCCGCGACCTGGACCGGGCGCTCGAGATCATCCGGTACAAGACGGCGGCCTACACCGTGGAACGGCCGCTCCAACTGGGCGCCGCGCTGGCCGGGGCCGGACCCGACGTGGCGCGGGCACTCTCGTCCTACGGGCGGCCTTTAGGCGAGGCGTTCCAGCTCCAGGACGACCTGCTCGGGGTTTACGGTGACCCGGCGGAGACCGGCAAATCCAACATCGACGACCTCCGTGAAGGCAAGCACACCGCGCTGCTCGCACTCGCCCTGCGACACGCGTGCCCCGAGCAGCGCGCCCAGCTCGGCGCCCTGGTCGGCAATGCCGGACTGGACCTGCGCGGGGCCGAACTCTGTCGCGAGATCCTCAGCGCCACAGCGCGTCCCACGGTGGAACGAATGATCCGTGCGCGCTGGCTGCTCGTGCAGCGGACCCTCGCCCACGCCCCGTTTCCGCCCGCCGCGGTGTCCGGGCTGCGCAGCATCGCCGACGCCGTCATCGCGCGCACCTCCTAGCCGCGCTCCCGATCACCCCCGGGCCCGCCCGGCGCTGCGACCCCGATCGCGCCCGCCGGTGTGGTTAACTCGCGGCAAGCGCTGGGCGGGCGACTGCCCGGACCCCGACCCGGGCGTCCGGAACGCATCCGCCCTCCCCGGCGTTGCCTCAGGGAGCCGAGAGGGTGGAAAGCATGGTGCGCCTTGTGCATTCGGTAGTCCCCGCGATCGGGGCGGTGGGGGCGCTGGCGGTCGCCCTGGTGGTGCCGCCCCTGCTGTCATCGGCGGTACCGGTCCGCGAGACCGAGGTGGCGGCGGGGACCAGTATCAAGATCATCGCGACCGGGATCGGCGCCGTGCACGGCGCCGCGAATCCCGCCAACGCCATGGTCTTCCGGGCGCCCGAGCAGATGCGGCGGCGGGCCACCGGCGACGAATCCATCGCCGTCCTGACCTCCGACAGCGGCGACCAGCGGGTATCGGTGTCGGTGGTCGACGGCATCACCGACTTCGCCACCGCCGCCCCGCGCATGCTGCTGCCGCTGCGCGCGGCCGGGGTCACCGTGCGCTTCGACGGGGGAGCGGTGGATGTCGGCGACTTCCACGGGCTCACCTGCGTGCTGCCCGACACCACCGGCGGAGTGTGCGCCGTGGCCAGCAGCGGGGACGTGGGCGTGACCGTCACGGCCACCGGAACCACCCGCGAAGCCGGACTCCGGATGGTCGCGGACGTGCTGAACTCGAGCAAGGCGGTCGAGGCATGAGCGGTCGAGCCCGGTGGCGGCGCTCCGCCTCCCTGCGCTCGCGCAGCGTAATCATGGAGGGCTTCGCTCAGGCCGGAAAGGATGCGGCATGAGCTGGTTCCAGCCGCGCTCGCTGCTGTTCTGGGTGTACTGCCTGGCGGTGATGGCCGGGCCGCTGCTGTTCGTGCTGCAGGCCGCCGGGCAGGTGTGGTTCGCGGGCGCGGCCGCCCTCGCCGCCCTGCCGATCACCGCCCTCACCCTGGTGGTCATCGGGCGAATCCTGTTCGCGCTGGACCCCTTCCGGGCCCGCCGTCACCTGGTCGCCCCCATGGTGATGGGCGCGATCTGGGGCGCCACGGTGTGGACCGGGCTGGCCATGTGGGCCAACGACCACGTGAGTCGCGCCATCACCAACCTGTTCGGCGACCGCTTCGCCGTCAACTGGAGCGCCGCCATCACCGCGCCCATCGACGAGGAGTACATCAAGGCCATCGGCATCGCCGTGGTCGCGCTGCTGTTCCGGGGCCGGCTGACCCGGCCCATGCACGGCCTGCTGCTCGGCGCGGCGGTCGGGCTGGGCGCGCAGATCGCCGAGGATTGCCTCTACAGCACCCAGACCGCACTGTCCTCCCCGCAGGATCCGGTGGTGGATGTGATCCTGGTGGCGGTGCTGCGACTTTTCACCGCACTGACCTCGCACTGGGCCATGTCGGCGCTGGCCGGTGTCGGCATCGTGCTGCTGATCAGCCGCACCGACCGGTCGTGGTTGTGGCGGCTGGGCGTTTTCGCGCTGTTCTACGGGCTGGCCGTCACCATGCACGTCCTCTTCGACGCCCCGCGCCCGCCCGGTCCGGCGCTGTTGTCGACCTACCTGCCCATCCTCATCGACCTGGTCATCTTCGCCGTCGCCTACGCCTGGGTGCTGACCACCGAGCGGCGCTGGTTCGGGGCGCTCATCGCCCGCCCGGCCGCCCGCACCGTCGGCACCGAGGCCGGGCTGGCGCCCCTGCTCACCTATCACCGCCGCCGCAAAGCCCGTGCCGCGCTGCGTCATTCGACCGGATGGTCGCGCAGGCAGGCCCTGGTCTACGAGCACGGGCTGCTGGACCGGGTCACGGATCTGGATTCGGTTGCGCCCCAGCAAACTTCACTGCCCCAGTGGTACGGGCCCGGGCCGGGTGGCATCCCCGGTGGCGCGGGTGCGCGTTCCGGCTGGTAGCGCAGTTTCTGCGTGCCGGTGACCAGTGCATAGTCAACTGGACGCTAGCGTGAGTCAGTATGAGTGAGGGTCGGACGCTGCCCATCGAGCCCGGGCGAGAGCGCGCGAGGGAGCTGTTGGAGCGCAGACAGCAAGCGCTGTGCAACTATCTCGACGCGAGCGCTGATATCGCCACCACCCGCATTCGCGCCAATCTGACCGGCTGGCAACGCTGGCTGCAGCAGCTGCCCGGCTCCCCGGTCGCCCGCGCCACCGCCCGCCGCGACGCCCTGGTCCGCGAGCTGGCCGTGCACGGCGTCGGCGCCGACGACCATCGCTGGGGCGTGCTGTCGGGCGCCGTCGTGCGCAGCCTCGGCGCGCCCTTCTGCCTCGAGGACACCCTCGCCGACCTGGCCCTGCGCCACGGCGACGACGCCCCGCACTGGGCCCGCCGCCTGCCCGCCCTGGCCCACGCCACCGAGGAGGCCCGGCCCATGGCCGCGGTCGGCGACCGCGCGGTGGTCGCCGACCTCAGCGAGGAGGTGCTGGCCCTCGCGCGCACCGCCCCCGACGAGGCCGCGCGGCAACGGCTGTCCGACCACCTGCCCGGCGTGCTGAGACCGGTGCCCTTCGACATCGGATTCCTGCGCCGCGCCGACCCGCTGGTCGAGGTGGTGTTCGACATCTACGCCGACACCATCAAGCTCGACAACATCACGGTGAATCCGGAACTGCGCGGCACCGGCCTGGGCACCGCGGTCCTGCAGCACCTGTGCCGCGCCGCGGATGCCCACCACCTCTACATCGTCGGCCAGCTGGTGCCGACCTTCCGCGACGACGATTCCGCGGTCCCCATCCTCGCCGCCTGGTGCCGCCACCACGGCTTCACGGTCAACGAACGGCTGGGCGGCCGCATCGCGCGCTCACCGATGAGCGTCCCCGACCCCGCGACCCCGATGGCGAACCCGGACAAGCGGTAGCAACCCCGGAAAACAGCAGCGCCGCATGCCGATCGACGGCATGCGGCGCTCGCGAACTGTGACTCAGGCGGGAATGCCCATACCCGAGGCCAGCAGCGGCCACGAGTCGTGCAGGGCGGTCTCCCAGTACGGCCAGTAGTGGGTGCCCACGGGGTCGAACTGGTAGGTCGCGGGGATGTTGATCGAGTCCAGCTTGTCCTTGAGGTTGTGGGTGCAGGCGTTGACGCCGCCCTCGATGATCATGCCCAGCGCCAGGTTGATGTCACCCTGCGGGCCGGGCGCGGACTTGGTGTAGTACTCGACGTCCTTCATCAGCGGAATGCCGCTGCCGCTGGAGATGTAGAGCTGGGTGCCGCGCAGCTTCTCGGCATTGATGACCGGGTCGTTGGCGGTCCACAGCGGGCTGTTGTCGGGACCGTACATGTTCTCGGTCTTGCCGCCCGCCCAGGTCTCCACGGCGAACTTGAGGAACTGCTTGCCCATCGGGTCGGCGATCTGCGCGCACCCGCTGTAGGCGGCCACCGACTTCCACAGACCCGGCTGAGCCTCGGCCAGCTGCAGCACCGAGGTGCCGGAGGTGGACAGGCCGGCCAGGGCATTGAGGCCGGTGGAGCCGAGCGCGGCATCGAGCAGCGGCGGCAGTTCCTGGGTGAAGAACGTCGTCCACTTGTTGCGCCCGAGCTGCGGGTCGTCCTTGATCCAGTCGGTGTAGTAGCTGCCGCGGCCACCGATCGGCTGGATCACATTGACCTGCTTGTCGGCCAGGAAGCCGAGGGCATTGGTCTGGGCGTTCCAGCTGGCGGTGCCCAGGCCGCCGTCGAGGCCGTTGAGCATGTACAGGTTCGGCGCGGCCTGCGACTCGTCGGCCGGACGCTGCACGTCCACGGGGATGTCCTGGCCCATGGCCGCGGAGTAGACCTTCAGATGCCAGGTCCGTCCATCCTTCTGGATGGAGCTGATGGCCGAAGGCTTGTCCGGGTCGGCCGAGCCGGTGCCGGTGGCCAGGGCCACGGACAACGCGGCGGTGAGCGCGACGGCGGCGGTCCGCAGGGCGGTCCTATTACGTAGTGCAGAGAGCTTCATCGAACAGCTGATTCCAGTCCTCGGGCCACGCTCGGCCTCATCGTCGATCCGTGCCGGGGTCCCGGCCGATCCGGTTCCCCCGACACGCTATGTCTTGTGTCAAGGCAAAACTGTTACCTGACAAAACGTTTGCAGGGTAGCCCCCAATCGCCGGGTACGCCGTCGCGACAGTATTCGCCCAGCGTGCGACCATCGAGAGGTGACCGGCAAACCCGACGAGGAACAGCGTCTGCGCGATCTGGCGCGGCTGCGCCGCGTGCGGGACCGTATCGACCGCGAGTACGCGCAGCCGCTGGATGTCGAGGCCCTCGCCCGCGACGCGCACATCTCCGCCGGGCATCTGAGCCGGCAGTTCCGGGCCGCCTACGGCGAATCGGTGTACGCCTACCTGATGACGCGGCGCATCGAACGGGCCATGGCGTTGCTGCGGCGCGGGGACCTGAGCGTCACCGAGGTCTGCTTCGCGGTCGGCTGCTCCTCGCTGGGCACCTTCAGCACCCGCTTCACCGAGCTGGTCGGGGTGCCGCCCAGCGTGTACAAACAGCAGATGGCCGATGCCCCCGAGGGCATGCCCTCCTGCGTCGAGAAGCAGGTGACCCGACCGATCAGGAATCGAGAAGCCCAGGCAAGCGCCCCGCAACTAGCCTGATCGCCATGGATATCACCATTGCAGCGAGCTTCCTCCCGCACAATGACGCCGATGCCGCGCTGGCCTTCTACCGCGACGCGCTCGGCTTCGAACTCCGCAAGGACGTCGGCTACAACGGGCTGCGCTGGCTCACGGTCGGCCCGGCCGATCAGCCCGGAACCTCCATCGTGCTGCACCCGCCGGCCGTGGATCCGGGCATCACCGAGGACGAGCGCAAGCTCATCGTGGAGATGATGGCCAAGGGCACCTACGGCGCCATCCTGCTGGCCTCCGCGGACGTCGACGCCGCCTTCGAGAAGCTGCAGGCCAGCGACGCGGTCGAGATCGTCCAGGAGCCGACCGATCAGCCCTACGGCGTGCGTGACTTCGCCGTGCGCGACCCCGCGGGCAATCTCGTTCGTATCCAGCAGGTTTCCTGACCCGCTCTTCCGCCCCACCGGTACGCCCGCACAGATGGAGACACGCATGGCCCCGAGCAAGTCCCCGCAGCCCGCCCTGCCCGCCGCCGACGCCCACGACCTGATCCGGGTCGTCGGCGCGCGGGTGAACAACCTCAAGGACGTCTCCGTCGATCTGCCCAAGCGCCGGCTCACGGTGTTCACGGGCGTATCCGGTTCGGGCAAGAGCTCGCTGGTCTTCGACACCATCGCCGCCGAATCCCAGCGGCTGATCAACGAGACCTACAGCGCCTTCGTGCAGGGGTTCATGCCGACGCTGGCCCGTCCCGAGGTGGACGTGCTCGAGGGCCTGACCACCGCCATCAGCGTCGATCAGCAACGCATGGGCGGGGATCCGCGCTCCACCGTCGGCACCGCCACCGACGCCAACGCCATGCTGCGCATCCTGTTCAGCCGCCTCGGGCAGCCGCATATCGGCTCACCGCAGGCCTTCTCGTTCAATGTCGCCTCGATCAGCGGTGCGGGCGCGGTGACCGTGGAGAAGGGCGGCAAGCAGGTCAAGGAGCGGCGCAGCTTCTCGGTGACCGGCGGCATGTGCCCGCGCTGTGAGGGGCGCGGCGCGGTCAACGACATCGACCTGACCCAGCTCTACGACGACAGCAAGTCGCTCAACGAAGGCCCGTTCACCATTCCCGGCTACAGCATGGACGGCTGGTACGGGCGGATCTTCATCGGCAGCGGCTACTTCGACCCGGACAAGCCGATCAAGAAGTACAACAAGCGCGAGTTCGCCGACCTGCTCTACCGCGAACCGACCAAGATCAAGGTCGAGGGCATCAACCTGACCTACGAGGGCCTGATCCCCAAGATCCGAAAGTCCATGCTGTCCAAGGACATCGACTCGCTGCAGCCGCACGTGCGCGCGTTCGTCGAGCGCGCGGTCACCTTCCAGATCTGCCCCGACTGCGACGGCACCCGGCTCAGTGACCTCACCCGGTCCTCGAAGATCCGCGAGATCAGCATCGCCGACGCCTGCGCCATGCAGATCAGCGATCTGGCCGACTGGGTGCGCGAGCTGAACGAGCCGTCGGTCGCGCCGCTGCTGGAATCGCTGCAGCAGGTGCTGGACTCGTTCGTCGAGATCGGGCTGGGCTATCTGAGCCTGAACCGCGCCTCGGGCACGCTGTCGGGCGGTGAGGCGCAGCGCGTCAAGATGATTCGGCATCTGGGTTCGGCGCTCACCGATGTCACCTATGTCTTCGACGAGCCGACCGTCGGCCTGCACCCGCACGACATCCAGCGCATGAACGATCTGCTGCTGCGGTTGCGGGACAAGGGCAATACCGTGCTGGTGGTCGAGCACAAGCCCGAGACCATCACCATCGCCGACCACATCGTGGACATCGGCCCCGGCGCGGGTTCCGGCGGCGGCGAGATCTGCTTCGAGGGCACTGTCGACGGGCTGCGCAGCAGCGGCACCATCACCGGACGCCACTTCGACGACCGGGCCGCGCTCAAGGATGTGGTCCGGAAGTCCAAGGCGGCATTGGAGATCCGCGGCGCGACGGCCAACAACCTGCAGAAGGTGGATGTCGACATCCCGCTGGGCGTGCTGGTGGTCATCACCGGTGTCGCGGGCTCGGGCAAGAGCTCGCTGGTGCACGGGTCGATTCCGGCGGGTGAGGGCGTGGTGTCCATCGACCAGGGCGCGATCAAGGGTTCGCGGCGCAGCAATCCGGCCACCTACACCGGCCTGCTCGAGCCGATCCGCAAGGCGTTCGCCAGGGCCAATGGCGTGAAACCCGCTCTGTTCAGCGCGAATTCGGAGGGTGCGTGCCCGACCTGCAACGGCGCGGGCGTGATCTACACCGACCTGGCCATGATGGCCGGGGTGGCCACCGTCTGTGAGGAGTGCGAGGGCAAGCGTTTTCAGGCGGCTGTGCTCGAATACCAGCTGGGCGGGCGCGATATCAGCGAGGTGCTGGCCATGCCGATCGGCGAGGCGCTCGGGTTCTTCGCGGACGGGGAGGCGAAAATCCCTGCCGCGCACAAGATCCTGCAGCATCTCGACGATGTCGGCCTCGGCTACCTGAGCCTGGGGCAGCCGCTGACCACGCTGTCCGGCGGTGAGCGGCAGCGGCTGAAGCTGGCCACCCACATGGGGAACAAGGGCGGCGTGTATGTGCTCGACGAGCCGACCACCGGTCTGCACCTGGCCGATGTCGAGCATCTGCTCGGATTGCTGGACCGCCTGGTGGATTCCGGCAAATCGGTCATCGTGATCGAGCATCACCAGGCCGTCATGGCGCACGCCGACTGGATCGTCGATCTGGGACCGGGTGCGGGTCACGACGGCGGCCGGGTCGTCTTCGAGGGCACCCCCGCCGATCTGGTGGCCACCCGCTCGACGCTGACCGGTCAGCACCTCGCCGCATACGTGGGTGCCTGAGCGAACTACCCGGACCCCGCCGGGAATATCGGCGGCCGTCGGCGGTTGATCCCGGCTGCCGACGGAAGGGAGCGATTGCGGTGAACGGGTTTTCGGCCGAGGGGCTGAAGAAGGTGAGCGAGGTACTCGACGGGTACGTCGAGCGGGACGAGGTGGCCGGCGCGGTGGCCGTGATCTACCGGCACGGCGAACTGGTGCAGGTGGACACGGTGGGGTGGCGGGATCGGGCGGCCGGGCAGCCGATGCGGCGCGACACGCTGTTCCGCATCGCCTCCATGACCAAGCCGATCACCGCGGTGGCGGCGCTGACCCTGGTGGACGAGGGCCGCATCGCGCTGTCGGATCCGGTGGACGCCTGGCTGCCGGAACTGGCCGGCCGCACCGTCATGCGCGACCCGGACGGCTCGCCCGCGGACGTGGTCCCCGCCGAGCGCGCGATCACGGTGGAGGATCTGCTCACCTACCGGCTGGGCCTGGGCTGGGGCCGCTCCAGCCTCGCACCGCAATTGTTCGCGCTCACTGCCGACCCCATCGCGAGCGCCATCGGCGTCGCGAACGCCGAACGGCTGGCACCGGACGAGTGGCTGCGCCGGGTCGGCGAGCTGCCGCTCATCGCGCAGCCCGGCACGGTGTGGCGCTATCACACCGCCTCCGACATCCTCGGCATCCTGATCAGCCGGGTGACCGGGCAGCCGCTGGAAACCGTACTGCGCGAACGGGTCCTGACGCCGCTGGGCATGGTGGACACCGGATTCACGGTGCCCGAATCGGAACGCGACCGCCTCTCGGTGCTGTACGGCCCCGACCGCACCGAACTCGACCGGCCCGCCACCACCGCATGGGGCGAGGAGCCGCTGTTCCCTTCCGGCGGCGCGGGCCTGGTGTCCACCGTGGACGATTACGCGCGCTTCGCCCGCATGCTCCTCAATGGCGGTGAGCTGGACGGGGTCCGGATCCTGTCGGCCGAAACGGTTGCCGCGCTGAGCCGGGACCGCCTCACCCCCGAACAGCACGCGGCCGCCCCCTTCAATCCTCCGCTGGGCCAGGATATCTGGGCCGGCCAGGGGTTCGGCTACAGCGTGAGGATGCAAACCGAACCCGGCGGCGGCATTCCCAGCGTCGGCACCCTCTCGTGGCCCGGCGGCCTGGGCACCGCCTGGTACGCCGACCCCGAAAAGGATCTGGTGACACTGCTTTTCGTGCAGTCGGCCAACATCATCATCGCCGCCGAGTGGCGCAGCCCGCTCGGCGGCGACTTCCTGACCGCGGTCTACGGAGCCCTAGCGGACTAGTACACCGTCCCCATCGCCGAGCGCACCTCATCGAGGGTGCGTTCGGCGATCTCGTTGGCGCGCCGATTGCCCTCGCGCACAATGCCGCTCGCGAAATCCTGGTCCGCGGCCAGCTCCGCGCGCCGGGCCCGATGCCCCGCGAAGAAGTCGTTCACCGCGTCGGTGGCCAGCTTCTTCAGCGCCGCACCGCCGCCGTCGCCGAGCTTGTCCGCCAGCGTCTGCTCATCGGTGCCCAGGCACAGTGCCGCCGTGGTGAGCAGCGCCGAGACGCCGGGCCGGGCATCGGGATCGAAGGTGATGCGCCGGTCGGAATCGGTTGCGGTGCGGCGGATGAGCGCCGCGGTCTCATCCGCGGTCATGGACAGCGAGATGGCATTGCCGTAGCTCTTGGACATCTTGCGGCCGTCCAGGCCCGGGATCTCCGGGGTCGAGGTGAGCAGCGCCTGCGGTTCCGGGAACACCCGGCCGTAGCGCTCGTTGAAGCGCCGCGCGATGACCCGGGTGACCTCCAGGTGCGGCAGCTGGTCCTTGCCCACCGGCACCAGATTGCCCTTGCAGAACAGGATGTCGGCGGCCTGATGCACCGGATAGGTGAGCAGCAGCCCGCTCAGCGCCCGCTCCGAGGCGGCCAGCTCCGCCTTCACCGTCGGATTGCGGTGCAGCTCCGACTCGGTGACCAGACTCAGGAACGGCAGCATGAGCTGATTGAGGGCCGGCACCGAGGAGTGGGTGAACACGGTCGCCCGGCTCATATCGATCCCGGCGGCGGCGTAGTCCAGCACCGCGCTGTAGACGTTCTCGCGGACCTGGCCGAGGCTGTCGCGGTCGGTGATGACCTGATAGTCGGCGAGGATCACCCACAGGTCCACGCCCAGTTCCTGCAACCGCACCCGTTCCCGCACGGTACCGAAGTAGTGGCCCAGATGCAGTCTGCCCGTGGGCCGTTCACCGGTGAGGACGCGGAATCGGCCGGGATGCGCGGCCACCTCGGCGGCCAGCTCGTCGCTGCGTTCGCGGGACGCGGCGAAGGAATCCGAAGGGGTGGTCACGTACAACTCCTGAAAGTTCATGGAGGGCTGCACGAGCTGAGTGTTCCGGTCGGGAATCACGGGCCGCGTACAGCCCGTGGTCATGGTTCATCGGGCTGCTAGTGCAGCCAGCGCCATGCCTGCCGGGTGGGAATCACCTGTCCACCTTAACAAGCCGAGGCCGCGATCGCCGGTCAGGGGTGCGCCGACACCACCCGCGGCATCGGCGCGACCGAGCCCGGGCACGGCGCCGGGCACAGATGTCCGGCCAGCGCGGTGTGCGGACTGCGGTGGCGCAGCGACCCGGCCAGGGCGACCGCCTCCATCGCGATCACGATCAGGCCGTAGCCGTAGGTCGTGGCGGCCAGGCCGAACCGCTGCACGCACAGCCCCGCGATGACCGCGGGCACACTGAGCGACAGGTAGGAGACCACATAGATCGCGGTCACCACCTCCGCCCGGGTCTCGGCCGGTGACAGACCCGTCAGCATGCGCAGCGCACCCGAGAACGACGGCCCGAAGCCGACCCCGGCCACCACGCTGGCCGCGAAGAACAGCCCCACCGACTCCGTCGCCGCGCCCAGCAGCGCCAGCGAGACCCCGGACATGAGCAGGATCGGCCCGCGCAGCAGCGCCTGATCGATGGTCCAGTCGCGTGCCAGCAGTGCGGTGACCGCCGAGGTGCCCTGCAACGCGACCACCACCAGGCCACCGGCCAGCGGTGTGCCGACGTGGAAGTGCACCTTCATGAGCGCGCCGCCCAGCGCCAGATAGAGCCCGCCCAGCGCCCACGTGGCCGCGATCGACGGCACCAGGGTGAGGAACGCCACCCGGACCTCTTGCGGCACCGACACTTTGGGCTTCAGTGACGCCAGGCCCCGCCCGTCGGGCGCGACCGTCTCCGGAATCAGCAGCACGCCGATCACGATGACGGTGAACGCCACCGCGAGCAGCCAGTACACCAGCCGGGTGGGCGCGGGCGCGTAGGCCACCAGTAGCCCGGAACTGATCGCGCCCACCGCGAGCCCGCCGCCGGCCGCCACATTCGTCATGAGCGCGCCCAGCCGCGATTCCGCCGGCTGCAGATCGATGAGCGTGGCGGTGATCGCACCCGTGGCCAGCCCGGTCGCGATGCCCTGCACGATGCGGGCGGTGAAAAGCCAAGTCACCGACTGCGCTTCGGCGAACGCCAGCGTCCCGGCCAGCTCCACCAGCACCGCCGCGACGAGCACCGGCCGCCGCCCGATGTGGTCGGACAGCGACCCCGCGAACAGCAGAGTCACCAGCAGCGCAATGGCGTTCGCGGCATACACACCCGTCGACACCAGCGACGAGTAGTGCCACATCTGCTGATACACCGGATACATCGGCGACGGGGCCGCCGACGCGAACAGCAGCAGCCCCAGCGCGATCGACAGCAGCCAGAACGCCGCGGAGTTCGAGATCCGGTAGCGCGCGGGGGTTTCGACGCGCACGGCGTCGTCGGGAAGGTTCTGCATCGTTCCTCGGGCGAATCGTCGTTTGAGTGCGGTTCGAGTGTGACCCATCGGGGACGGGAGTTCGACCCGTCATGCTGACCGGCCGCGCTGTCAGTCCGCTGGCAATCCGATACCAGGGCACTGCCAGCGGATTCGGCGATGCTGGCGGTGTTCGCCTCTCCCGGAACGAAAGTCGTCGAGTCAATGAACAGCGAAGAACACCGGCGCGCGGGCCGGCGGGAATGGAGCGCGCTCGCCGTGCTCGTCCTGCCGCTGCTGCTGGTCTCCATGGACGTCTCGGTACTGTATTTCGCGGTGCCCTTCATCGTGCGCGACCTGGATCCCAGTGCCACCCAGCAGCTGTGGATCTTCGACATCTACGGCTTCGTGCTGGCCGGGCTCCTGCTCACCATGGGCGCGCTCGGCGACCGCATCGGCCGGCGGCGGCTGCTGCTGATCGGCGCGGCCGGCTTCAGCGTGGCCTCCTTCGCGGCGGCCTACGCGCCGAATGCCGAGGCGCTCATCGCCGCCCGCGCCGTGCTCGGCATCGCGGGCGCCACCCTCATGCCGTCCACGCTGGCGCTGATCCGCAACATCTTCGTCCACGACGCCGACCGCACCAGAGCGATGGCGGTGTGGGCGGGCGTGATGAGCAGCGGCGTGGCCATCGGCCCGGTGCTCAGTGGCGCACTGCTGCAGTACTTCTGGTGGGGCTCGGTGTTCCTGATCAATATCCCGGCCATGGCGCTGCTGCTGGTGCTGGCCCCGGCGCTGCTGCCGGAATTCCGTGGGGCGCGGGCGGGACGGTTCGACTGGATCGGCGCGGTGCTGTCGCTGGCGGCGGTCATGCCGATCATCTACGGGCTCAAGGAATGGGCCGCCAATGGATTCACGATGTGGCGGTTGGTGATCCTGCTGGCCGGGCCGGCCGTGGGCGCGGTGTTCGTGATCCGGCAGCGGCGGGTGCCGGACTCGGTGCTCGACGCCGCGCTGTTCACCCGGCGCACCTACACGGTGTCGGTGTCGGCGCAGCTGCTGGGCATGTTCGCCCTCGTCGGCAACGCGGTCTTCGTGACCCAGTACCTGCAGTCGGTGCTCGGTATGAGCCCGTTCGTGTCGGCGCTGTGGAGCCTGGCCCCGGCCGTGGTGGTGGGCGGCGCGGCCCCGCTGGCGGCGGCGCTGGCCCCGAAGCTGGGGCCGGGCCCGGTGGTGGCAGCCGGATTCCTCATCGCCGCTTCGGGTTTCGTGGTGATGGCGCTGGTCGGGGTGCACTCGCTGGTGCTGGTGCTGCTGGCGGCCGCCCTGCTGGGCACGGGACTGGTGGTGGTGATGACCCTGGTCACCGATCTGGCCATCGGCGCGGTCGCGCCGGAACGGGCGGGCGCGGCCGCCGCGGTGCTCGAGACCGGCGGCGAATTCGGCGGTGCGCTGGGCATCGCCGTGCTCGGCAGCATCGGCGCGGCGGTATACGGCGGCAAGGTCGACCGCGCCCTGCCCGCGGATCTGCCCCCGGCCGCCGCGCACACCATTCACGAAACACTCGGCGGCGCAGTCGGTGTCAGCGCCGGCCTGCCCGGCGGGGAGGCCATCCTCTCGGCGGCCCGCGCCGCCTTCACCTCGGGTATGAACACCATGGCGATCCTCGGCGCGATCGTCATGGTGGTGGCCGCCCTCGGCTGCGGACTGCTGCTCCGCACCGACCGGCCCGCCGCCGAACCCAGCCCCGCCGACGACGCCCTGGTCTGATCGGCCTTCAATTCGGGCTGGATGCCAGGCGATTCCGCCCCCGCGCACAGCGCCGCGGGCCCCTCGTCCCCGACTCCGACGGATGTCTCCGGATCACGCAGGAGAAGTTCCACGACAGCTTCTGACCAGGACCTCACCGAGGACGAGGGTCTGGTCATGGCGGTCACACAGAAGCCCCGCTGGGCTCCAGCTTCGGTGACACCGTCACCGCCCCGGCCTGGAAGGCCGAGACGGCCTGGTGCCAGGTCTCCATCGAGGACCGCGTGATCAACCCGGGCAACGAGCGCCGCATGGCCGAGCGGATGGGCCCGCGCCGGACCGTCGAGCTGCCCTCGAGCCACGTCTCGCCGGCCTCGCAGCCGGTCGCCGTCGCCGACCTGGTCGATGCCGCGGTGACCGATCTGGGCTACCGGTAGCACGCTGCGGATTCGCGGCGCATTCTGGATTGGGGGTGCGCCGCGGAGTTCTTGACTTTCCCCTCCCGGGCGCCCATGGTGGAAATGTTAGCAAAGCTAATTGATGGGGAGAAAACCCGACGTCCGAACGAATTCGCGGCGTCGTGATCGCCGGAGACCAGGGAGGCCATTGATGGTCGAGGACGCCGTTCGGGCGGAGCTTACCCAGCGATTCGCGGATCGGCTCGCGCATGCCGAGATCGCGAAGCGGTTCGAGGAACTGATGGCCGACGATCAGGTACGGGCGCTGGTCCCGCTGCCCGAGGTCGCGGCCGCGGCCCAGCAGTCCGGGCAGGGTCTGGCCGGTGTGGCGGCGGTGCTCTTCGGCGGATACGCCGACCGGCCCGCCATCGCCGAGCGGGCCACCGAGATCGTGGTCGGCGCCGATGGGCGGCGTACCCGGCGGTTGCTGCCCGCGTACCGCACCACGAGCTATGGCGAGCTGTGGGTGCGTTCCGGGGATATCGCGGCCGCCTGGCACGCGGACCCGCGACACCCCCTACGCGCGGGAGACTTCCTGTGCATCCTGGGCTTCGCCAGCGGCGACTTCACCGCCGTCGAGCTGGCCGGCATCCGGCTGGGCCTGGTGAGCGTGCCGCTGCAGTCGGGTTCACCTGCCTCGCAATGGCATTCGATCATCACCGAGACCGGCGCCCGGACGCTGGCGGTGAGCCTGGAACTGCTCGCGCCCGCGCTCGACTGCGTGCTCGGCGGCACACCGGTGGAATCGATCGTGGTCTTCGACTTCGAACCCGGCGACGACCACCACGCCGAGACCTACGCCGCCGCACAGCGCCGCATCGCGGAGTCGGGAGCCGAGATCAGCCTGGAATCGCTTGCAGCCGTGGCGGACCGGGGCCGCGACCTGCCCGCGGTACCGCTGCACGTCCCCGCCGACGAGGACGAGCTCGCCCTGCTCATCTACACCTCCGGCAGCACCGGGACCCCCAAGGGCGCGATCTACCCGCAGCGCCTGGCGACCGGTATGTGGTTGGGGCCCACGGTCATTCCGGCCCCGGTCATCAATTTCTGCTATATGCCCTTGAGTCACGTCGCCGGCCGCATGGTGCTGAGCGGCACCTTCGCGCGCGGCGGAACCGCGTATTTCGCGGCGGCCAGCGACATGTCGACCCTGTTCGAGGATTTCGGCCTGGCCCGCCCCACCGAGGCGTTCTTCGTCCCACGCGTGTGCGACATGGTGTTCCAGCGCTATCAGAGCGACGTGCAGCGCCGCATCGCCGCGGGTGCGTCCCCCGCCGAGGCCGACGAGGCCGCGAAAGCCGCACTGCGGCAGGACTTCCTGGGTGGCCGCCTGCTCCGGGTCATGGTCGGCAGCGCGCCCATCTCCGCGGACATGAAGGAGTTCATGAACTCGGTGCTGGGCCAGCCGCTCGTCGACGGTTACGGCTCCACCGAGGCGGGCGGCGGCCTGCTCATGGACAATGAGATCCGCCGGCCGCCGGTCATCGACTACAAGCTGGCCGATGTGCCCGAGCTCGGCTACTTCGCCACCGACAAGCCGTACCCGCGTGGCGAGTTCCTGGTGAAGTCGACGCAGCAGATCCCGGGCTATTTCAAGCGTCCCGAGGTGACCGCCGAGATCTTCGACGAGGACGGCTACTACCGCACCGGCGATATCGTCGCCGAGGTCCGGCCCGACCATCTGGTGTACGTCGACCGCCGCAACAATGTGCTCAAGCTGTCGCAGGGCGAGTTCGTGGCCGTGGCCAAGCTGGAGGCCGTCTTCGCCACCAGCCCGCTCATCGCCCAGATCTTCGTGCACGGGTCCAGTGAGCGCTCGCACCTGCTGGCCGTCATCGTGCCCTCGGCGGCCGCCCTCGCGCTCGAACCCGCCGAGATGACCGCGGCCATCACCGAATCCATGCAGCAGATCGCCAAGGACGCCGAACTGGAGTCCTACGAGATCCCGCGCGAGTTCCTGATCGAGACCGAGCCCTTCACCCAGGACAACGGCCTGCTGTCCGGCATCGGGAAACTGTTGCGGCCCAAGCTCAGGCAGCGCTACGGCGAGCGGCTCGAGGAGCTGTACCGCGCGCAGGCGCGGCAGCAGGAGGACGAGCTGCTCGCGCTGCGTCGCGAGGCCGCCGACCGGCCGGTGCTCGAGACGGTGTGCCGGGCCGCCCGCGCCATCCTCGGCGGCGGCGAGCCGCAGGCGGATGCGCACTTCACCGATCTGGGCGGGGATTCGCTGTCGGCGCTGTCGTTCTCGACGCTGCTGCGCGAGATCTTCGATGTCGAGGTGCCGGTCGGCGTGATCGTCAGCCCCGCCAGCGACCTGGCCGGGCTGGCCGCCCGCATCGAGGCCGAACGGTCCGGTGCCGGCGGTCGTCCCACCGCGTCGGCCGTGCACGGCGGCAGCGAGATTCGCGCCGCCGACCTCACCCTCGACAAGTTCGTGGACGCGGCGACCCTGGCGGCCGCGCCCGGTCTGCCGCTCGCGCCGCAGCCGCCGCGTACGGTGCTGCTCACCGGCGCCAACGGTTACCTCGGCCGGTTCCTGTGCCTGGAATGGCTGCAGCGCCTGGACGACACCGACGGCACTCTCGTCTGCATCATTCGCGGCCGCGACGCCGAATCGGCGCGCCGGCGGCTGGACGAGGTGTTCGACAGCGGCGATCCCGAGCTGTCGCGGCTCTACCGGGAGCTGGCCGGGCGTCGCCTGCGCGTGCTGGCCGGAGACATCGGCGCACCGAATCTCGGTCTGGACCAAGCGGTTTGGCAGGAGCTCGCCGAGACCGTCGACTTCATCGTGCACCCGGCCGCGCTGGTCAATCACGTGCTGCCCTACGACCAGCTGTTCGGTCCCAATGTGGTCGGCACCGCCGAGGTGATCCGCCTGGCGCTCACCGCGACCCGCAAACCGGTCACCTACCTGTCCACGGTCGGTGTCGCCGATCAGATCGACCCCGCCGTGTTCACCGAGGACGGCGACATCCGCGAGATCAGCGCCGTGCGCACGGTGGGCGACGGGTACG
This sequence comes from Nocardia sp. NPDC004860, assembly GCF_040609015.1. Classification (NCBI taxonomy): domain Bacteria; kingdom Bacillati; phylum Actinomycetota; class Actinomycetes; order Mycobacteriales; family Nocardiaceae; genus Nocardia; species Nocardia sp. NPDC004860. The sequence continues at coordinate 107,705 of NZ_JBEXJI010000023.1, read as the reverse complement.
CCAACGGCTACGGCAACAGCAAGTGGGCCGGTGAGGTGCTGCTGCGCGAGGCGCACGACCTGTGCGGGCTGCCGGTGGCGGTCTTCCGCTCCGACATGATCCTGGCGCACAGCGTGTACGCCGGGCAGTTCAACCTGCCCGACATGTTCACCCGCCTGCTGCTCAGCGTGCTCGCCACCGGTCTGGCCCCGAAGTCGTTCTACGCCTTGGATTCCGACGGCGGGCGGCGACGGGCCCACTACGACGGCCTGCCCGCGGACTTCACCGCTGCCGCCATCACGGCTCTCGGCGCCCGCGTCACCGCCGGTTTCGAGACCTACGACGTCCTCAACCCCCACGACGACGGCATCTCCCTCGATGAATTCGTGGACTGGCTCATCGAATCCGGCCATCCCATCGACCGCATCGACTCCTACCCGGACTGGGCCGGCCGTTTCGAGACCGCCCTGCGCGCCCTGCCGGAGCGGCAGCGCACCCACTCGGTGCTGCCGCTCCTGCACGCCTACCGCCGCCCCGGCCTGCCCGTCGCGGGCGCGGCGCTCCCGGCCAAGCGCTTCCAGACGGCCGTGCAGCAGGCGAAACTCGGCCCGAACGGCGACATCCCGCACCTGACAAGGGAACTCATCGACAAGTACGTCACGGACCTGAGGCTGCGCGGTCTGCTGTAGCCCTCAGTCGCCGCCCGCCGCCTGCCGCCGCGGGGATCTCGAGACCGTGCTGCAGCGCGGCGACGGTGCCGTCGAGGATCTCGTAGAGGCGGTCGAGGGACGGATCGGGGCTCGCCACCCAGTCGTCGAGCCCCACTCCGAAGGCCGCGAAGCAGGTCGCGGCGGCGAGTTTCGCCCGCAGATCGTCCTCGGCCAGTCCGCCGCGGCGGGCGAAACTCCGGGCCAGCGCGTCCCGGCGGCCGAAGGTGCCGGTGAAATTCTCCTGGCGCAGTTGCGGATTGGTGATCAGCACCAGCCGCGCCCGCCGGGCGGTGTCGGCCTGGCGGCGACGCAGCTCGGCCTCGGCATCGTCGAGGAGGAACTCGCGCAGCGCGGCCCGCAGCGCGACGAAGACCGCCTCGTGCGGCGGGCGGCGGTCCAGTGCGGCCAGCAGATAGGACATGACGTCCTCCTCGTGGCTGAAGACCACGGCCGCCTTGGCGGGGAAGTGGCGGTGGAAGGTGCGCCGCGAGACCTGGGCCGCGTCGGCGATCTCCTGCACGGTGGTCTGCTCGAAGCCGCGGCGCTCGAACAGCAGCAGCGCGGCGTCGATCAATTCGTGCCGCACCCTGGCCTTCTCGCGTTCCCGCAACCCGGTCGGTGCCGTCATCCCGCCCTCTCGTGTCGCCGATATCTACCCTGGTGTCTCAAAGTGACACTTCTCAGGATAGTCTGACCGAAGTGTCTCACTGTGACACCAAAGCGAGACGATACGAGAGGACTCCTCCGATGACGCGACGCACCGTGATCACCCTGGTCTCGGCGGCCGTGCTGGCCACCGGGCCGCTTGCCGCCACCGCCCAGGCCGACCCGCCCGTCCGGGCCGAGGGTGCGGCCCCGGGCGCCGTCGTCGGCAATGAGGCGCTGGCGCAGGACCTCTGGATCGACGGCACCGGCTCGGCCCGCAAGCTCACCTACTGGACCCGCGATTCCTCCGATCAGCCCGCGCTGTCCACCGGCGTGGTCTTCACCCCGGCGGGTACCCCGCCGCCCGGTGGCTGGCCGGTGCTGTCCTGGGAGCACGGCACCGTCGGCATCGGCGACGACTGCGCGCCCTCGGTGGCCGGCCGCTCCGACCGCGACATGGGGTTCCTCGCCACCTGGATGAAGCAGGGTTACGCCATCGTCGCCACCGACTACATCGGCCTGGGCACCCCCGGCGTGCACGCCTACCTCGACGGCCGCGCCGAGGCGCACGCCGCCATCGACATGGTGCGCGCCGCCCACGCCGTGGACGACTCGCTGGCCCCGAAATGGGTGGCGATCGGGCAGTCGCAGGGCGGCGGCGCCGCGGTTTTCACCGCCTCGCTCGCGACACGCTATGCGCCCGAACTGGATTACCGCGGCGCGGTGGCAACCGGTCCGGCCTCCAATATCGTCGACGCCGCGACCCTGATCGGGCCGGAGACCCCGCCCATCGGGTCCTCGCACATCACCGCCTACGCGACCTACGTGTTCAACGGCCTGAAGGCGGCCCGCCCGGACTTCGACCTGGACAGCTACCTGACCCCGCTGGGCAAGCAGCTGGTGATCGACGCCCAGACCCTGTGCTTCGCCCCGCTGGCCGAGCGTGCCGCCGGTGTGTCGCTGAACCAGCTGGTGTCGCGGCCGCTGGCGGACGGCGATTTCGTGCCCACCGCGCGGTCGGTCATGGATGTCCCGCTGACCGGCTACGACCGGCCGCTGTTCATCGGGCAGGGCACCAATGACACCGATGTCCCCGCGCCGCTGACCGCCAAGCTGGTCGCCGACATGGCCGCGGCCGGAACGCATCCCGAGGTGCACGTCTACGTGGGGAAGGACCACAGCGGCGCCATGCTCGCCTCCCTGGCCGACAGCGTGCCGTTCGTGGCGCGACTGTTCTCCTGACGCGAAAGGCCGAGTGGCACAGAGCCACTCGGCCTTGGCGACTGATGCTCCGGATCAGCCGATAGTGACGGTGGTGTCGATCAGACCGAAGACCTCGCCCTGCGGGCCCGACACGATGCCCATGCGCCCGAAGGGGCTGTCCGACGGGCCCATCAGTACGGTCGCGCCGAGCTCCTTGGCCTTGTCCAGCGCGGCGTCCGCGCCCGCGACCTGGAACCAGGTCAGCCAGTAGTTGGGACCGTCGCCGGGCTGGCCGGTGCTGTCGGCCACGCCGCCCATCGGGCGGCCGTCCGCGCCGGCGAAGGTGGAGTACGGCATCTGCTCGCTGCCGATCTCGTCGAAGGACCAGCCGAAGACCTGCTTGTAGAACTCCTGCGACGGCGTGTACGCGGCGGTGTGCAGGTCGTTCCAGCAGTACGCGCCGGGCTCGTTGAAGATCCCGGCGCCGGTGTGCGCCTTGGCTTCCCACACACCGAACACCGCGCCCCCCGGGTCCGCGCCGACGAACATGCGCCCGACGTCCATCACGTCGAAGGGCGGCATGAACACCGTGCCGCCGGCCGCCGTGACCGCGCCCGCGACCGCATCGGCACTCTCGGCGGCGAAGTAGGTGGTCCACACCGACGGCATGGCGGCCTCACCCATCTTGGGCCCGATGCCCGCGGCGGGCTTGCCGTTGAGCATCGCCATCAGATACCCGCCCGCCTCGGGCGGACTGTCGAGCACGTCCCAGCCGAGCAGCTGGGCGTAGAAGTCCCGCGCGGCGGCGGGATCGTCGACGGAACAGTCGACCCAACACGGAGTTCCTTGCGGCCAAACCTTGTCTGTTGTGGGCATACGGATCCTCCCGAGAGTCGGTCGGTTGCGGCCTGTCGGAGGGCAGGCACATGGTCAGCTAACCATGCTTCCCGGCATTCCGGTCACGGAATACCGACTGGTCACGAACTTGTGTTGAACATTCCGGGAGCACCCGGGCGTCGACCTGGCCAGTGACAACTCCGGGTTCACGGCCGGTATGGGTAGGCGCCGCCGTCGATGACGATGCGCTGGCCGGTGAGGTAACCGCCGGCGGGGGAGACGAGGAAGGCGACAACGTCGGCTACTTCTTCGGGGCGGCAGACATGGCCGAAGGGGGAGGTGGCGTCGAGGTCGGCGGCGTGGCGGTGGATGCCGCCGGACAGGGCCGCGGTCAGGCGGTCGCCCATGTCGGAGGCGACCAGGCCGGGGGCGACGATATTGACGTGGATTCCGTTGGGGGATTCCTCTTTTGCGAGGGTGTGGGCGAGGGCTTCGAGGGCGGCCTTGGCCATGTTGTAGGGGGCGCCGGCCGCGCCGAGCGCGTGGGCGGCGACGCTGCTGATCATGATGATGTCGCCGCGTTCGCAGGTGCGCATGCCGGGGAGGACGAGCTTGGTGAGGTGGTGCGGGCCGATGGCCTGAATACGCAGCAGTCGCTCGACCTCCGCCGGATCGGTGTCGGAGACCAGGCGGCCACGGCTGGCGACGCCGCCATTGTGGACGAGGATGCTGATCGGGCCGAGCTCCTTCGTCACGCGGTCGACCATGGCGGTCACGGCCACCGGATCGTCGACCGGGGCGTGCACGGCGAGGGCGGTGGCTCCCAGGGAATGCAATTCGGCCACAGTGTCTTTCGCCGATTGCTCATGGCGCACCCAGTTGACCGCGACCACGGCGCCGCGGGTGGCCAGCGCATGGCTGATGGCGCGCCCGATACCGCGCCCGCCGCCGGTCACGAGTGCGACGCGTCCCGCCAATTCGCCTGCTGCTGTGCTCACCTGATCAACATATGACACCCGCCACGATTGCGGTCGAGAGTGTCGGCCATTACAGTCCGACCGTTGGGTACGCAGAGGTTCCTCAACCACGGGGTCGGGATGCAATTCACCAAGTTCAGGGGACGAACGCTGGGCGCGCTCGCCCTGTTCGCCACCGCACTCACCGTCGGGGTGCTGGTCCGGCCGCTGGCCACCGCCACCCCGGACGCCGGATCACTGGGCGCGGCCTGGACCGCGACCGAGGACGGGCCGCCGAAATATCCTGGCGTGCACATCGATTGGGACGTCCCGATCGCCATGAGCGACGGCACCGTCCTGAAGGCCAATGTGTATCGGCCCATGGACGCCGACGGCCACATCGTCGACACCCCGCTGCCGACGGTCGTCAACCTCACTCCGTATACGAAACTCGTGTCCATGATCGCGGATTCGGCGCTGTCGATTCCCGGCCTGTCGGATGTGCTGTCGAACTTCCTGCAGGGTTTCGACCTGTACGGCGTCGGCCTCGGCGGTCTCTCCGACCTGGTGAAGGTGGTGCCCGGCGGCGCGGCCCGCGTCTTCACCGCCGACCGGAAGCTGGTCCAGTCCGGCTACACCCAGGTCGTGGCCGACGTGCGCGGGACCGGCTTCTCCGAGGGCGTCTGGCAGGTCTTCCAGGAGCGTGAGCAGCTCGACAGCGTCGAGGTGATCAACTGGGCGGCCCAGCAGCCGTGGTCGGACGGCAAGGTCGGGATGTCGGGCATCTCGTACTCGGCGATCAATCAGGTGCAGGCCGCCGAACATCAGCCGGACGCGCTGAAGGCCATCTTCCCGGTCGAGCCCGGCAGTGACCTGGTGCGCGATGTGCTCGCCACCGGCGGAGCACTCGGATTCGGTTTCATCCCACCGTGGTTGCTGGGCGTGGACAGCCTGAAACTGCTCCCGGATCTGACCTCGATCTTCTCCGGCGCCTTCGACTGGAGGTGGCTCGCCGACCGGCTGCAGAGCCCGTTCACCTTCTTCGACTACATCATTCAAGCGCTGACAGTGCAGTCCATCCCGGAGATCCCGGACAACCTGAAGAGCATCCTGGAACCCGACAGCAGCCTGCGCACCGCCTGGCTCGGGCATCCGGACCGGGTGCGGGTGCCGACCATGGTCTACGGCGGCTGGCACGACATCTTCACCTACTCCGAACCGCGCATCTACGACATGATTCCCTTGCCGCCCGGGCAGAAACAGCTGATCATGGGCGACACCTACCACGCCGATCCCGGCAGTGGCTTCGGCGCACCCGGGGCCCCGCCGCGCCTGGACGTGCTGGAGCGCGCCTGGTTCGACAAGTGGCTCAAGGGCATCGACAACGGCATCGACGGCTACGGCCCGGTGACGTTGTTCCAGCAGGGCGGCTCCTGGACCACGACGGACCAATTCCCGCGCATCGACGTCGATTACCGACGCCTGTACCTGTCCGGCGTGCCCAGCGGCACCGCTCCGATGAGCGTGCACGACGGCAGCCTGGTCGCCGATCCCGCCGGGCCGCAGCGGCTCACCGTCGCGCCCGGCATCAACAGCCTGTGCTCGCGTGATTCGGCGCAGATCACCGCGGGCGTCACGGCCATCCTCGACGCCTGCGCCAAGGACGCGCGGCCGATGGAGCTCAACGGCCTCACCTTCACCAGCCCACCGGTGGCCGCCGCGACTCTCGTCTCCGGGCCGGTGAACGTACACCTCAACACGGTGCTCGACGCCACCGACGGCTACTGGACCGCGACCCTCAACGATGTCGCGCCCGACGGCAGGTCCACGGTGCTGACCTCCGGCCAGTTGACCGCGTCGCTGCGAAAGGTGGACGAGGACAAGGCAACTCGCTCGGCCAACGGCGACTACACCGACCCGTACCCGGTCCTCACCCTGGCCGATCGCGAGCCGCTCGTCCCCGGTCGGCCCACCACCGTCGATCTGGGCCTGACCGCCACCGACGCCGTCCTGCAGCCGGGCCACCGCCTGCGCGTCGACGTCTTCGCGTTCAACTTCCCGCGCGGCCTGCCGCTGCGCCCGCTGTTGAACGAGAGCGAACTGCTGCCCCAGCACATCGACCTCGACCCGAACGCGCCCAGCTGGGTGAACGTCCCTCTCGGCGGAAATATCGGCTGGTAGGGAGAGAAAGAGGCCCTGTCGTCAGCGTGGACGGCAGGGCTTTCCGCTGTCCGGGTTCAGGATTCGAGCACGCCGACCACGTCGGCCTCGGCCATGACATCGTCGAAGGTGTCGCGGGCCAGCAGGTCGGCGTAGAAACCATTGCGCTCCACCAGTTCCCGGTGAGTACCGCGTTCCACGACGCGGCCCTGATCGAGCACCACGATCTGATCGGCGTCCCGGATCGTGGACAGCCGGTGCGCGATCGTGATGGTGGTGCGATTCGCGGACAGCGCGTCGATCGCCGCCTGCACCTCGCGCTCGGTCCTGGTGTCCAGCGCACTGGTCGCCTCGTCGAGCACCATGATGGGCGGATTCCGCAGGATGGCGCGCGCCACCGCCAGCCGCTGCTTCTCCCCGCCGGAGAAGCGGTAGCCGCGCTCGCCGACCAGGGTGCCGTACCCGTCGGGCAGGCTCATGATGTGGTCGTGGATCTGCGCGGCCCGGGCCGCGGCATGCAATTCCGCCTCTGTCGCATCGGGTTTCGCGAAGCGCAGGTTGTCGGCGACCGAGGAGTGGAACAGGTAGGTCTCCTGCGACACCACGCCCACCGCCGCGGACAGGTCGGCGAAGGACAGCTCCCGCACGTCCACGCCGTCGATGGTGACCCGGCCGGACGTCACGTCGTACAGCCGCGCCACCAGATACCCGAGAGTCGTCTTCCCCGAGCCGGTTTCGCCGACGATCGCCAGGCTCGACCCGGCGGGCACCTCGATATCGATGTCGCTCAGCACGTTCCGATCCGTGTCGTAGGCGAACCCCACGCGCTCGAACCGCACCGCGCCCGTCACCTGCTCCGGCAGGGGCGTCGGCTGCGCGGGCTCCTCGATGTCCGGTCGCAGATCCAGGTATTCGAAGATCCGCCCGAACAACGCCAGCGAGCTCTGAATATCGACGCCGGTCGACAGCAGCATGACGGTCGGCCGCAGCAGGCCGCTCTGCAGCGTGGTGAACGCGACCAGCGTGCCGATCGACACCAGCGGATGCCCCTGGGCCACGGTCATGCCCGCCGCCCAGTAGATGACCGCCGGCATGGCCGCCATCACGATCGAGATGGTCGACTGCCGCCATCGCCCGGCCATGCTGGAGCGGATCTCCAGATCCACCAGCCCCCGCGATTCCCGGGTGAAATCCTCGACCAGCGCGGGTGAGCGACCCATGGTGCGCGACAACAGGATTCCGCTCACCGACAGCGATTCCTCCACGATCGCCGACATGCCCGCCAGCTTGCGCTGCTTCTCCGCGGTGATGCGCCGGCGCTCGGAGCCGACCCGGCGGCTGATCCACACGAACAGCGGCAGCATGACCAGCGAGATCAGCGTGAGTCGCCAGTCCAGCGCGAACATGGCGATGACCGCCGCGACGACGGAGGTGAAGTTGGAGACCAGCGAGGTGATGGTCGAGGTGACCGTGGACTGCATGCCGCCGATGTCATTGGCGATTCGCGACTGCACCTCGCCGGTGCGGGTGGTGGTGAAGAAGGACAGCGGCATGGACTGCAGCCGCGCGTAGACGGCCGACCGCAGATCGTGCATGACGTCCTGGCCGACCGCGGTCGAGATATAGGTCTGGAAGACGCCGAACACGCTGTTCAGTGCGGCGACCGCGATCATGCCCACGGCCAGCAGGGTCAGCAGTCCGGTGCGACCGTGCGGCAGTGCGTCGTCGATGATGCCGCGCAGCAGGAACGGGGAAGCCAGACCGGCCAGCGAGGCCAAACCCACCAGGGCCGCGACCAGGGCCAAGCGCCCGCGATACGGATGGAAGAGCCGGACGATCCGGCTCAGTTCCGGTTGTGAAGCCATCAGCGCCTCCTTTCGCAGGGAGTCACGCGCTATAACTGAGTTTCGCTCATAATTGTTCCAAGGACAATGAGCTATGCTCTGGATCATGCCGAGCAGTCCTGCAGACGAGTCGCGTACGACGGGCGCGAGGCGTGTCGTTCCCGACGATGACCTGGCCGAACTCTTCCTGCGCACCACCAAACGACTGCGCCGCACGCAGTCGGCGCGGCTGTCGCCGCTCGGCCTCACCCCGGCCCAGGCCCGCGCGCTGCGCATCATCGGCCGTGCCGACGAGCACGGCGGCGAACCGTTGCGTATGTCCGCCCTCGCCGAGCGCCTCGGCATCGTGCCGCGCTCGGCCACGACCGTCGTCGACGCGCTGGTCGCCGCCGGACTGGTTGCCCGCGAACCGGATCCGGGCAACCGCCGCGCCACCCTGGTGACCCCGACCGCAGCGGGCCGCCGGGTAGTGGCTCGGATGTCCGACGCTCGCCGTGACGCCGCCGAAGAGATCTTCGCTGCTCTCTCGCCCGGCGAGCGTCACACTCTGCGCGAGCTTCTCGCCACCTTGGCAGTCGACGACTGCACACCGCCGAACGCCGCGCTGACCCCGCGAACCGGCCCGGAGTAGCAGGCCGAGGTTCCGGTCGGTCGCGCGGATGGGTGGCCGGGCTGTCGTGAGGCTCGAGTACGGTCGGGAGCGTTGTGCCGATCCGATCTTCACCTCGACCCGGTAAGGAACCGATATGCCACGGGAGCTGGCCGACCTGCCTTTCGCGCGTTTCCTGGAACCACAGGAGACGCTGCGCGATGAGGGCGCTTACGACTGTGCCCATTTCGACGGCCTCTCACTCGACGATCCGCAGTTGCGCGGGGTTACCTTCACCGAGTGCGCCATCTCGGCCACCACGGTGACCGGCGGTTTCTTCCGGTATTCGCGGTTCAACGATGTCTGGCTGAACGGCACGCGCTGGATCAGGACCGATCTGTCCGAAACCAATTGGATGGATGCGGAATTCGTGCTCGCGGCCATGTCGGGGGTGGAGGCGTTCGGGTCGGCGCTGCGGCGGGTGAGTTTCCACAACTGCAAGTTCGATTCGGTGAATCTGCGTGGTGCGGTGCTCACCGATGTCTCGTTCGTGGATTGCGTGCTGCGGGACGTGGATATCAGCGAGGCGAAGCTGGCCTCGGTGACCTTCCCCGGCTCGGAGATCTCCGGGCTGTCGCTGCGCAATGCCAAGTTGAAGAAGGTCGACCTGCGCGAGGCTCGGTCGATCGGTATCTCCGGTGGGGTCGAATCGCTGTCGGGTGCGCTGGTCACCAATACGCAGCTGCTCGAGCTGGCCCCGGTCTTCGCCCACTCCTTCGGAATCCTGGTCAAGGACCTGTAGACCGAAACGGCCGAGCGGCGCGAGTTAGTAGCGCTAGTGAACTTACTCGAGTTACGCTCCTCACATGACGGAGTGGCGGCCTACGGCGTGCATCCTGTGTGAGTGCAACTGCGGCATCCAGGTGCTGCTCGGGCCGGACGGCCGGTCCTTCGAGAAGATCCGCGGCGATAAGCTGCATCCGGCGTCGGAGGGCTACACCTGCAACAAGGCCCTGCAGCTGGACCGCTACCAGAACGGGCACACCGGCCGGCTGACCTCGCCGCTGCGGCGGCGTGCGGACGGCAGCTTCGAGGAAATCGATTGGGAGACCGCGATTTCCGAGGTGTCGGCCAAGCTGCTGGAGGTCGGGCACCACTTCGGCGGTGAGTCGATCTTCTATTACGGCGGTGGCGGGCAGGGTAATCACCTGGGCGGCGCGTACGCGCCGGCGACCATGGCCGCGTTCGGCATGAAGTACCGCTCCAGCGCGCTGGCGCAGGAGAAGACCGGTGACTTCTGGGTCGGCGCGCGGATGACCGGCTACCCGATGCGCGCGGACGTCGAGCATGCCGAGGTGGCGTTCTTCATCGGCAAGAATCCGTATCAGTCGCACGGGTTTCCGCGGGCGCGCACGGTGCTGAAGGAGATCGCCAAGGATCCGGCGCGGTCGATGATCGTGCTCGACCCGGTGCGCACCGAGACCGCCGAGCTGGCGGACTTCCACCTGCAGCTGCGGCCGGGGACCGACGTGTACCTGCTGACGGCCATGGCCGCGATCCTGGTTCGCGACAACCTGATCGACGAGGAATGGCTGGCCGAGCACACCAGCGGCCTGGATGCGGTGCTGCCGGTGCTGCGGGCTGTCCCGATCGAAAAGTACTGCGCCATAGCCGATGTCGACCTGGATCTGGTGGCCGCCGCGACGCACCGGCTGGCCCGCGCGGACTCGGTCGCCGCGCTCGAGGACCTCGGCGTGCAGATGAACCGGTACTCGACGGTCGTGAGCTATGTCGAGAAGCTGGTCTGGCTGCTCACCGGCAATGTCGGAAAGCCGGGCACCCAATACGCTTTCACCGGCCTGAGCAATCTCGGCCACGACCGCGGGCATCCGGCGGGCGAGGGCCCCAAGAGCCCGGTGGCCGGCGCGCAGATCGTGAGCGGTCTGGTGCCGTGCAATGTGATCAGCGAGGAAATCCTCACCGATCACCCGGCGCGTTACCGCGCCATGTTCGTCGAGAGCGCGAATCCGGCGCACTCCCTGGCGGATTCGGCCCGCATGCGCGAGGCGCTGGCGGCGCTGGAACTGGTGGTCGTCATCGACGTCGCCATGACCGAGACCGCGCGCCTGGCCGACTATGTGCTGCCCGCGCCCACCCAGTTCGAGAAGTACGAGGCCACGTTCTTCAACTTCGATTTCCCGCGCAATATCTTCCACCTGCGGCACCCGGTGCTGCCCGCGCCGGCGGGCGTGCTGCCCGAGCCCGAGATCCACGCCCGTCTGGTCGAGGCCGCGGGCGTGCTGAGCGAGGCGGACTACGTGCCGCTGCGGGCCGCGCTCGCGCAGGGGCGGGAGGCGTTCGCCCTGGCCTTCCTGGGGATCCTCGGCGATCCGGCGCGGTCGAAACTCGCTCCCGTGCTGCTGTATCGGACGCTGGGGGAGACGCTGCCCGACGGTGCGGCCTCGGCGGCACTGTTGTGGGCGGCGGCCTACAACATGGTGCGCAAGTTCCCGGCCAGCGTCGAACGCGCCGGGTACGGAACGGGTCTGGAGGCGGGGGAGCGGCTGTTCGAGGCGATCCTGACGGGCGAGCACGGCATCGTGATCTCCGAGGACGATTACGCCGAGACCTGGAATCGGGTGCGCGACAAGGTGATCCGGCTGGAGATTCCGGAGCTGCTGGAGGTGATCGCCACCCTGCCCGTACCGACCGAGGACGACAGCGCGGACTGGCCGTTCATCCTCTCGGCCGGTGAGCGCCGAGCCTTCACGGCCAACACCATCTTCCGTGACCCGGCCTGGCGCAAGCGTGATGCGGCGGGCACCCTGCGCATCAGCACCGGCGACGCCGAGCGGCTCGGGCTGACGGCGGGCGACCTGGTCCGGGTGACGACCCGGCGCGGCACCGCGCAGGTTCCGGTCGAGCCCACCGACCGCATGCGCCCGGGCCACCTGTCGCTGCCCAACGGTTTCGGGCTCTCGGTCGCCGCCCCGGACGGCACCTCTGTCACCACCGGCACCGCCCCGAACGAGCTGACCTCCGTCGACGACCGTGACGAATGGGTCGGCACCCCCTGGCACAAGTACGTCCCCGCCCGCCTGGATACCGTGACCGTATGAAACGAACGAGTTTCGCGAACTGGCCGTGCACCGTCGCCCGCACCGTCGACCTGCTGGGCGACTGGTGGACGCCGCTCATCCTGCGCGAAGCTTTCTACGGCGCCAAGCGTTTCGACGATTTCGAATCCACCCTCGGCCTCAGCCGCAATATCCTCACCCAGCGTTTGAACCGATTGGTGGACGCGGGACTGTTGACCAAGGTTCCGTATCAGGAGCGACCGGTGCGCCACGAATACCGGCTGACCGATCAGGGGCGCGATTTCTTTCCCGTCATCGCGGCCATGATGGCCTGGGGGGATCGGTACCTGGCTCCGGAATCCGGGGAACCGGTGGTTCTGCATCACACGGCGTGCGACCACGATACGCACGCCGAGGTGGTGTGCTCGCATTGCCGGGAGCCGTTGCGGCACGAGGACATTTCCGCTCGGCTGGGACCGGGGTTTCCGGCTCGGCTTCGGAATGCGGCATTAGCGACCGGTCGTTTTGGTGACGGTGATTGAAAATCCTTGTATCGGAATGGAATTCGGTACGAATGGATAGTGGGGGCGCAGTAGAATTAGTGCATAGGAATCAAGGCGGAGACACTCGACAGCTGTGGCATCGCTTGGGCTCGTCTGCTGTCGAGTCCGAATCGCCCGTCTCGGGTGAGTTGGGTCGGGATCGTTCGTCTGCTGTGGGTGGAGTCCTGGCCGCGGGTTTGGCGTGGGTGGAGTCTGAACCGGTTGTGGGTGGGGGCGGGGGTGGGCTCTAGGCTGCAGGGACTATGGCCCTGAACGCGACTCTCTACAACATGAATGTGCAGTTGGCTGATGTGGATCGGGGGGTCTACGAGGAGTTGGAGTTGCGGGTTGCGCGGCATCCCTCCGAGACCGGCGAGTACATGTTGACTCGGATCCTGGCCTTTTGCCTGGAGTATGAAGAGGGAATCGCGTTCAGTGATGGTGGCGTCTCGTCCACCGATGAGCCGCCGGTTCTCATCCGCGACCTCACCGGCCGCCTCACCACCTGGATCGACGTGGGCGCCCCGGACGCCGACCGCATCCACCGCGCCAGCAAACTGGCCGACCGTGTAGCCATTTACACCCACCGGGACCCTGCCAAGGTCCTCGCCCAACTCGCCGGCAAACGCATCCACCAGGCCGACCAGATCCCGCTCTACGCCTTCGACCGATCCTTCATCGACGCCGCCACCGCCCTCCTCGACCGCCGCAACACCCTCACGCTCTCGGTCACGGACCGCCACCTCTACCTGGACCTGAACGGCACCTCCCTCTCGACCCCCATCGAAGAACACTCCCTCGCCTAGCTCAACGGGTCGAGCGAGCCGAATTCCACCCCGGGTTTCAGGCGACCCGAGCACGCCGCCTCAGGCAAACTGGCAACCACGATGCGTCGAACCCGTCCCCGCCCAGCGATCGCAGGCCTGGCCGTCATAGCCCTGGCTGCGGCCGGCTGCGCTCAGAAGCACTCCGAGCCTCCGGTGGAACAGCCCACGTACACCGGTCCGGCCACTCAGCTCATCACCGTCACCGCCGATTCCCCCACCGCCACCACAGCCACCCTCACCGCCTGGGATCGCGACGGCACACAATGGGTTCGAGCGATCGGCCCCCTGCACGCCGACGTGGGTGCGCAAGGCATCGGCCCCACCAGCGAATCGGCCAACCGTTCCCCGGCCGGAATCTGGACGCTGACAGAGGCTTTCGGCATCTCTGCCAACAACGGCACCAGACTCCCGTATCGCCGAGTGACAACATCGGATTGGTGGGTCTCCGATACCGGATCGCCGTTCTACAACACCCACTACACCTGCGCCCCCGGCACCTGCCCGTTCGATGAGTCCGCGGGTGAGGACCTGGGTGCGGCCGGTCCCGCCTACGATCACGCCGTGGTCATCGACTACAACCGCTCCCCGGTCGTCGCCGGCGCGGGTTCGGCGTACTTCCTCCATGTCGGAGACGGCACCCCGACCGCGGGCTGCGTAGCCCTTCCAGGCGCGGATCTGGACCGCGTGATGCGCTGGCTGGACCCGGCCCATGGCCCGGTCATCGACATCGAGGTCCGGGATCGCCCGGCGAACGCCTGAATCGGCGAAACCTCTGTGCAGGTTCTCACAATGTCGCAAATGCGCCCGAACCGGCTTTGACGTGCGCAAATGCGGAAGCGTGGCGGTGCCATTCGGTATTTCCCCCGCCTGACCGGTAGCAATCCGAGTGATGTGCATCAGCTATCAGCTCGCATACCTGGGATGGCCGGATGTTTCGTTCAACTAAGGTTCGGGTATTCGACCTAGTCGAACGCGATCACCGCAGTTCGGTGATTGTCCGCTGGACGTGTTCGCGGCGTCCTTCGGACGAAAGGATATGGATGATGGGCGCGAGCCTGATGATCGTGGGGGACGACTACCGGGTCCGCAGCGCCCTGCGGGCGGCGATGGAAGGGGAGGGCTACGAGGTCGCCGAGGCAGGCGCGACCGAGGTGGCCCTGGAACGGCTGCGCAATAACGGCGCGCCGGATGTGATGATCGTGGACCTGCTGGTGGGCGGGATGGATGCCTTCACCTGTATTCGCGAGGTGCGGCGCGCCCACGAGGTACCGATCATGGTGGTCAGCGCCAGCGCGGACACCCACGACGTGGTCGCGGCCCTCGAGGCGGGGGCCGATGACTTCGTGACCAAGCCGTTCGAGCTCAAGGAGATCAGCGCGCGCATGCGGGCGCTGCGGCGTCGGCCACACCTCGGCGGGCTGCCGGATGATCCGGCGGCCGAGCCGCCGGTGGAGATCGTCCTGGACGCCGATGATGGTGCGCCGCTGGTGCTTTCACCGGACGGTGGCGTGGTGCGCCGGGGTGAGGAGCAGATCCCGTTGACCATCACCGAGTTTCGCCTGCTGTGTGAACTCGCGGCGAATCCCGGCCGCGTGCTCAGCCGCACCCTGCTGCTCGAACGAGCTTGGGACGAAGGCTTCTTCGGTGACGAGCGGCTGGTCGACGTCCACGTCCGCCGGCTGCGCACGAAGATCGAGACGGACCCGTCGGAGCCGCGCATCGTGGTGACCGTGCGCGGCCTCGGATATCGCCTCGATATGCCGCGGTAGGCGTATTCGCGGGTGTGCGAGGCCACGAAGTCATGGGATCGTCATGAGATCGCAATGAGTTCGCATGGAAGACCTCAAAACTTCACCGTCAGGCTGAAGTGGTCATGCAGATCCAAATCAGCAAATTTGACGCGATATCCCAGCAAACCATCCAGATCCGGGAACCCGTGCTCGCCGACGGCGCACCAATGTGGCGCATTGCGGAGGACTCCCGGGTCCTCGACACCAACTCCAGCTATGCCTATCTGCTGTGGTGCCGCGATTTCGCGGATACCTCGATCGTCGCTGAAATAGACGGCGAGATAGCCGGATTCGTCATCGGCTACACCAGGCCCGCATGGCCGCACATCCTTTTCGTCTGGCAGGTGGCGGTCGATCAGCCCCATCGTGGGCACGGCCTGGGCGTCGACATGCTCGACGCGCTGCTGGAAAGTGCGGCGGCGCGCGGAGTCACGCAGCTCGAGACCACCATTGCCCCCGACAATCCGGCCTCGGTCGCCATGTTCGCCTCGCTGGCCCGCCGTCGTGGCGCGGCCCTGACCCGCACCACATTGTTCACGGCGGATCAGTTTCCCGGCGGCCATCAGCCCGAGGACCTCTACCGCATCGCACCGGTCACCACCCAGGAGGAATGGCGATGACTAGCCCCGATATGACGGTTTTCGCGGATCTCGAGTCGAATGTGCGCGGCTACTGCCGTTCCTGGCCGACGGTCTTCGACACCGCGTCCGGCGCCTGGCTCCGCGACGAGTCCGGCCGGGAGTACCTGGATTTCTTCGCCGGGGCGGGCGCGCTCAACTACGGCCACAACAACCCCGTGCTGAAGCAGTCGCTGCTCGAGTACATCGCGGGCGACGGCCTCACCCACGGGCTCGACATGTCCACCGTCGCCAAGCGAGATCTGCTGCAGTCACTGCGCGACCGGATCCTGAAGCCGCGCGGCCTGGACTACAAGGTGCAGTTCCCCGGACCCACCGGCGCGAACGCGGTGGAGGCCGCGCTCAAACTGGCCCGCAAGGTGACCGGCCGCACCGAGATCCTCAACTTCACCAACGCTTTTCACGGTATGACGCTGGGCGCCCTGTCGGTCACCGGCAATGCCGCCAAGCGGGCGGGTGCGGGAGTGCCGCTGCAGCACGCCACCTCGATGCCCTTCGACGGGTATCTGTCCGGCGCGGACGATGATTCGTTCGAATGGATGGAGCGCGTCCTCGACGATGCCTCCTCCGGCCTGGACAGCCCGGCCGCCGTGATCGTCGAAACCGTCCAGGGCGAGGGCGGAGTCAACCTCGCGAGCGTGCAGTGGCTGCGCAAGCTGGCCGGATTGTGTTCCGCCCGTGAGATTCTGCTGATCGTCGACGACGTGCAGATGGGCTGCGGCCGCACCGGACCGTTCTTCTCCTTCGAAATGGCCGGTATCACACCGGATATCGTCACGCTGTCCAAGTCGATCGGCGGCTACGGCCTGCCGATGGCGCTGGTGCTGTTCAAGCCGGAACTGGACCTGTGGAAGCCGGGCGAGCACAACGGCACCTTCCGCGGCAACAACCCGGCCTTCGTCACCGCCCGTGCGGCGCTGGAGCATTACTGGGCCGACGACGCCCTGGAGACCGCCACCCGGGCCAAGGGTGAGCGCATCGACCGTGCCCTCACGGGCATGTCCGCGGCCTTCGACGGTGTCGGCGCGCGGGGGCGTGGCCTGGTGCACGGCCTGGTCTTCGATGACGCCTCGCAGGCGGAGAAGGTGTGTGCCGCCGCCTTCCAGCGCGGGCTGCTGGTGGAGACCTCCGGTCCCGAGGACGAGGTGGTGAAACTGCTTCCGCCGCTGACCATTACCGACTACGAGCTCGATCACGGCCTGGAGCTGCTGGCCGCCTCACTGGATGCCGTCAGCGGCGGGCGGGGGCGCTGACATGATCGTGCGCACCACCGCCGAGATCACCGGCACCGATCGGGATGTCGCGGGCCCGGGCTGGCGCAGCAAGCGCATCGTGCTCGGCGGCGACCGGGTCGGGTTCTCGTTCCACGAGACCACCATCGACGCCGAGACCGTCCACGAATTCCATTACCAGCACCACGTCGAGGCCGTCTGGCTGGTCGAGGGCGAGGGCACGCTGGTCGATCTCGACCACGGCACCACCTACGAGCTGGGCCCCGGCTCGATGTACCTGCTGAACGGCCATGAACGGCACCGCCTCTTCGCCCGGACCCGGATGCGCATGCTCTGCGTGTTCAACCCGCCGGTGACCGGGCAGGAGGTGCACGACGAGCACGGTGTGTACCCGCTCGTCGCCGTCGACTAGGAGTTTCGAATGACTGTGTCCGACAACGGAAGAATCGACCGCTATCGCACCCGCACGGTGGTGGGCACCCCGCCGATCGAGCGTGACGACCCGACGGTGTGGGGTGAGATCGGCAGCCATGCCCTCGCCGATTTCGACGACAATGGCTACGCCGTGGTCGACAGCCTGCTCGATCCGTACGAGGTCGGTGAGGTCGCGGCCGAAATCCAGCGGCTGACCGGCGATCCCGACCTCGTGCTGGACGAGCGCGTGATCATCGAGCGCGAGTCGCATCGGGTGCGCTCCCTGTTCGAGGTGCACCGGCTCAGTGCCATGATCGCGGATCTGGTGCGCGAGGATCGGATTGCCGGTCTGGCGCGCGAGATTCTCGGCTCCGAGGTCTATCTGCATCAGACCCGGGTGAACTACATGCCCGGGTTCACCGGCACCGGCTTCTACTGGCACTCCGACTTCGAGACCTGGCACGCCGAGGACGGCATGCCGACGCCGCGGGCGGTGAGCCTGTCGATCGCGCTGTCCGACAACTACCCGTTCAACGGCAGCCTCATGGTCATGCCCGGCTCGCATCGCACCTTCGTCCCCTGTCAGGGTGAGACGCCGGCCGATCATCACCGGGTTTCCCTGCGCGGTCAGGAGATCGGCGTCCCGTCGCAGGCGGCCATCACGGATCTGGCCGGGAAGCACGGCATTACGCAGTTCACCGGGCGGGCGGGTTCGGCGTTGCTGTTCGACTCGAATCTCATGCACGGGTCGGCGGGCAATATCACGCCGTTCCCGCGATCGAATCTGTTCCTGGTGTTCAACAGTGTCGAGAACACGCTGCTCGATCCCTATGCCGCGCCGCATCCGCGGCCGGAGTACCTCGCGAGCCGGGACTTCACGCCCCTGGTGTGATCGGGGAGCTGTCGAGGGTTCGTCTCGTATACCGATGTCGTTCCATGTGGGTGCGATCACATACTTTTCGGATGTGCTGTCTGAGCTGGCGATATGAGTGAGCTGACTGCGCTCAATGGAACGACAATGGTTCATCGTGATTGTGGAACGTTGCATCGTACCTCTATGGTTTGACGTGGGTCGAACATCGGGCACGCGCCGGTCGGCCGGCGCGTGCCCGGTCGATTCGGCTGCGTCCGAGGGATTTCCGCGCTCGTCGAATCCCGTGACCATTGAGGAACCTTTGCTGCTGGACAAGATTCGCTGGACCGTAGTCGTTCCCCTGCTCGCGGTGGTGATGCTCGCCGCGGTGTGGGGCCGGGAATTGTCGCTGCTGGCCGACATCCCGGTATTCGCTCTGCTGCTGGCAGCGGTACTGGCCGCGGTGCATCACGCCGAGGTCGTCGCGCATCGCGTCGGCGAGCCGTTCGGCGCGCTGGTGCTGGCCATCGCGGTCACCGTCATCGAGGTCGGACTCATTCTGACGCTGATGGTTTCGGCCGGGGACAAGGCCGCGCCGCTGGCCCGTGACACCGTGTTCGCAGCGGTCATGATCACCTGCAATGGCATCTTCGGGATGGCGTTGCTGGTGGGGGCGTTGCGGCGGCGGGTCGCGGTCTTCAATGCGGAGGGCACGGGCGCGGCGCTGGCCACGGTCGCGACCCTGGCCACGCTGAGCCTGGTGCTGCCGACCTTCACGACCAGCGAACCCGGGCCGCACTTCTCGCCCGCACAGCTGGCCTTCGCGGCCGTCGCCTCACTGGTGCTCTACGGCTGCTTCATCGCCATGCAGACCGTGCGGCACAAGGAGGATTTCCTCCCGGTGGAGCCCGGCGCCGACGACGAGGACGAGCACGCGGAGTGGCCGAGTGCGCGCCGCGCGTGGATCAGCGGCGGGCTGCTGATCGCCGCTCTGGTCGGGGTGGTCGGTCTGGCGAAGGCGGTGTCCCCGGCCATCGAATCCGGTGTCGACGCAGCGGGTCTGCCGCGTTCGGCGGTCGGCGTGGTGATCGCAATGCTGGTCCTGCTGCCCGAGGCGCTGGCCGCCGTGCGTGCCGCGCGGGGCGGGCGGGTTCAGGTCGGTCTGAACCTGGCGCTGGGCTCGGCCATGGCCAGCATCGGCCTCACGATTCCGGCCATCGCGGTCGCCTCGATCTGGCTGGACACCCCGCTGCTGCTCGGCCTGGGCGCGACCGAAATGGTGCTGCTGGCAATAACAGTGGTCGTCGGCATGCTCACCGTGGTGCCCGGCCGCGCCACCCTGCTGCAGGGCACGGTGCACCTCTCGCTCTTCGCGGCGTTCGGTTTTCTGGCCGTCGCGCCATAGGAACGCCTACTCCGCAGTCCCCTCGCCGACCTTGCGCCGGAACCGCCGGCTCCGGCGCTCCTCGCCGTCGGCCGCCTGCTCACCCTCGGGCGCTCGCCGCCGCACGGCCCGCCGCTCCCGCTCCACGGCCTCCTCCAGCAACTGCAACATGGGCACCTCGGCAAGCGCGTCCTTCGTTGCAGCATGATCGACATCGCTGCGCGTGATCAGCCCGGCGGCGATCAACCCCTCCACCGGATTCACCCCGTAGGCCCGCGCCAGCTCGATCACCGTGTCCGCCACCGGCGGATCCGACTCCTCCAAATGCCGCTTGATCCTGGGCCCATTGCTGTCCAGCTTCTCCGCAATGGCCCGGGTACTGGCCCCCCGGGTCACCGCCCGCTTCCAAGCATCGAACGCTTGCCTCATCGCATCACCTTCGGCTCGATCGGCCCGCACGCCAAACCCCGAGCCTATCGAACTCAGTCGATTATGTTCAATCACGCAACACTGGCGTTTCACCCACCGGCTGTCCGATAGTCCCTTGGGGGGAGCGGCGGGTGACACCGTGGGGTGACGCGGGTCAGTGTTCGGGGGTCCTACGTTCGGCGGTGTGAAGACAACAATTCGCGTTGGGGCGACAGTGGGGCTCGCAGTGATGGTGTCGTCTGTGCTCGTCGGCTGCCGGTCGGATTCGAGCTCGGGCATCGAGTGGGCCGCGTGTCAGGGGGTGGGGGTCGATTCGCGGCAGGAGTGCGCGACGGTGTCCGTGCCACTCGACTACGCGGATCCGGAGGGGGAGCGGGTTTCCCTTGCGGTGTCGCGGATTCGGAGTGCGCATCCGGAGCAGCGGCGTGGGGTGTTGCTGCTCGTGCCGGGCGGGCCGGGTGGCAGCGGGCTGAATCTGCCGTCCACCGCGGGGCAGACGCTACCGGAGTCGGTGCGGGACGAGTACGACCTGATCGGGTTCGACCCACGCGGGATCGGAGCGAGCACCGTGGCGAATTGCCATATCTCGCAGCAGGATCTGGCGCCGGAGCGGCTGCGGTCGTGGCCGGACGCGGACGGGGGGATCGCGGAGAATGTGGCGATCGAGCGGCGGGTGGCCGAGGCGTGCGTGCGGGACGGGGGTGCGCTGGTGCGGTCGATCGGGACCCGGACCGCGGCGCGGGACATCGACCGGATCCGGGAAGCGCTGGGGCAACGGCGGATCGCGGCGTGGGGAACGTCGTATGGGACGTACGTGCTGTCGGTGTACGCCACGCTGTTCGGGGAGCACACGGATCGGATCCTGCTGGACAGCAACGATGATCCGGATCCCGAGCGGGTCGAGCGGACCTGGCTGGGAAATTCCGCTGTGGGGGCGGAGGATCGGTTTCCGGACTTCGCGCGGTGGGCGGCGGCCGAGGGGAATCCGGATCGGCTGGCGGCGACGCCCGAGGCGGTGCGAGACCAGTTCCTCACGCTGGCGGCACGATTGGATCGCGCACCGCTGCCGTGGCCGGGTGCCGAGACCTCGGCGTTGAGCGGCAACGGATTACGGCAGATCCTGCTCGACGGGCTGTACAAGGATCAGCGGTTTCCCTATGTCGCCCAGGTGATCAATGCCGCGCTGCGGTCGGGCGCCCTGCCTGCCGCGCGGCTCTCCCCGCCGGAGCCGGCGGCCCAGGCATCGGCCGCGGTCATGGTGGCTACCCTGTGCAATGACGTGGCCTGGCCGACGTCGGTGGACGACTACGCGACCGCCGTGGCCGCGGATCGAGCCCGATACCCGCTCACCGCGGGTATGCCGCGCGGCGTCTCCCCGTGCGCCTTCTGGCCGTATCCGGTCGCGCCGCGCACGGTCGTGACCGGATCCGGACCGTCGAATGTGCTGCTGCTGCAGAATCTCCGGGATCCGGCGACCCCGTACAGCGGCGCGCTGCACCTGCGGCAGGCGTTCGGTGACCGCGCCCGGATGGTGGCGGTCGACGGCGGCGGGCACGGCGTGTATCCCTCGCCGGTCGCCTGCGCGAACGATGCCGTCGAGCGTTTCCTGCGCGACGGCACGCGTCCGGATCAGGACCTCACCTGCCGATGAAGTCTCGTCGAATCAGCTTGCGGCAGGCACGGTTCGGTGCCCGCGACGGCCATAGAGCTCGCGGGCGGCGGCCGGTGTGACCGTTTCGAGCCGGGTCGGGGGCTCCGCCTTCCGGTGCTGTTCGAGGATCTGCCCCGCCATCGGCGCGATGATCGGGGCGGCCATGATCAGACCCGCCTTGTCGAAGAGCGAGAACAGCCAGACCAGGACGCGCGCAGCGGGTCTCACCAGCAGGTCGACACTGCCCGGGCGGTCGAACTGGCCGAGCTTGCGCATCCACCTGGGCAGCGTCGCGATCGAGGCGAACGACAGCAGCCGTGCACCGAGTGCGTACGTCCAGCCCGCGCCGTGGCGCGGCGAGGTGAACAGCAGCTGCCGCATGCCGTCCTGGGCGCGTTCCGAAGTGCACAGGCGCGCACGGACATTCGCGTAGTACTCTCGCACGCCCTCGCGCGTGACCGGCACCTTCTCGGGCTTGCAGGTCTGCAGCTCGGCCGCGATCCGGCATTCCTGCCAGTAGCGGGCCTCCTCCTCGGGAGTCAGTCCGGGCCCGAACATTTCGTAGGCCTCGAGCACCGAGTGCCAGCCGGTGATGTGGATCCACAACTGGGTTTCGGGGGAATTGGCGCTGTAGCGCTGCCCGCTGATCGGCTCGATGCCCGTGTTCTCCGCATGCACCGTCATCAGATGCTCGGAGGCTTGGATGGCCGTGCGGGAATCGCCGATGGCCACGATCAGGAAGTACGCGAAGGTGGCGTCGAGGCGGTGGCGTGGCTCCGAGTAGATCTTGCCGGTGTCGGCCACGGCCGCGGTCAGGAACGGATCGAAGTGCTCGAGGGTCACCGCGCGCTGGAAGCCGATCACCGCGGTGGGTGCGGTCCACACCTTCCAGCTCGGCGAGTCCGGGCCGAAGAAGCCGTAGTCATCGCGGCGGAGAGTGGTCGGATCGAAGGTCACCGGGGCTCCTCTGCAGGCTCGATCCCATGGAATACAACGCCACCGTAGCAATTGTGGTCACCGAATACAACGGGGTCGTAGCTTTAGCTCGGACAGGCACGTGACCTCGCTGTCCGGGATGACAGAATGGGCCGGTGAAGGTGGAGCGGCAGTGAGCAAACCCCGTGTGACGGCAGACCGGCCGCGGCGGCGCTATGCGCCCCGCCTGCCCCCGGACGAGCGCCGGGCCCAGCTGCTCGACGCCGCCTTCGCCGTACTCGAGCAGGCCGAGCTGCACGAGCTGAGCATGGAGGCCGTCGCCGCCGAGGCCGGTGTCGGCAAACCGGTGCTGTACACGGTCTTCAAGACCCGCGCGGAGCTGGTCGCCGCGCTGCTCGAACGCGAGCGCGAGCGCGCCCTCGAACAGGTCGCCGACACCCTGCCCACCGACCTGCTCGGTGCGGACCCGGTCGTCGCCGCCTCGGCAACCGTCGAGGCGTTCGTCGATGTCGCCCTGCGCAATCCGACCCGCTGGCGACTGCTGCTCGCGGGCCCGGGCAATGCCCCCGACGAATATCGCGAGGCCATTCGCAGCTCCCGCGCCGGCATCTTCGACCGAGCCGAGGCGCTGGTCCGCATGGGTCTGATCGCCGATCCGCGCTGGGCCGGAATCGATTCCGGCCTGCTCACGAACTCACTGCTGACCATCGCCGAAATGCTGGGCCGACTGGCCGTCAGCGAACCGGACGCCTATCCCCGCGAGCGCATCGAAGGCTTCGTCCAGGCCATCGTCCACCTGCTGATCGGCGCCCGCTGACCTTGCCTTCGGGAAACCGGCGGCGCAACATTGACGCGATCCATACGGCGACTCGCCGATGCGCACGTGCGGAACTCGGGCGGGCGGGCCTACTATGCCCGCATGACGGTCGGCACTGACCTGCCCAAACCCGATGCCCTCTTCGATCTCGACGTCTGGCTACATCGTTGGCCGGCCAGTGTGTACGCCACCGAATTACATTACGGCGTACTGGTTTTCACCGGCTGCGACCAGTTCGATGAGCGTGACGTGGAGATCGCTCGGCGGACATATCCGGGGCGGCGCATCCTCATCGACGACACCGGCAAGCTCCAGGTGCATCCGGCGGGGGAGGGCCCGCCGATCTCGATCTTCGATCCCGCTCACCCGTTGCGGTCGGCGCTGTAGCCGACCGCTCCTGGCAGCGTTCCGGCCGTCGCGCGGCCCGGACTCGCTGAGGGTCGTCACGTGGCCCTCTCGCGTCCGGAACGTGACCCTTGCCACAGTCGGTACAGGCGCGTACCGTGCTGACGGTACGCAGATGTACCAGGCTGGGAGATGGCGCATGACCACAGTGACACTGCCCGACGGACCAACCACGCCGGCCTTCGTGCAGGGCATCGAGATCCTGGCCGGGCGCACCCGGGCCTGGCGTCGCCTGCACCAGCGCTACGGATCGGCGTTCATGGTCGCGATGCCCCGCTTCGGGCCCACCCTCGTGCTGTCGGAACCGGCCGAGGTCAAGGCGCTGTTCACCACGCACACCGACCTGGTGGACAACATCGACGCCAACCTCGGCCAATTCCTCGGCCCCGGTTCGCTTTTCGCGCTGCGCGGGGACGAGCACCGCAAGGAGCGCAAGCTGCTCACCCCGCCGTTCCACGGGCGGCGGCTGGCGGTCTACGAATCGCTCATCGAGGAGGAGGCCGTCCGCGAGATGGCCGGCTGGCCGTCGGGGCGCGAGTTCGCGACCATGGACTCGATGATGCGGATCACCCTGAACGTGATCCTGCGCGCGGTCTTCGGCGCGGAAGGCGCGGAATTCGACCAGCTGCGGGTGCTGCTCCCGAAACTGGTGCTGGTCGGGTCGGCGCTGGCGGCACTTCCGGTGCCGCGCAGGCTGTTCGGGCGCTTCGGGCCGTGGGCACGGTTCGCCGCCTACCGCGCGCAGTACGACGAGATCGTCGGACGGCTCATCCGGCGCGCGGCCGCCGATCCGGAGCTGAGCGAGCGTGACGACGTGCTGGCCATGCTGCTGCAGGCTCGCTACGACGACGGTTCGGCCATGACGCACAGCGAGATCGCCGACGAACTGCTCACCCTGCTCACCGCCGGGCACGAGACCACCGCCACCTCGCTGGCCTGGACCGTCGAACGGCTGCGGCGACATCCGGACATCCTGCGCCGCCTGGTCCAGGAGAACGACGCGGGCGGGTCCGCGCTGCGCGAGGCGACACTGCTCGAGACTCAGCGGGTACGGCCGGTCATCGACGCCACCATGCGCAAGGTGCGGACCGACTCGCTGCGACTGGGCCGGTGGACGCTGGCGCGCGGGCAGCACGTGATGGTGAGTATCCGGCTCATGCACGACAATCCGGAATTATTCACCAACCCAAGGGATTTCGA
Organism: Nocardia sp. NPDC004860; assembly: GCF_040609015.1. Taxonomy (NCBI): domain Bacteria; kingdom Bacillati; phylum Actinomycetota; class Actinomycetes; order Mycobacteriales; family Nocardiaceae; genus Nocardia; species Nocardia sp. NPDC004860. The sequence continues at coordinate 82,587 of NZ_JBEXJI010000023.1, read as the reverse complement.
TCCGGATCGGTTCGTCGGCGCCCGGCCGGGGACCTTCAGCTGGATTCCGTTCGGCGGTGGCGCGCGCCGGTGCATCGGGGCGGCCTTCGCGACCATGGAGATGAATGTGGTGCTGCGGGTGCTGTTGCGGGACTTCACACTGGAGACCACCGACGCGCCCGATGAGCGCCCGCACTTCCGCGGTGTCGCACTGGTTCCGGCGAAGAAGGGGCGGGCCGTCGTGTATCGGCGGGCGCCGCGGCCGCCGGCGGTCGAGGCCGCCGCAACCAGCGTGGAGCGTGGCGCCGAGGTGACCGCATGAGCGAGCGGGTGGCCGAGGTCGGGCGGGGGATCACCCTCACCTACGAGCGGGAGGGATCGGGCGTGCCGCTGCTGCTGATCGCCGGGCTCGGGCAGCAGAAACACGAATGGCACGACGGGCTGATCGCGCAGCTGGTGGTGCGCGGATACGACGTGGTGCGGTTCGACAATCGCGATGTGGGGACCTCCACACACGCCGGGTTCCGGCCGCCGGGCGGGCTGGCGCTGGCTCGCAAGCTCTGGGACCCACAGCAATACGATCTGGGGGACATGGCCCTCGACACCGTCGGGCTGCTCGACACCCTCGGCTGGCGGTCCGCGCACGTGGTCGGCATGTCGATGGGCGGGATGATCGCGCAGACCGTCGCGGCCCGCTATCCGGCTCGGGTGTCCTCACTGACATCGATCTTCTCGACCACCGGTGCGGCGCGGGTCGGGCGGCCCGCGCTGTCCACCTGGGCACGCATGTTCCGCAAGCCCGCAGGGACCCGCGAGGAGCACCTGGATCGCGCGGTCGGCATGTACCGGCACATCGGCTCGGCGGGATATCCGTTCGACGAGGCCAGGATTCGCGCGACCGCCGGGACCACCTGGGACCGCGATCCGCGCCCGGCGGCGGGAGTGGGACGCCAGCTCGCCGGAATCATGAAGTCGGGCGACCGGACCGCCGAGGTACGGACGATCACCGCGCCCACCCTCGTCCTGCACGGCGACCGCGACCGCATGGTGAACCCGACCGGCGGCAAGGTCACCGCCGCGGCGATCCGCGGCGCGCGCCTGCACACCCTCCCCGGCATGGGTCACGATCTGCCCGCCGCACTCTGGCCCACCTTCGCCGACCTCATCGACTCGCACGTCCGCACCGCCGAATCCAGGAGTTCCGATGCCCCGAACCTCTAGGCCCCTGTCCGGCCACCCGGTCATGATCACCGGCGCGGCCTCCGGAATCGGGCGGGGACTGGCCCAGTTGCTGTCTCGCCGTGGGTCGCCGGTGGCCATCGCGGATATCGACGCCGAGGGACTGAAGCAGACGGCGGCCTCCCTCAGCGGGCCGGTGCTGACCCGCGTGCTGGACGTGCGCGACGCGGCCGATCAGCTGGCCTTCGCCGACGAGGTGCGCGAGTGGCTGCCCGCGCCCCTGGCGGCGGTGTTCAACAATGCCGGGGTGGCGGTGTCCTCCTCGGTGCTCGACAGCGTGCCCGCGGACGACGAATGGTTGCGGCAGATCAACTTCGACGGGGTGGTGAACGGGACGCGCGCGTTCCTGCCGATCCTGGTCGAGCAGGGCAGCGGCGCCATCGTCAACACCTCCAGCGTGTACGGGCTGGCGGGGATGCCGTATCAGAGTGCCTACTGCGCGGCGAAATTCGCGGTACGCGGGTTCACCGACGCACTGCGGCAGGAACTTCGGGGCACGGGCGTCTCGGCGGTGACCGTGCATCCCGGCGGCATCCGGACCAATATCGCCCGCAACGGCCGGGTGCGCAAGGATCCCGAGGGCAGGGGCCGCACCCACGAGCAGATGGCCGCCGAATTCGAGGCCATGACCATGACCACGCCGGAGCAGGCGGCCGAAATCATCTGCCGCGGAGTCGAACGCGGCAAGGCGCGCGTTCTCGTCGGACCCGACGCCTACCTGTTCGACACGCTGGCGCGGGTGACCCCGACGCACTACTTCGACGTGCTGTCGGTCGTGATGGGCCTGGTGCGCGCCCGGGCCGCGAAGGGAGCGAAGCAATGACCGAACACGTGGACGTGCTGATCGTCGGGGCCGGGCTGTCGGGCATCGGGGCGGCACATCATCTCCAGGACGCGTTCCCGGGACGCAGCTACGCCATTTTCGAGGCGCGCGAGGCCATGGGCGGGACCTGGGATCTGTTCCGGTATCCCGGGGTGCGGTCGGACTCGGATATGCACACCCTCGGGTACCGGTTCCGGCCGTGGGTGGCGGCGGAGGCCATCGCGGACGGGCCCGCCATTCTCGGCTACATTCGCCAGACTGCCGCCGACGCGGGGATCGATCGGCGAATTCGCTACGGGCACCGGGTGGCCGGGGCCTCGTGGTCGTCGGAGGAGGCGCGCTGGACCGTCGGGTTCGAGCACGACGGGATGACCTCGACCATCACCTGCGACTTCCTCTACCTGTGCAGCGGCTACTACCGCTACGACGAGGGCTACACCCCCGAGTTCGCCGGCATCGGCGACTTCCAGGGGCAGATCGTGCATCCGCAGCACTGGCCGGCCGAACTCGATTACGCCGGAAAGCGTGTCGTGGTGATCGGCAGCGGGGCGACCGCGGTCACACTGGTGCCGGCCATGGCCGAGAACGCGGGGCACGTGACCATGCTGCAGCGGTCGCCGACCTACATCATGTCCGCGCCCAGCGTGGACGCCATCGCCACCAAACTGCGCGGGTGGTTCGGGACGCGGCGGGCCTACGCCATCACCCGGTGGAAGAACGTCGCCGTCGGCACGCTGATCTATCAGCTCAGCCAGCGGCGGCCGCAGATGATGCGCAAGTTCTTCCGGGACCTGACCATCAAGCAGCTGCCCGAGGGCTACGACGTCGATACGCATTTCAACCCGGCCTACAACCCGTGGGATCAGCGGCTGTGCCTGGTCCCGGACGGGGACCTGTTCCGGGCCATCCGGGACGGGCGGGCCTCGGTGGTGACCGATCGGATCGAGCGGTTCACCGCGGACGGGGTGAAGCTGGAATCTGGCGCCGAACTGTCCGCCGACATCGTGGTGACCGCCACCGGGCTGGACCTGCTGGCCCTCGGCGGTATCGGGCTCACTGTCGACGGGCGCGAGATCCAGCCGCCGGACACCATCGCCTACAAGGGCATGATGCTCGGCGGCGTGCCCAACTTCGCCTTCACCATCGGGTACACCAACGCGTCCTGGACGCTCAAGGCCGACCTGGTCGCGGAATTCGTGTGCCGGTTGTTGCGGCACATGGACATTCACGGGTACTCGCAGGCGACGCCCTGGCCGGATCCGGCGGTGACCACCGCGCCGCTCTTGGACTTCCAGGCCGGCTACGTGCTGCGGTCCATGGACCGGTTCCCCAAGGCCGGATCGCGCGCGCCGTGGCGGCTGGGCATGAACTACGCCCAGGATGTGATCACCCTGCGGCACGGGCGAATCGAGGACGGCACCATCCGCTTCGGCCGCCGCCCGGCTCATACCGCCGCCGCGGCCGAACGCGGTCCCGAACAGGTCACCGCCTGACCGGGGTGTGAGGCGACACCGCCGCCTGACCGGGCGCGAGTGGTACCACCGAGAACACACCGACATGCCGCGATGCTCACCGAGATCGGAGAAACTAGGCTGATGCTCGTGACCCACGTCGACACCGCCGACACCACAACCAGCGCCGAACCCGCCATCGACTCCGGGTTCCGGCGGCGGCTGCTGGATGCCATGGCCGACGCGGTTCGCGAGCGCGGTTATCGGGATACCACCGTCGCCGATGTGGTCCGCCTCGCGCGGACCTCGCGGCGGACCTTCTACGAGCACTTCGTCGACAAGCAGGACTGCTTCGTCGCCATGCTCACCGAACGCAACAACGACACCGTCCAGCAGATCTACGCGGCCGTGGACCCGACCGCGCCCTGGGACACCCAGATCCATCAGGCGATCGAGGCGTGGATCGGGGCCTCCCGTGACGACACCTGCATCACCCTGGCCTGGATCCGCGACACCCCGGCGCTGGGGGAGCGGGCGCGGCAACTGCACCGGGACGCCGCGGAATCGTTCATCACGCTGATCCAGGACCTCACCGCCACATCGGAATTCCAGGCGGCCGGGCTGCATCCGCCGACCCGGCAGATGGCGACCATCCTCTACGGCGGGTTCCGGGAGCTCATCGCCTCGACCGTGGAGGACGGGCGCGACATCACCGAAATCATCGATGTGGCAGTCGAAACCGCGCTCGCGCTGGTCGGTCCGCGGTATCAGGGATAGCTGTCGGTCTCCCTTGGGGCGGGCCCGTCAGTCTCCCTTGGGGCGCGCACGGAAGTGGGCCCGCTCGCCCTGTTTGCCGAAGAGACTGAGGAATTCGACCGGCTCGTCGTCCGCCGCGCCGAACCAGTGCGGTTCTCTGGTGTCGAATTCGGCGGCCTCGCCCGGGTGCAGGATCAGGTCGTGCGCACCGAGGATCATCCGGAGCCGGCCGTTGAGGACGTAGAGCCACTCGTAGCCCTCGTGGGTCTGCGGATTGGGTTCGGTGCGACCGGATTTCGGGCCCAGCACGATCTTGAATGCCTGAATGCCACCGACGCGGCGGGTCAGCGGCAGCATCTGCATGCCACCCCGGTTGATCGGGCGCATGTGCACGCGCGGGTCGCCGGTGAGCGGGGCGTTCACCAGTTCGTCGAGGGTCACATTGTGGGCCCGGGCCAGCGGGAGCAGCTGCTCCAGGGTGGGGCGGCGCGCGCCGGACTCCAGGCGGGACAGTGTGCTCACCGAGATGCCGGTTTCGGCGGACAGCTCCGCCAGCGTGGTCTCGCGCTGTTTGCGCAGCTCACGCAGCCGTAGTCCCACCCCTTCCAGGGCTCTGTCGATATCCTCGGTCATGACTTCAGTTTGCCATATCGGCAAACAAGGTTGCCAGGATCGCGGCATGGTCCGCATGGTCGTAGGCAGGAGGTGGTCATCAATGACCGATCAGCTGAACAGCAGCTATGACGTGGTGGTGGTGGGCGGCGGCGCGGCCGGACTGAACGGAGCGCTCATGCTCGCCCGCGCCCGGCGCTCGGTGGTCGTGATCGACGCGGGCAGCCCGCGCAACGCGCCCGCGGACGGGGTACACGGATTGTTCGCCCGCGAAGGCGTGCCGCCGGCGGAACTGCTGGCGCGGGGGCGCGAAGAGGTGCGCGGCTATGGCGGACACGTGGTTCCGGGCGAAGTGATCGGAATCGTCAGGGACGGCGAGGAATTCGTCGTCACCCTGGCCGACGGGCGGTCCGTCCGCGCCCGCCGGCTGCTGGTGACCTCCGGCCTGGTCGACGAACTCCCCGATATCGCGGGCCTGCGCGAGCGCTGGGGCCGCGATGTCATCCACTGCCCGTACTGCCACGGCTGGGAGGTCCGGGACCGCCCGATCGGCGTCCTCGGCTTGGGCCCCATGGGAATTCATCTCGCCCTCCTCTTCCGCCAGTGGAGCGACGACGTCGTCTACTTCGCCCACACCAACACCCCTCCCACCGAGGAGGAGTCGGAACAGCTGGCGGCCAGAGGGATTCGCGTCATCACCGGCGAGGTCACCGCCGTAGAGATCGCCGCCGACCAAATCTCCGGCGTCCGCCTTGCCGACGACACCATCATCCCCCGCGAGATCCTGGCCGCCCCCACCCGCATGGTCGCCCGCGCCGCCTTCCTGGCAGCTCTGGGCCTGACCCCCACCTCCCACCCCAGCGGCGCAGGTGAATACATCCCCGCCGACCCCACCGGCCGCACCGAAACCCCCGGCATCTGGGCCGCAGGCAACGTCACCGACATCTCGGCCCAGGTAGGCAACTCCGCCGCCGCCGGCGCCATGGCCGGCGCCCACATCAACGCCGACCTGGTAACCGAAGAAACCCGTCTGGCAGTCGAAGCCCACCGCGCCCTGGCCACCGCCTGACCAGTAGGCCGGACCGGCCCACGCCGGTCCGGCCTACCGAGCGTGGGGAATCGGACCGTTCACCCCGCGAACAATCTGCATGGGCAGTGCAATTTGTTAGGGTAATGGCGAACCGACGGCTGTCGCTCACAGGAGGGTGGAGATGGCGGACCTGACCCCACGCGTCGTGGCCTGGCAGCGATCGGGCACCTTCGAACAGGTCGGACGCCACCGGATCTTCGTCCGCGAACGAGCAGGTTCCCCGGACCTGCCGCCGCTGGTGCTCCTGCACGGCTACCCGTCCAGCTCCTACGACTGGCGGGACGCCTTCGACTCGATCGACGGGCACCGCCTGCTCGCCTTCGACTTCCTCGGTTTCGGGCTGTCCGACAAGCCGCGAGATATGCAGTACTCGTTGCGAATTCAAGCCGATATCGCCGAGGAACTCGCGCAGCGGTACGTGGGTGAACCCGTCGTCATGGTGTCCCACGACATGGGCAGCTCGGTCGCCACCGAACTCCTCGCCCGCGACATCGATGGAACATTGTCGTTCACGCTGAAATCGGCTCTGTTGTTCAATGCGAGCCTGGTCCGCGAACGGGCCAGCCTGCTGCTCGGACAGAAACTCCTGCTGAGCCGGCTCGGCCCGCTCGTCACCCGAGCGACGAGCGAATTCTCGTTCCGTCGCTCGTTCGGCGGTATCTTCTCCACGGCACATCCCCTCACCGCTGAGGAGGCAGCCGATCAGTCGTCTTTGCTCTCCCACAACGACGGTCATCGCATGCTCGACAAACTCATCTACTACAACCACGAACGCGTCACACCCCCGACTTCCACGCGCTGGCACAACGCAATACGCACCTGGCCGGGCGTGCTGGAACTCGGCTGGGCGGGTCTGGACCCCATCTGCACCGAGGCCGTACTGCAAGCAGTTCTGAACCTCAGGCCGAACACGCCGGTAACTCGACTGCCAGGTCTGGGTCACTACCCCCAACTAGAAGACCCCAAGCCCGTATACGAACTCATCCAGCGACACGCGTCGCAAAGCTGAGCGAGCTTCTCAGACCAGTCGGCGGCAACCCACTTCAGCGTGATGCGCTCGGCTGCAACGAATTACGGGTGAGTGCATGAACGAGCCGTTCGAGTCATATCTGGCTCGACCGTTCTGATCACGCACTGTGCCTTTGGAATTGGCAAGAAAATGCTGCCCGGCGGTCGAAGGTGCGAGATACGACCGGTGCTCCGGCGTTCGGCATTACGGCGCGCGGGGTGGGGTCCGTTCGACTGCCCGGACATGGCGATCAGCGGCTGAACGAGATATTTGCAGGCTACTGACGGGTCTGGACGGTCCGCAAGGTCTACCGTAGGTCGGTATGTCGAGCAAGGACATTGTGGTGACGGTGGGTGAGGATGATTGGCTCACGTTGCGCGATGCGGCGGAGTGCGCGGGGATGAGCGTGGAGGCCTACGTGTCGTGGGGAGTTCGGGTGTTGGCGTTGCAGGCCCGGCCCGGCGGGGTGAAACAAGGCGGGCGCACGGGCAGTCTGCGTGCGAGGCGACGCGCCACGGGGACTGCGGAGGAATCGGAGTCGGCTGCGTGGACCGAAACCTTCACCCAGCGCTTGTCGCACCGCGTCGATCGCCGGCAGGGCTGAGTTGCGCCTGACCGGGCTACGCCTGCCGCGCCCTCGTGCTCGGACGTGGTGGTCCGGTCAGCACTTGCTCTTGTAGAAGTACTGGTCGTCGGTGGACATGGTGTCGGCGGTGATGGCGATCATGTCGGTTTGGATCTTGCGGGTGACGGGCTTGCCCTGGAGGGCGGCGTCGGCTTGGTCCACGCCCTGTTTGCCTATGTCGGCGGGGTTTTGGGCGATGAGGGCTTGGACTGTGCCGTCCTTCAGGTCTTGGACCTGTTTGGGGCTGGCGTCGAAGCCTACGACCTTGACCTGGCCGAGCTTGCCGGCGTTGCGGAGGCCGGTGGCGGCGCCTTCGGCGGAGCTGAGGTTGGTGGCGAAGACGCCGGCCAGGTCGGGGTGGGCGGCGAGGGTGGCGGTGACGATGGAGGCGGCCTGGGCGGCTTCGTTGTTGTTGTATTGGACGCCCAGTGACGACATGCCCGGGTGGTTCTGTTTCAGTTCGTCCTCGAAGCCCTGGGCGCGCTGGTCGGTGGTGGAGGTGCCGGCCTTGGTGTTGATCACCAGCACGGATCCCTTGTCGCCCACCAGTTTCGCGAGAGTGACCGCGGCCAGTTGCCCGCCCTTCACATTGTCGGAGGAGATGGAGGACAGGGCAATGGAGGTGTCGCCGAGCGCGGTGTCCACCTCGATGACCTTGATGCCCGCGTCCTTGGCCTGCTTGATCGGGCTGGCCATCGCCTGGGCGTGGGTGGGCGCGATGAGGATCGCGCCGGGTTTGCCGGCGATGACGCCGGTGACGATCGGCGTCTGCAGCGAGGCGTCGAATTGGGTGGGGGCCTGGGTGTCCAGGGAGTATCCGAGTTTCCTCGCCTCGTCCTGGGCGCCGCACTGCATCGAGATGTAGAAGGGCTCGTTCGCGACGCCGGGAATGAGCACCAGCTTCTTCGCGTCGGCCTGGCCCGAATTGCTCACCGAGCCACCGCATCCCGCCAGTAGCCCGGCCATCGCCACCACTACGCCGGCCATTACGGCCGCCCGCCCACCGGTCCTCATCATCAGGCCCTCACCTTCGAACTGCGTTGTGTTATTTTCGGTCCCGGGACCGCCTGCGGATCTGGTCGAACCACACGGCCGCCACGAGCACGACGCTCACCGCGATGGGCTGCCAGAACACCGGCACCCCCGCGATGACGAAGCCCTTGCGCAAAACCGACGGGATGAACACCCCGATCACGGTGCCCAGCACCGACCCCACCCCGCCGAACAGACTGGTCCCGCCGATCACCACCCCCGCGATGGCATCGAGATTGTCGGTCCCGTGGCCCGCGATCGTCGTGGTCCCGAAATATGCCAAATTCATGAAACCCGCCAGGCCCGAGAGCATTCCGGCCATGAGATACACCAGGATCAGATGCCGCGTGACCCCGATCCCGGCCCGCCGCGCAGCCTCCGCACTGGAGCCGATCGCAAACGTGTACCGGCCGAACCGAGTGGTGTGCAGCAGCCAGGCGCCGACCGCTGTCACCGCGACCGCCACCAACACCAGATCCGGAATCCCGCCCAGCATGGTGCCGAAACCCAGTGAGTCACGCAGCTTCCCGGGAACCGTGCGGGTATCGACCCCGCCGGTGATCAACTGCGCCGCCCCCAGCGCCGCCCCGAACGACCCGAGCGTCACGATCAATGGCGGAATCTTGGCCATGGCCACCAGAATTCCATTCACCAGCCCCCAGAGCGCCCCGCCCGCCAGCGATATCAGCAGCCCGAGCAGAATGATGCCCCAGCCCGCATGCGTCGCATCCTCACCAGGGCTGAGCCACTCCATGGTCTTGGCCGCGAGCACACCGGAGAAGATCAGCACCATCCCCACCGACAGATCGATGCCCGCGGTGACGATCACGAAGGTCATCCCGATCGACAGCACCAGCAGCACCGACGTCTCGATCAGCAAGGTCTGCAGCGTGAATCGCGTCGGAAACGCGTCCGGCCGCACGATGCTGAACGCGGCGTACAGCACGACCAGCACGCACCCGATCCAGAACGTGCCGGTCCCGGCCAGCCGCCTCATGACTGGTCCTCCGTGGTCAGCGCGCCGGTCATGGCCCCCACCAACTGCTCCAGCGTGGCATCGGCGGCGGTGAAGCGGGCGACCCGCTGCCCCAGCCGCAGCACCTCGATACGATCGGCGACGGCCAGCACCTCGGGCATATTGTGGCTGATCAGCACCACCCCGATGCCTTGATCGCGCACGCGGCGAACGACATCCAGCACTCGCTCCCGCTGCATCACGCCGAGCGCCGCGGTCGGCTCGTCCATGAAGACGACCCGGCTGGCCCACATCACCGCCCGCGCCACCGCGACAGTCTGCCGCTGCCCGCCCGACAGCGACCCGATCGGCACATCCGCACTGGGCAGCACGACACCGAGCCGTTGAAAGTGTTCGGCCGCTTGCGTTCTCATGGCCTTGCGATCGAGCATCCCGAGCCGCCCGGGCAGCCCTTTGCGGAGCAACTCGCGTCCGAGGAAGAGATTGGCGGCGGGATCGAGGTCGGGGGCCACGGCCAGATCCTGGTAGACCGTTTCCACCCCGAGTCGTCGCGCCGCGGTCGGCGACGCCATCCGAACGGGCTTGCCGTCCAGCAGAATCCGCCCGCCGTCGGGTTGTTCGGCCCCCGAGAGGCATTTCACCAGTGTGGATTTCCCAGCGCCATTGTCGCCGATCAGCGCCACCACTTCGCCCGCACCGACCTGAAAACCGGCCCCGCGCAAGGCCTCCACACCGCCGTACCGCTTCTGAAGCCCATCGGCTTCCAATACCATGGCTGGCATCGGCGATCACCCCGGCGACATCGACTGAGCGGACGTCCGGTCCGCAAACCGAGCGTACTGATGATCTCGTCGCGTCGGGGTGGATATGGAAAACACCGCTATCGTGGGATCGGTGACCCGCCTTGGATTCCGCGCGTTGAAGGTGCTCCCCGCCGTGGCGCTGTGCACGCTGGCCGTCGGCTGTGCCCAGACTCCGCACACCGCGCACTCCTCCGAGAAAGCGCGCCCTGTGCCGACCGGTTCACTCGACACGCTGGGCACCACCTCGCAGGCGGCCACGACCACCCCCGCGCCGGTGACCATCACGCCGACGCAATCCGCTCCCGCCCAGCCCCCTTTCACCGAGGACGACGCCCGCTACACGGTCCACCGCTACCTGTCGCGCTGGATCGGACAGCCGCTCCAGCCCGATGACACCGAGGGCAAGTACCCCCTCGTCTGCGCGGGCTCGACGCTGGCCAACAACCCCGGAAGGCTCACCGGCACAACAGCCTTCGACGCCGACCGGATGACGGCCCGCACCGGCGACACCGGCGCGGCCGTGACCGTCCCGGTGACGAATTCCTCCGCCGTCACCACCGTGCTCACCTTCACCCTGCGCGCCGCGACCCAGGGCTACTGCATCGTGGACATCGCGAGCTGACCCATCGGCCGCCCCGACCGCTTCAGGAACTCCCGCGCCAACTCCCGATACTGTTCCGCGCCACGGGATTTCGGTGCCCACGTGGTGAGCGGTTCACCCGCGATGGTGGAGTCCGGGAACCGCACCGTCCGCGAGATCACCGTGTCGTACAGCTCCGCCTTGAACGTCTCCGCCACCCGGTCCCGCACCTGCCGGCAGTGCAGCAGCCGCGGATCGAACATGGTGACCACGATGCCCGACAGCTCGAGCCGAGGATTGAGTCGTTCGCGCACCTTCTCCATGGTGTCGTTGAGCAGCGCCAGCCCGCGCAGCGAGAAGAACTCGCACTCCATGGGAATGATGACCCCGTCCGCGCAGGCGAGCGCGTTGACGGTGAGCAGGCTCAGCGACGGCTGGCAGTCGATGAGGATGTAGTCGTAGCGATCCCGGATCGGATCGAGCACCCGGCGCATCGAGTGCTCTCGGCCCACCTCGTTGACGAGTTGGATCTCCGCCGCCGACAGATCGATATTGCTGGGCAGCAGATGCAGGTTCGTGACGCCGGTCTTGATCAGCACGTCGTCGATCGGCGGCGCCGACCGGCTCAGCAGGTCGTAGACGGTGAGTTCGAGATCGTGGTGCGCGACGCCCAGGGCCGCCGACAGCGCCCCCTGCGGATCGAGGTCCACCAGCAGCACCCGCAGCCCGCACTCGGCAAGCGCGGCACCCAGATTGACCGTCGAGGTGGTCTTCCCGACGCCGCCCTTCTGATTGCACAGCGCAATCACCTGGGCTTCGCCTCCGGTCGCCCCGGCCTCCTCAACAGCAATGTTTGCCGACATTTCGCCAGCCTAACCCGTCACGTGGCGGATCGGTCGGACCCGCTCCGGAGTCCTTTCGCGCATCGTCAAGTGCGGCGATCTACCAGTGATTTTCACAATCCGGACAATGAACCAGCATGTCGGACAACGGTGGAGCCCGGCGCGTGCCGGTCATCAGCCGAACGGGTGGCGGTCGTCGGGGCAATAGACCACGACGCCCGCCACACCGAACCCGGATGAACCGGACATATCACCTTCAGTGATCCGGCAGCACCAGGATCTTCACGTGCTCCTCCGGATTCCGCAGCGCCGTGAAGGCATCCGCCACCCCGTCCAGCCCGACCCGCCCGGTGATCAGCGCCTCGGCGTCGATCGCCCCGGACGCCAGCCGCTCCAGCGTGATGTCGTAGGCGTTCTCGTAGGGTCCGTGCCCGAAATTGACCGCGATCCGCCGGAACTGCCCGACCACCGGAATGATCGGCTCGTCGGCGAACGGCGCGGCCAGCACCTGGATCCGCGAGTTGAACGGCATGGTCCGCATGAGCGTGCCGATAATCCCTGCGCGCCCGCTGCATTCATAGGCGATGAGAATGCCCGTGCCCGACTGGCCCACCACGCTGTCGCCCTGCGCGACCGCCGTCATCCACGCCTCGATCGGATCCTGCTCGTTCGGATCCACCACGATGTCCGCGCCGACGGCCCGCGCGAGTTCCCGCCGCTTGGGCGAGGGCTCCGAAGCCACCACCAGCCGCGCCCCCTGTGCCTTGGCCGCGATGATCGCGCCCAGTCCGATGGTTCCGCAGCCGATGACCAGTGCCGAATCCTCGGCGGTGAGACCGGATTGCTGCACGTGCATCTCGCCGACGTGCAGCGGCTCGGCCAGCGTCGCATGCTCGAGCGACAGCCCCTCGGGCACGTGCCGCACCCAGAACGCGTCCACCACGATGCTCTCGCCGAACGCCCCGTGATAGTCGTTGGAGTACCCGATGATCGTCGGAATGCCGGTCGCCGCCTCGGTCGCGAGCCCGATCCCCGCGACGCGGTCACCGACCGCGAAATCGGTTACCCCGGCGCCGATTTCGGTGACGGTCCCGGCGTACTCGTGCCCGAGCACGACCGGTCGCTCGGTGTCGAAGGTGGCCAGCGGATACCCGCTGTCCGCCGCCACCTGCACGAACCGGCACGGATCCTTCGACATGGACAGATCGCTGCCGCAGATGCCGCACGCGGCCACCGCGATCCGCAACTGCCCCGGACCCAGTGCGGGCGGCTCGGCCACCTCGGCGGCGGAGAACTGCCCGTTCAGAAACTGTGTGGCGCGCATCGGATCACGCTCCCGTCGCGGCGGTCTCGCCGTAGTAGTCGGTGTGTGCCTTGGTGATCGCGGTGACCAGCTGCCCGATCAGCAGCTCCCGGTTGTCCTGCGCGTACTGCAGGCTGTCCTCGCGGCGGCGGTTGCGATTCTTGAAGTGCGGGATCACCTCCGAGGCGAACAGCTCGTAGCTGCGCTTGGTGTCCTCCCGGCTCGCCATGTCCACGTGCAGGACCAGCATGGTGCCGAACCCGCCGGTCTTCTCGATGAGCTTCTCGATGCGCGCGATCGCCTCGTCCGGCGTGCCGATGATGGCCTGCCCGAATTCGCCGAGGTTGTCATTGCGCCACTGATCGATGATGCCCTTGGGGGTGTCCGCCCACGCCGGCTGCTCGCCGGTCTGCCGGTTCACGTACGCGGCCATCGAACCGATGCGGCGGCTCACCGCGCGCTCGGCGTCGGCGCGGGACTCGGCCAGGAAGATCGGATTGACCAGCCGCCACCGCGACCGGTCCGCGGTGTGCCCGTGCTCGGCGCACACCTTCTCGTAGACGCCCCAATTGCGGTCCAGCACTTCGAAACCCATGGGGGAGCTGGCCGCCAGCGACAGCAGCGACAGCCCGTGCGTGCCGGCCAGCACCGAGCCGTTGGGGGAGATGGTGGAGGCGGTGGCGACCTCGATGCCGGCCGGATCGTAGGTCGGCAGCTGGGCGCGGGCGTCGCGCAGGGTGAACCAGTCGGTGGTCATGTTCACCACCTCGCCGCACAGCAGCGCGAGGATGGCCTCGAGCGCCTCGCCCTGGCGGCGGCGCTGATCCGATGGATTGATGCCCATCATGTGCGCGTCGAGCGGGATCTTGCCGGGGCCGGTGCCGAAGATCAGGCGGCCGCGGGTCTGCAGGTCCAGTTGCGTGATGCGGTCGACGGTGACCAGCGGATGGTGATAGGGCAGCGACACCACGCCGGTGCCGAAGCGCAGCCGCTCGGTGCGTTCGGCGGCCGCGGCGATGAAAACGTCGGGCGCGGGCACGATCTCGGCTCCGGTCGAGTGGTGCTCGCCCATCCACGCCTCGTCGAAGCCGAGGTGGTCGAGGTGTTCCATGAGATCGATGTCGCGACGCAGCTGCAGGGCCGGGTCGGCGTCGAGGGGGTGGTACGGGGCCAGGAAGGCCCCGAATTTCATCGATTCAGCGGTCCACACGGATGGATCTCCTTCACCCAGTGCCCCGGGCTTCGTCGCCCGGTGCGGTTCCCCGAGTAAACATGGATCAACTGATCCATAAGTTTGGCTGTCCCGGTGAGTGGGCACGATTCGAAAACGCAGGTAGTGAAGCTGATTCAACGTCGATAATGAGCGCTGTGCTGTGCCGAAATCGGATTGTCGAACCAGTTCCTGGCCCCGCGATGCCGGCACCGCGCCTCCGGTGTGCCAAGCTCATGCCGTGACCGTCCCCATGCAGAACCGCCAGGGCAATGCGACCCGCACCCGGCTGGTGAAAACCGCCGAGCGCCTGTTCGCCGCCCACGGCGTGGACGCGGTGTCGGTGCGCGCGGTGAACGCCGCCGCCGGCCTCGGCCCCTCCTCGGTCAACTACCACTTCGGCACCAAGGACGACCTGATCGCCGCCGTGCTGCTCGATCTCGGCGCGACCGTCCGCGACCGGATTCGCGCCAATGCCGACGTGCTCGCCGCTCGCGCCGAAGCGCCCACCGCCGAGACCCTGGTCCGCGCGGTCACCGAGCCCTATCGAGACCTGTTGCTGCAGCACCGGACCCGTGGCATGCGCTGGATCAAGATCGTCACCCAGCTCTCCCTGCACTCGCATCCCGCCCTCACCGCCGCCGAGCAGGACCTCCCCGATCAGCTGCACGTTCAGCTCCGCCGCGCCTTTCCGCACTCGGATCCCAGCCGCCTCGAGGCACGCTGGGCGATCTCGCTCATGGGTTTCCTGCAGGCCCTGAGCCGCGCGGACGAATGGCATCCGGGTGCGACCCCACCTCCTGCCGAGGAACTGGCCGCCCTCTACGAGGACCAGGTCGTCTTTCTCATCGGCGGCCTCGACCGTTTGCTGGGCGGAACCGGCCGCTGAATCGCCGGTGACGCACAAGTGGACGAAACATGACATACTTCGCCCACTCCCAGCTCGAAAGCGGTTGCCCATGCCCGAAGATCCCGAACTCGCCCAGGCCCGTGTCCTGGCCCGCGAGCTCCAGAGCCACGCCGATATGCTGACCCGCGAGCTGCAATACGTCTCGCGCCCCGAAGCTCAAACTCGCGCCCAGGCCGACCTGACCGCGGTCGAGCGCCAGCTCGACGGCCTGCGCCGCCGCTTCCCGGAAGTCGCCGACGCCCCGGACACCCTCGCCAGCTGAGCGCCGATTCAGCGGTCCCGCAATCCATACACGATCCCGAGCTGGCCGCCCGGCTGTCCGAGGTGTCCTTGCCGGCGCTGCTCCTCCGGGGCGAAAGCGACGGCATCGCCACCTCCGCCTACGCAGCCGCCCATGCCGCTGCATTCCGCGATGCCCGCCTCGAAATCATCGCCGCCGCAGGCCATCTCCCGCATCTGGAACAGCCCCCGGTAACGTTCGCCCATCTCGACGCCTCCCTGCGCCAGCTCCGGGCAGGCGCCTGACGCCCGCAGCCGGGGCGTGCCCGTGTCGGCGAATCTCGTTGCCGGGCACGGTGATTCGTGGTGATCGCACGGCGGGCCGACGTGGTCGGCGACGGCGCGGCCCGGACTAGGCGCTCGGGCGGACCGGCTGGTCGGCCGATTCGCCGGACCAGCTGATCCGGTGGTCGAACATCCAGTTCAGCGAGCCCACGCCCTGCTTGGCGGCCCTCTTCAGGAAGAACGGCGTCAGTTGGCGGACGAGGAAGCGGGCCAGGCCGTTCTGGGCCTTGTCGCCGCTGGTTTCGGCGCCGTACGCGACCACCCGCTCGACCCGGTCACGGCGGCGGTGCTCGAATTCGGCCAGGGCGGTGGCGGTCTCGGGCAGGTCGCGCAGGCAGATGGCCAGGGTCACCGCGTCCTCGACGGCCATGGAGACGCCCTGGCCCGAGGATGAGGCCACCGCGTGGGCGGCGTCGCCGATGATGACCATGCGGTCGTTGTGCCAGGTGGGGACCGACGGCATGTCGTACTGGTTGAAGCCGGTGACGAAGGTGGCGTCGGGGGTCGCGGCGACGATGGCGGCCGCGGGGCCCCGGTCGGCCGCCAGCATCCGTGCCAGCTGGTCGCGCCACTGCGCGGGCGTCGTGGATGCCACTGTCTGCTTCGAAAGTTCCTGTGCGCCGGGCATGTTCGCGAACCACCAGATCTCGCCGCCGGGTGCGACCAGATAACCGAAGAAGGCCTTCTTGCCGAAGATCATGCTGTAAACGCCCGGCCGCAAACCGAGTTCGTGAACCAGGGCCGGGTCGGTGACGAATCCGCCCAGGCCGTAGATGCCCAGGTAGTGGGCCTTCGGCGCATTCGGGTCGATGATCTCCCGGGTGCGGGAGTGGATGCCGTCCGCGCCGACGAGCAGGTCGGCCTCGGCCCGGCTGCCGTCGGCGAAGGTGGCGACGACGCCGCCCGTGGCCGTCGCTTCCGCGTCGACGAGTCGCTTGCCGAACTCGTACCGGATACCGCGCCGTGCGGCTTCGGCATTGAGTGCCCGGTACAGGTCGCGCCGCTTCACGCTGTGGGTCACGGTGCCGTCGGGCAGCGTGCCGCCGATGGGCATGTCGGTGATGTGCTTGCCGGCGCTGGTGTAGAAGCTCAGTGTGTCGGTGGCGTGGCCGGTGTCCATGACGATGTGGTGGGCGTCGATCTCGGCCAGCGCGGACAGGCCGTTCACCGCGACTGTCAGATATGCGCCGATCTGCCCGGCGGCCGTGTCCGTGTAGGCCTCGTAGACGACGGCTTCCCAACCGGCCTGCTGCAGTGCCATCGCGGTGACGGGACCGGCGATGCCGCCGCCGATGACCAGTGCCTTCTTCATGCCGTGTCTCCCTCTGAACTCTCTTGAGCGTGATGTATCTTGGTTATCAAGATATCAATAGTTTGACGATCAAGAGGTTTGAATGTCAAGAGAAAATCTGGACGAGTTGCGTGCCCGGGTCGGACAGGAGTCTCAGGCGTTGCAGGCAGCCGTCGACGATGTCGACCAGGCCGCCGCGACCGTGTTCGGCGTCAATCGCACCGACCTGCGCTGTCTCGAGTTGCTGGTCCGGGGTGAGTCGACGCCGGGCGCACTGGCGGCCGAATTGGGCCTGACCAGTGGCAGCGTCACGACGATGCTGGATCGGCTCGCCAAGCTCGGTCACGTCACCCGCGAGCCGGAACCGGGCGACCGGCGCAAGGTGCTGGTCCGCATCACTCCGGCGACCATGGCCCGGGCCTGGGAGATATACGGGCCCATCGCCGAGGAGGGTGCGGCCGAGATGGCGGGCTCGTCGGCCGCCGAGCTGCGCACGATCCTCGACTTCCTCACGCGCAGCCGCGAACTCCAGCAACGCCACCGTGAGCGAATCTCGGCCCTGCCCAAGGCGGTTCGGGGTTCGTAGTCGAGGGCGGTGATCGGTACTGACAGTTCGTGCCGGAATTGTCCGAATAACTGGACGCTCTGATTAGTTAGCTGTAGCGTCACTGCACGATTCGCGAGAGGCTTGCTGGCGCATGCTCTTCCGGTTCACCGGCTCGGCTGTGCCGAGTGCCAATCCATTGCTTTATTGGTCGATCGTTCTTTCGCGCGCGGTCGGGAGCGAGATGAGAACGACTGAAGTGTGAGGGACGTCGTTGTTCGCAGTGTCCGTCAGGGCTGTGGTCCTGGCTCTGAGCATCCTGACCGCGGGGGCGGTAGGCGCCGCCCCCGTGTCGGCTCAACCCCTGTATCCCACGCAGGATCCCGATCCGTTCTACGGTCTGCCGGCCGATCTGGGTGCGCTCGCGCCCGGTGACGTGGTCCGGACGCGCAAGATCGATACCGGGCTGTACGTGGGCACCGAGGGCTGGCAGGTGGCCTTCCGTAGCACCAACTCCCAGGGTCAGCCGATCCTCGGCATGACCACGGTGCTACTCCCGGTGGGGGTCTCGAACCCGCCGCTGGTGTCGTATCAGGCGCTCATCAACTCCCTGGGCGCGCAATGCAATCCGTCGCGCTCGCTGTTCAACGGAGAGCTGCAGGACGGCGTGGGCGCCATGCTGCCGATCGGGCGCGGCTGGGCCATCTCGCTGCCCGACTATCTGGGGCCGAATGTCGCCTACGGCGCGGCCAAGCTCAGCGGCATGGTGACCCTGGACAGCGTGAAGGCGGTCCGCAAGGCCACCGAGCTGGGACTCGGGAAGTCGCCCGTCGCGCTGGCCGGGTATTCCGGTGGCGGCATGGCGACCGCCTGGGCCGCTGCCCTGCAACCCGACTACGCGCCGGACCTGAAGCTCGATGCCGTTGTGGCCGGGGGCATTCCGGCCGATCTCGAGCAGATGGCGCTCTCGCTGGGTTTCGAGCCGCACCCGGGCTTCGGCCTGGCCTTCGCGGCGGCCATGGGCCTGGAGCGCGAATACCCGAACCGCCTGCCGATCTCGGATCAGCTCAATGAGAACGGGCTCTGGTTCCGCGAATTCACCCACGACGCCTGCCGTCGCTTCCTGCTGTTCCACGGCGCCTTCCGCAACGCCGACCAGATGGCGGCCTCCAAGAGCCTGATGGACAGCCCGGAGGCGCACGCGGTGCTGCGGGAGAACAGCCTGCGCTACTTCCCGGGCACGCCGGCGGTCCCGACCTACTTCTGGCAGGGGCGGTTCGACACGCTCACCTTCTTCGATCCGGTCGCCGAGGTCGCCGACCGGTACTGCAAGGCCGGTGTGCCGCTGGTGTTCCGGCCCTTCGAAATCGCCGAGCACATGACCACGGCCGTCGCCGGATTCGCCGACGCGTGGAACTACGTGGAATCACGTTTCCGCGGAGATCCGGTCCCGGTGAGCTGCTGATTCTGGCCGCCCACCGCCAGGCGTGCGCCCGGCCGGTGCAGGCGCTGGTACCTCCCGGTTCAGGTGCTCAGCGGGGCCGCTGACCACACCGGACCATCTGCTCGGCTAGCCCGCTGGTTCGCGGCAGCTCGGCGTGCGTTCTCGGCGGTGAGCAGCTCGACCAGGCCGGGGAAGCGCCGCGTCAGATCGGCTCGGCGCAGCTGGGCCATATTGCTGTTGCCGCGGTTGACCTGACGGATCAGCCCGGCCTGGCGCAGCGCTCGAAAGTGGTGTGTCCGAGTGGCTTTCGACACCGGGAGCCCGAACGAACTGCAATGTCGTTCCGCGCCGTCGGCATCGGCGAGGAGGGCCAGGACGACCTCCATGCGGTGCCGGTCGGCGAGGGCCGCCAGCACCGCGCCGAGGTCCATGTCCTCGGGCTCCGGCTCATCGTCGGCCACCCAACCACCTCCTTCAGGTACGACTTGCATCGTACCTCACGCCCGGCTAGCGTCCGAAGGTATGACAGATCTCGTACCTGATGAGGGGACCCCCTTCGCGCTCATGGGCCTGGCCCACCCCAAACCCGAACGCGTTGACGAACTCCGAGAGCTACTCCTCTCGTTCGTCGCACCGACCCGCGAGGAAGCCGGCGCGCTCGAATACCACTTCCACGAAGACGCCGCCGACCCCTCGACCTTCGTGTTCTACGAGGTTTGGCGCTCGAAAGCCGATCTTGACCGCCACCTCGAACTCCCGCACATGCGCGACTTCTGGCAGCGCCGCATGGACTACCTCGAACGCGACCTCGAAATCCGTTACCTCTCGATGCAAAGCCCCTACCCCCACCCGATCCCAGCCTGACGCGGGCGACCTCGCCCGCGTCAATGACGTTCGGCGCCAGCAGCTTTCGTGGTCGACCCGTCCTCGCGCTCGCAGACGATCAGACCGCAGCGTTCGTGGTTGATCGGGTGGAGTGTTCGTGGTCGATCGGGCCAAAGCCTCCGCGGTCGATCTGGCGCCGGTGTCCGCGGTCGATCGGGCGCAGCGTTCGCGGTCAATCGGCCAATTCCGCCAGCCGAGAAGCGATTCCGGCGCGGCTGGTCAAACCGAGTTTGCGCAGGATGCGGCCGAGGTGATCCTCGATGGTGCGGGGGCTCAGGTAGAGCTGGGCCGCGATCTCCTTGTTCGCGAGGCCCTTGGCGGCCAACTCGGCGACCTCGCGCTCCCGCTCGCTCAGCTTCGTCGCTCCGGAGACCGTTCGATGTCCTGCGAGTCGACGTTGGACGGCCGTCGCGGCACGTTGGAGTTCCGTGGCTCCGGCTGCCGCGAATTCGGCGCGGGCGGAGGCGATTCGGGCGGTGGCTGTGGTGAAATCGCCGCGCTGCCCTGCTATCTGCGCCGCCACCAACAGGGCCTGCGCGCGGAACACCGGCATATCGGCCCGCGCATACGCTTCGGCGGAGTCCCCGGCGGCGCGTTCGGCGGGGATGAGATCCCCGCGGGCGCACAGGTATCCGGCCCGAGCCCGGGCAGCCGCAGCCAGCGCGCCGGGTAAGCCCAGGCGCTCGGCCACATCCTCCGCCTGGGCCAGCAGGGTTTCGGCCGCGTCGAGGTCACCTCGATCGACGGCGCTCAGGCACGCGACTGCGAGCTCGGCCGCTCGCATCGGGTGCAATCGGCCGCCGTTGGCTGCGCCGTCTTGTAGTGGTTCCACCCGTCCAGGCAGTATGCGGTCGCCTCGGAGCGGGTCTCGCAGTTGTGGTCCCGGCGGCGGACCAGGGCGCAGGTTCGTATCTTCGGCCGCTGTAGCTGCGGGTGTGCGAGGGCTCGGTTGCTGGGTGGGCAGCTCATCCAGGTTGAGCCGGGTGGCCAGTTCCAGGAGGGCTGCCTCGACCGCGCCGCGCCACCAGCGGACGGCGGGGCGGGGGAGGGCGTTGAGGTCTCGCCAGCATTGGATGACGTCTGCGCGCGGCGAAGTTGCCTCCAGGACACGGAGTTTGAGGGCTCCGGCCAGTGGGGCGATACCTGGGTACGCGTAGAGTTCGGCGGTTTCGACGGCGTCATCGGCGGCGGCGAGGGCGTCCGCGTAGCGTCCCAGCTTGGCCAGCGAGTAGGCCTGTACTGTCAGGAGTTCGGGGAGGATGAAGCTGCGGCCGCGGCGGCGGCTGACGCGGATGGCCCGCTCGATGTGGGTGAGGCCGGTGCGCTGGTCGTCGAGGAAGTACGCCATCCAGCCGAGGGCGGAGACGGCGTGGATGCCGTCGAGCAGCTGAGTGTCGGTGAGCTGTGCGAATTCCCGCTGCGCGACGCGGTAGTCGGCTTCGGCGGCGCGCAGGTCCAGGTCATTGAGCCGGCCCATGCTCCGCAGTGTCACCGCGGCCGCGCGCATGGCCGGATCGTGCACGGCTTCGGAGGTGAACAGCTGCCGGACTCGTGCCGCGCCTTCGGCGTCGTGGTTGTCCTGGATCTGCAGGATGGCCAATTCCAGCCGGGCGGGTCCGTGTTCGTGACTGCCGGGCCGATCGACCAGCCGGGTCAACAGGTTTCGCGCGCTGTCCACGCGCCCGAGGATCCGTTCGCAGCGCGCATGGAGGAGAACCGCTTCGACCTGCTCGGGGGTGGGATCGCCCGCAGTGCCCGGCAGCAGGGGTTCGAGGGTCTCGCGCGCGGATTCCGCGGATCCCGACAGCAGCAGCGCCCGGCCGAGCAGGACGCGGGCCGGAACATCGGCGCGCCCACCCGAATCCGGCTGAGCGTCGAGGGCGGCGGCGATCCAGCGGGCACTGGCGGCCGGATCGGTGCCGAGGGCCTGCTCGGCGGCGCAGAGCAATTCGACCGTAGCGAGCTCGTCGCGACCGAGGGCATGTTCCAGGTGGCGGGCCCGGGCGAGCACGGGAGCGTCCTCGGCGCGGAGCACCTGTGCCGCGCGAGCGTGCGCGGCCGCCCGCCACCCGTGCCCGGCCAGCCGGTACGCCGCCGCGCGCACCAGCGGATGGCGGAAGCTCACCAGGCCGGCGGTGACGCTGACCCAGCCGCGCCGCGTGAGATCGTCGATCGCCTCGCGCAGGTCGGCCGGTGCGACTTCGGCCGTGCCGCAGAGCAGTTCCACGTCATCAGTGCCGCCGCACACCCCGATCGCCTGCGCGACCAGCCGCTCCCGGGCGGGCAGGTGTGCCAGTTCGGCCCGGATGGTCCGGTCCAGTGCGGTCTGATCCGCCGGTGCCGCGGCCGGATCCTCGGCTCGAATCGTGGCGTCGAAATCGGCCGGGGTGAGTTCGGCGAGCAGTCGCAGATACAGCGGATTGCCGTGCGCCGCCGCCACCACCTGCGTGCACCGGCCCGCCGGCAGCTCCGGCAGTAGCGCTCTCGCGTCGGCATCGGACAGCGGCGGCACCGCGAGGTGTCTGCTCGCGACGCCCGGTGCGCGCAGCGCGGATCCGAGCGATTCCGGAAATTGCCCTTCGCGGTAGGCCAGCACAATGCGAGCCGATTCCGGCCGCTGCCGAATCAGCAGTGCCAGCACCCGCATCGAGGCGCTGTCGGCCCAATGCGCATCATCGATGATCAGCAGCGACGGCGTGGCTTCGAGCCGCTGCCGAATCCATCGGGCCGAGTCCCGGGTATCGGTCCCGATTTCGCTTTCCGTGCCGCCCAGTCGATCCGCGATATCGCGCACGAGATAGTGCGGTGTGGGCTGATCGTATTCGGTGCCCGCGACGGCGACCGTCCGCCACCGGCCCGGCTCGAGCCTGTCCGCGAATTCCGAAAGCAGCCGCGATTTTCCGATTCCGGCCGGGCCCTCCACCAGGAATACACCGTCTCCACCGGGAGCGTGGCAGGCCGCGTTCAGGGTGGAGAGCTCGCGGGTGCGGCCGACGAATGGCTGGATCGCGCACTCCTTCCCGAGTGAACGGCCTTCGGGTGAGCCTAACTCGGCACTCTCGCCTCTCGGCCCCCGCCCCGATCCCGTGGTTTCACGGATGCTGTGGCGTGCGGAAACGGGTTGGGTAGTCCGGGTTCGATCGATTGGCGAGTGGGAGAGGTACGTAGCTTCAGATGCAGAGGATTTCGTCGAGTGCGCGGCGGCTGGTCCCCGTGATCCTGGCCATTGTGGCCCTGGCCCTGGCGGGTTGTTCCGCCGTGCAGAAGGGCGCCGATGTAGTCAAGGACGCGGGCAAATCCGATACCGGTCGCTCGAAGGTCGGCGATTGTATCGATGTCATCGAAGGCTCGATGATCGATTCCAAAACCGCGCCGGTGGACTGCGGTTCCCCGAAGGCGGTGTACCAGGTCGCCAAGGTCTACAGCAGCAAAACCGATTGCGCAGCCGATTACACCTCGTACGAGGAAACCCTCAATGGCATGTCCATGGCATACCTGTGCCTGGCCCCGAATTTCAAGCAGGGCGCCTGCTATCACGAGAGCATGCTGACCGGATACCAGTACGCCGAATGCGGCACCTCCAACGCCAGCTTCCAGGTCCTGACCCGCATCGACGGCCAATCCGACGAAACCCTGTGCGGCGAGGACGCCGACAGCGTCATCACCCTGGCCGAACCCCGGACCACCTTCTGCCTCGAGAAGGTGTGACCCCCCTCAGATTTTCCCGACGCACTGTCGGTAACATCCCGACGGTGCGTCGGTAAAAGTGCCCGGCGCCGGACAAGGGAGTTCGGATGTTCCTGGCGGTGCGCGAACTGTGGTTCGCGCGAGCGAGATTCGGGTTGATGGCCGCGGTCGTCGCCCTGATCGCGGTGCTCATCGTGATGTTGGCGGGCCTGTCGTCGGGCCTGGTCGACGACGGTGTCTCGGGATTGAAGGCCATGCCCGTGGACGCCTTCGCCTTCGCGCCGAAGACGGAGACCGAATCGGCCTTCACCCGCAGCACGGTCGACGACGGACAGGTCGCGGCCTGGCGCGAGCGCGGCGATGTCGCCGATGCGGCGCTGTTCGGAAACACGCTGGTCAATGCGAAGACCGGCAACGGGGTCGCGATCGATCTCGCGCTGTTCGGGGTCGAGCCGGGGTCGTTTCTGGCCCCGAGCCCGGCAGAGGGGTCCGGGCTCGGGGCGCCGGACGGCATCGTGGTCAGCCCGACCACCCTCGACAAGGGCGTCCGCATCGGCGATGTGGTGATCATCGACCGCATCGGCACCTCCCTGCGGGTCGTCGGCGCGACCGCCGAACAGCGCACCTTCGGGCACGTGAACGTCGCCTATGTGCCGCTGCGACTCTGGCAGGAGATCCACGCCGGACTGCGGCCCGGCGACATCGCCCGGCCGGAGATCTATCACGAGGCCAATGCCGTGGCGCTGCGTGCGCGGCCCGGCGGCATCGATCTGGCGGCCGGAGATCGCGCCGCGGGCACGCACGCCATGACGCTGTCGGCCTCCTTCGATGCTTCTCCCGGCTACTCGGCCGAAATGTCGACCATGACCCTGATCCGGGTCTTCCTCTACGCCATCTCGGCCCTGGTGGTCGGCGCGTTCTTCATGGTCTGGACGGTTCAGCGCACCCACGAGCTGGCGGTGCTGCGGGCGCTGGGTGTCTCCACCGGATATCTGTTGCGCGACAGCCTGATCCAGGCCGCGATCGTGCTCGTCGCCGCGACGGCCGCCGGGGTCGGCGTGGGAGTGGGCGGCAGCCGGTTCGTCGGCGGCATGCCCTTCGCGCTCGAACCCGGCGCGGTCGCGGTCGGTGCGGTACTGCTGATCGTGATGGGCATGGTGGGCGCGGCGCTGACCACGTTGCGCGTCACGCGGGTCGACCCGCTCGAGGCTCTGGGGGCGCAGCGATGAGCATCGAATCGATTGTCCGCCAGGGCATCTCGCTCAGCGATGTCTCGCTGACCTTCGGCAGCGGCGACCATGCCGTGGCGGCCCTGGACCGCATCGACCTGACCGTGCGGGCGGGCGAGCTGCTGGCCGTCGTGGGACCGTCCGGATCGGGCAAATCCACGCTGCTCGCGGTCGCGGGCGGGCTGGCCCGGCCCGACACCGGGCAGGTGCTGGTGCACGGCACCGAGATGACGACCCTGCCCCGGCGGCAGTTGGCGCGATTCCGCCGCGAGCACATCGGGTTCGTGTTCCAGACCGGGAATCTGATTCCCGCGCTGACCGCCCGCGACCAGGTGCGGCTGCTCGATCGCACCGGCGGGCGGAAGCGCGGCACCGCACCGGCTTCGAGCGGCCCAGCGGATCCGGATGCCCTGCTCGCCGCCGTCGGCATGGCCGCGAAGGCGGTGCGGCGGCCGCATCAGCTCTCCGGCGGGGAACGCCAGCGCGTCGGTATCGCCCGCGCGCTCGCGACCGACCCGACGCTGCTGCTGGTGGACGAGCCGACCGCGGCGCTGGATCGCGCCCGTAGCCACGAGGTGATCGAGCTGCTGGCCCGGCAGACCCGCGAGCGGAAGGTGGCCACCATCATGGTCACCCACGATCACGACATCCTCGGCCACTGCGATCGGGTGCTCACCCTGGTGGATGGGAGACTGAGCGGGTAACCCCCTACGAGGAGATCAGGTGCCGAGGATCCAAGCCGCCACGCTCGCCGAACATCGCGAGGCGCAACGCCGCGCCCTGCTCGACGCCGCGCGCGCCATCCTCACCGAGGACCCGGCCCGCCCGCCCACTCTCACCGAGGTGGCGGCGCGCGCCGGGCTCGCCCGGCCCAGCATCTACCAGTACTTCTCCTCCCGCGACCAGCTGCTCGCCGAGCTGCTGGCCGACACCTTCCCGCAGTGGGCGCGACGGGTGGCGGAGCGGATGGCGGCCGCGTCCGGCCCGGCCGATCAAGTTCTCGAATACGTCCGCGCCAACCTGGAATTGGTCGCGAGCGGTGAGCACGCCCTGGCCCGCGTGCTCACCACGATCATCGACGACGATATCGCCGCCTACAGCCGCGAACTGCACGACGAGCTCCGCACCCCGCTGATCGCCGCGCTCGAGACGGCCGGTGCGGCCGACCCGGCCGCCACCGCCGGACTCATCGACGGCATCGTGCATGCGGCTTCGCGCATGCTCGAGAGTGGCCAGGATGCCGACCGGACTGTCACGGCCGCAACGGAACTGGTCGCACCCTACCTGTCGGCGCTGTCGCCGAGCGCGGCCCGGCGGCGCTGAAACCGCTGACAGAGAAGCTCGGGAATGCACCGATGAGGCCGCGCGGGGCGGTGGAGCGACCTCACCGGAGCGCGAACGGCGGCAAGGAGAGTCAGCGTGCGCACGATCGGGGAGCGGTACTGGTCAGTGGCCCTGCGCGAGACGCGTCAGCAGGATCACGCCGCCGAACAGATGGATATCGGAGGGTGTCCGGAGGGTTTGTCCAGTCGTCCTAGGCTCTGTATCAACTCCGGTGGGCCACGCGTGGCGCGGCAATCGAGGCGGCACCGGCGAATGTGAGACAGAGCGATTGGCCTCACCGCTGCTGGTAACCGGTTGCGGCGTTGCGTACTTGGTCGACGTAGACGGCGGAGTGGTTGTAGGCCAGGATGGCTCGGCGCCAGCCACGGGCGGTGGCCAGGTCGCCGCCGGCCGCGCACAGGTAGCGGCCCGCGGCCAGGGCCGCGTCGTCGATATCGTCCGGGCTACCCGAAAGATCGCTGGTGGCCGCTGGTTTGCCGCTCTGCAGGGTGCTGGCGAGGGTGTGGTAGTCGGTGCCGGCGCGCACGCCCCAGCGCTTCCAGGTGTCGGGGATGAACTGGAACGGACCCATTGCGCGGGCATACACCGTGTGCCCGGCCCGGGCCGTGGCGGTGGGGTCGACGATCCGGGCGTTGCCGCCGGTGCCGTCCAGGGCGATTCCGCGGATCGGTGGCCGCACCAGACCGTCGGCGGCAATGGTGGCACCGCCGAAACGGGCGTGATCGCTTTCCACACGGGCGATTCCAGCCAGGGTGACCCACCCGAGATGGCATCCGGGCTGCGCCTTCGACATCACCACCGTCGCATATCCGTAAGCCTGCAGCGCGCGCACGGGAATTCCGTATTCCTCGGACCGCGCTCGAGCCCAGTCACGAAGCTGGTCGAGCGGCTGTTCGACCGCGTCGAGGCGAATCGCCGGTACCGGCTCACCCGCACCGGGCGGCACCGGATCGGGAGTTCGATTCGATGCGCCGCATCCCGAGAGGATTGCCGCGATCGTGGTCACCAGCAGCGCCGGGAGTGCTGTCATCGCACCCCGGCCGCGCGGGCCAGGTGGAGAGGAATTCGTCATCGGCCCTCGAAATGCACTGTCGCAGTGGGTCTTCCATCCGGGTTACTTGGCCGGGACGGGCGCAGACGTCGTGGGGTTCGGCTTCGTGGGCTTGGGCGCCGCCGGGTGACGCGGAGTCGTGGTCGGTGGGTGCGCAATCGTCGGCTCGGACGGTGGTGGTGCCGGCTTCCGCCCGGTCGTCTTAGTGGTTGGCGGTGCCGTCGGAGTGCGTCGGTCCGTTGTGGTTGTCGGCTTGCCGGACGGTGTCGTCTGCCCGGCGCTTGCCGGTGTCGTCGTCCCACCGATAGACGTCGTGGTTACCGGAATGGACGTCGTGGTTGTCGGGAGGGACGTCGTGGTTGTCGGGACCGCTTGCGTTGTCGTCGGGATGACCGTTGTTGTCGTCGTCTCGGTCGGCGAGGGACTCGTCGACAGGGCGGTGGTACTGAAGGGGGCGACGACCATCGGAACGGTGGTTGTGGTGATGGGATCCTGGCTGGGGCTCACGCCGGGCTGAACAATCTGGCTCGCGTCCGATGGTGGGGCGACCTGCACCGAAAAACCCGCGCTCGCACTGATACTCGCGGTGAAGGATGGACCGGGTGCCGGGGTGGAGGTCGGGGTATCGGTGATCGTCGTGGCCGGATCGCTCGCGGTGGGCTCGGTCGACTCACCGGTGGCCGGGTCGGTCGCAGGGGCTGCCTCGCTGCCGAGGGTGTCCGTTGCCGCGGTGTCATCCGGAACGTCTACATCATTCGGGGTTTCCGATACGTCGGCGACATCGCTGATGGCTCCGACCTGGGTGGTCGAATCCGCCTCGTTCGACGTCTCGGAGACATCCGACGACGCCAGAACATTGCTCGCCCTTTCGTTTCGCCGCGAATCCGTTGCCAATACGGACCCTCCGATGAGGAGCGCGATCAGCGCCGCGGCGGCCGCGGCGTGGGGCAGATGCCGGCGCGCGTCGCGGACCGTGAGATGCGGCAATTTCTGCCGAAGGTCGAGGAATTCGGTGGCATCGGTGTCAGGCGTACCGGCGGGTCCGGTTGCGCTGGAATTGTTTCGGCCGGATTCGTTGTCATCCAATGACTGCATCAGGAATTCTTGTCTTTCCGAAATGAATTCTGCCCGTCAGGACTTCTGCATTTCTGGTCAGCCGAGTGCCGCCGGGGATTCGGCGTGCGGGATGAGTAGCCGCGAACTGCCCGAGCCGTCGGCCGGGACCGCCCAGATATCCGAATCGGTGCCCCGCGCAATGGCGTAACCGATCGTGTTCGAATCCAGCCAGGCCGGCTGGTCGTCCACGCTGCGGGTTTCGGCCAGCGGGGTCCGCGCGCCCGAGGCCAGATCCAGTACGGACAGCCGCCAGCCCTTCTCGGGGTTCCCGTCGATCGCCGACTTGAAGGCGATCCGCCGGCCGTCCGGGGACAGCGATGGGCACTCCACGTTCTGCGCGATGGTGCGAATGCTCTTCGCCGCGATATCACCTTGCACGAGGAACCGGCGTCCGTCGGTGGCCATCGTGGCGTAGAAGGTGTTGTCGTCGGCGGCGAACGTGATACCCCAGAAGTTGAGATCGGCCGCGGTGTAGGGACGGCCGTCCAGGGTCACCGGGAGGAATTCCAGCGAGTCGATCATGTCCCCGGTGTCGAGGTCGATCAGTCCGGCGCGGGTGGAGAACCGTCCGTTGTTGTACGAGTCGCCCGCCACGAATACCGTCCAGGCCACCAGCCGCCCGTCCCCGGATACCCGGGTGCGGTTGGGCACGCCGACCAGCGGGATCTCCCGCTTCACAGTGAGTGTGCTGTCGAGGATGGCGGCCTGGAAGGTGGAGAGCGCGCCGTCCTGCCGTAGACAGACGCCGGTTCCGCCCGCCGCGTGGACCCGCAGGCAGTCGAGCGCGGATACCGAGCGTGGTCCGCCCGGATCGTCCGTGGCCACCATCGCCAGGCGGCCCTTGCTGTCGGGTGCGGTGCTGCGGAACAGAATTCGTGGCCCGCCGGTGAGACTCAGCGCGTCGGACGCCGATACCGCCGGTGGCGTGCGGGTCGTCACGAACACTCCGTAACCGACCGCGACGGCGGTCAGGAGCACGGACCCGAGCAGTGCGAGCAACATTCGCCGAGTCATGCGTGCTCCTCGGCGAGGTCGCCGGTGCCGGAAGCGTCGGTGTTCGTGGCCGGGATGCCGCGCAGCAGGAGGCCGAGAATGAGCACAGCCACCGCGACCAGAACCGCGGCGACCCGGCTCGCGCTCGCCGGTCCCCACACCGTCCAGGCCAGCCCGAACAGCACCGAGGACACCAGGTAGGACAGCGCCTGTCCGGTCTGGATCAGTGCGATTCCCGTGGTACGCAGGGATTCTGGCAGGACCGGGCCGGCCAGCGCGATGAGTACCCCGTCGGTGGCCGCGTAGAACAGGCCGTAGAGGGCGAGCACCACCAGGAGGAGAGCAGTGCCACCGAACGGCCCGAACAACATCAGATACACCAGCACCAGCGCGGTGTAGCCGCCGAGCACCACCTTCAGCCGGCCGATCTTGTCGGCGAGCATGCCGAGCGGCGTGGCCAGCAGCAGATAGGACAGGTTCGTGCCGACGGCCAGCAACGGAAACCAGTTGACGCTCAGGTGTTCCCGGTGTTGCAGCAGGAGGTAGACGAAGCCGTCGCCGATGGTCACCATCCCGGCCAGGCACGCGGCCAGTACCAATCGTCGCACCGGCGCCATCGCGATGAGGCCGCCCAGCGCCGAGACCGACACCGTGCCCTTGGGTGGCTGTTCGTCGCGGTGATCCCGAACGAACAACACCAGGACGAGGACACCGAACGCGGCGATGCAGAAGCTGGCGACGAACACCGCGTCATAGGCCTGCGCGGTTGCGGCGAGGATGCCGAGCGCGACCAGCGGCCCGGTGAACGCCCCGATCGTGTCCATCGTCCGGTGCACGCCGAATGCCCGGCCGTACAGTTGCGGCGGGGTGGACAGGGTGATCAGTGCGTCACGTGGCGCCGTGCGCAGGCCCTTGCCGGCGCGGTCGATCGCGATCACCGCGCCGATCGCGCCGACGGCACTGCCCACGGCCAGCAGCCCGAGTTTGGCCACCGCCGACAACCCGTAGCCCAGGCCGGCGATCAACTTGCGGCGGCGCGTCGAATCTGCGATGTATCCGCCGACCAGCCGCAGCAGCGCCGTCGCCCCGGTGTAGGCGCCGTCGACGACGCCGTAGACGGCCGGGCTCAGGTGCAGCGCGACGACCAGGTACACCGGTAGGACCGCGGTCATCATTTCCGAAGAGATGTCGGTGACCAGGCTGACCGTGCCGAGCGCGAACACGTTGCCGCTCAACAGGAAGAACACTTTCCTGCGCGATGGTTTCGCGCCGTCGTCCCCGGCGTGCGGACGGTCGATCGTGGACAGGTACATGGGTGTGCCACCTCAGTGTGTTGCGGGAGCCGCTCGCGGACACGCCGTCGGCATGCCCGCGAGCGGGGTGATTACCAGCTACCGATCAGTCGCGGACAACCGCGAATGGTCAGTTCCACACGTTGGTGATCTCGGCGGCCGAGTTCAGGTGGGACAACCCGTACGCACTCTCGATGGTGCTCAGGACGTTGTAGTGGTTGATCTGGTTGGAGAAGCTGCCGACCTGGGTGTGCGCGCCGACGAACGTGGTGAAGATGTGGTTCGACGAACTGCCGTTGTCCTCGTCGAAGGTGACGATGAGCAGGCTGTTGTGCGTCTTGGCCCACTGCGCGTAGGCATCCATGTTGTTCTTCAGCCAGGTGTCACCGGTGCCGATCGAACAGTCGTGCATGTCGTTGCACAGGTTGGGCGCGATGTACGAGACCGTCGGCAGGCTCGCGTAGTTCGACGAGTTCGGGAAGTCGCTGTACATGAGGTTGCTGGTCGCGGGCACGTTGCTGAAGAACGGCGCGGCGTTGTGCTTGCGCGCGTACTGGCCGCTGGTGCAGCCGGTGTAGCCGTCCGAGGGCATGCTCTCGGAGTAGCTCTTGAAGCTCTTGCCGGCGGTGATCAGCTGGTTGGCAATGTTGTTGCCGCTGAAGGTGTGCGGGCAGCTGTCGTCGGTGATGCCCTGGGTCGACCCCGAGAACATCGCCAGATAGTTGGGCTCACTCGGGTGAGTGACCCCGAAGGACTGGGTGAATTTCGCACCCTGGCCGGCCAGGCTGTTGAAGTACGGCGCGCTGGAACTGCCGTTGATCTGCGAGTACGAGTGGTTCTCGAACATCACCAGCACGATGTGATCGAACACGGGCACGGTCGTCACCGCCTGCGCGGTGGGTGAGGTGACAACGGCCGCCGTCGTCACGCCGATGAAAGCTGCGGCCGCAAGCAGTGCGGGCACAATGCGCTTCCTGAACACGAATCCTCCTGAAGGATAACCAACCCTGGCACAGCCAGGTTCGGGAAATCCTGGAGCCGACCCGTGGCGTCGAGCCCAATGTTTCGAAGCCAGTGGATGTTCGAAAAGTGAACAGATAAAGCGCGGAAGCCATTGTCTGACCAATGTGCTTTTTAGTCAATTGATCTCAAGTGTTCAACTGGTCGAATGACCGTGCAATAACTGGACGAATGATTCGAAATCGGTTGTCGAGTATTCGTTTTGCGTTTCGGTGCAGGTTTGATTGCTGTTCCCGGATGTTTATCGGTTCATACGTATGCCGACTCGGCCTGGATTCCTGTGGTTTCGAAGATGATCCGCCCGGAATGCGTTGCGCTACATATAGTTCCGGGCCGGGCCGCACCCGCCACGACAGACTCGCTCCGGCTCCATGTGCCGGAGAGGCTGCATCACAAGCGATCTCGAGCAGCACGCTTCTGGCGTGATGGCCCCACTCGGCCCTGGCGTCAAGCGGAGCCGGCTGAATCCGCGGGCGCGAACGCTCGCGTAAAGGTCGGTGAGGCCGCGCGGGCGGGGGCGCGGCCTCACCGGAGTGCGAACGGCTGCAAGGGGAGTCAGCGTCCGCACGATCGGGGTCAGCGACCCTGGGCGAGGTGGGTCAGCAGGATCAGGCCGCCGATCAGCGTCAATCCGGTCAGCATGACCAGGACGCCATAGGGCAGGCGGGGAATTCGGAAGGTCGAGAGTTGCTGGGGCCTGGTCATTTCGCCTCCGCGGGCGTGGTCTCGGTGACGTGATGGGCGGTCGCGCCCCAGCCGACATGGGCCTCGGCGCGCATGCGGTCGATCATGTGCGGGTAGTGGAGTTCGAAGGCGGGTCGCTCGGAGCGGATGCGCGGGAGCTCGTAGAAGTTGTGCCGCGGCGGCGGGCAGGAGGTCGCCCATTCGAGGGAGTTGCCGTAGCCCCACGGGTCGTCCACGGTCACGACCTCGCCGTAGCGGTAGGACTTGAAGACGTTCCACAGGAACGGCAGCATCGACGCGCCGAGCAGGAACGCGCCGATGGTGGAGACCTGGTTCAGCAGGGTGAAGCCGTCGGAGGGCAGGTAGTCGGCGTAGCGACGCGGCATGCCCATGTTGCCGAGCCAGTGCTGGGCCAGGAACGTCAGATGGAAACCGAGGAACGTGGTCCAGAAGTGCCACTTCGCGAGGCGTTCGTCGAGCATACGGCCGGTGATCTTGGGGAACCAGAAGTAGATGCCCGCGAAGGTGGCGAACACGACCGTGCCGAACAGGGTGTAGTGGAAGTGCGCGACCACGAAATAGGTGTCGGACAAATGGAAATCGAGTGGCGGTGAGGCCAGGATGACGCCGGACAGGCCGCCGAACAGGAAGGTCACCAGGAAGCCCAGCGAGAACAGCATCGGGCTCTCGAAGGTGAGCTGCCCCTTCCACATGGTCCCGATCCAGTTGAAGAACTTCACGCCGGTCGGCACCGCGATGAGGAAGGTCATGAACGAGAAGTACGGCAGCAGAACGGCTCCCGTGGCGTACATGTGGTGCGCCCACACCGCGATGGACAGCGCCGCGATGCCCAGTGTCGCGTAGACCATGCCGGTGTAGCCGAACAGCGGTTTACGGCTGAACACCGGGAAGATCTCCGACACGATGCCGAAGAACGGCAGCGCGATCACGTACACCTCGGGGTGGCCGAAGTACCAGAACAGATGCTGGAACAGCATGGTTCCGCCGCTGGCCGGATCGTAGATGTGCCCGCCGAGGTGCCGGTCGTAGTACAGCGCCAGGGCGGCCGCGGTCAGCAGCGGGAACACCAGCAGCACAAGGAAACTCGCGACGACGACGTTCCAGGTGAAGATGGGCAGCCGGAACATGGTCATGCCCGGGCAGCGCAGGCACACGACGGTGGTGAGCATATTGACCGCGCCCAGAATGGTTCCCAGGCCCGAGACGCCCACCCCCAGAATCCACAGGTCCGCGCCGACGCCGGGGGAGTGGATGATGTCCGACAGCGGCACATACGCGGTCCAGCCGAAATCGGCCGCACCGCCAGGGGTGACGAAGCCTGCGGTCGCCATGGTCGCGCCGAACAGATACAACCAGTAGCTGAGCGCATTGAGCCGGGGAAACGCGACATCGGGCGCGCCGATCTGCAAGGGCAGCAGGATATTCGCGAATCCGAAGATGATGGCGGTCGCGTAGAACAGCAGCATGATCGTGCCGTGCATGGTGAACAGCTGATTGAACTGTTCCGGCGACAGGAACTGCATGCCCGGCTGCGCCAGCTCCGCGCGCATGATCAACGCCATCAGCCCGGCGATCATGAAGAACGCCATCGAGGTCACCAGGTACATCTGCCCCAGTACCTTCGGGTCGGTCGTGGTGACCATCTTGTAGAGAAACGACCCCTTTGGTGCGTGCCGCACGGGATGGGGTCGCGTGATCTCGGGTAGCGGCGGGGTTTTCGGGGAAAGGGCGGTCACCCTGCGGACGGTAGTGAGCCGCAGGGTTGCCGGTGAATACCCGCGGGCCGGGCCGATGACCTTCGACGAGCGATCGAGGACCTTGGGCCGCGCAGCCGGTGACCTTCGAACCGGGATCGTCCTCGAACCGGGCTAGGGTGCGGTGGCCGTGGTCACATCGCGCCGGCGCAGGTTCTCGGCGACCTCGACCTCCCAGACCTCGTTGGCCCGCGAGGTGTCGACTTCGAACTCGAAGCGCCGCACCGACTTCGGATCGACGTCGGCGACGTCGACATAGAACTGCTCGTACCAGCGGCGCAGCTGGTAGACCGGGCCGTCCTCGTCGCAGAGCAGTGGGTTCTCGATCTTGGACTTGTGCTTCCAGATCTCCACGTCCTGCAGGAAGCCCTCGCCGATGCCCTCGGTCATCCTGTCCGCCAGGCGGTTCGCGGTGTCCGCCGGTACGCCGGTGGGCCTCTCCATCGTGATGCCGTACTGCAGGACGAACGAGTGCTGGGTGACCGGGTAGTGACAGTTGACCAGGACGCTGCGGACCTCGTAACCGCTGTAGACATTGAGCAGTGGATTGATCATGTAGGCAGGCCCGAAGTACGAGGCCTCCGATTTCAGCAGCGTGTCTCCGCGGTACTTGGTCGCCATGCCGACGTCCGGGCGGCCCTTGGTCTCGAGGTACTGCGTCGCGACATGGCCCTCGAAGACGTTCTTGAAAAAGGTCGGGAACGCGTAGTGGATGTAGAAGAAGTGGGCCATGTCCACGATGTTGTCGATGATCTCGCGGCAGTTGGAGCCCTCGATGAGGATCGAGCGCCAGGTCCACGGGGTCCAGTCGGGGGAAAGCAATGCCGCGGGGTTGCCTTCGGCGTCGGTGTACGGTCCCCGGATGATCGGGATGGTGACCTCGTCCGGTGGCGGGTTGCCCTCGTGGTCGTGCCAGACGAAGAGCTGGCCGTTGCGCTCGAGCGTGGTCCACGCGCGGGTGCGGGCCAGCGGGGGTACCCGCCGCGCATAGGGAATGTCGGTGCAGCGGCCGTGGCCGTCCCAGCGCCAGTCGTGGAACGGGCAGGCGATCCGGCCGTCCTTGACCGTGCCCGTCGACAGGTCGCCACCGAGGTGGCGGCAGTAGGCGTCCAGCACCCGCAGCTCGCCGGTATCGTCGGCCCAGACGGCCAGCTTGGTGCCGAAGGCATTGACCGAGTGGGGTTTCCCGTCCCGGAAAGCGTCCGCCAGGCCCAGGCAGTGCCAGCCGCGGGCATAGCGGGTGGGCATCGTACCCACGTCGATGTCCCGGATCTTTCTGCCGAACCCGTGTGACGTCGTCGCCATTGCACCCTCCTAGGTCTAGAACCAGTTTCAGATCGGTGTCAGCTTCCGATCGGTGAGGTCATCCAGAAAATGGTCGAAAGACTCTTCTTTTAGGGATTTCCGTCCGCTTGTCGCGGACCTGGAGCTGCTCAATAGTGACTGGAACGTGTTCTAGATATGTGGCGGAGAGTGTGCGTTCGCCACCCGACCGGTCAGGAGAACCCGGCAAGATGACCCGTGAAATCACCGAGCGCGTCGAGGCTTTGGTGCCGACCCTGCGCGAGCGCGCCCAGCGGACCGAGGCGCTGCGGCGCATTCCCGACGAGTCGATCGAGGATCTGCGGGAGGCGGGGTTCTTCACCCTGATGCAGCCGCGGCAATGGGGCGGATGCGCCGCCGATCCGGTGGTCTTCTACGACACCGTGCGCACCCTGGCGAGCGCCTGTGGATCCACCGGCTGGGTGGCGGGGATCCTGGGGATTCACAACTGGCACCTGGCACTGTTCGATCAGCGTGCGCAGGACGATGTCTGGGGCCACGACAGCGATGCGCGGATCGCGTCGTCGTACGCGCCGATGGGCGCCGGCGCCGTGGTGGACGGCGGCTATCTGGTCAGCGGTTCGTGGGCGTGGTCCTCCGGGGTGGACCACGCCGACTGGGTCTTCGTCGGCGGGCCGGTGCTCCAGAACGGCAAGCCTGTCGATTTCGGCTCCTTCCTCATCCCGCGCAGCGACTACACCGTCGACGACGTGTGGAACGTGGTCGGTCTGCGGGGCACCGGATCCAATACGGTGGTCGTCGAGGACGTCTTCGTTCCGCGGCACCGCTTCCTGAGTTTCGGCGTCATGAACTCGCTGACATCGCCCGGGCTGCAGCGAAATTCGGAGCCGGTCTACAAAATGCCCTGGGGGACAATCCATCCCACTACCATCGCCACGCCGATCGTCGGCATGGCCTACGGCGCCTACGCGGCCCATGTCGAGCATCAGGGCAAGCGGATCCGGGCCGCGTACGCCGGCGAGCACGCCAAGGACGACCCCTTCGGCAAGATCCGCATCGCCGAATCCGCCAGCGATATCGATGCCGCGTGGCGGCAGTTGTCCGGCAATGTCGCCGACGAGTACGCCCGGCTCCGGGCCGGCGGAGACATCCCGCTCGCCCTGCGCGCCCGCGCCCGCCGCGACCAGGTCCGCGCCACCGCCCGCGCCATCGCCGCCATCGACCGGCTCTTCGAGGCCGCCGGGGCCGGCGCCCTCGCCGACGACACCCCGCTGCAACGCCTCTGGCGCGATGCCCATGCCGGACGCGTCCACGCGGCCAATGACCCCGAACGTGCCTACGTCATGTACGGAAACCACGCTTTCGGCCTCCCGGTGGGGGACACCATGGTGTAGTCGGATCGGGTCGGCGCCTGATCGCCGCGGCAGGGAGCCTGCCGTCGTCAGCTCGCGACGGATTCGACCTTGGCCGTATCGAATTCGACGTATTCGATGCGTGCGCCGCCGGGGTGCCGCACCGTCAGATTGCGGCCGGTGGGAACGTCGTTCGGACCGTCGAGGATGTCGCCGCCGAGGGTGGTGACGATCGTGAGCACCTCGTCCAGGTCGTCCACTATCGCGGTGGCGTGTGTTTCCCGGTAGGGGGCAAGGGCTTCCGGGGTTCCGGCGATGAGCAGGTAGGCGCCGATGCCGGCCAGTTCCAGCTCGCGGTAGGCGAAGCGGAGTCGGGGCTGCTCACCGGTGAGCGCGGTGAATGTGGGCAATGCGGCGTCCAGATCGTCGACGTAGACGCGGGCCAGGGTGCTGAGGACAGTCACTGCGAACTCATTTCGATATTTCCGAATTAACGAAACGAACGTAAGCTGGTGCCCCGGTCATGTCAACCGAACGAGGAACCCGATGCCGCCGCTGACCCAGCCGAATACCGCGGACCTGAACCTGGTGACGGTGCTGCACGCCCTGGGGGACCCGGTCCGGATGGAACTGGTGCGCTTGATGGCCGTCCACGGCGAAATCTCCTGCAGCCCCGACCATCTCGTAATCGCGAGATCGACCCTGTCGAACCATTGGCGCACCCTGCGCGAGGCCGGCCTCACCGTCACCCGCGTCGACGGCAAGGCCCGCTACATGACCCTGCGCCGGGCCGACATCGACGAACGATTCCCCGGCGTTCTCGACGCGGTGCTCGGGTCCCTCGCTCAGAGTTCTGCCAGTGCCAGTCCGGTGAGCGCGCCACCGGGGCGGGCGATTTCGGTGTCGATGCCGTCGTCGAGGTCGACGAGGCGGATCGCACCGCCGAGATCGCTGACGTAGAACCGGGATTCGCTGATCGCCACCACGCCGATGGCCTCGCGGTAGCCGCTGGACAGGATGGTCACCGGTCCCGGAACCGGGTCGACCGAGGCGCGGTTGAGGGTGTTGCCCGCGGGTTCCGCGCCGCGGTCGGTCCACAGCAGGTTCCCGTCGCCGGACAGTGCCAGGTCGATCGGTTCGGGGAGGTCGTGCCAGAGCACCTCGATATCGGTGCGGGCCGCGGGGGAGGTACCGGTGGGGAGCTCCAGTGGCGCGCGGAAGATGCGGCCCTCACCGGCCTTCGGTGCGCCCTTCTGGGTCCAGTAGAGGTGGCGGCGGTCGAGGTCCAGGCAGATGCCGACCGGCCAATTCCGAGAGTGCACAGCGTCTTCGGGGCCTTCACCGGTGACCACCAGCGGGCGCAGCTCGCCCCCGGCGAGATTGCAGGTGAGGACCTGCATGCCCTCGCGGTCGCACCAGTACAGGTGGCCGGTGTCGAAATCGGCGGTGAGCTGCTTGCCGGTGGTGAACGCACCGGGCGGGACGATCACCGTGCGATTGCCGCCGTCGAGGTCGGCGCGTTCGAGCATGCCGGTCCGGTGGAAGAACACGGGTTCCGTGCCGGGCGTCGGACGTAGGTCGGGTGCGCCCATGCTGGTCCAGTACACGTGCCCGCGATCCTGATCGACGGCGACGCCGTCGGGGTAGGCGTCCAACCCGGTGATCAGGGTGCGCACATCACCCCCGTCGAGCGAGATCGCGTGCATGGCACGGGCTTTGAGGTCGAGTGCGAGCAGATGTTTCATCGCGGCCT
Organism: Nocardia sp. NPDC004860; assembly: GCF_040609015.1. NCBI lineage: Bacteria > Bacillati > Actinomycetota > Actinomycetes > Mycobacteriales > Nocardiaceae > Nocardia > Nocardia sp. NPDC004860. The sequence continues at coordinate 44,039 of NZ_JBEXJI010000023.1, read as the reverse complement.
CCTGCCGTCAGAGCCGATTCGGGTCGGGGTAGTCGTCGTAGAAGCCGGCACCGGATTTCACGCCCAGCTTGCCGTCGGCGATATAGCGCTTCAGCAGAATGCGCGGGCCCTCGGGTAGATGCGGATTCTCCTGGGCGTAATGCTCTTCGATATCGAGCACCACATCGAGGCCGACGCTGTCCATCATCCGGAACGGACCCGCGTTGGTGCCGAAATTCAGCTTGAACATGGCATCGACATCCTGCGGGGTCGAGACGCCCTCGTAGACGACATCGAGCGATTCGCGTTTCAGCGCCGCCCAGATCCGATTGAAGATGAAGCCGGTGCTCTCCTTACGGCACAGGAAAGGATGCAGACCGTATTCGGGGAACGTCGACATGACGAAGTCGATGATCTCGGGCGCGGTATCGCCATCGGACATCACATCGAGCGTCGTCGACGCGGGCGGCATATAGAAATGCGTATTGAGCATGCGGTCGCGGGTCGAAAGCCCCTCGGTGAACAGCCTGCTCGCATACGACGACGAATTCGACGAGACGACCGCATCGGCCGCGCACAGTTGGTCGAGCTGACCGAAGATCGACTTCTTGAGGTCGAGCCGCTCCGGCACCGCCTCCACCACCAGCCACGCCTCCGCCACCGCGTCGGCCAGGTCCGGCACATAACTCACGATCCCCGGCGTGCCGCCGTCGATGTGGGCGGCCACCGCGGGCAATTCGCCGGTCGCATACCCGGCGGCCTGCGTCCCCTGCGTCCCGTTCGGATCGGTGATGAGCACGGTGCCGCCCCGCGTGGCGAACATCAGCGCAATGCGCCGGCCCAGCGTTCCCGCGCCGATCACGGCCACCGGCCGATTGCGATAGTCATTCGGTATCGCGGCCATTCCCCGCTCCTTCGATGAAAGGTCCGAGCTGTGTATTCGCGTTATCGATCGCTATACCGTAGCGGGGCATACTCCTCTCGCGGGGTAGCGGCAGCATTGTCGGCGCGGTGGGTGGGTGTGGACTCGGTGGTGGTCCGGCGGGCGGACACGGTTCGGGCTCAGAGCGCTCGTCAGGTCCATGGCTTCGGTGCCATGCGGGATGTCGGCGAGTAATCGATAACCCGGCCATTTGGTTACGTCGTAGCCGCCGTAAGCGTCGAAAAAGCTTTGATACCGGCAGTCGGTGATCCGCCGGAAGTCGGTGTAGTCCACCGCCAGTTGGACGAGATCCCACTCACGCCGACCAACCGATACGTTGTCGAGGTCGAAAACGGTGGGAACCCGAGGGCGGTATCACAAGATTTCCTTGCCATGCATCGTCGTGTATCACGCAAGGTGCCGAGGGACCATCAAGCTCGTTGTACTGCTGCTGAAGTTGCGCATACTGCTCCAAACGCCGAGAACGGGCGCCTTGGTAGATCGTGACTGCGGACTCGGTGCGTTCTCGCAGTCCATCAAATGGGTTGCGGCTCGGCAGCTGAAACTGTTGGCGCAGTTGATATCCGGCGCGATCCCGGAGGCCGTCGCCGGCGGTGCTGTGGCCGCCGAGCAGGGCCGAGGTCGACGTGTGCACGGCGGTGTGGTGCTCGCTGATCACCGCACGCAGCGCGTCGCCCGGCAGCGTCCCGCACGGGACCGCGGTCTCCACGAAATGCCCGACCATGCGCCGCGACAGCTCGCGGGGCCACTCGGCCTGTGAATATTCGGCAAACTTCACCGGTCTCGGACTGTTGGCTATTACATATGGCCACGTCAAACCAATACTTGAACGGTGTTCAAGCTCGAGGTAGATTGCCTTGGCATGACTGATGGACTGTTGAATCTGTTGGTGGACAAGGCGTTACGCCGAGCGGCCCCGACCCGGGTGGAGGCGCTGGCGTTGCTGAGCGGCGCGCAACCGCTCATCGACGTCGTGGCGGCGGGCTCGCGGGTGCGACACGAATTCTTCGGCGCGCGTGTCAAACTCAACACGATCGTCAATATGAAGAGCGGCCTGTGCCCGGAGGACTGCGGGTACTGCTCGCAGCGGCTGGGCTCGGCATCCGATGTGCTGAAGTACTCCTGGATCACGCCCGAGCAGGCCGCGCGGGTCGCCGGGCAGGCGATTGCGGGCGGGGCCAAACGAGTGTGCCTGGTCGCCAGCGGGCGCGGGCCCGGCGAACGGGATCTGACCAGAATCGAGCAGACCATCGCCGCCATCACGGCCGACCATCCGCAGACGGAGATCTGCGTGTGCCTGGGCCTATTGGGGGAGGGGCAGGCCGAGCGGCTCGCGGCGGCCGGGGCCCACGCCTACAGCCACAACCTCAATACCTCCGAGGCGCGCTATGCCGACATCTGCAGTACGCACACCTTCGACGATCGCGTCGACACCGTGCTGCGGGCGAGCGCGGCCGGGCTGTCACCTTGTTCCGGAGCGATTTTCGGCATGGGGGAGTCGGACGAGGACATCGTCGATCTGGCCTTCGCGCTGCGGGCGCTGGACCCGGACTCGGTGCCGGTCAACTTTCTGATCCCGTTCGATGGAACGCCATTGGCGGGACAGTGGGAGCTGACACCCGACCGCTGCCTGCGCATCCTGGCGCTGTTCCGCTTCTTCTTCCCCGACGTGGAGGTGCGGCTGGCCGGTGGCCGTGAGCTCCACCTGCGCAGCCTGCAACCGCTGGCGCTGCACCTGGCCAATTCGATCTTTCTGGGCGATTACCTCACCAGCGAGGGGCAGCCCGGAGCCGACGACCGGCAGATGATCACCGATGCCGGGTTCACCATCGAGGGTGCGCAGGAGCAGACCCTGCCGCCGGCGCGCCACGACCTGGTCGCGGTGCGCAAACGTGGTGCGGGGACGGATCTTCCGGCGAACGCGTAGGTTTCGCCGTGGGCGGCTCGCCGACTGGGCCGCCCACGGCCGGGCGCTACCAGACGACCGGAAGCGCTTTCGGGCCGCGCAGCAGCATGCCCGTCTTCCACTCCACCTCGTCGGCCGGAACCGCCAGACGCAGGTTCGGGAAGCGGCGCAACAGGGCGGTCAGCGTCACGTGCAGTTCGAGGCGGGCCAGTTGCGCGCCCACGCAGTGATGAAAGCCGTGGCCGAAGGCCAAGTGCGAGTTGTGATGTCGGGTCAGGTCCATGGTGTCCGGATCCGGGAAGACCGTCTCGTCGCGGTTCGCGATCGCCAGATCCACGAAGACGGCCTCGCCCGCGCGAATGAGCGTGCCCGACAGTTCGACATCCTCGACGGCGATGCGCGGGAACGCGCCGCCATTGCCGAGCTGGATGTAGCGGAGCAGCTCCTCGACGGCGGCCGGGACGAGATCGGGATCCGCACGCAGCCGGTCCCATTCGCCCGCGGTGAGCAGGACATAGACGAAATTGGCGATCTGATTGGCGGTGGTCTCGTGACCGGCGACCAGCAGGGTGAGGCCGAGCGTGATCAGTTCGTCCTCGCTGAGCCGGTCATCGTTGTCGCGGGCCGCCACGAGTGCGCCGAGCAGATCATCGGTGGGGTGCGCGCGTCGCTCGGCGATCTGCTCGGTCAGGTATTCGGCGACGGCGGCCAACGCGGCCACCCGCTCCTCATCGGGGACGGCGGTCGTCGACATGATCGCGTCGGAGAAGTCGCGGAAACGATGCTGGTCCTGCGGTGGCACGCCGAGCATTTCACAGATGACGGTGACCGGCACCGGGAGCGCCAGCGCCTCCACCAGGTCGGCGGGTGAGCCGGCCGCGGCCATGGCCGTCAGCATGTCCTCGACGATCTCCTCGGTGCGCGGGCGCAGTTCCTGCACGCGACGGGTGGTGAACGCGGTCATGGTCAGCTTGCGGAGCCGGGTCAGCTCCGGCGGGTCCATGCTGGTCGGAATGTTCGGCATGGCCGGTGTCTCGCGCACCCGCGGCACATCCTCGCGGCCGACCGTGGCGGCGCGGCCGAACCGGGGATCGCTGAGCACCGAGCGCACGTCCGCGTAGCGGGTGACGAGCCAGGCCTCGCCGCCGTAGGGCAGCCGGACACGGGAAATCGGTTCCTCGCGGAGCAGTTTCAACGCCGTCGGATGCGGATCGAGCCGGACCGGATCGCCGAACGGGTAGTGGCGGACTTCGGTAGGTGTGGACACGCGAAACTCCTTCTGGTGTAAGCAAATGCTTACAGCGGTCGATCGTAGGAGTGCGCCATCGAACCGTCAACGCTCGATTTCCGTTATGACGGAGGGAAATTCGTGCTCACCCGCTCCAGAAGGACACGTGCTGAACGCAGAACATGATCGGCCACATCGGCCGGGTCGGCGCTTGCCAGCGGCTCCCAGTGGTAGACCGATCGCAGCAGGCCGATTCCCAGCAGCCAGGCCACCACCAGATCGGCCCGCAACTCGGCGTCCGGGCCGTCGCCGAGTTCGGAGAGTGCCCGCACGTATCGTTCGTCCAGCTCCCGCCGGATCACGGACACGCCGCTGGCGTGTCCGCTCGATCGCAGCGCGGCCTGCAGCCAAAGCTGTTGATCCGCCGCGGTATTCAACATTCCAGCCAGCAGTCGGCCGAGCAGCTCGTCCGCGGGGCTTTCCGACAGCACCCGATGTCCGCGATCCGCGACGACCGCCCGGAACAGCTCGTCCTTGTTCCCGAAGTACCGGAACAGCAGTGCCTGATTCGCTCCGGCCCGCGCCGCGATCTCCCGCACGGTCGTGCCCTCGAACCCCTTCTCGGCGAACACCTCCCGCGCCGCGGCCAGCAGGGCCGAACGGGTGGCATTGGCGTCCTTGTGCCGTCCGCTCGTTTCGCTCCCGGTACCCATTCGCCCTCCGATGTCGCCTCGCCGACGCGCGGCTGGTACACCGTCGGCTCCTGCCGCGACCATAGACTCGGCGGCGACGGCAGTGCCGGGCTACCTCGGCTCACCCTTCGCGTCGGAGACCACCGGCCGCGCGCTCCGCTTCGACGGCGGCTACGTCCGCTCGATCCTGTCGGACCCCGGTTTCGGTGCGTATTCTCTTGTAGCTGTAAAAGATTCCTACGACGAGAATGATCACCAGAACTGCGGTGGTGCCCCAGGTGCCGAAACCGAGCCCGCCCTTGTCGTGCGATTTGGACAGCAGATCGCCCACCGTCGCACCGAGCGGACGGGTGAGGATGAACGCAAGCCAGAACAGCAGGACCCCCGAGATTCGGGTCAGATAATGGGCGGCAAGCAGAGCGGCCATGACCGCGGCGATGAGCAGCGCGCCCCCGCCGTAGCCGAGTCCGGAACTGTCGGAGAGGTAGTCGCCCAGGGAGGTACCCAGTGTGTTGGACAGCAGAATGGCCGTCCAATACAGCAGTTCGCCACGCGCGTTGGTGATTCCGGTGACGTCGTAGGTCTGGCCGCTGAGTTTCCAGATGACGAAGACGACGGCCAGGCCTGTGATCAGGACGGCCGCGCCCGCGCCGTAGCCCAGGCCGCCGTCGGTGGAGGTGCCCGAACCCGGTCCGCGATTGAGGAAATCGGAGATGGTGGTGCCGGCCGTGCTGGTCGCGGCGATCACGGTCCAGTACAGCGCGGGATGGAACTGGCGGGCCCGCAACTGGGCGACCAGGCTGACGGCGAAGATACCCAGGAACAGCGTCGACGCCGCCGCATAGCCGAGGTTCAGGGTCTGGGCCAGCAGATCCCCACCGGTCTCGCCGAGCGTGGTCGCCGCGATCTTCAGCACCCAGAACAGGGCGGTGACCTGGGGGAGCTTGTAGTTCGTATGCGGTTGCGCCGCGGACATGCGGATCCCTTTCGAACAGTCGGTTACCGGACACGGGGGAGTCTGCCCGGCAGTCGCTGAGAAGCCGCTGAGACACGTCCGATCCGGGCGTGTGCGATCATGGGGACGGACATCTGACGGAGGGACCGACCGTGGGCATGGGAATGGTGCTGGGCGACAACCGCTCCTGCGCTTCGCTGCGGGAACGGTCCGAATCGCCCTTGTTCTGACGGAAAGTCGCTCTCCGGACTCCTGCCTCGAAGCGTCGCCGGCCCCAGGCACCTTCGTTTCCGCAGGAGTTCGTCATGTCCACCCTCAGTTGGACCGAGAATCGATCGGTCTACACCGCCCACTGGCATTCCGAGAATGGGGCTCCGGCCCCGGCCCGCATCGTCGTCGCCGACGATCGCATGACCGCGCAGACCGCCCACCGGCTCGCGCGGGCGGGCACGGGCCTGGTGTGGCGCGGGGATTTTCACAATGCTCGTCAGTTGCTGCGAGCGCTCGACCGTCGGCTGCGGCGAGCCGCGCGACCGGTTGGGCGCGACAGCAGTCCGGCAGCGGTGTTCCATCAGCAGCGTGTCGTGCAGGCCGGGCGCGCCGAGATGCTGGGCAGGCTGCTGATCGTGCTCGAACCCGGTTACTCTCTCGGGCTTCGGCGCGCGCCCGATGTTCGGTCGGCGTGCGAACACGCGTACGCGGCGGTGCGCCCGAATTGCCCAGATATCCAGCGGATGTGCGTGTCGCTGACCGAGCTGCTCGGGGTGCTCAGCGCCTATCAGTGGCATTGCAACGGCGTCGAGATTCCCGCGCTGGGAGCGCGCATCCATCCCGACTACGGTGTGTTCTCCCCGGTTCGCGGCGAGTATGTCGATCTGGTCGCCGGCGCGCCGTTTCCGGCGAATGCGCAGCGGCCCTCCGTATTCGATCTCGGCACGGGGACCGGGGTACTCGCCGCGGTTCTGGCCCGGCGCGGTGCGCGGGTGACCGCCACCGACATCAATCCTCGCGCGGTGGCCTGTGCCGAGGCGAACCTGGATCGCCTCGGTCTCACCGGCCTGGTTCGGGTCGGCGAAGCCGATCTGTGGCCCGAGGGTCGTGCGGACCTTATCGTCTGCAACCCGCCCTGGCTGCCGGCGCACCCGACCTCAGCGCTGGAGCTCGCCATCTACGACCCCGGATCGACTGTGCTGCACCGCTTCCTGGACGGATTGCGCCACCACCTCGCCCCGCACGGTGAGGGCTGGCTGATCCTCTCCGACCTCGCCGAGCGCCTCGAATTGCGAAGCCGGGACGAGTTCCGTGCTCGCGTCGCTGCCTCCGGGCTGCGCGTGGCAGCCCGGTACGACACACCTCCGCGGCATCCGCGAGCGTCGGACAGCAGCGATCCTCTCTACGAGGCCCGGCGGGATGAGGTCACCTCATTGTGGCGACTGGTGCCAGAAGATTGATCGGTCCGAGCGGTGGTGCCGGCTCCCCCCTACCGGAGCCGGCACCACCGCTGAACAACCTGCTACCCGTCGACCCACACGGCCGAGCCGTAGCACACCCGACGGCTCAACTGCCGCTCGGCAATCCGCTCCACGAGCAGCGGAATGAACTCCCGAACCCGGTGCCCCTCGAAATCCCGATGAATGCCCCGAACCACCTCCCCGACGACCCGACCCGTCAGATCAGGAAATCGATTGGACAGCCGCGCGACAAGGTCGCTCATCTGCTGCTCTTCATCGGGCTCGGTCATACCGTGAGTTCGCCTCCATCACCAGCGTTCGTGCGCCGTCACCCGTCCCGTCCCAACGGATGACCAGCGAAGTGGACAACGGCCCGGGGTGCGCTCACCCCGGACCGTGCCCCTCGAGTGTTGCGGCAAAGAACGAGCTTTTCGCCCCGGAACCGTTTTCTGGCACATTTTGTCGCGCACTAGGCACACCAGGTCCTGGCCGCTTGCGGATGAGAAATGCAAATGAAATTACATTTGCAACAACGCCATTCGAACCGGCATCGGCACCCCCAGAGCTACCGGGCGGGAAGCGGCCGGGCTCGTTCCCGAACCTCGGCCAGATGCTCCCGCGGAGTCCATTCGTTGAGCCACCCAGGGAACCGGAATGCTCGCCGCCACACCCAGGTCGTCACGAGCGGCACCACACCGGTCGGCGTGCCGAAGAACTGGGCAAAGACGACCAAATCTTGTCCACTACAACAGATTCTGTCGGGAGGCTGGCCGGCCGCGGGCTCGTTGTCACGTTCGGTCACCTTTTCGGCGTGAATTGACCACCGGGCGGGGCGGTGGCCGCTCGTAGGGTCGGCGGGTGTCCTCGGGTGAGATGGGGATGTGAATGATGAGGATTGTCGGATGTCGTTGAACCCGTTCATGCTCGGTGTGCGATTTCTGCTGGAGCTGACCGCTGTGGTGTCGTTCGGAATTCTGGGGTGGCGAGGGTTCGATGCGCCGTGGCGGTTTGCGCTGGTGTTGGTACTGCCGATCGTGGTGGCGGCGGTGTGGGGGATGTTTGCCGTGCCGGGGGATCCGAGCCGGAACGGGGAGGCGGCGGTTGCCGTGCCCGGCGGTGTGCGGCTGGTGATCGAAGTGCTCGTGCTGGGTGGCGGGGCGGTCGCGCTGTGGGGTGCGGGGCTGTCGATGGCGGCGCTCGTGTCGGCGGTTGCCTTGGTGTTGTACCAGGTCCTCGCATATGACCGAGTCGGCTGGCTGATTGCGCATTGAGTGGAGCTCTCGTCGCGAGCGGTCCGACGGCTGTGTGACTCTCCGGATCAAGGACCGGCAACGGGGGTTCGATCTGGTCAGAGTGCCCCGAGCCCGGTTCTCCGGGAGGTAATCTCGATGCGATGGGACAACGTGCACTGTTCACACTGGCATGTATCGTTCTCACCGCCTGGTGCATGGTCGCCACGCCCGGCAGGGTTGCCGCCGATCCGGGGCTACCGCCGGTGGGCGGCAATTTCCTCTGGGGAGTGTCCAGTTCCGGGTTTCAGAGTGAAGGCTTCGCGCCGGACAGCAATTGGAGCCGGTACGCGAGATCCGGTCGCGCCGAGGACTACCGCAATTCGGTCGACTTCTTTCATCGCTACGATGAGGATCTCCAGCACGCCGCCGACCTCGGTGTCGGCGTCTACCGGATCAGCGTGGAATGGGCCCGGGTGCAACCGAATCCGGGCGAATGGGATTTCTCCTTCTACGACAGCATGATCGCGCGGATTCGCGCGGCCGGCATCCGGCCGATGATCACCCTGGACCACTGGGTGTTCCCGGGCTGGGAGTTGAATCGCGGCGGCTGGCGCAATCCGGGCATGGTCGATGACTGGCTCACCAACGCCCGCGCGGTCGTGGACCGCTACGCGCACTTGGATCCGCTGTGGGTCACCTTCAACGAGCCCCTCGCCTATGCCGGAAAGGAGCAGCAGATCGGCGATCTCGGCGCGCTCGACGTCGCACCCATGATCGATCGGATGGTCGCCGCGCACCGCGCGATCTACGACCACATCCACCTCCGGCAGCCCGGCGCGATGGTCACGAGCAATATCGCCTTCTCGGCCATCGGCACGGCACAAGCCGACGCGTCGTTCGTCGACCGGATCGCGGACAAGCTCGACTACATCGGAATCGATTACTACTACGGTGGATCCCTGACCAATCCGCCGAATCTGGCTGCCCTGCTGACCAACCAGCCCTCGAGCCTCGTCCTGGAACCCGAGGGCATCTACTACGTCCTGCGTCGATACGCGCAGAAGTTCCCGGGCCGCCCCCTCTACATCGTCGAGAACGGCATGCCCTCCGACAACGGCTCACCCACCACCGACGGCATGACCCGCGAGGACGACCTGCGCGACACCGTCTACTGGGTCCAGCGCGCCAAGGCCGATGGCATCAACGTCATCGGCTACAACTACTGGAGCATCACCGACAACTACGAATGGGGCAGCTACTCACCACGTTTCGGCCTCTACACCGTCGACGTCACCACCGACCCCACCCTCACTCGCCATCCCACCGCCGCCGTCCCCGCCTACCGCGACATCACCACTTCCGGCGGCGTCCCCGCCAACTACCTCCCGACCCGCCCTCCGGCCCTCTGCTCCATCCAGGACCTCCCCTCCAGCTGCTTCAACCCGGTAACCGTCCCAGGCCGCTGACCCACACCCCTCTGGCTTCCACTTGTAGTGGCGATTCCGGGCTGGGGTGGTGGGCGGTGCTATGTTCGGGTTTGCGAGACCCACTGGTTCTGCTCGGTTCACGGCATCCCAGGAGGTGGGCAAGTCATGAGTTCCCCGAAGTCGCGCGATCCGCACTCGATATCCACCGCACCGATCGTGGTCGGTGTCGACGATTCTCCGGCCGCGCTGTCGGCCGTACGCTGGGCGGCGCAGACCGCGGCGGCGCGCGAACGCGAACTGTTGATCGCGCACGGCACGAACGTGAATGTGATCGTGGGGGTGATGGGCACCTTTTCGAGTGCGAATTCCGAAGTCGAGCAATCGATTCAGGCTTTCGGCGCCGACCTGGTGGCACAGGCCCGGGAGGTCGCCGAAAAGGCCGCGCCCGGCGTGATGGTGCGCACCGAGGTGTCCCCGCAGCATCCGGCGAGGATGTTGATCGACCTCTCGGCCACCGCCCATGTGACGGTGCTCGGCGGTCCAGCCGAACGCCGGGGCCTGAACCGGATCGGTTCCATCCTGGTCTCGGTGGCGAGCCAGGCGGCCGGATCGGTGGTCGTGGTGCGCGACGACGACCCCGAATGGGTGGACCGCCGCACGGCGCCGGTCGTGGTCGGCGTCGACGGCAGCCCGGTCAGCGACGCGGCGGTCGGCGCCGCGTTCTACGAGGCGTCCGTGCGCAATGCGCGGCTCGTGGCTGTGCACGCGTGGAGCGACCTGTACCTGGCCCGGTACTCGGGATTCATCGATACCTCCATCGAGGCCGCGCAAGTGACCGAGGCGGAGCGAGCGTTGCTGGTCGAACGGCTGGCGGGGTGGCAGGAGAAGTACCCCGACGTCGAGGTCACCCGTGACATCCATCTCGCTGATCCGGTCGAGCACCTGCTGACCTGGTCCGAGGGGGCCCAGCTGCTGGTTGTCGGCAGCCGCGGCCGGGGCGGGTTCGTCGGCATGCTGCTCGGCTCCACCAGCAATGCGCTCGTGCAGCGCGCGAACTGCCCGGTCATGGTGGTTCACCCGGAATCGTAAGCGGCAGGTGGGCTATTCGGCGTTCGGGGCTCGGTGTCGGGAACGAGTTCGTCGTGTGGGTTCGGGTTTCGGTGGGATCTCCACGTCGTAGCGGCGGACGTACGCGGCCAGGAAGGCTTGCGCGCTGGCTGTCACCGGGATGGCGAGTAGCGCGCCCGTCGCTCCGAACAACGCCGCGCCCGCGAGAACCGCGCCGAAGGCGACCGCGGGATGCATGTCGAGGGTGGTCGCGGTGATGCGCGGTTGCAGGACGTAATTCTCGAATTGCTGGTAGACGACGATGAATCCGAGAATCCACAGCGCCGACCGTGGGTTGTGGGCCAGGGCCACCAGGACTGGCAGTGCACCCGCGAGGTAAGTGCCCACGGTCGGAATGAACTGGGACACCACGCCCACCCACAGCGCGAGTGCGAACGCCGACGGAATGCCCAGCACTCGCATCGCCGCGTAGTGTGCCAGCGCCGAGCAGAACGCGAGCAGCGCCCGCGAGTAGATGTAGCCGCCCGTCTTCTCGACCGCGATATCCCAGGCGCGCAACACATGTCGCTGCCGCTGCGGCGGCAGGAGCGAGCACACCGCATTGCGGAAGCGCGGTCCGTCAGCGGCGAAATAGTAGGTGAACAGCAGCACTCCCAGGCCCTGGAACAGCACGCCGAGTGCCGTGGTGCCGATGCCCCAGACGTCGTCGGCCAGGTCCAGTGCCCAGGACTGTAGTTTCGAGCTGATGTCCGAGGTGCGATCGGTGATATCGGTGACCGAGAGGTCGGTGTGGAACGTGCTGTTGATCCAGGTGACCGCACTGTGCATATCTCGCGGCAGGTTCTCGATCAGTGTCGTCACCTGACCGACCACCAATTCGCCCATGGTCCAGACGAATCCGACCAGCACCACGGTCACCACCACGAACACCGCCAGCGTCGCCGCACCGCGTTTCCAGCGGCGCGCCGCCAGCCAGTTCACCGCGGGTTCGATGGCGAAGGCCAGGAACAGCGACACCACGAGCACCGTCAGCAGACCGCGCAGGCGCATCAGCCCCCAGAAGGTGATGACGACCCCGGCCACCGTGGCCGCCGCCAGCAGATAGGCCCGCGGCAACCAGGCCGGGATCACCGACGCGACCAGCCGGTCCGGCCTGACCTCCGCGGCAGCGTCGTCGGGGCTCTGCTCCCGCTCTCCGGAGTCGGATTCGTCCTTGGGCACTCCGCAAACGTACTGGCGTCCGGGCGATCAGCGCCGCAGTGGGTGCGTGCCCGCGTGTTCCGGCCGCGCGGAAGCTGCAGCAGCCCAGCGCCGACGGTCGCTCGATCGAGCGGGATCCCGCCTCTGCCGCGGTCATGCCCCCGAACCTGCCACATCTTCGAGCCGCTACTCCACGTGGCGCAGCGCGATCAGCGCATTCTCGTGAAACTGGCGTAGTGATCGCCTGTGTACCACGCCGAACCGTCGTTGCCGGTCACGATCCGCTCCGCATCGCGGGATCGGCCTGGTTGCTTGCAGTTGACATCCCACTCTCGATAGCCGACATCATCGGGCAACTGGCCTCCTCTGTTCTGCCACGTGGTACCGCCCTTGGTTCCGGGACAGTCGGTCGGGGGCCATTTGCCTTGGTCGATCAGACTCAATGTCGTCCAGGCTCGCTGGGGAACCGTGGAGTCCACCAGGCGAACCTCGACACCGACCACCGTCGAGTGCTGGGTCACCTGCTCCGTGTGCCCACCCGACACAAGCAATGCCACCGTGGCGAGTGCCACTGAAGCGACAGCAATTGCCTTGCCCCACAACGTTCTCAGCGCGATCGTCTCCACCGTCATGAGTGCCCACGGTGTCATACGGGTCTGAATCGGCCCTCACGTCGAGCTGTCGTACGGGTGAATGCGGACCGGATGGAACAGGCTCGCGGCTCCAGCCGTCCCGTGGCCCGCCATCGATCTCATATCTCGGTCACGCTCAGCTCGACCCCGCTCGATATCCGAGGCTGGACCGGTGTCGGCGTAGGTTTCCCTCGTGAAATGGCCTCGGGTACACTGCTTTTCGCTCGCAGAATCGCGGTGCCCTATCTCGCCGTCGCCTGTGTGTGCTGGTGTGAACGCCGCACGTGGTCGAAGACCCTCGCCCCCAAGCCTTGCCGCGTGAACCGGTCGCCACCACGCGGCCGCAGCGAGATACCACCGCCACCTGGTGAACGTAGATGTAGCTCGGCAACTACGCAGACGGCTTCACGATGTACGTCATCTGCACCTGCGGAGCGGACAACATGACGCCCCCGGCCCGGATCCATTCACCGATGACGCGGGCGGCATCGCGCGCCGGGTGTGTGCCGGGCGGCGTCGGGAGGCTTCGTTCACCGGAGTGACTTACAGAGTCAAGAGGCCGCGCTCGATCGCATCCAGTACTCGCTCGAGTGAGTCTTCGATGTTCTCGGGCGTGGTGGGGAGTGGGCCGTCGAGGAGTAGGCCGGCGAGGCCGTGCACAGCTGACCATGCTGCTATTTCGGCGCCGGGGCGGCGGATTGGGTTGAGGAGGCCTGCGGTTTGGGCTTCGTCGAGGACCTGGCCGAGGATTTCGAAGGGGCCGCATTCTTCGGTGGGGAGGGCTACCGGGGGAAGCTCGGGTGCCGGGGGATAGGCGATGAAGGCTGTTCGGAACAGGCCTGGTTCGGCCAGGGCGAAGTGGACGTAGGCGGTGCCGACTGCACGGAGGCGGAGGCGGGGATCGTTGGTGCGGGCTACTTGGTGGCGCATCTCGGAGGCGAGGGCCTGGCGAGCGTGATGCGCTACCTCGGCGAGGAGTGCTTCTCGGTCGGTGAAGTGGCGGTAGGCGGCTGAATGTGTCACGCCGGCGGCTCGGGCGGCTTCACGGAGGATCACTCGGTCTGGGCCGCCTTCCCGGGCCAGGGCGATGCCGGCCTCGATCAAGGTCGCGCGCAGGGCGCCGTGGTGGTACGGCTTCGCGCGATCGCGACTGGTGGTGGCCTGACCCATGGGGTAAGGATTCCACGGATACAGGATGTTGACAACGGTCACATGAAGTCGCACACTCGGATGTAACCAGTGGTTACATCCTGCCGGTTCGACTGAACGGCACTCCTGACACACCGAGCGGAGCATGTGATGTCTTCTGCACCTCTCTATCTCTGGGCGCTCGAGATCATCGGGCTGGTCGCGATAGTTTTTGTCACTGTCCGCACCTTGTGGTCGTCGGCCGTCGAGGTCGGCATCGACAGGGTTGTGGCGCAACGAATTTCGATCATCTTCTGCGCCGGCTGGATGGCGTGGACGGCCACGGTCGTCGTGCTGGCGGCCAACAACGCCCTACGGCTGGACGAGGACACGGTCAAACCGTGGCTGGGCGTGGCGATCCTCGCACCGATCGTCGTCCTGCTGGCCAGTTCCCGGCTACCGCTTATCCAGCGGATGCTTTCTCATCCAGGTATTGCCGCAACGTTGGTCCGGCCGCACGAAGCGCGCTTCATCGGCATCGTCTTCTTGACCGCCTTGGCGTTGGGTGAGTTGCCGCCTGCGTTCGCACTTCCGGCCGGAATCGGTGACATAGCAGTAGGTCTGGCTGCGTCATGGCTGGTCCGCAGTCCACATGCTGCAGGTCGAACCCGAAGTATGTTCTGGCTCAACGCATTCGGTTTGGTCGACTTCCTGTACGCCTTCGCCGTCGGGTTCCTGGGCGGACCGGGGCGTACCCAGCTGCTGCACCTGACGCCATCGACACAGCCACTGTCGATGCTGCCGTTGGTGCTCATACCGACGACCGGAGTTCCCATCCTGTTCGTCTTCCACGCCATCTCGCTGGCCAAGCTGCGGGCCACCGCGCCCGTCGCGGCCGTTCCGGCCTGAATACTCCTCGGCAGAAAAGGAAGCACAATGAGCACCACCCCCATCGACAAAAGCGCTCGCGTCCACCGTGTTCGGCACGAGGTGAACCGGATCACCATCGCAGTCGACGCCACGTTCGAGGAGCTGCGTACGCGTTTCGAGCAGCTGGTCCCCGACATCGAACTCGACGAGCTGAGTCAGTTGATCGCAACCGGTGATCTGGAACGGGTGAAGAAGTACACCGAAGCGCGAACACCTAACTCCTTCGCCAACTTCTGGACCTTCGACCCGACTGCCATGATGGCGCTGCGGGGGAGCACCGCGCAGTTGGTCACCTACATGGTGGGCAACAACCTGATCGCGGAACGCATGTTCCGCCACGATCCGGGCGTGATGCTCTACGCACCGATCCGCGTCGCCATCTACACCGACAACGATCGGACGTTCGTCAGTTTCGACCAGCCGTCGACACGCTTCGACACCTTCGACGACGAGAACATCAGCGCGGTCGGCCGGCTTCTCGACGAGAAGATCGCCGCACTTCTGACGCTGCTCGGCGTAGAGGTGCCGGACGAATTATCACGGCAGACCGTGTAGTTCGTACATCTGTTCCCGCAGGTAGATTTGCTGAAGGATTACCGCCTGACGGGCCTGTGGTGTGGCGCGGAGGCGGGGCAACGATCAAAGGGCGCTGATGAACGATGCCGGGCAGGTAGCCGGGCTGTGGTGGCAGGCGTTGACCGACCGCGGGTGGTCGGCCGACCGAAAGCTGCTGGGAGAGTATGCCGCGGCAGTGATCACCGGGCTGGTCGCGGAGGAGTTCGAACCGGGGGTGGGGGCTCGGGTGGGCGCGGCGCTGGCCGATCTCGGTCTCACGGATCCGGATGTGCCGCTGATCTCCGCGCGGGTGCTGTACACGGCGGTGGATCACGGCGTCGACAGTGAAGCGGGACAACGACTCGCCGCGGTGCTGGCGGCGCTGGGCGCGGGACATCGAGCGCGGTCGCTGAGTCGAAGACCGAGATGTCGTGCACGATCTCCGACGGAATTCCGATCAGGTCGGTGAACTCCTTGTTCGGGACCAGCAGAGTGCCGTCGACCTCACCGATGGCGGCAACCACCGAGACGTGTTCGAACATGATCCGGTAGACCTCGGGGCTCAAGGGCTCGCGCGCCGGACCGCCCGAGTCCGGCGCTGCGGCGTGCTTGACCACCGGTTGGCGGTGTCGGCCAGTATCGGGGCAGTGGTCACTTCGGCCATGGCCACCGACGCCGAAACGCTGCTCGACGCCGCCGACACGAGCCTGTACCAGGCCAAGACCCACGCTTTGGGTCAGGTGGTGCTGCACACCGTCCATCCCGGACCGGGCCTGGCAGGCGGACGTTGAACCGCCACCGGGCTACATGACGCGATCGACGTCCCGGAAGTAGCGCAACAAGGCCGACCCCAGTGCACACCCGGCAACGATCCCGGTCGCGGCCCAGTCGTGGCGGTAACTCCGCTCGTGTCGAGTAGGGCCCGCCGGTGGCCGGGTCGCGCGGGTGAGCGAGTTCGGTGGGCTCCCGGGCATGGGTGACGTGAAGAATGTTGTGCCACAACCGGTTGAAGGTCTCGTTGCGTTTCAGATGATCGAAAACCTGGTGCGCTTCAATGGTGGGTCCACCACGGCGTTGCGGTTCGGTTCGCAGCCGTGCACGCAGCCTTCGAAGCAGCGCGACGGTCAGACGACGACACCGCGATGAGCACGCTGTTCGTCGCCCATATCGACCCACGCCTACGGGTGATCCTCGACGCCGCCCAGGGGCCACTGCACCGCTGCACGCCCGAGCGTCACGTCCCGCAGCCAGGTACGCCGGCCATATCCGGACAGGATGGTTCGGCGGCCCAGGTGCTTACGTAGCAGTCGAGGAGCGCGGATTCGGGCCTGACTTCAGATCCTTCGGTGATCTGATGCGAGGACAGTGACGGCCGCCTATGACCTCGAGGGCGCCAGATCCTGTTGTGCGGGAAGGCTGTCGGCCGGTCGATGGACGAGGCCCTCGCCTTCGATTTCGACCTTCGGGAGCAGGCGCTCGAGGACGCGCGGCATCCACCAGACGGCATCGCCGAAGATCGACATGACGGCGGGAACCAGCAACATGCGCACCACGAAGGCGTCGACGACGACGCCGACCGCCAATGCGAAGCCGAACTGCCGGATCATCGGGTCGTCGTTGAAGATGAAGCCCGCGAAGACGGCGGTCATGATGGCCGCGGCGGCGACTACGACTCGTGCGGCCTGTTCGAAGCCGTGGGCGATGGCGTCGTCCCCGTGTCGTCCGTGGGCGTGGGCTTCCTTCATGGCGGAGACCAGGAAGACCTCGTAGTCCATGGCGAGCCCGTACAGCAGGCCGGTGGCGACGATGGGCAGGACCGCCAGGATCGGTGAGGTGGCGTGGAATCCGAGGATCGCCTGACCCCAGCCCTCCTGGAAAACGGCGGTGGTGGCGCCGAACGCGGCGAGAATGCTCAGCACGAAGCCGAGGGTGGCCTTGATCGGGATGAGGATGGAGCGGAACACCAAGGCCAGCAAGAAGATCGACAACACCGCTACTACTGCCAGGTAGACGGGGAGCGCGTGGGCGAGTCGTGCGGACACATCGATACCCAGCGCGGTGAATCCGGTGACATCGACGTCCACATGCCGTTCACTCGCGAAAGTTGGTGCCTCGCCGCGGATTTCGTGAACCAGCTGCTCGGTGGCCGAGTCCGTGGGCCCGCTGCTCGGCACAACCGAGAAGACGACGGTCCGGCCATTGTCACTCACAGCGCCGAGTGTCACCGACGTGACGCCGGGCAGCTGCGCCAGATCGCGATAGAGGGCAGCGATATCGGTGGTGGCGATCGGACCTTCCCGGTTTCCGGCGTCGGCGACGACGACGAGCGGCCCGTTGTATCCCGGACCGAAGCGGTCCTTCACAACCTCGTAGCTCTCACGCTGTGCGGTTCCCTGGTTGTAGCTCGCACCCGAGGGTAGGCCGAGGCTCATCTGTGTGGCCGGGAACGCGAGCAGCCCGGCAATGATCAGCGCGGCCGTAGCCGCGAGGAACCGGTGCCTGGTCACCATGCCCACCCAGGCGGTCGCGAGCCTGCGTGCCCGCCGCGAGGGTATATCGGTGGCCCGCCTGACGGCAGCCCGCCGGCGCGCTTTGGACGAGCAGATTCGATCGCCGGCCAGGCCGAGCAGCGCGGGCAGCAGCGTCACCGCGGCCAGGACGGCGATCACGACCGTCGCCGTGGCGGCGATACCCATGGTCGTGATCAGGTGGATCCGGACGATGGCGAGCGCGGTCAGTGCGATGGCGACCGTGCTGCCCGCGAAAACCACTGCGGTGCCCGAGGTCCCGAGCGCGCGGCCCACGGCTTCCTCGGCGCTCGCGTCATTGTCGAGGATGTAGCGGCGCTGCCTGTTGACGATGAACAGCGCGTAATCGATGCCGACGGCCAGGCCGATCATGAGCCCGAGGACCGCACTGAGCGAGTGCAGCGAGACCAGATGCGACACCACCAGAGCGCCACCGACGCCCACGCCGACACCGGTCAACGCGGTCACCAGCGGTAGCCCGGCCGCGACCACCGATCCCAGGGTCGCCAGCAGCACGAGTGCGGCGATCGCGACGCCCGCCACCTCACCCGCGCCCACGATGGCGGGCACCTGGACCATCGATGCCGACGGCAGCACGGCGATGTCGTGTCCGGCGGTGACGTGTTTCGCGGCCGCCACCGTGTTGCCGATCGTGTCGGTGGGGAGTTCGAAAGTCTGCTTGTCGAACTGGAATTGGAGAATGGCGCTGGTCTTGTCCGGGGAGATGATTACGCCCGGTACCGCCTGTCCGTTGATGGTCAGCGGGGTCGCGGCGGCGGAATGACCCGATGAAGCTCCGGAGAGCGTGGTAGCTCCGGCGGCGCGAATGGTGGGACTGTTCATCCCCTTCGCGGCTTCCTGCTTCAGTACCGCGCGGGCGTCGATGACGTGGTCACTGGTGTACACCTTGTCGACTGCCGCGAGCAGCGTGCCGAGGTTGTCTCCGGAGTCGATCCGTGAACCGTTCTCGGTCTCGAAGGCGATGATGCCCTGGCCACCTGCCATCAGCGGCATTTTCCCGGCCAGGTCGTCGATGAGGTTCTGGGCGGGCGTGCCGTCGATCCGCACCTCGCTGCTCAGCTGGGGTGGGTAGACGGCGAGCAGGCCGATGATCGTCGCCAGCACGACGGCCCAGGGCGCGATGAAGTACCAAGGTCGCCGATAGGCGGTTCTTCCGATGCGATACAGCAGGGTCGACATTGCGTGATTCCTCTCGGCGCACCCCGGCGGCGGCCACAACGGTCCTGCCACGGAGAAAACTGATAGTCAACTATCAAAACGGTAGTGAACTATCGCTTTGGCTCGCAAGGTACGCTCGGTCACAACCCCGGTACCGGTGAATCGACTGAAGGAGCGAAGTCTGCGTGGCGACGAAACCGCTTCGGACGGACGCCTTCACGAGCATCTCCCGGATCATCGATGCGGCCCGGCGGCTGTTCGCCACCGAGGGCGGCTCGGCGACCCTCGCTCATATCGCGCGCGAAGCGGGCGTCGGCGTCGCGACGTTGTACCGCCACTTTCCCAATCGCGAAGCGCTGGCCCGCGCCGTCTATGAACGGATCCTCACCGCTGAGGTCCTGCCGATGCTGGCCGAACTCGACAAGGGTGGTCTGCCTCGATCCGTCCTGCTCGACGTCGCCGAACGAGTAGCCGACATCATTCAGAACGAACGGGGACTCGCCACCTCGGTCGGAAACCTGACCGAGGTCACCGCGGATTTCCTTGCGCAGAGTGACGAGATCTTCGGTCCTGCGGTGGAACGCGCTCAAGCCGCAGGAAACCTGCGCCCCGATCTCCAGCCGCGCGACGTGCCATACGTTTTCGCCATGGTGATCACCGCGCTCGGCGCCGTCGAACTCGAGAAGCCCGCGCGGCGGCGCTACCTGAGTTTCCTGCTGGACGCACTGAATCCCGCTCAGGCGACGCTGCTTCCGCCGATGTAGCGGTATCTAGTGGAGGTCGAGATGCATAGTGGCGATCTCGAATTCACGACCGGTCGGCGGTGGGAACCTCTGTCGCCATCGAGCAACTCGTTGGTCCGCTGGAAACTCCTGCGCGGAGGAGCAGCAATGTTGCCGGGCACCATCCAACCGCACTGTAGAACACGAGGTTCGCGCCGACGAAGCCGGTGAAGATCAGCCACCATTGCGAGAACGCCGCGGCCAGCAGCGTGCTGATCAGTACGAAGGTGCCTGCCAGTAGTGGAACCAGGCGCGGGATGGACCAGCCGTCATGGCGGTGCAGTCGGGGCATGGGTTTCTCTCCAATCATGTTGCTTACCTGCACCTTTGGGTCAAGCAAGGGCGAGGAACAGTTTTTCGAGTTCGGCTTCCGTCATGGGTTCGGATCCGTCGGCGGTGTCGCCGGTGAGGCATTCGCGCAGGCCGGTGGCGACGATCTTGAAGCCGGCGCGGTCGAGAGCGCGGGAGACGGCGGCGAGCTGGGTGACAACGTCTTTGCAGTCGCGGCCCTGTTCGATCATGGAGATGACGCCCGCCAGTTGACCGTGGGCGCGGCGGAGGCGGTTGAGCACCTGGGCGATGCTCTCCTCATTGCTGACCATGGTGGTGTCCTTTCTTTGTAATGCCTCAGCTCATAATACCCCCGGGGGTATTCACGGGCTCGGCGAGCGCCGAGCCCGGGAAGGGGATATCAGTTGTGGGCGAAGCTGATCGACGGCAGCACCTTGCGTAGCCAGACGGGTGACCACCAGGCGCCGTGCCCGGTGAGCCGCAGCAGCACCGGCAGCAGCACCAATCGCACCGCGAAGGCGTCCAGCAGCACGGCGACGCCGAGGATGATGCCCATTTCCTTGGGCGGCAACGGGTCTGCCAGAGCGAAGGTGAAGAACACGGCGACCATGACCGCGGCGGCTGCGAAGATCACTCGCCCGGAGTGGGCCATACCGTCGATTTGCGCGACCTTGGGGTCGTTGGAGTGCTCGTAGTGTTCCTTGGCGGTCGCCAGCAGGAACACGGTGTAGTCCATCGCGATCGCGAAGATCATGGCGAAGAAGAACACCGGGCCCCAGCCGTCGAGGAAGCCCTGCGGGGTGAAGCCGAGCAGACCGGCGCCGTGGCCGTCCTGGAAGATCAGCTTCGCGACGCCGAAGGCCGCGCCGGTCGACAGCAAGCTCACCAGGGTGCCGAGGGCGGCGATCAGTGGGGCCTGTAGTGCGATCAGCAGCAGCGCGAAGCCCAGCACCAGGATGACGCCCACGATGATCGGCAAGTAGTGGTTCAGGGCGTGCTGTAGATCCAGATTCTCGGCGGGTGCACCGCCGACCAGCGCATCCGAGGGCAGCGCGTCGCGCAGGTGGTCGAGGATCTCGCCCATCCGCGCATCCGAGGGATCGACGGTGGGCAGTGCCTGCATCATGGCCAGGCCGCTGCCGTCGGTGGCCGGTTGGGCCGGGGTGACCATGCTGATTCCGTCGACCGTCTTGGCGGCCTGGGCGACCTGCGCGGTCTGGTCGGCGGGCGCGATGATCTGCAGCATTCCCGGTGCGCCCGTGCCCATTTGGGCTTGCACCAGTTCATAGCCTTGGCGCACGGGTGCGTCGGCGGGCACGACCTGGATCGAGGGCATGGCCACCTTCAGGCTGAAGACGGGTATCGACAGGGCGATCAACACGAGCAGCGCGCCGATGGCGAACGGCCAGGGCTTGTCGTGCAGCAGTTGGCCCCAGGCGGCGAATCGCGGGGAGCGGTGCTGCTGGCGTTTGGCGTGCGGCAGTGCGCCGGCGTTGACCTTGTTGCCCAACGCGCCCAGCGCGGCCGGTAGCAGGGTCATGGTGGCCAGCAGGACGAAGGCGACGGCGAACATGATGCCGACCGCCATGGTGCGCACGGCGGGGGCCGGTACGATCAGGACCGCCGACAGACTGACGAGGACCGTAAGTCCGGACAGCAGAACGGCTTTGCCCGCGGTATCCATCGTTTGCGCGACCGCCGCGCGCGGGTTCGGAGCGGTGGTGAGCGCGTCGCGGAAGCGGGCGACGATGAACAGCGCGTAGTCGATGCCCAGCGCCAGTGCGAACATCATCGCGAAGTTCATGGCCCACACCGAAATCGGTGTGAGGTGGTTGAGCAGCACCAGGCCGCCGGCGGAGGCGACCAGTCCCGCCAGGGTCAGCAGCAGCGGCAGGCCGGCGGCGACGAGCGACCCGAACGCCAGCACCATGATCGCCAAGGTGACAGGCCAGGAGAACATTTCGGCCTTGATCATGGCGTCGTGATTCGCCTTGTTGAAGTCGCTCCACAGTGCCGAGGCGCCGGTGGGGTACACGTCGATGCCGTTGCCGGACAAGGCGGTCAGCGTGTCTTTGTGGTCGTCGACGGCTTTGACCATATCGTCGGTGGAGGCATTGGCGCCCGCGATCAGAATGCCGGTGTGCCCGTCGGGGCTGATCGACATCCCGGGCTGCGGCGAGACCACCTGGCCGAACCGGGCGTCATCGGAGAACGCTGCGGCGATCTTGCCGAGGACCTGCTGCACCTGCGGGCTGTCGATGGCCTGGGTATCGGAGTGCACGACCACCTGCACCGCCGCGGAGGAGTTCCCGCCGAAGTGCTGTTGCGCCAATTCGCGCACCGTGACCGACTCCGAGCCGTTGGCCTGCCAGCCCGCGCCCGCGAGGGAGTCGAAGACGGTCGGCGCGGCCGCGCCGAGTGCGACGAGCAGGGCCAGCCAGATGCCGACCACGATCCGGGCCCGGCCCGCCATGGTCGCCCCGAGCCGGCCCAGCACTCCGCCGGATGGGCGCGGTGGTGAGGGGGCGTGGGCTGGGGGCGCTGTCAGAGAGTCGCTCATCAACTTTTCCTTTCATACCCCTGGGGGTATATCGGCTGTCGAATCGACGATACCCCCTGGGGTATGAAGATCGGAAGAGTGGCATCCGGCACAAGCGCTGCCGTGGCCCCTCTGGGAGGTGTGGGATCAAGGTTCTGATCATCGGCGGAGTGGCCGGGGGTATGTCGGCCGCGACCCGGTTGCGGCGGCTGCAGGAGTCCGCGGAGATCGTCGTGCTCGAACGCGGCGAGCACGTGTCGTTCGCGAACTGTGGGCTGCGCTATCACGTCGGCGGCGTGATTCCGAAACGGGAATCGCTGCTGTGTCGCCGACGCGGGAAGCCTGGTTACTCCGGTTGTGGCAGCCATGTCGAGCAGGTGCTCGGTGATGTGCCGAAGGCGCAGCGAAGCACCTGCGCCGAACAGCCGCAGCCACGTAGGCGCTGGCCTTCGGCAATTGACATCGATCTGAGGTGTACCTGGCTACCAGGTAGTAGCTCGCAGGCATGGCCGGCGCGTGGTCGGCATCCGTTTAGGCTGTCGTAATTCGAAAGGGGGCGGGCCGGATCGAAGGGTTCCTACCGTGGCTGACGCTGTCGAGCATGTCGATGTGCTGATCGTGGGGGCTGGGCTGTCCGGCATCGGCGCGGCGAGTCGCCTGCGGCGGGCCTTTCCGCAGCGCCGCTGCGTGATCCTGGAGGCGCGGGCCGACATCGGGGGGACCTGGGACCTGTTCCGGTACCCCGGCGTCCGGTCGGACTCGGACATGTTCACCCTCGGGTACCGGTTCCGGCCGTGGGCGGGGGACCGGTCGATCGCCGACGGGGCATCGATCCTGACGTATCTGCGCGACACCGTGAGCGAGGAGGGGATCGGCGAGCAGATCCGATTCGGGCACCGGGTGGTCGCGGCCGAATGGTCGTCGACGATGCGGCGCTGGACGGTGAGCGCGCAGCGAACCGACACCGGCGAAACCGTGGTCCTGACCGCGTCCTTCCTGTTCTGCTGCTCCGGATACTATCGCTATGATCGCGGCTGTACGCCGAAGTTCACTGGGCGGCAACGCTTCTCGGGGCCAGTAGTGCACCCGCAGCACTGGCCGCACGATATGGATGTGGCCGGCAAGCGAGTCGTGATCGTGGGTTCCGGAGCGACCGCCATGACCCTCGGTCCCGCGCTGGCCCGGCTGGGAGCGCGAGTGAGCGTGGTGCAGCGCTCACCGAGCTACATCATGTCCGTGCCGGCTCGCGACCGCTGGGTCGCCTGGCTGCCACGGATTCTTCCCCGCGGAGTCGCACACCGGGTGCTGCGGGCGAAGGGCATCGCCGTCGACACCACGATCTATCAACTCTCCCGCCGGTATCCCGACCGGGCGCGGGCATGGCTGCGCGCCCGTCAAACATCGGCCTTGCCGCACGGATACGACATCGACACCCACTTCACTCCCCGCTATGACCCGTGGGATCAGCGGATGTGCCTGGTGCCCGACGGCGACCTGTTCGAGGCGATCCGTACCGGCGCGCTGGAGATGATCACCGACCGGATCGACACCCTCACCGAATCGGGAGTCCGGTTGACGTCGGGTACCGAGGTCCCTGCCGACATCATCGTGACGGCAACAGGTTTGGAGTTGCAGGTATTCGGCGGCATCGCGCTGAGCGTGGACGGAGAACCGGTCGATGTCCCGAAGCGGCTGGCCTACAAGGCGATGATGTTGTCCGGCGTCCCGAACTTCGCCTTCACCATCGGCTACGTCAACGCCTCCTGGACGCTCAAGGCAGATCTGGTGTGCGATTACGTCGTCCGGCTCCTGCGTCACCTCGACAGGCGCGCCTACGCCAGCGTGACGCCTGTCCACGACCCCGACGCAGTCCGCGCACCGTTCGTCCCCGACTTCACTCCGGGCTATTTCCGCCGGGGCGGCGCCCACTTCCCGAGCGGCGGCGACCGCGCCCCCTGGCGGCTGCGAATGAACTACCTCCGCGACCTGCCGACCTTCCGGCACCACAGACTCGAGGACGGCATCCTGCAGTTCACCCATGCGGAGCGCAGGCTCGCGGAAGATGCCGAACCCGAAGCGTCACAGGTGGTTACGGGTCGGCCGTGATCGAGGAACAGGCCCGAGTGCTGACCGCGGGCGCACGCCTATGACCCTGTATCTGGCCGGTGCGCGCATGGTCGGACTGTTTCTCCTCGACCAGGTCGCCGCCGCCGGGTACGGATGTATCTGTCAACATCCAGCACTTCTGATGCTCTTATCAGAATTGCCTTGACAAGGGATGCCATCGCAACTGATGATTTGATCAACATCGGTTCTGGAGGCGGAGATGACAAGCATCGACAAGGGCGTCGACACCGGGCGGACGGTCCGGGTCGGCGGACGGCAGATCTACTTCAACGAGGCCGGTTCCGGGTCCGCGGTGGTGCTGCTGCACGGTGGCGGGCCCGGGGCGTCCGGGTTGTCGAACTACTCGCGCAATATCGAGGCGTTGGCGCAGCGGTTCCATGTCATCGTGCCGGACATGCCCGGGTACGGGCAGTCGTCGAAGTGGATCGACCCGGCGGACCCGTTCGGTGATCTCGCACGGGCGGTGGGCGGGCTGCTCGACGAGCTCGGCGTCGCTTCCGCGCATCTGATCGGCAACTCTTACGGCGGTGCCGCGGCGCTGCGGCTGGCCATGGACCGGCCGGAGAAGGTGAACCGGCTGATCCTCATGGGACCCGGTGGTGTGGGCACCACGCGTGCACTGCCTACCGCCGGACTCCAGCAGCTGCTGAACTACTACACCGGCGGTGGCCCGAGCCGGGAGAAGCTCACCCGCTTCATTCGCGAATACCTGGTGTTCGACGGTGATGCGGTCCCCGAGGAGCTCATCGAGGCGCGTTATCAGGCCAGCCTCGATCCGGCCGTGGTGGCGAATCCGCCGTTGCGGCGACCGTCGGGGCCGCTGGCGCTGCGCACGCTGTTGCGCATGGATTTCACGCGCGACTCGCGTCTGCACAAGGTCGAACAGCCGACGCTGGTGGTCTGGGGGACCGGCGACAAGGTGAACCGGCCCGAGGGCGGTCGCATGCTGGTCGACGCCATGCCCAACTGCGACCTGTACCTGGCGGCCAACACCGGCCACTGGGTGCAGTGGGAGCGCGCGGACCTGTTCAACACACTGGCCACCGCTTTTCTGGAGGCGTAGCAGTGAAGGAGTTCCTGCGTCCCAACACGGACGGCTCGGTCTTCGGCGCGGTGCATCTGGGATACATCGTCGTGCAATCGAATCGGCACGCCGATTGGCGGCGCTTCGGTGCCGATGCGATCGGGATGCACGTCGATGCCCTCGACGGCGCCGGTCTGCGTTTCCGCCTCGACGACCACACCTGTCGCTTCCTGGTCCAGCGTGGGCCCGCCGAGGACGTGACCGCACTCGGCTGGCAGATCGATGACCACGAGACCTTCGATCGCATCATCGCCCGGGTCGCCGATCGCGGTGTGCCGATCGCCGAGGGCGCCGCCGACGAGGCGGCGCTGCGCGGAGTAGAGCGGTTGTGGCGCTTCGCCGGGCCGAAAGGCATGGTGCAGGAGATCTTCACCGTGCCGGTGACCACCCCCGAGCCCTTGCGGATGCTCAGCTCCGGCTGGGTGACCGGTGAAGCCGGCATGGGGCACGTCGCGATCGTCTCGCGGGAGCCCGAGGCGTTGCGCGGCTACTACGAGACCGTTTTCGACTCCCGGTTGTCCGATTACATCGACGAGAACGTCTCCGGGCTGAAGATGAAGATCCGTTTCCTGCGGGTCAACGAGCGCCACCACTCCATTGCCATCGCCAATCTGCGTGGCGTGAAGATCGATCCGATCCGAACCCGGGTGCAGCACATCAATATCCAGTCCGTGACGTTGGACGACATGCTCGCCTCCTTCCAGCGGGTCAAGGATCTGGGCTTCCGGATGGCGTGGTCGGTCGGCCAGCACACCAACGATCGCCAGCTGTCGTACTACAGCGTGACCCCGTCGGGCTTCGAACTCGAGGTCGGCTGGAATCCGATCATCATCGGCCCGGAACTCGAATCCACCTGGGAGCCGACGACTTACCAGGGCATCAGCAAGTGGGGACACACCCCGATGGGGGAGACGGTGCTGGACCGGTTCGGCCAGTTCCGCCAGGCGCTGCGCACCGTGCGCACGCCGGAGATCACCGTGCCGGAACTGGCAGGAGGGCGCATCCGATGAACACCGACTACGACGTGGTGGTCGTGGGCCTCGGCCCGAGTGGCCTGACCCTGGCCAATCTGCTCGGCCGGCGTGGAGTCAGTGTGCTCGTCCTGGAACGCGAGCCCGAGTACTACGGCCTCGCGCGGGCGGTCTACACCGACGACGAAGGCATGCGGATCTTCCAAACCGCCGGTGCCGCAGACGAACTCGCGGCAGACATGAACGTCGACTCCGCCGTGCAGTGGGTGCGCGCCGACGGCCGGGTACTGATCCAGTTCCAGCAGACCGAACGTCGGCTGGGCTGGCCGGTGGTGAACTTCCTGTACCAGCCCTACCTGGAGAACACCCTCGAACGCGCGCTGGACCGGTACCCCCACGTGACGGTGCGCCGCGGCCGGGAAGTCGTCGACTTCAGCCAGAACGCGGACACGGTCACCGTGGTACACGCCGCATGCCGCGGCACCGGTTACGGCAAGCATGTGCCGATTACCGATTCGGACGCCGCCGAGCGGGTAACGGCGAAGTTCCTGGTCGGCTGCGACGGCGGCCGCAGCGTGGTGCGCACCAATCTCGGCATCGATATGACCGGCACCAGCTTCCCGGAACGCTGGCTGGTCGTGGACTTGAAGGCCCGCGACGGAGTGGACGCGTTCCGGCATCTGCCGTACTTCGATTTCGTCTGTGATCCCGAGCTGCCGATCGTGTCCTGTCCGCAGCCCGACGGGCACCACCGGTTCGAGTTCATGCTCAACGACTCGCAGACGAAGGAGGAGATGGAGGACGACGAGACCGTGCGCCGCCACATCGAACGCTTCGTGAATCCGGACGAGGTCGAGGTGTTGCGGAAGCTCGTGTACACCTTCAATGCGGTCATCGCCGACCGCTGGCGGGTCGGGCGGATCCTGATCGCGGGTGATGCCGCGCACATGACCCCGCAGTTCATCGGTCAGGGTATGAACTCCGGCGTGCGCGATGCCGACAATCTGTCGTGGAAGCTGACCGCGATCATCAAATACGGTGCGAGCCAGACGATTCTGAGCAGCTACGAATCCGAGCGCCGCCCACACGCCAAGGCCATGATCGACCTGTCGGTGTTCAACAAGGCGCTGGTGTCCGTGGACAACAAGCTGATCGCCGCCGCCCGTGATCTCGCGCTGACCACCGCGCTGCGGGTGCCGGGCCTCGGTGGCTGGATCCGGGGCGCGAAGATGAAACCCTCGCCGCGCTTCCGTCGCGACGCCTACCTCGGCCTGCCCCGCCGCGGATGGCGTGGAGTCGAAGGGGAACTCGCCCCGCAGCCGGAGATCCGGACCTACGACGGGCATCATCGTCGATTCGATGATGTGCTGGGCCTGGGCTTTTCGGTGATCGGCTACGGCGTCGACCCGCGCGCCGGACTCGGCGCGGACGACCTGGCGGCATTGCGCGCGCTGGGCGCTCGTTTCGTCACCGTCTACCCGATCGGCGGCCGGCCACAGGGCAAGCCCGGCGACGGCCGCAATGCCGGTGCCGACTACGTCGACGTCGAGGATCACACTGGAGCGCTGACTCGGTTCTTCGCCAAGGCCGGCATCGGCATCGGCGGGCTGCTCCTGCTGCGCCCGGACCGGTATGTCTTCGGCACAGCCACAGCGGGCCGCGGTGGTGTGCTGATCGCCGAATTGTTCCGCCAACTCGGGGTTTCCGCGGGCGAACTCGTCTCCGCGGCGACCCTCGCGCGAGCTGACCTGGCCGAATCCGATTCAGCGCCAGCAGATCCGGAATCGATCGAGTCCGCAACTGACGAACATCATCTCGAGGAGGCCCGGTGACCTCGAGCTTCCTGCGGCATGCCGAAAAGGCTTCCGGCACTCATGGAGTCGATGTCCGCGACGTGCTGACCGAGGCCGGCCGGCGCAACCTGGTGGGCGGGCAGGAGGACATGATCGTCGACATCGCCCTCGACCTGATCGGCGGCGCGGCGGGGTGACCTCAGGATTCCGGCAGTTGCGGCAGCTGCGGCAGCGGACTGCTGGTGAGCTTCTGCGCGGCGCGCTTGTTCATGCCGAACATGCGCAGCACGTGGAAGGCCATCTCGTCGGTGCGCGCGTCGGCGTCGGCGTCCGGCTGGGCGTCCAGCAGCTGCAGCAGGCCGAGCAGGGCACCGCCGGCTGCCATGATCGCCATGTCCGCATCCATCGGCTCGAAGCGGCCCGCCTCCTGCGCGGCGAGAATGTCGCGGCGGGCGCGCGGGGCCAGGCCCTCCTCGCGCAGCAGGATCGACATGCCGGAATGCAGGATCACCCGCACCATTTCCGGCATCTGCCGCTGCAGTCGCCCGGTCATCCGGAAGCTGACCGCGAACACCTCGGCGGGGTCGTCGTAGAGCTGCACGATGCCGTCACGCAGCTCGGCGTAGATCTGCAGGGCCGAGCGCACCGCCTCGTCGAAGAGCTGCTCCTTGGAGTCGAAGTGGTTGTAGAAGGATCCGAAACCGACATCGGCCGCGTCGGTGATCTCTTGAATGCTGACCGCGGATCGCCCCTCCGACAAGAACTTCCGTGCGGCGCCGAGCAGCGCGTTGCGAGTGCGCTCGCGCCGCCGGTCGACGCGATTTCGAGTGACGGGTTCGGCTGCCATGGTCTCACTTCCGGTCGAAAACGGTACGCGAATCATATCTGAGAAATCCATCAGACACGATTTCGCCCTCCCGCCCGCAATTCCCCATTCAGAAAGCGATGAACGAAGTGCGCGAATCCTTCCCACAGCCACCGGCGACGATGAGCCGTCGCCGGGTTCTGGGCGGCGTTGTCGCCGGTACGCTCGGCGCCGCGGCAACCGCTGCGGCCGTGCCGATCGACCTGGCGGTTCCTGCCCGCGCCCAGCAGCCCGCACCGACCGGCGTCTACCGCATCGATCTGCATGCGCATTTCCTGCCGCCGGACTACCGAGCCGCACTGCTCGAGCACGGGCACCTCACCATCGGTGGCTATCCGACGCCCGAGTGGTCGCCGGAAGCCGCGATCGCGTTCATGGACTACTACGGCATTCAGGCGCAAGCGCTTTCGGTGTCCGACCCGGGCGTATCGTTCCTGTCCGGCAAGGAAGCCGCCGACATGGCCCGCTACTGCAACACCTATGCGGCAGGGCTCTTCAAATCCGACCCGACCCGCTTCGGCGCGTTCGCGGTGCTGCCGATGCCCGACATCCCGGCCGCCATCGAGGAGGCGAGCTACGCCTTGGACGACCTGCATCTGGACGGGGTCATCCTGCTGTCGGCCTACGACGGCGTCTATCTCGGCGATCCGCGTTTCGAACCGCTGATGCTCGCGCTCGAACAACGCCGCGCGTATGTCTTCGTCCATCCCGCGGCCATCCCCGGCACCGCGAAACCTGCGCTGCCGCTGCCGGATTTCCTCGAGGAATTCACCTTCGACACCACCCGCGCCGCCACCATGATGATGCTCACCGGGGTGACCCAGCGGTACCCGAGTATTCGCTTCCAACTCGCCCACGCCGGCGGCACCCTGCCCTTCCTGTCCTGGCGGGTCGGGGTGGCCTCGGAAACCGTGGTGGGGCAGATGTGGCCGCAGGGGTGGCCGAAGCCCTCGCTGCTCGATACCGCAGGGCAGATCTCGAACTTCTACTACGACACGGCGCTGAGCGGCTCGGCCGCGGCCATGTCGAGCGTGCTCGCGGTCACCGCTCGGGAACACATCGTCTTCGGCTCGGATTGGCCGTTCAGTGCCATGACACTCCCGCAATCGGGGACACACGATCCTGCTCCGGGGCTGAGCGATATCTTCGATACCGATCAGCGTATGGAGGTCGAACGGCTCAACCCGCTACGACAGCTTCCCCGGCTCGCACAGGCAGTGGGCGGGTGACCCGTAGCTTCGGCTCGCACTGCGCGGCGCGCCGAATATTTCGCCGACCGTGAATCGTCCCTGAAGGAGGAGAACCGTGGGACACGGGAACCGCATCGACACCCATCAACACCTCGTGCCGCCGAAATACGCGGACTTGCTGCACGCCAGGGGAATTCGTCCCGGCGGCATCGATCTACCACGGTGGTCGGAATCCGAGGCCGTGGATTTCATGGATCGCCGCGGCATCCGGACCGGCATCCTGTCGCTGTCCACACCGGGAGTCTGCCTGGGAGACACGGCCGAAGCCCGCACCTGGGCCCGTGAGGTGAACGAATACGGCGCGGAGATCGTGCGGCGGCGACCCGACCGGTTCGGGCTGTTCGCCACGCTGACGCTGCCGGACGTGGACGGAGCACTGGCCGAGGCCGAATACGCGCTCGACGCCCTGCACGCCGACGGGATCGTGCTGCTGGCGAACAATGATGGCCGATACCTCGGGGATCCGGAGTTCGCGCCACTGCTGGAACTGCTGCACGAGCGCGAGAGCGTGGTCTTCGTTCACCCGGGTGAATTGCCGGCCGAGCCGGTGCCGGGCATCCCGAGCTTCGCGGCCGACTTCCTGCTCGACACCACCCGCACGGCGCTCAGTCTCATCCTGTCCGGCGCCATGCACCGATATCCCGGCATCAAATTCGTTCTCGCCCACGCCGGCGGATTCGTCCCCTACATCGCCTCTCGGATCCTCTTGGCGATGTTCGTCGCGAAAACATCTGCGCAGCAGCCAATTCCGGCCGACGATACCGCCGTCGACCCGACCGTGCTGAAGCGGTTCTACTACGACGTCGCCCTGTCCGCCTCTCCCGCGGCACTACCGAGCCTGCTGGCGGTCGCCGAACCCGACCACATCACCTATGGCAGCGACTTCCCCTTCGCCCCGCCCGCCGCGGTCGACTTCATCAATCACGAATACGAGAACTACCCGCTGGACGACTCCCTGCGCGCGGCCATCGACCGTGGCAACGCGGAGGCGTTGTTCCCCCGGTTGAAGGCTTGAGGGCCTCGCGTATCGGTGTGTGCTCGATGGTTGCGCGATACGCTTTGGAGGTGCCGGTAAGGGGATGGCACCGAAGCTGTGTCGTTTATTCAGGTGTGGTTGTCGATCGTCGCGTGGGGCCACACCTCGGGGATTCACGTCTCGGGGTACCGATGTGGTGCATGAGCCCTTCGAGGATCTGATCATCGATCCGGCCGAACGGAGCCGCACGGCGCTCGCCGCGGCCGCGGCCCGGTTCGAGCAGGCGTGGGCCGCGTCCGGGTGTCCTCCCGACCTGTCGGCGTACCTGCCCGACGCCGATGCCGAGCGGCGTGCGGTGCTGGTGGAACTGATCAAGGTCGACCTCGAGAACCGCTGGGTTCGCCACCACTTTCCCAAGCGACTCGCCGAATATTGCGAGCAGTACGCCGAACTGCGCAGCGGCCCACCGCCTGCGGACCTGGTCTACGAGGAATACCACGCCCTCCGCCGTGGCTCCGGCTCGCAGCCGGTCGCGGGGGAGGAGCCGACGCAAGCCGGGGCTGCCGAGCCCGAAGCCACCGAGATCGGCCGGCCTCCTGTCGAGCTGGAAACGACCGAATATCGCAGCACGATGGTTGCTCGTCCGAGCGCGCAGGTCGCGCTCGGGGCGATCAATCCCGGTGACCGGGTCGGGGACTTCGATTTGCTGACGATGATCGGGGAGGGTGCGTTCGCGCGCGTATATCTGGCGCGGCAGCGGTCGATGCAGCGGCTGGTCGCGGTGAAGATCTCGCACAACCACGGCACCGAGCCGGAGACCCTTGCCCAGTTGGACCATGAGTACATCGTGCGGATCTTCGACCAGCGATTGATCGCCGACGGCGAGCTCAAGCTGCTCTACATGCAGTATCTGCCGGGCGGCACGCTGCTCGACGTGTTGAATCGACTGCGGTCGACCCCGGTTGATGCCCGTAGTGGGCGGGTGTTGCTCGACACCATCGACGGGGTACTCGAGGACAAGGGTGAGGTTCGTGCTGCTGATACGGCGGTGCGGGCCCGGATCGCGGCGATGACGTGGCCGGAAACGGTTGCCTGGCTGGGCCGCCGGCTCGCCGACGCGCTCGGGCACGCCGCCGGGCGCGGGGTGCTGCATCGCGACATCAAACCGGCGAACGTGCTGCTGAGCGCCGATGGCATACCCAAGCTCGCCGACTTCAATGTCAGCTTCAGTCAACACATCCGGGGAACCAGCCCGCTGGCGTACTTCGGTGGATCGCTGGCCTACATGTCACCCGAACAGCTCGAAGCGTGCCATCCGGAGCTTCCGGCGACCGCCGGTGACCTCGACACGCGCAGCGACATCTACGCGCTGGCGGTGATGTTGTGGGCGCTGCTCACCGGACGGATCCCGTTCGCCGACGAGGAATGCGCGGGCATGTCGGAGACGTCGCTGGGTCGCATGCTCGAACTGCGTCGCCGTCCCATCGATCCGCGGTTCCTGTCCGAGGTTCCCGCCGATTGCCCTGCGGCGCTGCGGCAGGTGCTGCTGACCTGCCTGTCACCGGATCGCGAGTCCCGCTACGGCAGCGGATCGGAATTGGCCCTGCAGTTCGATCTGTGCCTCGACGAGCGCGCCCGTGACCTCGTCTATCCACCGGAGAACAGTTGGCGGGCACGGCTTTCGCCCCATTACGTCCCGATCCTGTGGCTCATCGCGCTGGCCGCCGACGGCTTGGCGGCGGGCTACCTGTACGGGCAAACCGTGCAGTTCGGCAGCGGGCTCTTGTCCGGCGCCACCCGCTCGGAGCTCTTACGGTTGACGAACCTCTTCCACCTGATCGCCTGGCCGCTGGCCGTCGTGAGCTGGTTCTACATCTGTCGGCATCTGATCGCGGTGCCCCGCGGGCTGCGCAAGGGCAAACGCTACGACGAGGCGATGCTTGCCCGGACCCGGTCGTTCACCCTGTACTGGGCCGACCTCGATGCAGGTTTCGGCCTCGTGTTCTGGACGATCGGCGCGGGGGTGTTCGTGGCCCTGCTCGCCACGGTGGTCCGCCTTCCGCCGCGGCTGCTGGTGCATTCGGTGGAGTTCGTGCTGGTGTGTGCCGCGTTCGCGGTTTCCTACACGTTCTTCGTGCAGACGTTCTACATCGTCCGTTGCGTGTACCCGATCTATTTGCGCCATGGCCGCACGACGGCTCGCGATGCCGCCCACCTGCGCGCGCTGCGCCGCAGATGCACGGTCTACCTCGGCATTGCGGCATCGGTGCCCCTGGTCGCCGTGGTGACCGGATTGAGCTTCCTCGGGCAGGACGAGCGGGCGCGCATCATGGATACGGTGCTGTGGCTGTGCGTGATCACCGGGCTCGCGTTCGTGGCCACCTACTGGCTGTTCCGAAAGCTGGAGGCCGACCTGCGGGCCCTCGAGCGGGTCGTCGAGAAGCGATCGGGCATCGAGGACGCATGACAACTCCCGGCGCGGGCCGCTAGGAGGCCGCTGCGCCGGCCATGCCGCGCTCGATGGCCGCGACGATCTGCGGGCGGAGCGCGGCCGCGGGGATGATCGAATGCACCGAACCGACCTCGCGGGCGCGCGCGATGGTGTGGATCGCCTCGAACTCGGCGGCGACCTCGCCCAGCTTGTCCGAGCGCACCGCGGCCTGCCGGGCGGCCAGTTCGACTCGCAGCCGGGCCCTTTCGGCGCCGTCGGCGGCGATTCGCGCCTCGAGCTCGCGCACTTCCGGGTCCGCCGCGGTGCGGTTGTTCACCTCGCGGGAGAACACCACCGCCGCCGCGGGTGCGCCGCCGATCACGGAGGCGAACGAGCCTTCGACCGCGAGCACCTCCATATTGTCGTTGAGCGCGCCGGAGAAGACCACGAAGGCTCCGCCGTGGTAGCGCGAGATCACGCAGAACACGATCGGGCCGTCGAAATTCACTATCGCGCGGCCGATTTCGGCGCCGTATTCCAGTTGGATATTGCGCAGTGATTCGGGCGAGCCGTCGAAACCGGAGAGATTCGCCAGAATCACCACGGGCCGGTTGCCGCTGGCGGCGTTGATCGCGCGGGCCGTCTTCTTCGACGACTGCGGGAACAGGGTTCCCGAGGTCCAGGTGTCCGGGCCGTCGGCCGGGACCCAGCCCTTGCGCTGGATCGTGCGAGATTCGAAGCCCACCACGGTCACCGGATAGCCGGCCAGATGAGCGTCGAACACCACCGAGGTGTCGGCGCCGGCCATGTCCGCCCACCGCTCCAGCACCGTGTGGTCCTGGTCGACCACCGACCGCATCACCGTGCGGATATCGAACGGCTTCTTGCGCTCCGGGTTCCGCTCGGCGGAGAAGATGTCGCCGACGACGCTGAAGTCGCTGGAGCGGTGCACGTGCGGGTAGCTGCGCACGTCGCGGTCGACCGGATCGGTGGTGACCGCCCGACGCGGGAAACGTTCGCCCGGAGCGACATACGCGTGCTCGTAGTGCGCGAACAGGATGTCGCAGGCGGCGGTCAGGTTCGGCGCCCAGTACTGCGCCTCGCCGTTCGGGCCCATCACCCGGTCGTAGCCGCCGATGCCGAAGTTGTCCTCGGCCGAGACACCACCGGAGTAGTCCAGCGACTGCTTGCCGGTGAGCACCATCGCGCTGTCCGGAGTCATCACCAGAATGCCCTTGGTGTGCGCCAGCATGGTCGCCTCGGCGTTCCAATACGGCTGGGCGCCAACATTGATGCCCGCGACGATGATGTTGATCTCGCCGCCGCCCTGGGTGAAGGTGATGATCCGGCGCAGCGCGCGCGACACCCAGTCCATGTTCTCGGTGCCGCTGTCCATCGAGATGGTGGCACCGGAGGACAGCGTGAACCATTCCACCGGCACGCCAAGGCTTTCCGCGACATCGATCGCCGCGACCACGCGTGCGCATTCGTTCCCGGCGACGGTTCCCAGCGCCTTGGTCGGGTCGCCGAACAGGGCGATACGGGTCATGCCCTCGGGATAGCGGTCGGTGATCGTGGTCACCTGCCCCACGATCACACCGGCCGTATTGTGGCCGTACGGGCGGTCCACCGGCACCAGCGTTCCGGACGAATCGAGGTCGAGCTCGGTGAAGCTGCCGCGACCGCGGGTCAGCAGCGGAATCAGTTCGTACGGGTAGACGGTGCCGCGAGCCCTGGCCCGCTGCACCCGCTGGGCGTACTCGTCGAGGGGGCGCAGCGGATCGGTCGGCGGCTCGGTGATGGCGAAGCTGATCTCGTCGCTGGAATGATACGAGAAGCGCAGCGCCACATCACGAATCGGTTCGTCGGGGCCCGTCGAGAGGCGGCCGATGACGGTGATCTCCTCCAGGCCGGCGCCCAGGGTCAGTGGCGCGATGGTGCGCGCGATCACCTCGATGCGGTCGGCCGGGATCTCCATCACCGGCCAGACGAACAGCGCAATCCGGTTGTGGTCCAACCGCTTCGGCTCACGTTGCGTCTGCGCCCGGCGGATGCCGTCGAGGCAGGCCGCGATCTTGCGCTCGATCGCCGGTACGGTCACGATCTCGCCGTTCTCGTCCCGCTGGGCGGAGAAGTCGCGAACCTCGGCGAGTGCGATGAACCGCTCGTCGGCCGGATTGTGCTTGGCGACAGAGTGATACAGATAGATGCCGGACGGCGCGGGCAGACGGGTGCCGTTGAAGTTCTTCAACCGCCACAGGTCCAAGCGCTGGCCGGTGAGCGGATGCATGTCGCGGATGATGAGGTCTTCGGAGAGTCCGGATTCCGTGCGGCGGAAGGTGACGTGCCGGACGTCGGCGGTGTCGCCGTCCAGGACCGCCACCGAGATACGCCGCCAGGTGCCCGATTGCGGATGCGCTTCCAGCTCGGTGCGCAGCGCCGCCGACAGCTCGTCCCCGTCAGCCGGTGCATCGGCCCACGAAATGTATACGTCGACAACGAGATTCGGCACATTCGGCCCCGCCACATCGGCCACGACGTCGAGCGTGGCCGCCAGGTCGGCATGTTCGGCCACCGTGGAGACCAGGTGCAGCCGCTCCCCGGCGAGCTCGAACGTGCCGGTCACCAGGTGCCGGCCCGAGCGGTCGAAGGCCATCACGTTGTCGAGGTCGTGGATCCGGTAGTACTGCCGGGTGATCACCTCGAGCAGCGGGTTCGGATCCGAGATGTATTGCCCCAGTAGGCCGGTCAGTGGTTCCGGGGCGTTGACCATGGCCGCGACGCGCCGCGCGTAGAAGGAGGCGCCGGGCCGCCGGGCCAAGTAGGCGAGGCTGCCGCGCACCTTGTCGTACACATCCTCGCGGGCCGCGCGGATCAGCGGCTCGTCGAATACCCGGAAGCGCAGGGTGCGTGCCACGTCGCCGATCAGCGGGTAACGCAACTGCGTGGCCAGGATGAGACGGTCGAGCACCTCCCTGAGCTCGGGCACCTCCGCGGTGCGCTCGTCGGCGTTGGCCAGCCAGCGCTCGAGTTCCCCGGCGATCACCGGTACCTGGTTGTCCATCCGTTGCAGGGCCAGGAACAGACGATAGACCGCCTCCTCCAGTTCGGGCGTGCGGTCGAGCGAGGTCACATCGTAGTGTCCCAACGCGCGAGAAAGCCTGGCGCGGAAGGACTCCGGCAATCCCTGCACATCCACGTCGAGTGACTGCAGGAACGAGTGGAAGTGCTCGCGCGGGCTGTGCACGGGATCGGCCACCTCGCTCTCGCCGATGGTCGGGCGGTTGCGGGACAGCTCGCAGACGTCGGCGAAGGTGGTCAGGATCGCCAGTTCGGCCTGGGTCAGCTCCGGGTCGTCCCCCGACAGCTCGTTGCGCAGCTCGTTGTACTCCCCGAGCAGCGTGCGGGCCCGGGCGGCGCTGACGTCGTAACCGGTGAGCAGGGTGCTCAGGGCGTCCAGCCGCGCGAAGGCCTCGGAGCGGGCGTCGCCGCGGATCTGCTCGAGCGGCGCGAACTCCACGCGGCGGCTCTCGGCGACGCTCCCGAGGGCGTCACCGGTATCGACGGCGTCCACCCGCAGCAGCGGCGCACCGGCATCCACCTGCGAGTTCACCACGGCGTTGAGTTCCCGGACCCGGCCCGGACCAGGGGCGCGGACCGCGGTCTCCATCTTCATCGATTCCAGCACCACCAGGGTGGCGCCGGCCTCGACCTCGTCACCGACGGCGACCGGAACCGCGACCACGACGGCGGGCGCGGGCGCCCGCACGATGCCGGCCTCGTCCTGACTGATCTGGTGGCCGACGCCATCCACCTCGACCAGGTAGCCGGTCGGCCCGGCCACCGAGACGACGTGATGGCGGCGGTGAGCGATCGCGTAACGGCTTTCGAAGGCGCTGAGCCGATCGACGACGACCTCCAGATCACCGGAATCGCCGCTCACCTGGTAGCGCCGCGGGCCCACCTGGCCGACCACCAGCGTGTAGGGCTGGTTGCGATAGGACAGTTCCACCGTCCGCCCGATGGCGTGCCTGGCCCGTGGGCGGCCGCCGCGTGCGGAGGAGAGGAAGGCGGCACGCTCGTGCGCTTCCTCGGTGTCGTAGGTGTCGATGGCGGCGGCCAGCAGCGCGACATCGGCGACCGCGGTCGGGCCGTCCGCGGTGCCGGCGCCGGTGCGATCCAGCCAGCCGGTATCGGCCTCGCCGGAGATCAACTCGGGGC
This sequence comes from Nocardia sp. NPDC004860, assembly GCF_040609015.1. Classification (NCBI taxonomy): domain Bacteria; kingdom Bacillati; phylum Actinomycetota; class Actinomycetes; order Mycobacteriales; family Nocardiaceae; genus Nocardia; species Nocardia sp. NPDC004860. Next base: position 5,676 of record NZ_JBEXJI010000023.1, on the reverse strand, counting down.
GGTTCAGCAGGTCCAGCAGGAAGGACTTGGTGGTGGTGCCACCCTCGACGACGACCGTGGTCTCGCGCAGGCCGGTGCGCAGCCGGGCGAGCGCCTCGTCGCGGTCGCGACCCCACGCGATCACCTTGGCCACCATCGAGTCGTAGTCCGGCGGGATCACATCGCCCTCGGCGATGCCGGTGTCCACCCGCAGGCCCGAGCCCAGCGGGAACCTGAGCAGTTGCAGCCGGCCGGGTGCTGGAGCGAAACCGTTGTCGGCGTCCTCGGCATTGAGCCGGGCCTCGATCGCGTGGCCGAATTCCGACGGGCAGTCGCCGTCGAGCGCGCCACCGGACGCCACGTGGATCTGTAGCTTGACCAGGTCCAGGCCGGTGGTGGCCTCGGTGATCGGGTGCTCGACCTGGAGGCGGGTGTTCACCTCGAGGAAGGTGAACCGCCGCTCGTCGGGCTGGTAGAGGTATTCGACGGTGGCGGCGCCGCAGTAGCCGGCCGCTTTCACCAGGTCGGCGGACACCTTGCGCAGGTGATCGGCGTCGTCCTTGGTCACCACCGGAGACGAGGATTCCTCGATCACCTTCTGGTTCTTGCGCTGGATGGAACAGTCCCGCACGCCGGGCGCCCACACCGTGCCGTGGCTGTCCGCGATCACCTGGACCTCGATGTGGCGGGCGCCGGTGACCAGGCGTTCCAGGAACACGACGGGATCGCCGAAGGAGCGTTCTGCCTCGCGCTGGGTGCGCTCGAGCGCGAGATCCAGTTCGTCCTCGGCGTACACCTTGCGGATGCCGCGGCCGCCGCCGCCCGAGCGAGCCTTGACGATCAGCGGATAGCCGATGGCGTGTGCGTGCCGGCGGGCGTCGGCGCCGGTCTCGACCGGGCCACCGGACCAGGGCGCGACGGGGACCCCGACTTTCTCGGCCAGCAGTTTGGCCTCGATCTTGTCGCCGAGCAGGCGCATGGCGTGCGAGGAAGGACCGATGAAGGTGATGCCGAGCTTGCTGACGAGATCGGCGAACATCGGGTCCTCGGCCACGAAGCCCCAGCCCACCCAGACCGCGTCGGCCGAGGCCTCGATCAGCGCGCGCTCGAGTTCGGCATGGTCGAGGTAGGGGTTGGTGGCGCCGTTGCGCCGCAGCGTGACGGTCTCGTCGGCCTGGCGAACGAACAGCGCACGCCGCTCGGCATGGGTGTGCAGGGCGATGGTGCGGATCCCGTGGTCGTACTCGGCATTGAGCTCGCGGACAGCCCGGATCAGACGCACTGCTGGTTCGCCTCTATTGACTATGGCAATCCGCTGGATCATTTCTCCGTCCATTCTCGTGTCGGCGAATCGCGTCGTCGGCATTCATTGTTAACACCGCTTCGACGGTGTGGCGCGCAACGGCACCGAGAGAGTCATCAAAAAGTGTCCCACCCCCGGACGTCACCTCAGGTGTTGATTGTCTTCACCCTGGGGACGAGTCGGATGGCCTCGAGGGTGATGGATACCGACCGGTCTCAACTCGTAGGTTCGTTGTACCCCGAAAAGACAGATACCGGGTTCCACGTTCCCCACCAAAGCTCAAGTAGGAGAAGGCCGATGGTATTTCAACCACATCGTTCGCTGATCGTCGCTCACGTGCGTCCGGATGCTATTTCCAACGTTGGCGAGATCTTCGCGGAATCTGATTCGTTGACGGATCTGCCGGGGATTGCGGGTGTGACCCGGCGTGAGCTGTGGGCTCTGGATGATCTGTATGTGCATTTGGTGGAGACCGAGGAGCCCGGTGGCGCCGCTATTGGCAGGGCTGCGCGGCATCCGGAGTTCGCCCGGGTGAGTGCCCGGTTGCGCGAGTTCGTTTCGCCCTACCTCCCGAACTGGCAATCGCCGGAGGATGCGCGGGCTCGCATGTTCTACAGCTGGACACCGGAATCCGGTCCGAGGCTGGAGATCCCGAACCGATCAGCTTCGGGTTTCACCACACGAGGGAAGGAAGAGAAGTAAATGTCGGATGTATTCACCATCGAGACGCTGCGCGCGATCCTGGACGAGCATGTCGGGGTCGACATCGGTCCGGAGGAGTTGGAGCGGGCGGACGCGCTGACTCTGGAGGAGATCGGTGTGGATTCGTTGGCGGTCTTCGAGATTCAGAGTGTTGTGGAACGTGACTTCGATGTCAGGTTGCCTGCCCAGCTGCTCGGGATGACCGGTGGTGACGTGGTTCGGTTCGTCGAGTTCGCTTTTATCAAGGAGGTTGCGTGATGTTCGGTCATACAGAGAATTCGATCCTGATCGATGCGCCGCTCGAGGTGGTGTGGGATTCGACCAATGATGTTCGGTCCTGGCCGGATTTGTTCTCCGAGTATGCCGCGGTCGATGTTCTCGCCGAGGACGGTGACACGGTTCGTTTCCGGCTCACGATGCATCCGGACGAGGCGGGGCAGGTGTGGAGCTGGGTCAGCGAGCGGACCGTCGATCGGGTGAATCGGACCGTGGACGCGCATCGGGTGGAGACCGGGCCGTTCGAGTACATGCAGATCCATTGGAGTTATGCCGAGTCCGGGTCGGGCACCCGGATGACCTGGGTCCAGGACTTTCACATGCGTCCGGCCGCACCGATCGACGACGCCGGCATGACCGATCGCATCAACACCAACAGCGTGATTCAGATGCAGCTCATCAAGGAAAAGGTCGAAGGACATCTCGTCGGCGCGCCGCCGCGTGCCTGACCGCCACACCAAGAAGCCCCTGAAGCCACCGTGTCGCATCACTCATCGAGAGGAATTTTGACTATGACGAAGTTACCGCCGGCTCGCATCGATATCGCCGACCTGCCCGCCGACCGTCGCCGGGGCGGTGAAATCAAGACTGTGCTGAGTCCGAAAACCGTTGGCAGCACGTCCGGTTTCACCGGAGTTGCCACGCTGGAGCCGGGGGAGCGCATCGCCGAGCACTATCACCCGTATTCGGAGGAGTTTCTGTATTGCGTGCAGGGAGACCTGACCGTCGACCTCGACGATGAGCAGTGGTCGTTGTCCGCGGGGCAGGGATTGTTCGTGCCGATCGGTATCCGGCATCGGGTGCGCAATACCGGGACCGAGACCGCCAGCATCGTCTTTCACCTCGGACCGCTCGCGCCGCGACCCGAACTCGGCCATGTGGACACGGAAGCGTCTACCGATGGCGCCGCGACCGCGCAGAGAGCGCGATGAACCGCCGCGCAGTGATCACGGGGATCGGTGTCGTCGCCCCGAGTGGAAACTCGGCGAGCGAACACTGGAAAACCGTTGTGGCAGGCGAGAATCGGATCGCACCGATCACGCATTTCGATGCCTCCGCGTATTCGACCACGCTGGCCGGAGAGGTCCGTGACTTCGTGCCGGAGGAGTACCTGGATCGCCGTCTGATCGTGCAGACCGACCGGTGGACGTGGATGTCGCTGGCGGCGACGGCACAGGCCTTGACCGATGCCGAGCTCGATCCATCCACCATCGATCCGTACCGGCAGTCGGTGGCCCTGGCGGCCTCGACCGGCGGAAATCAGTTCGGCCAGCGGGAGATGCAGCGGCTGTGGTCGGGATCGACCCACACCGTCGGCACCTATCAATCGATCGCCTGGTTCTATGCGGCAAGTGCTGGGCAAACCTCGATTCTGCATCAGATGAAGGGTCCGTCGAGCGTGCTCGTCGCCGAAGCGGCGGGCGGCCTGGACAGCCTCGGATATGCCGCGCGCGCGATCGGTCGCGGCGCCGCCGACGTCGTCCTGGCCGGCGGCACCGAGGCGCCACTGTGCCCCTACGCGATCACCGCCTCGCGCCGCAGCGGATGGATGAGCCGGCAGACGGACCCCGAACGCGCATATCTGCCCTTCGACGCCGATGCCGCCGGATATGTCCCCGCCGAGGGCGGCGCCATCTTCGTGGTGGAAGAAGAGCAGCACGCACTACGGCGCGGCGCACCGTACGTGTATGCGGAGCTCGCCGGGTATGCGGCCACCCAGGACGGTCGTACCTCTCGCCCCTGGGGTGACACGACAGTCGAGCCGCCGTCGAGATACCTTGCCGCCGCACTGCGGCGAGCACTGGACCGGGCGCAGGCCGCGCCAGGGCACACGGATGTCGTGTTCGCCGACGCCGTCGGCGTACCGGCTGCCGACCGGGCCGAAGCCGACGCGATCCGCACCGTCTTCCCTGACGGGGTACCCGTCACCGGTCAGAAAGGACTGCTGGGCAGAGCTTCCCAGGGCAGCTCCGCGCTCGACGTCGCAACCGCCGTGCTGGCCATGCGGGAACGCACTCTGCCCGCGTTCGGGGCATTGCCCAACCCGGCCCCGGGGTGCGAACTCGATTTCGTCGCTGCTCCGCAGCGAGCAGCCATCGACATCGCCGCCGTCGCCGCACGCGGATACGACGGCTTCAACAGTGCGCTGATTCTGCGCCGACCCGAAGGAGTCTCACTGTGAACGACACCGAGAGCACCAACGGCAGCCGCCTCGGGCGCGGTCGTGTCGTCTTCTTGATCACCGTGCCACTGGAACGGCAAAGCGAGTTCCTCGCTGCCTACGAGGACATCCGGCACGTCGTCGCCGAGGGCGTGCCCGGGCATATCGTCGACCAGGTCTGCCAATCGGCGACCGATCCCGAGCAATGGCTGATCACGAGCGAGTGGCAAGACCTCCAGGACTTCTACGACTGGGAAGCCACGCCGGAACACCGCACGCTCGTCGGTCCGATGCGTGAATGTTTCACCGCCGCAAGGTCATTGAAGTTCACCATCGTTGCGGTCACGACCGGCGCAGCTCGCGAGACGGCCTGGTAGATCGGGCCGAGCCACCCCAACACCACCGAAACATCAACCCGACACGGTCGGAGAAGTGATCATCATGCGCATTTCGAAAGTCGTATCGAACAAATCTGAAGAAGACATCTCGGCACCGACTGCCGCACGCATTCGCGCCGGCGCCGAGCACTATAATCGGTCGGAATTGGCCGTGTATGACCGGATGGTATTAGGGACAGTGAGTCGCTGGATCTGGCGATGTCCACGCACAAGAATGTTGGCGCACTATGACGCCAATATTGCCGGTCGCCATCTCGACATCGGCCCGGGAACGGGATGGTTTCTGGACAACTGTCAACTCCCGCCGAATCCGTCGATTACCTTGCTGGATCTGAACGACGTGGTGCTCGACACCGCCGCGAGACGCATCGAGCGCTTTCACCCCACCATCTGCAAGAGCAACGTTTTCGAACCACTGGACCTCTATCCTGCCGCACAGTTCGATTCTGTCGGGATGAACTTCCTCTTACACTGCTTGCCCGGTTCGGTCCGGCAAAAATCGGTGGTCTTCGACCACGTGATACCTCATCTCGCGCCCGGCGCCCGGGTATTCGGAAGTACTATTCTGGGCGAAAGCGCCGAACATACCCCCTGGTCACGCGCACTGATGCGTTACCTGAATCGGGAAAAGGTATTCGGCAATAGGGGGGACACCATCGAGTCCATCTCGCACGAGCTGAAGACGCGTTTCGCCGAGGTGCATATCCAGCAGTCAGGTGTCGTCTGTCTCTTCTCCGCACGCGATCCGCATTGAGCCTGACGACCGAATTCTCAGCCCGGCTTTGGCCGGAGAAAAGTGATGATTATGCGTAATGACAGTGATTCCTGGGACATCAAGACGAGTGTGGGTGCTACCG
>NZ_JBEXJI010000022.1:0-168260 GCF_040609015.1 Nocardia sp. NPDC004860 | reverse complement strand
CACCTCCACAGGCAGCATCACCGCTCACCCGCCGAGGATCAACCCGCCACCCCGGGCGGCGGTTCCAGCACCAACCTTCTCGGACGCGGCACTAGCCCTCGGACCGGCGTCGGCGCAGCGTACAGCAAACGCACTACTTTGCCGCGTGGCGCGCTGACCGAACCGGCCATCGCGGCTGCGTGGAATATCAACGGACAGGAGTCATCTGGGCCCGCCGACCGAACGTCGTCGGCGCGCGGTATGGCCGATGGGCGGGCGCGTTGAAGCTTCGTGCACGCTTCAATTCAGGACAGGTAAACTGCGCAGTTAGGCTGTATATCTCACTGCGGGGGGATCGATGAAGACCGTGCACTTGCGGGTCGATGGGCGGCGACGGTCGTTCGCGCTCCGGCTACCCGCCGCGCCGCGTGCGGACTTGCCACTGGTACTGGTTCTGCACGGGAACCGTTCGTCGGTACTCGGACCGGTCCAGCGCTTCGCCGATTCGATATCGCGGCGCACCAACGGTTTTGGCGCATGCGCCGATCGGTATGGCATCGCGGTGGCCTATCCGGAGGCTTTCGGCGGTGCCTGGGCGGACGGCCGCGGTGTCACCACCGCTGACCGACATGCGGTGGACGACGTCGCCTTCCTGCGGGCAGTCGCCAAGTGGTGCGCCGATCAGCACGACGCCAGACATGACGGATTGCTGTTGGCGGGCATCTCGAATGGCGCGTTCATGGCGCACCGGATGGCGCTGGAGGCCTCCGAATCGGTTGCGGTGTTTGCCGCGATCGCGGGCGGGTTACCCGCCGAGTTGGCCGACCTGCAGCCGACCCACGCCGTCTCGGCGCTGCTGATCAACGGAACCGCCGATCGGGTTGTCCCGATCGAGGGCGGACACTCACGACGCCGCGGACCGAATGGCGAACTCCGCGGACGGACCCTCTCGCTTGCCGACACCGCTCGGCACTGGGCCGAAATCGATCGCTGCACCGCCGACGAGACCGTCGAAGAACGGCCGGCAGGTTCGGTCCCCAACCATCTGGCCATAACCCGGCGCGCCGTCGGCGGTGGCGTCGGCGGGACCCACGTGGAGGCGTGGACCATCCACGGCATGGGCCACACCTGGCCCGGCGCGCCCGCCTCCCGCATCCTCGAGCCAATGCTGGGCAAGACCCCACAAAACGTCGACGCAGCCGAAGAACTGTGCCACTTCGCCCTCCCCCTACTCATCCCGGCCGACGACCGCCGACTCTGAACACCAGCAGGCAGTCCGTTCGGGGCATCTCATCGCTCCGTCCCCGCAGTCGGCATATCGACAATCGTGAGACTCGCGGCGAACGTAATGCACACTAATGCCGCTGATCGCGCTGGCCGAACTGACCAGCGCCGGACATCGGAAGATCAACTGGTCGTATCGATTCGAGGCCGGCCGAACGCACGGTAATGCCGAGGACAGAGTGTTGAGTGGCGAGTTCGCGAGGGACCTTTTCGATCTTTCCTGCACGGTGGACAAGCTCGGCGTTGACTTCGCTCGGGCTCTGGATACCGCTGGTGGATCCCGGACACGGATGGTGTCGGTCGCTGTCTGTAGCGTCGCCGATGTTGCTTGAGCGCAGGGAGATTCAGGTGGGACCGGACGAAACAATGGAATACGACCAAGCAGGGCCGGTACCCGTGAACCAGAGCATGGACCTTATGGCGCATGGCGATTCGACCAGGATCCGACGTTTCTTCGTCGCGTGGAGCACGATGGGCATGCTCGGGGTGTTACCGGCGGGGTTCGCGTCACTGATCGTGTGGCTGGCGCTGGACGAGCCTACACATTGCGGTTTCGAAACCTCCTGCTCGGCGGACGGCATCTTGTCCAATGGTCTTGTGCCGCTGTGTTGCGTGTGGGGCTTCTGGTTCATCGCAGGGGTGATCGTCTGGGTAATCGGGCTGCCTGCCGCCGTGAAGAACCGCCGTTTCGGCCAGGCACCGGCCTTGGTGAGCGGCGCAATCGTCTTCGGCGTCGGATTGCTCCTCGCCGGCTGGACGTTGCTGCATGGAATAGACGCCAGCCACGGACCGTGATTACCCGAACGCGGTGTCGCGGCTTACATTCTTATCTGCGTGCTGACAGAACCCGCCAGCGAGGCAGATGAATGCCACCTTGCCGTGGCGACCCGCGTCCGGCCAATGCACGCACACGCCTGCTGAGCGGGCGTTCAATCGTTATCAGTTGCGGGAGGTGCCGACATGGGGCTGGCTCTGGAGGAAATTGTTGCCGCTGCCGAGGTGCTGTTCGCCGGGCGGCTCGATCTGATCGATTCGGTGCGCCGAGCAGCGGCGGGCCTGCCGGGGGAAGATCTCGAGATTCCCACTTCGGAATGGGAAGAGTTGGCTCACTACGAGCTGAATCACTGGCTGTCGGAGCCCGTTCCTGCCCCGATACCAGCAGCTCGGTATGGAATGTGCCCGCGCCGTCGCCGCCTGATTCCTCATCGACAATGAAAGTGATGTGCGCGTCCTCGAATCCGAGCCAGCGCTTGGTTAGCGGAAACCACGCCTTGTAGGTCGTTTCCTTGGCGCAGAAGAGAACTCGGTCCAAGTTCAATCCAGAGGGGTTGGTCTGCAACCACTCTCGTTCCTGCGGCAGTGCCACGGAATCGAGTACCCCATCGGGCAGGCTCTCATTCGGTTCAGCGTCGATCGCAACCGATCGAAACCGCAGGTGATGAGCTAGAGCAGCGGCCTGGTATCCCTCGCAGTGGGTGAGGCTGCCTGCCTACTATTCCGCGAGGCCATACTGGCGCTCCGCGCTCACCTTTGCCGATCGCGGCAGCTGGCTCACCTAGCTGCTGAAGTGCTTGACGGGCACAGTGCCGGGCTCCGATGAATTCTCGGCGCCGCTTGTCCACTGATCGTGCGATGAGATGCTCTTCGGCCGGGTGGGGCTTTAGGTCCTCCGGGTATTCGAGCAACTCAGCCGTCGCGACACCGGAAGGAAAAATCTTCTCGATCATCGCCTACGAGCGTAGCGGCACAACGCATTGCGGGCAGCCGCAAGCGCCTCGCGAATGCGCTGTAACCCGAAGCACAGAACGTCTTTCTATGCCGCATGCCGCGCTGACCGAACCGGCCAGCGCGGTCCTGCGGAAGATCGACGGCCCCGAGGCGACTCGGGCTGTTCCATTCTGGTGTGCCGACAAGGCTCTTCGGGTCGCAGAAATAGACCGAGACACCGGTTGCGAAGGGTGAACGCGGCGTGTTCGGCAATCTCGTAGCCTTGGCCCCGGTCAGAGTGCGGCACACCTAGATACCAGTGCGGGGCGCTACCGAGTCAGTCGACGACCGCGGTTGCAGCACTAACTAGCTGGTGGATCTACGTCGAAAGGCCGAGACTGGTTACTGCCTGTCCGCGCCATTGCGACCACACGGGTCGCCCCACCTCGGATCCGCCAGATCGGGCGACGTGCGTGAGTCTCCGCCTATCGACACGAAGGAGGCTGGAAATGGATCACTCAGACTTGGACCCGACCTTCTATCGGAGCGCAGCGGAGGCGGCTGCCGCGCCACCGGAGCGGCTCGCCTACGTTGTTGCGTTCGACCGGGCGGCACAGCAGCCGGATGCGCTGTCGGTAGTCGATGTGGATCCGGGCTCGGCCACCTACGGCAGGGTGGTGGGCTGGACCGAGGTGCCCCACCTGGGCAACGAGCTGCACCATTTCGGCTGGAACGTCTGCAGCAGCGCGCTGAAGCACGAGGGCCACCGCATCGACGGGCTGGCTCGGCGCTACCTGATCGTGCCGGGTCTGCGCTCGTCGCACCTGTACGTGTTCGACACCCAGCCCGACCCATGTCGGCCCACCCTTTCCAAGATCGTGGACAGCTCCGAGCTCGCGGCCAAGGCCGGCTACTCCCGCCCGCACACGCTGCACTGCGGGCCGGACGGTGTTTTCATGACCTGCCTCGGTGGGGCAGACGGATCGGACGGGCCGGGCGGGATCGCGCTGCTCGATCACGGCACGTTCGATGTGTTGCGGCAATGGGAGACCGACCGCGGGTCGCAATACCTCGCGTACGACGCCTGGTGGCATCTCAACCAGAACACCCTGATCAGCAGCGAGTGGGGCACTCCGTCCATGATCGAGGACGGGTTGCAGCCGGAGTTGCTGCTGGCCAACAAGTACGGCCACGCGATCCACTTCTGGGACCTCACCGCCGGTCGGCACCAGCAGCGGGTCGATCTCGGGGAACAGAACCAGATGGCACTCGAGCTGCGCCCTTCGCACGATCCGGACGCCACCTGGGGTTTCGTCGGCGTGGTGATCTCGACCGAGGATTTGTCGGCCTCCGTGTGGCGTTGGCACCACGACGGTGGTGTGTGGGCGGTCGACAAGGTGATCACCATCCCGGCCGAGCCGGCTGATCCCGACCTGCTGCCACCGGCACTGAAACCGTTCGGCGCGGTGCCGCCGCTGGTCACCGACATCGACCTGTCGGTTGATGACGCATACCTCTACGTCTCGTGCTGGGGCACCGGGGAGCTCAAGCAGTTCGACGTGCGCGATCCGGCCAGCCCGCAACAGACCGCGTCCGTCCGGCTCGGCGGGATCGTGGGCCGCGCCGCCCACCCGGCCGCACCGAACCAGCCGCTTGCGGGTGGCCCCCAGATGGTCGAGATCAGCCGTAACGGTCAGCGGGTCTACCTCACCAACTCGCTCTACAGCACGTGGGACGACCAGTTCTACCCGGATGGGGTCGGCGCCTGGATGGCCGTGCTGCACACCGATCCCGACGGCGGAATGACCATCGACGAGTCGTTCTTCCCACACGACGAGGACTTTCGAGGTCTGCGGGTGCACCAGGTGCGCCTCCAGGGCGGTGACGCCTCCTCCGATTCCTACTGCTACCGCTAGCTAGACCGCCCCGCCGACGACTCAACCCGATGTGGGCACGGCTCACTCGCCGCAGAGGTTTCCAGCGCGGGCCGCTTCGGCTGGATGTAGCGAGCAAGAGTGCGCGCTCATGCCGAATGCCGTGCATTCTGCGGATGGGTCAGCGGGCGACCCATGGGCGGCGGGTGCAAGGGACTCCGGACCCTTGTCGTGCTGAGACAGAAGGATCATGAAATGACATGCAGCACAGGGGATTACTCAAGGTCATTGCGTGCGGAAGCGCGACGCCAGAAGTTGGGAAGCCACCGGTACAACGCGGTACGGTCGTCCGGCCACGGAATATGTTGCTCGGCACCCCAGTCCTCGAAATCGTCGCGGGCAAGGTCGATGGGCCGCCAGCCGACAGCTAACGGCCTATCGGCTGCGGGATGCCGGACCTAGGTGAGACCATCACTGGAACCGAAGGCTTGGTAGTTCCCCTGTGCGTCGATCAGCGAGACCTTGTTGGCTCCGATGGCACTCCTCGGCCAACGGAGCTGGATCGGGTCGTCCTCCCAAAAGCAGACAGGGCAGATCTGAGCGAGCCGGGTACTTCTTCGAAGACGCGATGGCCACAACACGGGCAGGGATAGCCGGGACTCATCGGCTCAGTCTGGCTGGTATCGACGCTGATCCACCAATTCGCCGGTGCACTCGAGCGCTGACCGAACCGGTCGGCGCGGCACCTCGGAAGATCAACGGGCAGAGCACCGTACGACCGCCGGCAGTGCGCGCTCATGCCGAATGGCGCGCAGTACTCGATTACGGTCCATCGCGACAATCCGCTTTCCCCAACCACTCTCACCGCCGTAACCTCCTTCGTCAGGCCAGACGATGGACGACGAGCCGGTTCTGCGCTCCGTCGAAGAGTCCGGCCAGGATATCGGCCTCTGGCCGATGCCCGTCGAAGAGTCCCCTCCGATCGACGGGGCGGCCACGCGCCTTACTCGGGGTCAGGCCGGCAAGTCCACCAATATGGTTCGACGCCCGACAAAGCGTTTGAGCTGGTCAGTCGGTGAGGCCATACCCGAGGGGCCGTTCAGGTCGTCGCATCACGATGAAGGCTGTTTTCGATGTCGCCATGGGGACCCTGGGCCGAGATACAACTGCGCCCCGGTGCCATCGATTGTGTCGGTGACATCCGGGGCGTGGAAGGGTAAATCAGCCGAGGTCCGGGTGGCCGACCCACTCGACAATCGTCCAGCCCTTCTGCGGGTTGCCCTTGAGGACGACGCGGCCGCCGTTGCGCATCGGATCGGTGCCGAGTTTGCTCTTGTCGGCGTTGCCGGCGTTCATCATGGACCAGAACATGATGGTGCCGCCGTGCGAGAAGATCACCGGGTTGGCGCAGCCGCGGCGCTGCACATCGAGCAGCGCCTGATCGACGCGGCCGTCGAACTCATTGCCGTCGATGGAGCCTGGAATCCGTGCGTTCAGGTCGCCGGAGAGCCACTTGATGGGCGCCTGTAGGTACCCGGACATCGCCTGGGCCTCCGGGGTACCTTCGTACTGGCCTGCCTCGATCTCCCGGAAACCGGGCTGAATGTTGAGGCTCAGGTCGCGCTTGGCAACGGTCGGTGCCGCAGTCTGCTCGGTACGCACCATGTTGGACGCGAAGGCGCAGTCGTACTTCTTTTCGGCCAGCTGGATGGCCAGGTTGTCTGCCTGTGTCCGGCCGCGTTGGGTCAGGTCGGGTCCGGGCACCTTGGTGTCGATCAGGCCGGAGGTGTTACCGACGGACTCGGCATGGCGCACCAGGGTGATGACCATTTCGCCTGCGCCGATGCCGCCGCTGCTGCCGGAGTTGCCCCCGGAGCTTCCGAAGTCGATATCGGCGGACGCGATGCCGGTGGTAGCGGTTGTGGCTACGACCGCGGTCGCCATCACCGCAATGGAAAGGCGAAGAGATCGGATTCGCATGGGTGGGAATGCCTTTCATCGTGGCGAACGCCACTTCAGGTATGCCGAAGAACCGGAATTTGGGGTGTCGCGTCTCACAGAAGCAGCTATTTGCGCGAATCGACTACGAGGTATCCCATTCATCGGGATCCTTCACAAACCGGACCGCGCGCAGGCGAAACCACCGGTAGCGGAGGTGCTGGCGGCAGAATCCTGACCGCCGCGAGCGTTGCCCCCGGGGTCTGCCGGTCGTGGAAGGCGTGTCACCCGTCCGTGGCACGCAACGCTCGGGCATGTCGGGTCGGTCACTGCACAATCGACATGCAAGGTGCCCGCCGACCATGTCCCTGCCAATGCCCACGCGGCCCCGCGTGTCGGCCAGACCGTAACCACGACAACAACCTGATCCCGATGTCGCTCACTCGGTGGAGCAATGTGTCGACTGGATGCGAAGTGCCGCAGAGATTCCCGGCAACGGAATCATTGGGTTCTTCCACCTCGGCTGACCGACCGTGGCCCGGCATTGACCGAATTGGCCGCGGTTGCTCCGGCGGAGGATCAACCGACTGGGCCGATCCGTGGTGGGGTCGAACGTACTGTCATGCCGCATACCGCGCTGACCGAAACGGCCGGTGCTCCAGAGCTCTCTTCCTGGAGCCTCTCGGCGGAGCCTCTCGGTACCGTCAACGATGGTGCAGCCGCCGCCGGTCGAGCGGCTAGGCTCCGTCAAAGTGGACGTATCGCCCTTGCGGCACTAGCTGCAGTGACGGCACTCGGTCTGTCGGCATGTGGCAGCGGTGAAAAGAAGGAGACCGCCAAGCCCGCCAAGCCTTCGACTACGAAAATTGCTGCCGCTCAGACCTACCCGCCCGCTCCGACCGCAGCGGATCTGAACAGCGCAATGCAAAAGGTGCTGGATCCGAGTGTTCCAGACTCCGAGAAGCTGGGCCTGATGCAGGGCATGCAGGCCGATCCGAGCCTGCCTTCGCGAATCATCGAAGCTTACAAACAGAACAACGCTTCCATCACTGTCACCAACGTTACCGACCTGGGAAACGGCACTCTCACTGCTGACGCGCAAGCAGCGATCAACGGCGGCGCGGCGCAGCAGGCAGTCGTGCCGTTCGTCGCCGAAGACGGCAAATGGAAGGTTCAGAAGGACTGGATTTGCAACATCCTGTCGCTGGGCAACCAAACCTCACCAGCATGTAGCTGAGCCTCGAACCTCCTGAAATGCCACGACCCGCGCGGTCCCGAGCCGGCTCAGAACAACCGATCACCCGAAGGCTCCGGCACAGACGTAATCCGCACGCGTACGTGCTCCTCGTCGCCGCCGACGTCCTGGATCGCGTCGATCTGGTCCTGAACCACCTCGGCGCGCGCCACCAACTCGACCCGGTCGGGCTCGGTGAGGCTCTCGGCACCGAGCTTCTCGAAAACGCACGAGAGCACTGACCGTAAGTCCTCCAGCTTGCTGTCTGACTCCACGAGCCTCACCCTACGTCCGAACCCAACGAACATCCGCTCCTGCCCCGACCCGCGCTGCGAACACTGATCGAGCCGGCCGCCGCGGAGCTTCGGCAGATCAACTAGGGCGTGGGGGCCGAGTACAGCGGATCATCCGCTCTTGCCGATTACAGCGCAGCTCAAGCCCTGTGCGGCACCCCGATACGCCCGACTGCGCTACGCGGTCCCGGTTCCGAGTCAGCGAAAGCGACGGCGCCGCCGAGCTGACCGGTGACGGTCATGCATCGCTTGCAGATGCCATGGTGGGCGCAGACTTCGGCGCTCGACGTGTTGCGCTGCTCATACTTGAACACGTTCAAAAAATGCCTTAGTCTCGCAGTTGAACACGTTCAAATCAGTGGGGAGCTGGAACAATGAATCTTGTCGTCGTCACATATGCGACCTACACGACCGTCAGCTTGGCGGTCACGTTCTGGGTGGCGCGGGTCTTGCATCGCACCGGCGCACGATTTCTGGTGGATGTCATGAATGGAGACCGCGACCTGGCCGAAGCCGTGAATCATCTGCTGGTCATCGGGTTCTGGCTCGTCAACGCAGGCTTCGTGGCACTGGCTCTGCGCATCAACGTCCCAGTCGGCGATGCGCGAGTCGCAATCGAGGAACTCGCCATGAAACTTGGCAGGGTCCTGCTCGTACTGGGCGCCATGCACTTCGCAAACCTGATCGCCCTGAACAAGATCCGCCGCAGCCGGCACAAGGAGCAGCAGGCCGGTGTCCCCCCGGTTCCGGTCGACGCCGCCCAGCTAGCCTGAGCCCCATGCCCCGCCCCGAGCCCGCGACCGCACGCGGCGAGGAAACTCGCCAGCAGATCATCGACGCCGCCCTGCGCCTGTTCGAACAGAACGGCTATACGAAGACCACCATGCGCGCGATCGCGGGCGAAGCCGGTGTCAGCGTCGGCAACGCCTACTACTACTTCACATCCAAGGAACACCTGGTCCAGGGTTTCTACCAGCACATCCAGGCCCTGCACCAACAGCGGGTCAAGCAAGGGCCCCGCAGCGACTCCCTCGCCGCCCGATGGCTGACGATGGAACTGGCCTTCGTCGATGTAGCCGCGCCCTACCACGAGTTCGGCGGCAAATTCTTCGCCATCGCCGCCGAACCCACCAGCCCGCTCAGCCCATTCAGCGACGAAAGCCGACCCGCCCGACAGACATCCACCGCCATCATGAGCGACATGGTCATCGGCACAGATGTCAAGGGTGACAAGCGGCTGATGGCCGAGCTGCCGAATCTGCTGTGGCTGGCCCACATGGGCATCGTCCTGTTCTGGGTCCACGACCGCAGCCCTGACCAGGAACGCACCCGACTGCTGATCCGCCGAACCGCCCCACTGGTCGAACGCATCGTGGCACTGTCGAGACTCCGTCCACTGCGCCCCGTCCTGTACCCAGCCCTGGATCTCATCCAGGACCTCAGCAACTGATCAGGCACACCGCCGACGAAGGCATCGGCCCCATCGCCGATGCGGGTAGCCGAAGGTCAACGGGCCGAGATCATCTCGGCCCGCCGAACGCACTGATCTGCCGAGAGTCCCACGTTCGTGGCGGCCACGGCATGGTCGGTATTACCCGCTGTGACCCAGAACGAGATGATCGAACGATGCTGTCCTACCAGTGCGCATTCTGTGATGATGCGGTCCACGAGACGAGTGCCGATCTTCGTGTTCTGAAGGTCTCGGCAGCCGAAAAAGAAGGGTTTCCAAGAGCTTTTCGTGCACAGGCGCTGTCTGGCCGCTGCGCTGCGTCCTGCGTTCCCCCTCGGCCCAGTTCTCGAACCTACAGTTGCAGAACAGCGCTGAGCCAGATCGTCCGGATTGAGCGGTCGATGCCTGGCGACCACGACACGAACGTGTGGAACTGATGATCTCGGAGGCGGCTTCGACATCGAAGGCTGAGCCCATAGTCCCGGAACTCCCTCTCCTCCAAGTGAATCCGGCAAGACGTAGTAGAACCCTGCGAAGCGGAACCGTACCGAGCAACCCGGACAAGTAAGACGATCAGCACGGCACAGTGGATTCGGTAGCCGGGACCCTATACCAAGCTGACTATTGCCAACCGGAAGTGAGCTCTCACGCCGCGTATCGCGCGCTGACCGAACCGACCAGCGTGGGACCGGAGGATCAACGGAGCGTGTCGATCCGAGGTGCGGCAACCTACGCACATGCCTGTCGTACAACAGGAATCGGAAGGTACCGGGTCAAACACCGAGCTCGTCACACAGATCGACGTACCGATCGAGGTAGTCGGGCGTCGATCTATGAGACGCCAGGCCGACCGTGTCGAACTCATCCGATCCCGCCGTAGCGCTGATGCCCAGCGCACGCAACGCCGTGTCGATGGTGTTCACCGACCGAACCGGTCCACCGCCAACCGATACCGCTGCCCACTGGTCTCCGACGCCGCCGAAGTAGTCCGTGAGCACCACAGCGAATGTCGGGTTGGGTCGGGTCGCCAATTCAGCAGCAATCGTCGTCACGACGCCCTCGCGAGGGAACAGTCCTGGCGCTTCGGAGGGGAGTTCGAAGTAGCTCGAAATCCCGAGTCGTGCTTGCCAATACGCGGTGTAGTAGTGGGTCACGTGCAGTAGCGTGAGATCGCATCGCAGCGATACCGGCATCAGGTCCCATCGGTCCGCTGCTTCAGCACTGACAGGGCCGGGCAAGATCATCGCGGTGATGGCGTGCGGCACGCCAGAACCCTATCGCGCCACCTGCAGCAGCCACCATGCCATTGCGAGCCGTAGCAGGCTCCGCCGGGTACGACGTCCACGCCTGTCAGCGCCCCCGTCCACGAAGCGCCATTACCGCCGATGATCCAGACATGCTCGGCGACCACATAATCGACAGTGTCAGCACCTTCATCGCAACCGACCCCTCACTTTCCCCGCTGGACAGCTCCCGCCGGTGAAGGCGTTCTGGTCGGTAACCATGTACAAGTTGCCGGAGATCCTGCTGGTGGACAACCCGATCAACCGGTACCTGATCAACTCGCCGATGCTGCCGAACCTGGTGCGCAACCCCGACGGCGGAATCACCCTGTACCTGCAGCGCACCTCGCCGGGATCGGAGAAGGAGGCCAACTGGCTCCCGACCCCCGCGGGTGACTTCGAGATGATCCTGCGGACGTACTGGCCCGAGCGGGCCATCACCGATGGAAGCTGGACACCGCCGAAAGTCGTCAAGAGCTGAACTCGACAGTCACGCGATCGGCGAAATGCGACTGTGCCCCCTGCCGCAAATCGGCGGGGGCACAATCGCCTCCAGTTCCACCCCCTGATGCTCCGCGGCCAAACGTAGGTACCCAGAGATCGTCGCTGCAGTCGCGCCGGTTCGTGCAGCGGATTCGATCCGCGAAGTAGCTGATGCCACGGACATCGATGGAAACGACCATAAAACCCAGTAGCCGCCAAAGCCGGAGGCGCCCTCATGATTCGGACACTCATCCTGCATAGTCGAGATCGCCGCCCAACAGATCGAGCAACACGTGGTAGGTGTCAGCGAAGTCGACCAAGGCCGCTTCCGCGGGTTCTTTTGGATCTTCCCAGTCATTGACGGTGAGCTGCTGGGCGATGGCTTTCTGTGCCGTACCGCGAACGATGGCACTCCAATCGATGATCGTCCGGCGCCTTTCCGCCACGCCGAAGTCCAGGGAGTTGGACGGTTGCCAAGCGTGATGGCCTCCTCGTCGCGGGAGCCGCCTCGGCGGCGAAGGCCGTCAATTCATGTTGATGGTGTGTCGTTCGATCACGTCCCCGACCGGGCGGCCGCGTTCACCGGGTTCCGACGGTTCGGTGCCGTCGAAGATGGCGTCGAGGACCGCGGCGTGGTCGAGGGTGGCGGGCAGGCGGTGAGAGGCACGGGCGCTGACGATGACCGCGTGCAGGACGGCCGCGTAGATGAGCGAACGGGGCGCGGTCAACCGCCACCCGCGACGTTCGCGGTCGCACAGCCGGGCTTCGACGGTGTCGAGCACGTCCTGGATGACTTGGATCTCGATCCGATCGGGGTCATCGCAGGGCATAATGACCGCCGAAAAACAGTGCGCCACACCAGAACACTGCAATCCGCACCACGGTGAACATCGACCTGCGGTGCACACCCGGCACCCGCGCCGCACGCGGATCGAGCACCATACGCCCGGCTGAGACCAGCGCGGTCCGCGCCCGCCACCGCACCCAGCAGCTGTCCACTCCGCATCCGAGATGCAGCTGCATTGCGGTATGCGCTTGTCCGGCAGTCAATGTGCCGGGATCGTCGTAGCACGACCACAGCCCACGCACCGCATACCCGGCCGCGCCGACCTCGGCGTGCTCTGTGTCAATGGTTCGCTGCTTCTCACGCTCGATGCGGTCGATGATCGCCTGCACCGACCACGGATTGTTTCTGGACATCAACGACCCCCTGCTCATCGGACGGCTATGGCACGCCGGGCATTTGGAGAACCAGATGGTGTGATTTCTCGCCGGGCGTGCGATCAGGACACCACCGATGTCCTGGCGAGACAGCGAATTCGGACGTTCCGAACACGATTGGTTCGATCGGCCAGGACGGGGTCCGCGCCGGGCGTACAGTCTGTTCCGCGATGGCGCGTGTTCCGTTCCGAAAATTCACAGGATGCACACATGACCAGCGATGACGAACCCTCGACGCTGCCCAGGCGGCAACTGGGCCGGTTCCTGCGCGAGGCCCGCGACAGCCGTGGATTCTCGATGGATCGTGCGGCTCGCCTGGTAGAGCTGAGCAAGACCGCCTTGCACCGCATCGAGACCGGTGGCGTGAAGAAGCTTCGCATCCGCGACATCCGGGCGTTGTGCGAGCTGTACGAAGTCACTCCTGGCGATACCGATCGGGCCGTCGAACTTGCCAAGCAAGCGCAGGTCACCTCTTGGTACACCGCATTCGGCGGTCTCTACAGCGATACGACATTCAACATGTTTGTCGGACTGGCGGCATCGGCCCAGCGTCTGATCACCTACCACGAGATCGTTCCAGGTCTCCTGCAAACCGCCGACTATGCCCGCGCCCTGATCAGCGCGTTCTATGTCGACAGCAGCCGCGAAGACATCGAATGCCGGGTCGAGTTGCGGCTCAAACGGCAAACGATCATCACCCGCAAGACCGATCCGGTGAAACTCGAGCTGCTGCTTCACGAGTCGGCACTGCACCGCATGATCGGCGGACCGCGCGTCATGGCTGCTCAGCTACAGCACATGGCCGAGATCGGCAAGCTGCCGAACGTCTCGCTGCGCGTTCAACCGTTCGCGAGTGGGTGTAGCCGTGGTCTGTTGCATGGTCCCTTTGTCATTCTCGAGTTCGGGCAGGATGCCAAATCTCGCCCCATCGAGCCGCCTCTCGTCTATCTCGAGGGAGCGGGCAAACCGGACATCTACATGGAGAGCAACGACGACATGCGGCGCTACCATGAAATCGCCTCGGCCATAAGAGAAACCGCATTGAACGAGACAGCGACACGAGACCTGCTCAGACGGGTAGCAAGGAGTCACACCGCATGAACATCGACCTGTCCAGAGCACAGTGGTTCAAGAGCAGCCACAGCAGCGGCCAAACCGAATGCGTCGAAGTGGCCTGGCTGACCGGAGGCACGGTCGGAGTTCGTGACTCGAAGAACCCGACCGGCCCCGCCCTCGTCTTCGCCCCCGGCGAATGGGATGTCTTCGCCGCCGGCATCATTCGAGGGGACTTCAACTTCCCGGCCTGAGGAGCGATCAGCGCCAAATGTGGGAAGGACCTCATCAGTACAGGCGGCACCATCTGCACTGGGTGTCGTGAAGCGGTCGAGGCATTCAAACGCGAACATTCCCTCGTGCGCCACTCGTGCCGTCTGCGCAGGCCGCGTGTGGCATGAATCCCGAAGCGATTGAGATCATCATCCGTGGACAGAGAATGCCCGCCCGGGTTGCGCTGAAAGAAATTGCCGCCCGGGCGGGCGCTAACCCTTTGCGCGCCGACGCGGTGTTGTTTGGAGTGTCGGCACCGAGAAACCTATCGCGGCAGTCGCATTCCATCGATGACGCACAGTGCCGCTCATGCGACAGTATGTGCCGGTGCTGGTCGGCGCGGTTCCACTTAGAACTCCTAATAAAGTTGGGTTGGGTGACGGTCGATTGCGGCGAAATGAAAGCTATAGGGCTGGTGTTGATTTAGTGCCAGAAGTGACTGGAGGTACGCGGCCGCGCAACGTAGACCGTGGGAGTTCCCGCCCCAGCAGCTGGATTACGGGTCGGGGATGACCTGTTGGCGAGCGGCGGTCGTCACCGACCCTGAGATCAACCAATGATCAGCCACAATCTCGAGCAGCACCTCGGCGGCTCTACCGTTGTGGCAGTGCGAGATCGTCTATCATCCAGCACACCATCAATGGCATGCACACACACGAGGGGAACGTGAAGACTCACGCGAGACGGGCCACTGGGGCCGATAGTGATCTGGACCCCGGATTGTTCGACAGCGACGCCCAGCAGTCCGCGGCCTGGCTCGCGTGGAGCGACCAAGCTGCGATCGATGCCCGCATCGAGACGTTGTTCACCCAGACGCTGCCCCGGCTGGAAGCGGTACGGGGCAACGAGGGCCGCCCCTCACTCGATGACCGATTCAGCGCCGCTGCGTTCGACTGGATCGTTTCCCTGATCGATGCCGCCGTGTTCGGCGAGGATGGACGGTACGCGCCCGAAAACGGTTATCTCGCGGACCAATTCATCACCTATATCGGCGAGTGGATGGTGCGACGCGTCGAGGGTGTTTGGTTCAACTCACCTGAGAACGGTGCGCCGATCTTCGACCAGTTCGGTCCGGCGGTTGGTTACCGGTGGTCACAGGAGTCGGCGAACGACTTTCTGGTGTTGTTGTTCATGATGGCCGTCGATAGCGACGATGCCCCGTACGCGTACTTCGTGGACCTATTGTGCGGGCGCGCACTGACGTTCGCGGAGGAGCGAGATCGGCCGGAACTGAAAGCGGAGATCTTGGCGTGATCGTGCGCGGGCATGGATTCCGGAGGAGCAGACCGACAGCCTGAGGGCACACGACGCGGTGCGCCCGCTACCGTCTGCGGTGACAACGCACCGACGCCGAGGAAGACGGTCGATGAAAGTCTATGCAGCCCTGGATCCGCGACTGCCGCTGTCCGAGGTGCCACGGGTGGCGCGGCGGGTGGAGGACCTCGGATTCGATGGGCTTCACATCCCCGAGACGATCCACGATTCGTTCGCCGTCGCGCTGCTGGCGGCGGAGCACACCAGCCGGATCACCGTGCGCACCGCGATCACGCTGGCCTTCGTGCGGAGCCCGACGCTGGTCGCGTACAATGCCTGGGATCTCGCGAAATTCTCCGGCGGGCGCTTCGAGCTCGGGCTCGGAACGCAGATCAAGCAGAACATCGAAGGCCGTTTCGGCATGCCGTGGACCGAACCCGTCGCGCGGATCGGGGAATACCTGACCGTGCTGCGAGAGCTGTTCGCCGCGTTCGCATCCGGCGATTCGATCCATTTCGAGGGCGACAGCTACCGGCTGACCCGGTTGCAGCCCTACTTCAACCCCGGCCCCGACGACATCGCCCCGCCGCCGATCCTGCTCGGCGCGGTGAATGCCGGGATGTGCCGCCTCGCAGGACAACTCGCGGACGGCGTGATCACCCACTCCACCAACTCCGATCCGGGGTACCTGCGCGACGTCGTCCAGCCCGCATTGCACGCGGGCGCTGTGGAACGGTCACGCCAAGCCCCCGGAATCATCGCCGCAGTCCCGATCGCCACGGGCGCCACGGCAGCCGAGGTGGCACGCGACCGTGAACGGCAGCGCCGGCTACTTGCCTTCCTCTATTCCACCCCGTCCTACCGGCCGACACTGACCCGTCTCGGTCTGCCCGAATTGTTCGATCGCCTACGGCAATTGGTGAAAGAGCAACACTGGGATCGACTCCACGACGTGGTCACCGACAACGTCCTCGACCAACTGCTCATCTGCGGCGACTACGACGCCCTGCCGGACCTCGTTCGTGACCGCTACGCCGGCCTCGTCCACGGCATCGTCCTGCCGGCACCCACAGCCGACCCCGAGCCCACCCGTGTGATGCACGCGATCGAGTCTCTCCGAGCGTTGTAGCGAGAACAGCACCCCCTCCATGTGCCCGCGGCGCCGACCGGGAAGAAGACGTTCGGTGCCACATCCAGAATGCGCGGCCAGCACCGGCATCGACAGCCGTTCCGCGCCTGGCCCGGCCACGCCGGCCGGTACCGACCTCTCCACCGAGGTGTCGGTACCGGTCGAGAACCTCCTCACCCCGGGCCTGCTCCGCCGCATGCGCCGGGACGGGCTGCCCAAGTCCATCGCCAACTAGGCCAAGGGCGTTGTCGGACATCGGGATTGGATGTTCGACCACCGCATCGACTGGGAACCGCTTCCGCGCCCTCCCACTCGAATTTGGGGCTACGCGACCTTGTCGCCGGTTTCGTATCGTGAAGCGACCGCGCAGGAGAACACAGCCTCGCCCGCACGAAGGGCTGACCCGCCATGTCTCTCGAATCGCCCTCGGGCACAACCAGGTACCGGTTTACTGGCCGTGCCCGCATCGAAGCCCGACTGCTGCCGCTGCTGGGCCTACTCCTGGCTGTGCCCTGGGCGGTCGCGACCGTGGTGATGCTCTGGAGTCTCACCGCCTGGGCCGGCCGCTGGGCGACGATCAGCGTCGTAGTGGTCTGGTGTCTGATCTGGTGTTACGCGCTGGTCGTCGAACTGATCATGCCGGACGAGTTGACGATATGGCGGCATGTCGTGGCGTTTCCCGATACCGTGCCGTGCCCACCGGAACGCTTCGAGCCCGCCACCCTGCTGTTTATAGCCTCCTGGGAGGTCATGCGGGCCGCGGGCCGACCCGAGACCTGGTTGCGAATCGTGCTGCGAACCCGTCACCCTCGGTCCGCGGGTCGGTCGCACCCGCGCCGTCGTGTCTCAGTGCCGATTTCGGCTGTGAACGAACTACCCCCGCTCGAGCTACGGGCGGTGATCGCACATGAATTCGGTCATCAGCTGATCGGCGGCTGGACCGTCAGGGGACTGGAAAGCCTGTGCACCGCACCGGTCGTCACCGTCTTCGGCGCGCCGGCCACATTTCTGATCACCGTGTTGTCCTATCGACGATCGCCGGACTTCGTTGCGACGATCCTGCTGCTGATCATGTACACCGTGTCCTTCGCTGCCCTGGTCGGTGCCCTGCTCCCGACCATCGGCCTGCATCTCGCCCAGGCGCTCGCCATAGTCTGTCTCCTGCAGCCCTTCCCGAAAATGTGGGTGAACTGGCGGGAAGAATTCCTGGCTGACCAGGTGGCCGTCGACCTCGGCTTCGGTCCCGCCCTGCACGATTACCTCGTGACCTACGGCAGGAAGTACGGCGAACGCTTCAGCGCCACCCACCCGGACGTTTTGACCCGCCGCCTGAAGATTCGTTACCGCACGCGGCCCTCGCCCTCCCCGGCCCAGCCCTGAGTCCGCGCCATCATCGCGCTGCGGCTACAGCCAGCCGGAAGCAGACGGGACCGTCGTCGTCACCGCGAGGACCTAAGTCCTCTGTTTCCGGCAGCCCGGCGCGCGGAGTGTGGGAGGCATGGACACGAACGCCTCCACCTCACGTCCTGTCGTCCGGCCCGACGACCTGCGACAGCGGGCGGTCGACCGCGCCGTGGCCGCCGAGCACCTGCGGAGCGGGACCCTCCACGATGCGCGCGCCGCGGAGCTCCGGGAAACGCACACCGGCCTGGTGGTATTGGTCGGGGATCGGGCGTACAAGATGAAGAAGCCCATCGTCACCGACTTCCTCGATTTCGCGACGACCGAGGCCCGAGAACATGCGCTGCGCCGCGAACTCGAATTGAATCGGCGCTGGGCGCCCGATGTCTACCTGGGCCTGGAACATCTCACCGGTCCGCTCGACAGTCCCGGCGAACCCGTGCTGGTCATGCGACGTATGCCGGAATCTCGGCGCTTGAGCAGGCTGGTCACCAGCGGCGAGATCGGCCGGGCGGAACTGTCCGAGCTGGCGGCGGTGGTGGCCCGATTCCATCGCCATGCCAGTCGGAGCAGCACGATCGATCAGGCGGGAACGGCACAGGCCCTGCGGCAGCGATGGCGAATCCTGTTGCGCGGCCCTCGATCCCATCCGCTCAGTGCGCTCGAGCCCCTGCTGGTCGACCGCATCGAGCGGCTGGCCATGCGTTTCATCGACGGCCGGGCGCCACTGCTGGCCGAACGCATTGCGGACGGCCGGATTCTGGATGGGCACGGCGATCTCATGACCGAAGACATCTTCGCGCTGCCCGACGGCTTCCGGATCCTGGACTGCCTCGACTTCGACGATTCCCTCCGCACTGTCGACGGCCTCGACGATGCCGCCTTCCTGGCGATGGATCTGGAGTTCCTGGGCCGACCCCAGCTCGCCGAGGACTTTCTCACCGATTACCTGCGCGCGGCCGGGGATTCGCCGCCGGCCTCGCTGCGCCACCACTACATCGCCTACCGGGCCATGGTGCGGGCCAAGACGAACCACATCCGGGCCGCACAGGGCGACGAGAAGTTCGTCGGTCACGCTGTCCGGCACCTGGATCTCGCGGTGCGGCACCTGGAGGCCGGCGCGGTGCGGCTGGCTCTGGTCGGCGGCCTGCCCGGGACCGGAAAGTCCACTGTCGCAACTCGTCTCGCACAGGTCACCGGCGCCGAGGTGATCTCGAGCGACACCGTGCGGGCCCGGCTCCGCGCCTCGGGAGTGATCACCGGTGCGAGCGGCGTCCTCGACGCCGGAGCCTATCGGCCCGGCGCGAGATCATTGGTGTACACCCACATGCTGGAACTGGCACGGCAGCGACTCGGGCTCGGCGTCTCGGTGATACTCGACGCCTCCTGGACCGATGTCGCCGAACGGGCCCGCGCCCAGGCGCTCGCTGCGGGCACCCACGCCGAGCTGATCTCGCTGCGCTGTGAGTGCCCGCCCCAGACGTCCGACACGCGCATTCGTACGCGCCGCCCCGGCGATTCCGAGGCGACCGCCGATGTCGCGCATGCGCTCGCCACGACCAGGTCTCCGTGGCCGGACGCGACTACCGTGGATACCACCACCTCGATGGATGCCACCATCGCCCAGGCATTGCGCGGGTGGAACCAGACCTAGCTCAGTGCGTTCTCATCTCACGAAAGGACGTGTCCCATGGGCCATCACACCGATCCGTTCGCACCGAGCGTGCACACCGCCCACGAATGGCTGGCGGCCGTGGCCGGGGCGATCGACACCGAGGATCGCTTCCTCGCCCATCGCGCCCTGCGCGCGTGGCTGCACACCGTGCGCGACCGCTTGGGCGTCAATGCCGCCGCGCATCTCAGCGCCCAGTTGCCCGAACTGCTCCGCGGCACGTTCTACGAGGGTTGGATCCCGGCCCACGTGCCGGTCCCGCGCGATGTGCCGTCATTCCTCGCCCAGTTCGCCCATGCCGCGGGCGTCAGTCCCGAGGAGGCCGTGCCGTTGGTGGGGGTGGTGACCGATGCCCTCGCCGACCTGTTCTCTCCCGGTCAGCTCGACCATGTGCTGGCGCAGCTGCCGGTGGCGCTGCGCTTCCTCCTGCTCGGCACCGATCTGGCGGCGGTCTACGGGGGCGCGGCGGTCCCCACACAGCCGGGCCAGATGCCGACCGATGACATCGAACGACGCCTGACCGCGCTCACCGAGGCCGTCACCGCGCTCGTGCGTGGCCTCGAGTATCCCGCCGACGCCGGACCGGACGAGCACGGCGGATTCTCGGCCGCGCAGCAGGCTCATCGCATCCTGCTCGCTCAGGGGCTGACCGGGTCCGAGCGCTGATCCGTGCGGCACGACAGACGAGGACGCCATGCAGCTCCGATCCACGGTCCCACTGGGAAGAATCGCCGGCATCCGTGTCGCCGCGCACTGGTCGGCGGCCGTCACCGTGGGGCTCTTCACGTGGATCCTCGCCACCTACCTCCGTGGCACCGCCGGCGCCGGAATCATCTGGGCCGCGGCGATCGCCGGTGCTCTCGGATTGGTCGCCTGCCTGCTCGCACACGAGCTGGCGCATTCGATCGTGGCCACCCGCAATGGGATTCATGTCGAACGCATCGTGCTGTGGCTGCTCGGCGGGGCCTCCGAGCTGACCGACGAACCCAAGGATGCCCGGACCGATCTGCGGGTCGCGCTGGTCGGCCCCGCCACCAGTCTGCTTCTCGGCGTGCTGGCCTACGGCGCGGCGGCCGTGTCGTCGGTCTTCTCCCCCGGCGGCCCGGTCACCGCAACCCTCGTCTGGCTCGCCACCGTGAATGTGGTTCTCGCCGTGTTCAATATGCTGCCGGGCGCGCCCCTCGACGGTGGGCGCGTCGTGCGGGCGGTGATCTGGTGGCGCAGCGGCGACCGCCTGCGCGCCGCGACCGCGGCCGCCCGCACCGGCCAGGTTCTGGGCATGACCCTGGCCGGTCTCGGCAGTGCCGAGATCATCGCGTTCCGCGACTTCAGCGGCCTGTGGCTGATACTGCTCGGCTGGTTCCTCTACAGCGCCGCCAATAGCGAGCTGACCATGGCGGGCTTGCGACATCGTCTGGGCGCCACCACCATCGGCGATGTCATGACCACCGCGCCGCGGATGGCCGACGCCGCATGGACCCTCGACCAGCTCCTCCGATCCGACCTCGTCTACACCCACCACCACCTCTTCCCGGTCGTCGACCAGAACGGCCACCCGTACGCCGTCCTCGCCTGGGCCGATCTCCTGCGCACCCGCGCAGGTCCGCACCCCGGCCTGCGGGTCGCAGATCTCGCCCGCCCGCTCCCCCCGGCCGCGATCGCTCACTCCGACGATCTGCTCGCCGACGTCATCTCTCGAATCGTCCTGCGCCCCAACCTCGATGCCGTCGCCGTCACCGACTCCACCGGCCGCCTCACCGGCCTCGTGACCGCTACCGACCTCGCGCTGGCCTGCAACCGCTCCGCCCTGGGGCTCCCCGCCCGCCCCTCCACCAACACGCCCTGAACAGCGCGGGCGCAGGATGTCAGGCGCCCGATCGATGACCGTCCCCGGCCACCACCGGCGCCAGCTGCCGCGCACAGGTGATGGCATCGGGCGTGTGGGTGAACAGGTGGTCGGCGCCGCCCGCGGGCAGGGCTCCGATCGCGGTCAGACGGCGCTGGTGATCGGGACGAAGCCCGGACATGAGCACGATGATGTGGCGGTGTTCGAGTTTGCCGATCGCGTCCTTGAGCACCAGCGCACCGGTGGTGTCCAGCGCGGTGACATGCGACATGCGCAGGATCACCACGTGCACATCCGATACCTCGGCCAGCTCCAGCAGGAATCGATGCGCGCCGGCGAAGAACAGTGGCCCGTCGAGCCGGTAAGCGACGATGTGTTCGTCGAGCAGCTCATGCTCCTCGGCCAGATGATCTCCCTCGTCCAGCGGAATCTGTTGCAGGCGTGCCTCTTTCGCGACCGCACGCAAAGCCAGTACCACCGCGATCCCGACGCCCACCGCCACCGCGGTCACCAGATCGGCGGCGACGGTGACCAGGAACGTGACGCCCATGATCGCCGCGTCTCCCTTCGAAGCGCGGGCGATCGCCGCCAGCGACGCCGTCTCGACCATCCGCACCGTGGTCGCGAGCAGCACGCCCGCCAGCGCGGCGAGGGGAATCTGCCCGACCAGCGGGGCGGCCAGGAAGACGATGCCCGCCAACACGATTGCGTGAGTGAGCGCGGCCAGCCGGGTGCGACCGCCCGAGCGGACGTTCACCGCGGTGCGGGCGATCGCGCCGGTGGCCGGGACACCGCCGAACAACGGTGCGGCGATATTGGCCAGGCCCTGGCCGAACAGCTCGCGGTCGGAGTTGTGGCGGGTACCCACCGCCATCGCGTCGGCGGCCGTGGCCGACAGCAGCGACTCCAACGCCGCCAGCGCGGCCACCGCCAACGCCGGTGCCAGCAGCGAACCCAGCTGGTCGACATGGAGGAAACCGAGGGCGGGGGCCTGCAATCCCGATGGTATGGCGCCGATCCGGGCCAACGGCAGATCGAACACCGCCACCGCCGCGGTCGCCAGCGCCACGGCCAGCAGCGCGAACGGCCAGCGGGGCAGATACCGGCCACCGACCAGCATGAGCGCTGCCACCAGCAGGGCAGTGGCGATCGGCAGCGGATCTAGATGCCCCAGGTACTGACGCACCGCGTCAGCGGCAGCCTGCCACACCTTGTCCCCGTGCGCGTGCGCGATCCCGAGCGCGGCCGGGACCTGTTGCAGTGCAATGACCACCGCGATTCCGGCGGTGAAACCCTCGATCACCGGGGCGGGCATGTAGCGCACCGCACGCCCGACCCCGGCGACCGCGAGCACCACCAGCACGAGCCCGGCCAGCAGCCCCACGGCCAGCACCCCGCTCGCACCGTGCTGATGGAAGATCGGCACCAACACCACGGTCATCGCGCCCGTGGGCCCCGACACCTGGAACCGCGATCCGCCGAAGACCGCCGCGACCGCGCCCGCGATCACCGCGGTCGCCAGGCCGGCGGCCGCGCCGAGGCCCGAGGAGATCCCGAAGCCCAGCGCCAATGGCAGCGCCACCAGGGCGACGATCAGCCCGGACAGCAGATCCGCGCCCGGCGCACGCACGCCCGCACGCCAGTCCGACCAGACCGGCAGCAGTGCCCGCACGCTCACAGTTCTTGCACCAGAGCCGATTTCGACACTGCCGGCTGCTCCAGCACTGCCGCGGGCTGCTCCGCAGTGGTCTGATCGTCCACGGCAACATTCTCCTTCACCAATAAACTAGGTTATTAGTTTAGAAAACATGCAATCAATGGTGCGCACGCACCCCCCTTTTCCGGGGGGCGGCACTGCAGCTACCACTGCGCCGAGACCTTGTCGGCCCGGTCAGCGGGTCGGTACCACGATCATCGGGCATTCCACGCTGTGCAGCAGCGCGTTGCTGGTCGAGCCGAGCAGCATGCCGGCGAAGCCGCCGCGACCGTGACTGCCGACCACCAGCAGTTGGGCGTTCTCCGCGGCTTCCAGCAGGGACTGGATCGGGCGGTCGCGGACCAGGATTCGGCGGACCTCGACGTCCGGGTAGCGTTCGCCGAATCCGGCCAGTCGTTCGGCGAGCAGTTCGGTTTCGCGGTCGCGGACGGCGTCCCACCCCGGCAGCGGCAGACCGTCACGGTTGGTGTCGCTCCAGGCGTGCAGTGCGTCGAGCCCGACCTTGCGCCGGGATGCCTCTTCGAAAGCCAGCCTCAGGGCCGGCACGCTGTTGGGCGTGCCATCGACGCCGACGAGTACCGGCTTCTCCGCTGACACCGGGTCGATCGCCGCTGTCGAATGCACGATCGCGATCGGGCAGTGGGCATGCCGGGTCACCGCGGTACTGACCGATCCGAGCAGGCCGCGCCGGATCGCGCCGTGCCCGCGGCTGCCCACCACCAGCAGGCGCGCGTGCCGCGACCGTTCGATCAGAGACGGAATCGCCGTGTCGAAGGTGATATCGGTTCGGATGGACAGGCCGTCGCCGACGGCCGCGGTGCGCGCCACGCGACTCGCCTCGGTGACCACCCGTTCGCCATCGAGCCGGAGCCAGTCGGTGTCGGTATTGGTCAGCATCGCACCGGGCCCCCATCCGCCGGGGACCGCCACGGAGGTGATGATCTCGAGCGGCGCACCGTGCAGTCCCGCATCCACGGCCGCCCAGGCCACGGCGCGGTACGAGACGGCCGATCCGTCCGTCGCCACGACGACCGGCGGATTCAATTCCCCGCCCGGGGTTTCGGAGATCTCCGACATTCTCTCGCTCCTGTCGTCCTACTGCCGCGCGCCCGAGGCCCGCAGTGCGGCAAGGCGATTGGTGTATTCGGTCTCGTCGATCTCGCCGCGCGCGAAACGCTGGGCCAGCAGCTCCTGCGGCGACGGGGATTCATAGCGGCCCGAGCGGCCCGGATCGGATACCGCGAACCGGACCGCGAGCGCGATCCCGACGATGAGCAGGGCCCAGAAGACCAACATGCCCACACCCATCCAGGCGTAGCCCCAGCCACCCATGTCGTGGCCGTACCAATACATCATGGCGATGCCTCCAGTTCTTTCGTGTCGCCATTACCGCTGGTCTGCACCAGACGTTTCGATCAGCCCGGCCTGACCGGCGGTCGCGCCGCCGTCGACCACGAATTCCGACCCGGTCGAGAAGGTCGCCTCCGTGACGAGGAACCGCACCATGGCCGCGACCTCCTCGGGGTCGCCGAATCGCGGCAGCGGCTGGGTGACGGCGATCGACTCGGCCAGGCCCATGGTCATCGCCGTATGGATCAGCCCGGGGTGCACCGAGCACACGCGAATGCCGGACGAACCCAGCTCCAGCGCCGCGGCTTTGGTCAATCCGCGCAGTCCCCACTTGCTGGCGACGTATCCGCTGATACCCGGGTAGCCCACCAGGCCGGCCGTCGAGGAGATATTGACGATCGTGCCGCCGCCCGCGGCACGCAGGCGCGGCGTGGCCAGCCGCATCCCGAGCCAGGGCCCGTAGAGGTTGACGTCCAGCACATGCCGGAACAGGGCGGGCGACTCGGACTCGACGGTCCCGAGGTCGAGGATCTCGGCGGTGTTCACCAGTGCGCCCAGCGGCCCGAATTCTCGCTCGGTCTTCTCCAGCACCCGCTGCCACTCCTGCTCGTCGGTGACGTCGAGATGATGGAATCGTGCTTGCGGCCCATGGATTTCGGCGAGCTTGGTCCCGGCGTCGATGCGCAGGTCCGCGACGACGACGCCGAAGCCCGCCTTCACCAGTTCCGCGACCACCGCCGCGCCGATTCCGCGCGCACCGCCGGTGACGAGCGCGCTCCTGTCCGCGAACTCTGTCATGGCCTGTCCTCCGATCCGTGCGAATCCGCTGTTCGTTCACAGCATCCCGCGCGTGCGAGCCGCGGCGAGACGGCCGAAAGTCACCGGTTCCGAGGGCGGATGTCGGGCCATCGGTCCCTGCGGAAATCGCGCGGGGCGGCCGAGGATCGACATCGACGTCCCACCGAGAGGAAGAACCGTGAAGACACCATTGGCGACCGTGATCGGCGTGGCCTCGGCCCTCACCGGGCTGGCGGCCGGATACCGGCTCTTCGCGCGCACCAAGTGCGTGACCTGGGGCTCGACCGCCGAGGAGGTCGGGCGGGCGATGCCCGGCGACGGACTGCTGGCCGAAGCCGGCACCGTCACCACGCGTGCGATCACCGTCGCCGCCACGCCGGAGCAGATCTGGCCATGGCTGGTTCAGATGGGACCGGGCCGGGCCGGCGCCTACACCTACGACTGGATCGAGAACCTGCTCGGCCTGGACATGCACAGCGCCGACCAGATCCTGCCGGAGTATCAGCAGCTCGCGGTGGACGATGTGCTGCCGATGGGCAAGTCCGGTCCCGCGATGCGGGTAGCTGTGCTGGATCGTCCGCACGCCTTCGTGCTGGCCTCGACCGACCACCACTGGGTGTGGGCGTTCGGCCTCTACCCGACCGCCGAGGGCACCCGGTTGATCAGCCGCAACCGCATCGCGCTACCGGATGCCGGTCTGCTGCAACGGCTCTTCTACATGCTGATCATGGAACCGGGCAGCCTCATCATGGAGGCCAAGATGCTGCGGGGCATCAAGGAGCGAGCCGAACGCACCGCGCCGGCACTCGCCCTGGTGACCAACGTCCCTGGTCAGCAGGCGGAAAGCCCGTATGTTCCGAACTGGCCGACGCGAACACTCGAAGTATGACCGCAATGAACGCCACCCCGCTCGCCGTACCCGACCACCGCACGCTGCGGGCCGCGATGCTGCTGGCGTCGCGCGCGCCCTCCGTGCACAACACCCAGCCCTGGCATTGGCGCTTCGACGGCGCGCGGCTGCACCTGCGCACCGATCCCGACCGGCTGCTCACCGCCGCGGACCCGCACGGCCGCCAGCAGGTGATCAGCTGCGGCGCCATGCTGCACCACGTCCGTACCGCGTTCGGCGCGCAGGGCTGGCACACCGACACCACCCGGGTCCCGGACCCACTGGATCCCGGCCGCCTGGCCGAGATCAGCTTCCGGCCCTGGCCCGATCCCCCCTCGGGTCTGGTGGCCCGGGCGGGCGCCATCGAGCACCGCCACACCGACCGGCTGCCGCTGGGCGCGCCCGAGAACTGGGAAGACCTGCAGCGGAGGCTGCGCATGCTGGTCTCCCCGCACTACCTGGAGCTGGATACGCTCGACGATGCGGTAACGGCCAGGCTCGCCGCGGTGTCCGAGCAGACCGCGGCGCTGCGCCGGCACGACATGATGTACCAGGCCGAAATCGGCTGGTGGGCAGGGCATTCCGGGGACCCCGAGGGAGTTCCGGCCGCGGCGCTGGTCTCGGACGCGGAATTCGCCCGGGTCCGGGTGGGCCGGGTCTTCCCGTCCGCGGCGCACTCCATGCGGCGCGCGGAGACCGACGACCACGCCGGCATGGTCATGCTCAGCTCGGAGGGCGATTCCCTACCCGAGTGGCTGGCGACGGGCGAGGCCCTCTCAGCGGTGCTGCTCGAATGCACGGTGGCCGGGCTGGCGACCTGCGCGCTCACCCACATCACCGAATTGCCCACGGGCCGAAACATTCTCACGAACCTGCTGCGGCATCCCGGCACACCGCAGATCGTCGTGCGGATCGGCACCGTACCGGACGGGGAACCGCCCCTGCCGCCGACTCCCCGGCGCCCGCTGGCCGACATCCTCACGATCGAACAGGGCTGACGCAGGCGGGCGCGCTGCCCCTCCCCGGCCGCACGACGCGCGATCCGCGGCTGCCCATGCGGTCGGCTCACGATGGGCGGAATCTGCCTGCTCGTCGGTTGCCCGATCGCTCTCCTCCGAAGTCAGCGAAAGGCGGTATCCACCATGATCAGCGCGGCGTCGCAGGCGGTGTCCGGGAATCCGGCACCCTTCACCTGGGTGACGGCGGTTTCGATGCTGCTGTTCTGCGGCGTCCTGTGGCTCATCGTCGACTACATGCGCACCCATCCACGACCCGCGATGTGGGTGTGGGGGCTGTCGCTGCTGACGTTCCCGCTCTGGATCTGGGGGCCTGGCCGCGATATCGGCCTGATCAACTGGTTCTCCTGGGCCAAGATCCTGTCGGTGCTGATCCCGCTGACCCTGGTCGGCGCGATGCGGATCTCCGTGGCCGGGCAACGTTCTGGACGGGTGTGGGAGATCCTGCGCAACCCGCGATTCCTGTGGTTCCCGTACGCGATCCTGTTCCTCAACATCGCCGAGGCCACCCTGCGCGACGCCCAGATCGGCAACTACTGGAACGCCGCGGTCGGGCTCGGACTGTGCCTCACGATCCCCTACTGCCCGCGCTTCTGGGAAGTGCTGCCCGGCCGCAACGCCGAGCTCGTCGCCTACACGACCATGGCGTGGAACTTCCTCTACACAACCTGGAATCTGTGCTTCACCTTCGGCGGATATCCCCCGCAGGAAGAGCATTTCGCCGCCAGCATCTGCATTCTCGCGGTCGCGGAGATCTATCCGCTCGTCAAGCGCCGCCCCGAGCTCTACATCATGGCGCGCATCTACACGCTGCCCGTGCTCATGCTGGTGATCGCGATCTACAACATCTTCCCGAAGGTGATGCCGTCGGACGGCTGGTTCGACAACGATGTCTGGATCGTGTGGGGCATAGCCAATTTCGTCCTCACCATCCCCTACCTGTTCTGGTACACCTGGCAGCTCGAGACCGGCCGCTCCTTCCTCACCTTCCGTCGCGGCCGCGCGCGCGAGGACTTCCTGCGCCGGCACGGCGAACAGGTCCACCAGCTCATCGACTTCGCCGATTCCCTCGACGCCGCGACCGATACGCACGGTCTCCGATCACGCCCGGCAGCAGCATCGGACCGTTAGGCCGGTCGAGATGTCCGCGCACAGGAGGTATTCCCATGCGAGCAATGGTTTTTCATGGACCCGGGCAGAAATCCTGGGATGAGGTGCCCGACCCGATCATCACGCAACCGACCGATGCGATCATCCGCGTCGAGGCGGTGACGATCTGCGGCACCGATCTGCACATTCTCGAGGGTGACGTACCCGAGTTCGCGCCCGGTCGGATTCTCGGTCACGAAGCCGTGGGCACCATCGTCGAGGTGGGCACCGGAGTGCACACCCGCACGGTCGGCGAGCGGGTCCTGATCTCCTGCATCAGCGCTTGCGGCGCATGCCGATTCTGCCGGGAGGGCCGGTACGGGCAGTGCCTCGGCGGCGGTGGCTGGGTCCTCGGCCATCTCATCGACGGCACGCAGGCGGAGATGGTGCGGGTTCCCTTCGCCGATACCTCGACCTATCCGATCCCCCAGGGCATCTCCGACGAGCAGATGCTCATGCTCGCCGACATTCTGCCCACCAGCTACGAGGTCGGCGTCCTCAACGGCGCTGTGCGGCCGGGCGATACGGTAGCGATCATCGGCGCGGGTCCGATCGGGCTGGCCGCGATCGTCACCTCCCGGCTCTACAGCCCCGGCCACATCGTGGCCATCGACCTGGCCGACAGCCGGCTCGACGCCGCCGCGAAACTCGGCGCGGACGTCATCGTCAACAGCGGCCGCGACAACCCAGCCGACGTGATCGCACGGCTCACCGGCGGCCTCGGCGCGGATGTCACCATCGAGGCGGTCGGCCTCCCCGAAACGTTCGAATCCGCGGTCGACCTCGTCCGCCCGGGCGGCCACGTCGCCAATATCGGCGTGCACGGCAAGCCCGCCACCCTGCACCTCGAGAAGATCTGGATCCGGGACCTGACCATCACCACCGGCCTGGTCGACACCTACTCCACACCCCGGCTCATCGACCTGGTGGCCAGCGGGCGGCTCGACCCCGCCGCGATGATCACCCACCGCTTCACGATGGACGAATTCCCCTCCGCGTACGACACCTTCGCGCGCGCCGGGGAGACCGGAGCGCTCAAGGTCGTCATCACCGCCGCGTAGGTCCGACACACCTGCGGCCCGGCCTGATCCCGGGAGCGGATGGTCTTACGTCACCGCGATCGAGGTCTCTCGGATCGTGTGCGATCGCCGGTGACGCGTCATTCTCGGAGAGTCGGAGCAGGTTTCGCACGGATACGCCGGGCGGGAGGCAGGGAACGATGGACGCGCACCATGATCGCAACGCCGTGGTGGCCGGGGTGGACGGCTCGACGGTTTCACTCAATGCCGTCCGCTGGGCCGCGTATCTCGCCACCGCCATCCACGAACCGCTCGTCATCGCCTGCGCTCCGAGATTTCCCCGCGGCGACGGCGGGGCGGAGCACGCTCACCCGAGTGGGCGGGTGGTGCGCTGGCACGAGATCGCCGCGCACACCACCGAACACGCTGTGGCACTGGTCCGTTCCTGTGCGCCGGAGTTGCCCGTCACCACCGAGGTCACCCCCGAGACGGCCGCTCGCGCGCTCATCGCGCGCAGCACGCACGCCCGGATCCTGGTGGTCGGGGCCCAGACCGCCTGGGATGGGCGGCTGGTCGGCCCGACGACGATGGAGGTCGCGCGCCACGCGCGGTGCCCGGTCGCGGTGTGGCGCGGTAGAGCGGGCCGGCGCATTCCGCGGCGGAAACCGGTCACGGTGGGCGTGGACGGCACCCCGCTCAGTACGGCGGCCGTCGCGCTCGGATTCGAACTCGCCGAGGCACTCTCGGTGCCGCTGACCGCCGTGCACTGCCGGTCGTGGAACCGGATCGTGCCGATCGGACCGGCAGGCGACCATACGACCATGGACGATGCCGTCCTGACGGGTGCGCTGGCACCGCATCGCCTGGCTCACCCGGACGTGGAGGTCACCGAGGTGACCGTTCCCGGCGTACCCGCCACCGTTCTGGCGGAGGCGGGACGCGACTCCCAGCTACTGGTCGTCGGCACCCGCGCCCGCAACTCCGCCACCGCCGCATTGTTCGGTTCCACGAGCCGGGATCTGTTGCATCACTCCCCCTGTCCTGTCGTGCTGTGCGGTTGAGCGGCCGAGTGTTGCGAGGCTGCGGAAGGGCAAGAGCGGTTCGTAGCGGCAGTCGACGCCGGCCGACGAGGCGACGGTGGCCGGCGGCGCCGGCGCGGACTGATCACTGCGATCGCAGAGGATCGCCACCAGGGCCGCGGCGGCCAGCACCACCGCGACCGCCAGCAGCACGGCGATGACTGCCCAGCGTTCCGGCACGCGGGGGAATCTCGTTGTCACGGCACGACATCCTCGGCTGGTTCCCGCGGGCCCTGGTCGAGCCGGAAGGGTGGATAGTCGTCGGTCAGCAGCGCCGAATACGCCAGGACGCGGTAGAACCACCGGTTCACGCCGAGGACGAATCCGAACAGTCCGCGCGGGTAGCGGCCGGTGAACAGCAGGGCGACCGCGGCGATCAGTACCAGCACGCCGATCAGCGGAATCGTGTTGTTGCCGTTGCTGTTACCGGTGCCACCACCGAGCATCACACCGCCGCCGAACAGGGCGGCCAGAATCAAATAGTGCGGGATGGCGAGCAGCCACCATTTCACGAGAGCGAGCCCGCGCGAGAGCTGTTCGGGGTAATCGATCTCCAGATCTGCCGGGTAGTCGGTCTGCCGCAGGGTGAACGGCGGATACCTGTCGGTACCCAGTGCCGCGTAGGTATAGAACTGCACTCGCCAGGACCAGCGCATCACACCCACGGTGAAGTCGAACAGGGAGCGCGGGTAGCGCCCGGTGAACAGGATCGCGAACCACGCCACCACCGTGACCACCCAGAAGGCGATCCACAGGAACAACAGCACGATGTAGTGGGGTATCGCGAGGATCCATTTCACCAGCCACAGCCAGCGGGAGAGCGGTTCGTCCAGGTCGCCGCGCAGTCGGACGGAGCGGACGGTGGAGGGTTCAGGGTTCATGTCTGTCTCCTGTTCGGAACAAAGAGTCGTGCACGTTCTCGAGGGGGAATCCGTTGCCGGGCTTCAGGATCGACGCTCCGCAGGCGGCGTCCGGCGATGCCCGTCGGCCACGTCCGTGCACCTCGCGCGCCGCCGGATCGATCACCAAGCTCGAAGGCGGTGTCCTGCACTCCCCCAACGCATGTCGCAGTTTGTTCGGCAGCCGCACGGCCGCCGGCTCGATGCTGTGGCTCCCGTACTTCGTAACCACTGTGTCCTCCGTCCGCGAGCGCGTCGATCCGCCCGCCGATCCGATCGTCCGCCCCGACCGGGCACCCGAGACAGAAGCCGAAGTCGCACGCCCGACGGCCTTTCGCCGCTGCCGCCCCACCGCAGGCCTACCCGGCCGGGCGCTGCGGCTGTGCTCGCACCGCGGTGAGCAGTTCGGCTATGGCGCTGTGGATTCCGTCGGCGAGCACCTCGAGGTCCGGGGTGGAGTCGTAGTCGCCGGTGATGCCGAAGGTGAGCTGATCGCGGTAGCTCAGGATGGCGATGCCGGTGCGCAGGCGCATGGCGATGGGAATGGCCGGTATCAGCTCCAGGACCTCACGACCCAGCATGGTGAGGGTGCGGCGCGGGCCCGGGACGTTGGTCGCCACGGTCGTCACGCCACGCTGCGGCAGATGCGACCACAGCCGCATGCCCCAGGCGACCGGCGCGAACGGGAGCCGGCCGGCGAGGGCGAGCAGCGACTTCTCGGCTTGCGCCGCCCCTCCCGCCTTGTGCCGGGCCATCCGCCGGTGGATGGTGGTGAGCCGTTCGACCGGGTCGTCGAGATGCAGGGGCAGCAGGGACAGAACCGCCGAGACACGGTTGTCGAGAAACGTCTTCGCATCCGCGGCGCGCATCGACACCGGGACGAGGATCCGCACGCTGTTACCGGTGGCTTCTTCCCCGCGCCCGAGCAGGACAGCTCGGTAGGCCGATGTCACCGCGGCCAGCACGACGTCGTTGACCGTCGCGTCGAAGCCGTGGCCGATCTCCCTGATCTCGTTGAGCGAGGCTCGCGCGATCGCATAACGTCGTTGCCTGCCGATCGGACCGTTGAGCGAGGAGGCCGCGGGCGTGGAGACGAGAGCGGCCGCCACCGGGACCAGGCTGCGGACCAGACCCAGCGCATAGCGTGGCACCTCCACCGGCAATCGGAGCCCGGTGACCGCCCAGTCGAACCAGTTCCCGCCTCCCGCGGCATCGGTGTCCGGCGCCGGCTTCTCCCGGCGCTCCACTTCCGTTTCATCACAGAAGCTTTCGAACAGGTTCACGCCGGAGACACCATCGACCAGACTGTGATGCGCCTTCACGATCACGGCCCAGCGCCCGCCCGTGAAGTGGTCGATGACGACGCACTCCCACATCGGATGATCGCGGTCCAGGCGCTCCACCAGCTCACCGGCGACGAATTCACGCAAGGCGGACTCGTCGGCAGGTTCGGGCAGCGCGCTCCACCGGACATGGTGGGCGAGATCGAAATTCGGGTCGTCCTCCCATACCGGTACGGTCAGGTCCAGTGGCGCACGCCGGACCCGCTGCCGCAGGCGGTCGTTGGTCGAGACCCGCTCGGCCAGCGCCGCCGTGAATTCCGCACGACCGGGAGGCGCACCGGCCAGGATCGCCACGGCGGCGATACCGAGGCTGATATGCCGATCGGAGTCCTCCAGTTCGATGAATCCCACATCCAGCGGCTGCAATTCGGTCATGACCGACACCTGATCTCGAGATCGTCGTGGTGACTACGTGCCGATGGGACGGCCGAGCCCGCGCAGCTCCGCCTCCCAGCGCGCGGCGTGCAGGCGTTCCAGCGCCTGCGTGACACACCAGAACAGCGCGAATACTCCGAATCCGGCTCCCATGAGCAGCGCGACACCGGTGCCGACGCCGTCCCACATCGCCATCTCGGGTTGCCGCGGCGGGTCGGTGACCAGCCCGTCGGGCCCGACCCAGAGCTGCACCGTGTCGCCGGCCTTCGTATCGCGCCGGATCTCGATCGTTCCGGTCGCGAGGTTCCCGTCGCGCTGCCACTGCACCTGTGACTCGAAACGCGCCGGCTGCACGGGACCGGCCGGCTGGACTTCCTTCGGCGCGGTCAGAACCGTCGCGTGGACCGTGGTCTTCGAAGCGTTCGCGACGCTGATGTGGGCGGCGCTGCGGGTGTAGGTCTCGGTCCCGACCGCGGCGGCGACCGGCACGGCCAGCAGCAGCAGGACGACCACCAGCACGTGCAGCACCGACTCCCAGCGGTCGGATGCCCGCATGAGCGGATTCGTATTCCACGGCCGCATCCGCCACACCCGCCACAGCAGTGAGCAATTGTGTGACATGGCCCTGCTCCTCGTCCCTGGAGTTTCTCGTCTGCCCGTTCAGCATCTCGCGTCCAGGGCCGCTCGGTGACGGCCGAAAGTCACCGATCCGCCGGTCCGAGGTCGCCGGTCTGGTGCCGATAGGCCGCTAGCGCCGTCGGCAGCGTCGGAAACAAGCGATCGGCGCCGATACGGTCGGCCCGGGCGCATCGAGGGCCGCCCGCAGATCCTTCTTGACTCTCGCCATCGCGAAAACCACTCCACGGGAGGCCAATTCGGTGCGGAGCTGGTCGACGACATCCAGTGCGGTCAGATCGACCTCGACAGTGGCCTCGGCACCCCGGCACTGTCGCGTCCCGGGCAGCCACGACCTGTGGCGTCACCCATCGGAGCACCGTAGCGCGCGAAGTCACCGCATCGCGCTGTCCAGGACGAGCACGCCGCCGCTGAGGAGGGCGATCGCCTTCAGGGCTTCGAGGGCGACATAGGCGTAGTGGCTGCGCGATCGCGGCCCCTCGTGGCCCGCCAGCACCGCGTCGCTGCGCCGGGTCAGCCGGGGGCGCACGAAAACGAGCTGCAGGACCAGTGCGCCGATCGCGACCGCGAGGGCGGCGGTCGTCGCAACACCGGGGGGATCGGCCCAGACGGCGGCGAGAACGAGGATGGCGAGCAGGGATTCGACGCCGTTGAGGGCACGGAAGACCAGGCGGCCGATGCCGAGTCCGATGGCGAGGGTGACATTTGGGGCGCGGAACTTCAGCGGCGCCTCGATGAACGAGATGGCCAGCACCATGCCCAGCCAGAGGAAGACTGCGGCGGTGATGAAGGCACGGGCGGTGGTCATGGAATCGGTCCTCTCCGGTCGGCATTCCCGAGCCTGGCGCAGCCACCAGCAGGGTCGGCAGAGTCGACAGATCGCACTCGAGATGACTATTGCCCCTAGCAATCGGGCCTCGATGAGCCCCCTGCCGTCTGTGTCGCCGATCCACCG
This sequence comes from Nocardia sp. NPDC004860, assembly GCF_040609015.1. Taxonomy (NCBI): domain Bacteria; kingdom Bacillati; phylum Actinomycetota; class Actinomycetes; order Mycobacteriales; family Nocardiaceae; genus Nocardia; species Nocardia sp. NPDC004860. The sequence goes on along the minus strand of NZ_JBEXJI010000022.1, from coordinate 133,661 downwards.
TACAGCGCACAGCAGGGACCAAATACCCTGCGGCGCAGGAGCAACGGCCATATGTTCGAGCTGCCGGAAAACCGCAGACTTTCGGTATGAGCGGCGACGAAGGTGTGCGCGGTCGGTCCGTGCCCGATCCGGCGACAATCACGGCGATGATCGAGGTGGCGGCGCGCGCGCCGTCGCTGCACAACACCCAGCCGTGGCGCTGGCGCTTCGATGGCAGACGCCTCTATCTGTATGCCGACGCCGAACGGCAGCTGACCTCGACCGACCCGCTCGGCCGCCAGCTGGTGATCAGTTGTGGCGCGATGCTGAACCACGTCAGAACCGTGTTCGCCGACCACGGCTGGCACACCGACATCTTGCATGTTCCCGATGAGCGTCGCCCGGATCGACTGGCCGCCATCGAGTTCCGGCCGTGGAGCAATCCCCCGGCGAGCATCCGCACGCTGGCCCGTGCCGTCGAACACCGCCGCACCGACCGGCTCGCCCTCCATGAGCCGCAGGGGTGGGCCGAGCTGCTGCCCAGGCTGCGCGCGCTGACAGCGGCACAGTACGTGCGGCTCGACGTACTCGATGAATCCGTCCGGCCGCAGCTCGCGGCACTCTCCCGGAAATTCGCGACACTGCGCGGCCACGACATGTTCTATGACACCGAACTTCACTGGTGGGCAGGTCATTCCGATGGGCAGGAAGGCATTCCCCGCACCGCGCTGGCATCGGAGGCGGAGTTCGCGCAGGTCGGCGTCGGCCGGGTGTTTCCCCCGGGTCCGCGCACCGCCCGCCGCGATCACTTCGCCGATCGCGCCCAGCTCGTGGTCCTCAGCGCCGTGCGGGACTCGGTGCCGCAATGGGTTCGCGTCGGAGAGGCGCTGTCCGCGGTACTGCTGGAGTGCACGGCCGCCGGGCTGGCCACCTGCACCCTGACCAACATCACCGAGCTACCCGACGGGCGGGACCTGCTCACCGGCATGATCTCCAGCCCCGGCATTCCGCAGGCGGTAGTCCGCATCGGCACCCCACCGATCGACGACGCGCACCAACCTCCCCCCACCCCTCGACGCCCGGTAGCGGACATACTCACCCTCGCCGACCAGGCCGCCCCGGCACCGCCGCATCGGCGAAACCGCTGACCTCCAGGAGCTCCGCCAGCGCCGGTCGGGGCCGACGCCCGGGGCAGGCGGCAACAGACCGCACCCGGGCGTCGACCTCGACGTCGTCACCGGGATCGTTGCAGGCAATCCGCGGGACAACCGTGAGCCGCTGCGAAGGGGGTGAGCGGCTCACGTCTCCTCGATCCGCTCCGCGTGACACGACTCGGATCGAAAACTGCTGCTGTAGTGGCTGATTGGAAACCCTATCGAGCGCGCGGCCGATATCCACCAGACCAGCCGCCGATTAGGGGGTGATATGTGTTACTTCAGTTAACACGCCTGATCAGCGCATTCATAGCAGTCACCGAACAATGCCGATTCGGGGGATTACAAGACCAGCCGACCAGTCAAAGCAAGAAAAACAGACTGGGCAACTGCTCAGTAACCCAGCGTGCCACCTGACCGCGCCATCGGCGCCGTCGAAGCGGCGCGCAAGAATTGCCGAGGCCAACCTCGGGCTGAGTACAGGATCACCAGCGAGATCGCCAGGCCGGCCACGAGCAGGATCTGCCAGAATCGCGCCAGGTCGAGAAGGGTGAACTGCTGGGCGGCAAAGAAATTCGTGAACGACACCTTGCCGTGAATGCTCAGCGCCTCACCGATGAGACTGCCGAAGACCACCACCGCCACCGCGCCCAGCAGCATGCGGGAGAGCTTGCCCTGCCCGCGCTGTTCCCGCTTGGCGATCAGGGGGCCAGGAAGATTCCCGCCGCCGGGAACGCCGCTACCACCCAGAACAATGCCAACTGGAGATGCCAGGCGCGAGTCAGGTTGTATTGCAGTACTTTTGCCAGGTCGAGGCCGAAGAAGGTGGTCACATCGGCGCGATAGTGCTAGTGGCCGCGCCGAGCAGGCTCTGCACGCCGAACAGGATCACCACCACCGCGACATACCACCGGTTGGAGCGTTGTCCGGGAGTAAGCGCCACCTCACCGGGCTGCCGGAACGACAACGTGGCCGCTTCACGGCCACGCCACCCGATCCGCTCATCCCAACGGCCGAATGCCAGACGCCGGACGGGATGCAGCGGTCACCGAACAAGGCGGCGTGGGATGCCGACGGGGTGTGCGACGACACCAGCGACGAGGAATTGATCCGCGTCGCCGGCGCCAGGTGGTCACAGCTGGGCGGGCCAGCGCCAGTCGGCGATCTCCGGTGGGTCGATGCCGTAGCGGCGGGCGTAGGCGTCGGCGGCCTCACGGCGGGCTGTGAGCTCTTCGGTGAGCGGGGCGAGTTGTTCGGACAGGCGCGGCACCTCGGCGAGGGCGGCGGCCGCCAGGGTGAAGCGGTCGATGCCGTTCATGGCGCACATGCTGAAAGGTGTTGTGGTGGTGCCGTTGTCGGTGAATCCGTGGACGTGCATGACGTCGTGGCCGGGGCGGCGGTAGGCGATGCGGTGGATGAGCCAGGGGTAGCCGTGGAAGGCGAAGATCACCGGCGCGTCGGTGAAGACGGAGCGGTATTCCTCGTCGGAGATCCCGTGCGGATGGCGATCCGGCGGGAACAGACGGGCCAGGTCAACAACGTTGACAAGGCGGACAGCCAAGTCCGGCACCAGCTCTCGCAGCAGCGCCGCGGCGGCGAGTGCTTCCTGGGTGGGGACGTCCCCGGCACAGGCCAGCACGACCTCGGCGGGGCGATCGGAATCCGAACTCGCCCAATGCCAGACGCCCAGGCCCTGCTCGCAGTGCACTCGCGCCGCCTCGTCGTCGAGGTATTGCAGCGCGGGCTGCTTCCCGGCGACCACGACATTCACCCGGCCGCGGCTGCGCAGGCAGTGGTCGAAAACATGCAGCAGGCAATTGGCGTCCGGCGGCAGGTACACCCGGCTGACCTCGGGCCGCTTGCTCAGCACATGGTCGATGAAGCCGGGATCCTGATGGGACGCCCCATTGTGATCCTGCCGCCACACGTGCGAGGTGATCAGGTAGTTCAGGCTGGGAATCGGCTCGCGCCAGGGGAATTCCGCCGCCATGTGCAGCCATTTGGCGTGCTGCACCACCATCGAGTCGATGATGTGCGCGAAGGCCTCGTAGGTGGAGAACACACCGTGCCTGCCGGTCAGCAGATAACCCTCCAGCCAGCCCTGGCACAGATGCTCCGACAGCACCTCGAAGACGCGGCCGTCCGGGGACAGCCGATCATCGTCCGCGATCCGCCTGGCGCGCCAGCGCCGGCCGGTGACCTCGAGAACGGCGTCCAGGCGATTGGAGGTGTGCTCGTCCGGTGAGAAGAACAGCAGATTGCGCGGATTCTGGACCAGCGCGTCGCGCAGATACCCGCCCAGCACCCGCGTCGCCTCCGCCGATTCGGTTCCGGGAGCGGGGAATTCGAGGGCGTAGTCGGTCGGGTCGGGCAGTTGCAGGTCGACGCTGTCGTGACCGTGCGCGGCGCGATTGGCGCTCATCCGCACATGCTCGGGATGCAGGCGCGCGATCCGGTCCACCGGACGGCCCTCGTCGTCGAAGAGCTCCTCGGGCCGATAGGACCGTAACCAGTCCTCCAGTTGCGCCAGGCGTTCCGGATTCTCGCGCACGCCCGGCAACGGCACCTGGTGCGACCGGAAGGTGCCTTCGACTCGCACGCCGTCCACCATCATCGGACCGGTCCACCCCTTCGGAGTCGACAGCACGATCATCGGACGGCAGGGGTCGCGCGGACCCAGGCCGTGCTCGGCGAACTCGCGAATCTCCCGGATCCGCTCCATCGCCTCGTCGAGCACGGTCGCATACCGGTCGTGGACCTCGGCCGGATTGTCGCCGTCGACATACATCGGCTCCCAGCCCTGTGCGCTGAGCATGGCGTCGAGCTCCCGTCGCGACATGCGCCCCAGCAGCGTCGGATTCGCGATCTTGTAGCCATTGAGGTGCAGGATCGGCAGCACGGTGCCGTCGCTGACGCGGTCCAGGAACAGCGACCCGTGCCAGCTGGTGGCCAGGGCCCCGGTTTCGGCCTCGCCGTCACCGATCATGCACGCCACCACCAGATTCGGATTGTCCAGCGCCGCGCCGGTGGCATGGGCGAGCGAATAGCCCAGTTCGCCACCCTCGTGGATGGAACCCGGCAGATGCGGTGAGGCATGGCTGGGGACACCACCCGGGAAGGAGAACTGCCGGAACAGTTCTCGCATCCCGGCCAGGTTCTGGCCGACCTCCGGGTGCCGCAGCGAGTAGGTGCCCTCGAGCCAGGTCGCGGCGGTGAGCGCCGCGGCACCGTGGCCGGGGCCCAGCACGAACAGCATCTGCTGCCCCGTCCGCATGATGACCCGATTGAGGTGGGCGTAGGTCAGCGTCACCCCGGGCACGGTTCCCCAGTGGCCGATCAGCCGCTGCTTGATGTGCTCGGGCCGCAGCTTCTCGGTGAGCAACGGGTTGTCCATGAGGTAGATCTGCCCGGCGGCCAGATAGTTGGCGGCCCGCCACCACGCGTCCAGATCGATCAGGTCGTCCCTGATTCCGGTTCCGGCGCCGGGCATGGTCAGCGTCATCGCTTCGTCTCCTCGTCATCGGCGTGCACGACCATCACGGGGCAGTGCGCGTGCTGCACCAGGGAATGGGTGGTGGATCCCAGCAGCATTCCCATGAATCCGCCGCGACCACGGTTGCCGACCACGACCAGCTGCGCGGTCTTCGACAGCTCCCCCAGCCGCTCGGCGGGCCCGGAGGCGAACACCTGGCGGGTCACCTCGACATCCGGATATTTCTCCTGCCAGCCGGCGAGCCGCTCGGCCAGGACGGCTTCCTCGATACCGGCCAGCTCCGCGGTCACCACCGGGATCACCGCGTCGGCGAATTGCCCCGTGTCCCAATCGCTGAAGACGTGGACGGCAACCAATCCCACCTCCCGTTCGGAGGCTTCGGCGAACGCCGCGCCGATCGCGGCCTCGCTCGCGCGGCTGCCGTCCACGCCGACCACGACCGGACCCGAGCCGCGAACGGCATTGGCCGCGTCGGGATCCGGCCGCACGACGACCACCGCGCCCCGGGCGTGACTGGTCACCGAGAACAGGGTGGATCCCAGATGCGAGAGCGTGCCGGCCGTCCCGGTCGCCCCGATCACCACCGCGAAGGCGGACTCGCTGAGATCGATCAGCATCTGGGCGGGACTGCCGGTCGACACCGCGGACGAGACCGTCAGTTCCGGCTCGTAGTCGCCGGCGGCCAGCCGGGCCCGGGCGATGGCCGCCACACCGGCGGCCTTGACGGCCTCGGCCAGCGACGGCGCCGCCACCGCGTAGGGACCGACACCACGGCTGACCGCCGCCAGATCCAGGCCGTGCACGATGTGCAGTCGCCGCCGCCGCTGCGCGGCGTAGTTCGCGGCCCAGTGCACCGCTCGCGCCGAACCTTCCGAATCGTCCACGCCGACCACTACGGGCGCCGAGGCCAGCCGATGCGGATCGTCGAGTTCCTGGTTTGTCATCGTGACCTCCGGTGAAGTCGTCGGCGCCCGGGGCAGGGCTCGTACTCTCACGGTAGGAATGGAACCTGACCGCCCTCTGCGGGCGATCGTCCTCGGTGTGAGGACCAAAGACCCCTCTGTACGGCTGCCGGTCCGGGCGGTGTGGCACCTCGGCCGCCGTTGGTCCCACCGGATCGGGAACAACGGCCCTGCTGATTCGCGCGGGCCGCGACAAAGCTTGCCGCTATGAATTCTCCCGCAACTCCTCATGCCGTCGCGACCGTGGCCCTAGTCCTCGGCGCGGGCATGGTGATCGCGGTTCCCGCCGCCACCGATTACATCTCTCTCTGGGCCCGGCTGTACGGCGCGGTGCTGGTGTATCTCGCGCTCGTCGAATACCTGGCCGTCGCGATCGGGCTGGCCCGATGGGGCGTCACTCGGCTGCGGTCGTGAGCGGATCCGGATCGGATGCCTTGCGGCTCACCGGCATTCGGATCGTCGCCCCCGCCGCCAGCAGTTCGGTGAATCCGTCGTAGTGAATCTCCACCGGGTCCGCCACACCCGGATCGGCGGCGACCTCCAGATCGGAGGCGCTGACCCTGATCGCGAGCCGATGCCCGCGGTAGACGATCGAGAAGCGCAGCTCCCCCAGCTCGTCGGGCCAGCAGGGGTTGAAGATGAGGCGATCGGCCCGGATCTCCATCCCGGTGAAGCACCGCTGGACCAGGTCGATGGTGCCGGCCATGGCGCCGAGGTGGATTCCCTCCTGCGTGGTCCCGCCCTGGATATCGGCGATATCGGAGTCCAGCACCCGGTCGAAGTATTCCATCGCCCGCGCCCGATGCGCACGGGCCAGCACCCAGGCGTGGACCAGTGCGCTCAGCGTCGAACCATGCGATGTGCGAGCCAGGTAGTAGTCGATCGTCCGCGGAATCATCTCCCCGGGAAGGTCATAGCCGAGGCGCTCGAGCACCTCCCGCAACTCGTCGGCGGAGAACAGATAGAACAGCATCAGGACATCGGCCTGCTTGCCGGCCCGATAGCGGTTGACGTCATCGCCCTCGGCCTCGAGGATGCGATCCAGCCGCTGGATTTCGCCGTAGCGCTGCCGGTAGCCGTCCCAATCCAGTTCGGCCAGTTGCTCGTAACCGTCGAACTGGCTGATGACCTCGTCGTGGAAGGGCACGTACATCCGCCGCCCGACATGCTCCCACCGCGCCAGTTCCATCGGTGAGACACGCAGCGATTCGAGCAGTTCCGCCCGTGCGCGGGGCGTCAGCCGGGCCAGCGCGTCGCGCGCCCGCAACAGCGTCCACACCGCCATCACATTCGTGTAGGCATTGTCGTCCACGCCGGTTCCGGGGGCGCTCGGCGAACCGGTGTGGAATTCGTCGGGCCCGATGACGCCGCGCAGGTGATACCGGTCGTGGCGCGGGTCGTAGTCGGCCAGGCTCGCCCAGTACCGGGCGATCTCCACCATCAGCTCGGCGCCGTAGTCGGTGAGGAATTCTAGGTCGCCCGTCGCCTGGAAGTACTGCCAGACGTTGTAGGCGATGGCACTGCCGATGTGGTGGGCGCGCGGGCTCGGATCCGGATTCCAATGCCCCGACAGCGGATTCAGATGCATGAGCTGGCTTTCCTCCCGACCGTCGGAAGCGGACTGCCACGGGAACATCGCCCCGGACAACCCGGCAGCGGCCGCCGCGCGCCGCGCCTCCGGCAACCGGCGGTATCGGTACCGCAGCAGACCGCGTGCGAGTCGCGGGAAGCGAGGACTCAGAACCGGATGCACGAACAGCTCGTCCCAGAAGACGTGCCCCCGATAGGCCTCGCCGTGCAGACCCCGCGCGGGGACCCCTACGTCCAGATCGGCGGTGTGCGGCGAGAGGGTCTGCACCAGATGCAGCAGGTGCAACCGGATCACGCGGGTCGCGTGTTCACCGCCGCCCAGATCGATTCGGAGCCGATCCCAGAGGTGTTCCCAGGCAGCGGAGTGCGATTCGAGCAGGTCCGCGAACGGGCCGGCACTACGAAGTGCGCGCGCGGCCTCGTCGTCCGGTGCCGAGACCGCGTGGTCACGGCCGGTGACCACGGCCGCGACCTTCTCCAGCACGACGGTGTCGCCCTCGGCCATCGCGACGCCGTGGTCGTGCCCGATCGACCCGTCGCTTTCGACGAGCTCCGTAGCGGGACACAGCTTCACGCCTTCTCGGTGCAGCGTGCCACGCGCCGCCGTCGCAACCGGAATCCCGGATTGCCCGGTGCGCACCACCACCAGCACCGATTCCGGTGACAGCTCCCGCGCCGAAACCCGCTCGAGGTGATCCCCCGACAGGTCCCGATACCGCGCCACCAGATTGTTGCTCACCGCGCCGTCCACCGTCGAACGGAAGACCACCGTTCCCGACCAGTTCTCGGCGGTCACCGCGGTCTCGAGTGCGCACAGGTGCGGCGCGTGCATGGCCGCGAACCGCCGCTGCCGCACCGCGGTGATGCGACCCGTGCCGTCCCGGAAGCGGAAGTGCCGCAGCAGAACCGCCCGGCGCAGATCGAATTCCTGGCGGTAGGACAGCAATTCGACGGTGTCGATGTCGAGCCAGTCGCCGTCGCCGATGCGGAAGGTGACCGGCAGCCAGTTGGGCAGGTTCACCAGGCTCTCGTTGTCGACCGTGCGCCCCGCGATCTGATCGAAGAGCCGGTTGTAGATCCCGGCGACGTAGGTACCCGGGTAGTGGTGCTCCCCGGCCGCGCACTCCGGCGCGGCCCCGCGGGTGGCGAGGTACCCGTTCCCGACGGTACACAGCGCCTCCCGCAGCCGCTCGTGCGCCGGGTCGTACCCGTCGAAGGCGAATATCCACGAATCCGACACGGCCCCAGCGGATTCGGCCGCGAGCAGGGTGGCCAGGTCGTCGAGGAAGGGGCGCACGCCCTCGGGTCCGGGTAGCGCGAAGCGGGCGGCGGTCCGCCGGTCGCCGTTCTCGTCGTGCCGGACCACGATCGAGATACCCTCGGCCTCCACGGCGTCGAAGGCGTCCTCGTCGGTAAGGTCGTCGCCGATGTAGATCGGCAGCATCGGCGTGACGAGGTGGCCGAGGATCCACTGGAGCGCGGCGCCCTTGTCCCAGTCCATGTCCGGCCGCAGTTCGACCACCTTGCGTCCGCCCGTCACGCGCAGGCCACGTTGGTGCGCCTGCGCGTGCACGGCGGCCGTCACCGCGCCGACCTGCTCCGGGGCGACCCGCCGATAGTGCACGGCGACCGCGAAACGCTTGTGCTCCACCAGGATCCCCTCGATCGCGCTCAACGACCGCGTCAGCTCCTCCGCTGCCTCCGCCAGCGCGCGTTCCGCGCCCGGAGCGGCATCGTGCATGTACGTCGTGCCGTCCGGGGCCTGTAGTTCGAAGCCGTGACACCCGGCGTACCAGAGACCCTCGACACCGACCCGGTCGCGCAGATCCGCCAGCTCACGCCCGCTGACAATGGCGACCGGGCACTGCGCCGCGAGCCGCGCCAGCGCCGCCGCACCGCCCTCCACCAGGGTCGCGGCCGCCGGATCGGGGACGATGGCAGACAGCGTGCCGTCGAAATCGAGCAGGACGGAAGCCTTTTCGGTGTCGAGCAGGTCACCGAGCCGCCCCGCGACTGCCTCCGGCACCACCGACATCCGCCGGAAACCGTTGCGCAGCCGCACCCGATCGAGGTCGGGCACCACCACATCGGCCCCGCGCTCGGCCAGCCGATCGCCGTGCCCGCCCCGATCGACGCCGATCACCAGGCCGAATCCGCCGGCCCGGCCCGCCGCGACACCGGCCTCCGCGTCCTCGACCACGACGGTCCGTTCCGGCTCCGCGCCCAGCCGGCGCGCGGCCTCGAGCAGCATCGCCGGGTCGGGCTTGCCCGCCAGCCCCAGCTCCGCCGCCACGATGCCGTCCACCCGCACCGCGAACAGGTCTCCGATACCGGCGGCCCGCAGCACGTCGGCGCAGTTGCGGCTGGCGGAGAACACCGCGACACCGATACCCGCCGTCTGCAGGCGCCGCACCAGCGCCACGGTGGAGGCGAACGCGGGGACCCCGTCGCGGGCGAGCCGTTCGAGGAACAACCGGTCCTTGCGGTTGCCGAGCGCGCACACCGTCCCCGCGTCCTCGGCATCGGCGGGATCGCCGTGGAGTAGCGAAATGCCGCGTGCGGCGAGGAAATCGGACACTCCCCGGTAGCGCGGTTCACCGTCCACCCACCGCAGGTAGTCGTCGTCGGTGAAGGGCGACAGGTTCTCGCCCGGGACAGGCGCCCGATGCACGAGGAAGTCGTCGAACATCTCCTTCCAGGCCGCCGCGTGGACGCGGGCGCTGTCGGTCACCACGCCGTCCATATCGAAGATCACCGCGTCATGGCGCCGCGCATCGATCAGCGGCGCGGACTGCATGTTGTCGTCCACGGCTTCAGCGTGCGTGTGTCCGGGCACCGGGCCAAGGGTCCTGTAGCACCGTAACGAGGACCAACGGCCCCTGTAGCGCGCACGCCACCCGTCCTAGCGTGAGTCCATGAGCCAACTACCCAGCGGCGACACGATCGAGCAGGCAGTCCGGCTGGCCGGTCGCGCGCCTTCCCTGCACAACAGCCAGCCGTGGCGGTGGGTCTTCGACGGCGATGCCCTGCACCTGTTCTCGGTGCCATCACGCATGCTCCCGGCCACCGACCACTCGGGTCGGCAGATGCTGATCAGCTGTGGTCTCGCGCTGGGGCATCTGCGCGCCGCGCTGGCCGCGGCCGGGTGGCAGACGCAGGTCACGTACTTCCCCAACCCCAACCGGCACGATCAGCCGGCGACGGTGACCTTCGAGCCGTCGCGGATCGTGACCGACGCCGACCGGGATCGGGCCGCCGCCATCACGGTTCGCTACACCGACCGACTCCCCTTCTCCGCACCGGCGGACTGGAGCGAATTCGAACCGGTACTGCCGGTCATCGTCGCCCCCTCCGACGCAGTGATCACCGTGCTGCCGCCCGAGGCCCGCACCGAGCTCGCCCGCGCTTCCCGGCTGACCGCGGCGATACGTCGCTACGATTCCGGCTATCAAGCCGAATTGCAGTGGTGGACAGGGCATTCACTCCCCGCGGAGGGTATCCCGCCGACGGCCCGGGTGTCCGCCGAGGAGCGCGAGCGGGTCGATCTGAGCCGCGTACTCCCGGCCGTCGACGAGGAGCCGCGCCGGACCGAGATCGAGGACGATCGGTCCGTGGTTCTCGTCGTGTCGAGCGGCAACACCTCCGCGGACCTGCTGCGCTGCGGTGAGGCGCTGTCCACCATCCTGCTCGAGTGCACGGTCGCGGGCTATGCGACCTGCCCGATCACCCACGTCACCGAAGTGCCGCAGAGCCGAGCGGTCATCCGCGAGCTCACCGGCCGCGTGGAGCAACCCCAGGTGCTGGTGCGGGTCGGCACGGTTCCCGCCTCCGACCGGCAGCCGACCCATACCCCACGGCTGCCCCTCGAACAGATCCTGGAGGTCACCGCTCCCGCCGCCCCCGGCGGCCCGGCTCCGTCCGGCCATCCCCGATAATCCGTCCCGGAGAGCTATGTTCGACCACGACGACCTACAGATTGGGAACCGGCCATGATCAAGGTTTTTCTCGTTGACGATCACGAGATCGTTCGCCGGGGACTCGTCGACCTGCTCGACAGCGACCCGGAACTCACCGTCATCGGTGAAGCCTCCGATGTGGCCCAGGCCCTGGCCAGAATCCCGGCGCTGAAACCGGATGTCGCGGTCCTCGATGTCCGGCTGCCGGATGGGAACGGCATCGAACTCTGCCGTGATCTGCTTTCGCGCGTCGATGCGTTGCGCTGCCTCATCCTCACCTCGTTCACCGACGAGCAGGCCATGATGGACGCGATCCTCGCCGGCGCCAGCGGTTACGTGGTCAAGGACATCAAGGGCATGGAGTTGGCGAAGGCCATCAAGGAGGTCGGCGCCGGCCGCTCGCTGCTGGACAACCGCGCCGCCGCGGCGCTGATGGATCGGCTGCGCCGCAGCACCCAGTCCGACGGCCCGCTGGCCGGGCTCACCGACCAGGAGCGCAAACTTCTCGACCTGCTCGGCGACGGGCTGACCAACCGGCAGATCGCCGAACGAATGTTCCTCGCGGAGAAGACGGTCAAGAACTACGTCTCCCGGCTGCTCGCCAAGCTCGGCATGGAGCGCCGCACCCAGGCCGCGGTCTACGCGTCCAAGCTGCGTGGCGACCATCCGCGTCCGCAGTAGAGCGAACCGCGCTCCCCCGCCGCGTCTTCGGCCGAAGGCGCGGCGATCGCGCGTTCCCGCCTCCGCCCACACCGACCCGACAGGCCGACCCCCGAGGCCGGGGCCAGCCAATAGCGGCGGCAAGTCCTCGGCTACAAGGTCTTTGGTCCCCTTCCTGGATGCGAGCAGGCCCTATCGGCCCGGCGTGGACAGCGGAACCCTCGACTGTATGCACGTCCACGCGCTGTCCTCGGCCACGAATCGCACTCTGCCGCACATGGTTCGGGCCGTACCCGCCACGGACGCGGCGGCGCAGTCCGCCGACCGGATTCTGACCGTACTGGCCACCGGCGACGAAGGGCTGACCGAATCCGAATATGCCGGACGGGCACGCCTTTTCGGGCCGAACGCCATTCAGGCGCATCGCGCGCGCATCGGGCCGGTCATCGCGCGGCAATTGCGCTCGCCGCTCCTGCTGTTGCTCGCTGTGACCGCTCTGGTGTCGTTCTTCCTCGGCGAGCGCAGCGACGCGGTGGTCATCGGGGTGATCGTGGCGATGTCCGTCGGGCTGGGCACCGTCAACGAATTCCGCGCCGAGCAGGCGGCGGCCGCACTGCACGAGCGCATCCGGCATCGAGTCGTGGTGACGCGTGCCGGACAGGCACGATCGGTCGACCTCGCGGAGCTGGTACCGGGCGACATCGTCCAGCTGCGGCCGGGCGAGCTGGTGCCCGCGGATCTGCGGCTGTTGTCGGTGACCGGACTGCAGTGCGATGAATCGGTGCTGACCGGCGAGTCGGAATCGGTGATCAAATCGACCGACCCGGTAGCGGCGGGAAGCCCGGTGTCCGAGCTGGCCTGCTGCGCACTCATGGGCACGGTGGTCGCCGCCGGGACCGGCCGCGGCGTCGTGACAGCGACGGGCGGCGACACCGAATTCGGGCGTATCGCCGTCGGTTTGGCGCGCCGGGAGCCCGAGACCGAGTTCCAGGCCGGGCTGCGCCGGTTCTCGATGCTGCTGGTGCGCGTCGCCGCGGTTCTGACGATCGGCATCTTCGCGGTGAACCTGGTGCTGCACCGGCCGCTGCTGGACGCGCTGATGTTCTCGCTGGCGATCGCGGTCGGCATTTCCCCGCAACTGCTGCCGGCGGTGGTGTCGACGAGCCTGGCGGCCGGGTCACGAATCCTGGCGCAGCGCAAGGTGCTGGTGAAGCGGCTGGTCTGTATCGAGGATCTCGGCGACATCGAGGTGTTGTTCACCGACAAGACCGGCACCTTGACCGAGGGACGGATCGAATTCATGCGCGCGGTCGCCGCCGAACCGGACGCCGGCGACGATGTCATCGAGCTCGGCATGGCCTGCACCGACGGCGTGATCCAGAACGGCCGCCTCGCCGGCGGTGACGCGCTCGACACGGCACTGTGGGCCGCGCCGCTCGCACCGCGGGAGGGCGCCGAGCGGCACACCCGGCTCGCCACACTGCCTTTCGATCATCGGCGGCGCATGGTCTCGGTCCTGGTCGACGCACCGGGCACCGGAGGCACGATCATTACGAAGGGAGCGCCCGAAGCCGTCCTGGCCTGCTGCGAGAACGTGCCGGATGCGGCCACCGCGGCGCTCGGCGCCGAGTTCGCGGCCGGGCACCGCGTGGTCGCCGTCGCGACCCGTCCGGCGCCCGGGCGGACGTCGCTGGCGTCCGCCGACGAGACCGGTCTGCGGCTGGCCGGGTTCCTCGTGTTCCTCGACCCGCCGAAAGCCTCTGCGCGCGAGGCGATCAGCCGCCTGGCCACGCTCGGCGTCGCGGTCAAGGTCATCACCGGAGATCATCCGACGGTGGCCGCGCGGGTCTGCGAACAGCTGGGCCTACCGGCGGGCGACACCCTGTCGGGCGCCGACCTCGATCTGCTCACCGACGCCGAGCTCACCGGGAAGCTGGCCACCACAACCGTTTTCGCCCGTATCGATCCCGAGCAGAAGGCGCGCATCGTCCGCGCGCAACGGTCGCTCGGCGTCGATGTCGCGTTCCTCGGCGACGGCGTCAACGACGCGCTGGCCCTGCACGCCGCCGATGTCGGTATCTCCGTGGACGCCGCCACCGACGTCGCCAAGGACGCCGCCGACGTCGTGCTGCTCGAGAAGGACCTCCAGGTCCTGGCGGACGGCGTCACCCAGGGCCGGCGCGTGTTCGCCAACACCATGAAGTACGTCTTGATGGGCACATCCAGCAATTTCGGCAATATGTTCAGTGCGGCGGGCGCTTCCGCGTTCCTGCCGTTCCTGCCCATGCTGCCCTCGCAGATCCTGCTCAACAATCTGCTCTACGACTCCAGCCAGCTCGCCATCCCCACCGACACCGTCGACGAGGAGCAGCTGGCCCGGCCCGCGCGCTGGGACATCGGGCTGATCCGGCGATTCATGCTGGTGTTCGGTCCCATCAGCTCGGTGTTCGACTTCGCGACCTTCGGCATCATGCTGTGGGTCTTCCACGCGGGCGAAGCCCTCTTCCACACCGCCTGGTTCGTCGAATCGCTGGCCACCCAGACCCTGGTGCTGTTCGTGATCCGCACCCGCAGAACGCCCTTCTTCCGCAGCCACCCGAGCGTCACCCTGCTCACCGCCGCGCTGGCCGCGGTCGGAATCGGCGCACTGCTGCCGGTGACGCCGCTGGCCGCCACGCTCGGCTTCCAGCCGCTGCCCGGCGCCTTCTTCGTCGCACTGCTCGCCATGATCGTCGTTTACCTGGCGCTGGCGGAAACCGCGAAGCACTGGTTCTTCCGGGCGACCCCCGCCGTCCCGGCCGCCCGCGACCGCCGGCCCGATCATCGAATGCGCCGTCGCGCTGCGCGTTTCGCCACCGGAACGCCTCGGGCGGCGACCGTGAACTCCTAAGCCAGCAGCCGGTGCTTGATCAGTTCCATCATTTCGGTGCGGCTGCGCGGGCCGTTGTCGGCGGCCTGGAAGTGGTTGCCGATGCGCACCGAAACGGTGATCAGGCAGCGGATCTCGACCTCGTCCGCGTCGGGGCAGAACGAGGAGTACAGGGACCGCAGATAGTCCATCCGGCGGTTGTCGACGCGGCGGAGCCGTTCGGCCACGGCCACGTCGCGGCGGGCCCAATCGCGGATCGCGATATCGGCGGTGATGCCCCGCACCGGCCCGTCCGCCGTGTCGGCGACGATGGTGAAAAGCCGCTCCAGCCTGGTTCTGGCGTCCCCTCCATCGCGCTCGATCTGTTCGACCACGCCTTCGGCGACCTCGTACTCCCAGGTGTCGAGCATCTCGGTGAGCAGTGCGTCCCGGTTGCGGAAGTACCCGTAGAAGCCGCCCTTGCTGACACCGAGCGCCTGTGCCAGCGCCTCGATCCGTACCGCTTCGGGGCCGCCCGCGACGAGTGCCCGCAAGCCTTCCTCGATCCATCTGCCTCGCGGTGTGCGAGCCACGGCCATGGTGCGCCTCCTCACGTCGGCAAGGAGTATACGGGGGCGTATAGATGGGTTTATCTTCGATCTATACGCCCCCGTATAGATCGGAGCCGAGCTCGTGAGACTTCCTCCAACCGCTCACACCAACCGCCCGTGGCGGATCCACGACATCGCCGACGACTTCACCGTGGAGGACGTATGGGCGTTGCCCACGCCGGGCGGCCCCGACGACTTCCCTCGGCTGGTAGGCCAATTCGCCGAAGGAATCGGCGGTGGGGTGACCGGTGATACCGCGATCTCCCGGGCGCTGTTCACCATTCGCTGGAAGCTCGGAGCACTGCTCGGCTGGGACCGGCCCGATACCGGCACCGGCGATCGGCTGCCCTCCCTGTACGACCGCTTGCCTGCCGACCTCCGCGAGGGCTCCCGGGGCCCGGACCTCGGCACATCGCCGTTCCGGTCCGTCTACCAACTGGAGAACGAATGGGCAGCCGAAATCCGCAACACGACCGTCCACGCGGTCATGCACCTCGGCTGGGTTGCGGACGGAACCGGCGGCTACCGCGGCCAGATGGCTGTCCTGGTGAAGCCGAACGGCCTGTTGGGTGCCCTCTATATGGCCGGTATCAAGCCTTTTCGGTATCTCGGTGTGTATCCGGCGCTGATGCGCGCCATCGGCCGCGAGTGGCGAGCGAACACCGTCGCCGAGACCTCGCACGGCAAAGGTGTTGCGGTACACCCGATCTTCGAGAAGATCGCCGGATACTACGACCGGATGAACCTCGTCATGACGCTCGGCCGCCATGCGCGCTGGTGCCGTGAAGTTGCCGCCCGCGCGGCGCCGCCCGCGGGCGGACAACTGTTGGACCTGGCCACCGGGACAGGCGTGATCGCTCTGGCGGCGGCACAGATGTATCCCACTGTCGCCGTGACCGGTGCCGACTTCTCCGAGGCGATGCTGGCTCGCGCACGGATCAAATCCGGGGCCGGCGCGGTTCGATGGCAGCAGGCCGACGCGACCCGGCTGCCGTTCGACGACGAGTCCTTCGACGCGGTCACCGAAGGCTATCTGCTCCGCAACGTCGAAGACCTCCCCGGAGTGCTTCGCGAACAGCACCGCGTCCTCGTGCCCGGCGGCCGGATCGTCATCCTCGAAACCTGTCCTCCCAGCGGCCCGTTGAGGCCGATCCTCGAGTGGGGAATGAGCACGATCATTCCCCTGCTGGGGCAGACGATTGCTCGCGATCGGTCGTCGTACACCTACCTCGAATCCAGCACCCTCGCCTTCACCTCACCCCAACATGTCGCGAATGTGCTGTGCCAAATGGGCTTTCAGAACATCGGATGGAGCAAGAAGTTCCTCGGCACCAATGTCATCCTCTGGGCCGACAAGCCACGATGATCGGTGATAGAAAATGTATTCGAAGAATCGGTTCCCGATGGTCGGCAGCATGCTCACTTTCATCGGGGCCGTCCACACGGCGCTGGGCGCCATTTTGTGGGTCACCGAAGACCAGGACACCGAGTTTTCGTTCTGGTTCACCGCATTCGGCGTCGCCGGAATCGCCCTGGGTGTCACCGTCATCGAGGTGGAGCGGGCTCGTGGCTACATCACCGCGCCGATCCTCGCTGCGATCGCGGCGCTGACCGGATTCGGGCTGGCGTTCGAACCTGTGTCGGGCTTCCTCACCGTCCTCGTGCCCGTCGCCGTCGGCTACAGGGGCTGGATCAAGAGGCGAGACGCCCGGACCACTCCGGCCTGACCAGCCTTCCATGCGCCCATAACTCGTAATTCCGTGATAGGAGTCTGATCCACATGATCAAATGGTCCGGACGCATCATCGCGTTCATCGGCGCCGGGCATCTCGCCATCGGGTTATTGCTCAGCCGCGCCTCCTTCGGGGACTGGCTGTCGCTGCGGCTGTGGGGCCACTGGCAGGAGGACACCCTGTCGGCCCACGCCTTCTGGGCCAACCCGGCAGGGTTCGGCCTGCCGCTGCTGATCGTCGGCTTGCTCGTGGTGTGGATGGACCGGAACGGCATCGTCCCGCCGGTCTTCCTGGCGTGGATGGTGCTGGCCTGGGGTGGCGTGTGCGCTCTCATCGTCGAACCCACGCCAGCGCCCGTGGTGGTGGCCGCCGCAGTCCTGCTCCTGCGCGGCATTCGCGGCGCCCCCGAACACGCCGCGCCCGCACCCGCGCACAGCGAGGTGTGAGCGTCGGCGGCTGCTGGGACCTGCCATCTCGACGCCTGGCGGGGCACCTCGGCACCCTGAATCCGGCTAACCCGCCTGCTTCGCCACGAGCCGCACGCCGGTCACCAGGGTCGGCTCGATGGCGACGATGGTGTCCATCTCCCCGTCGACCCAGGGCTGCAGCAGGCGCTCGTAGCGTGCGACCCGTTCCGGATCCGTCACGGTGCGAGCGATCCCCGTCACCACCACCGACCATCCCAGCCCCGCGACGGGGTCGATGTCGTCGGCCTCGTAGGCCACCACCACATTCGAATCCGCACGCACGGTCGAGGTCAGCCGAGACGTGAGACGGGTCCGCACGACGATGATCTCGCCCTCGTCGACCAGATGGTTCACCGGCCGTACAGCGGGCAAGGCATCGCGCGTGAAGATGACCCTCCCGAAGGGAACATCGGCCAGCAGCCGCAGTGCTTCCGCGCGCCCCAGACTCACGGTGGCGCGCGGAGCGAACTGATACCCACGCATCAACTGACCCTTTCTCACCTGATCCCCTGCACGACAAACCCCTCGATCCATGTCAGCATCCGCACCAGCGCCCCTCACAGGGCCGAAGGTCCTGTCTCGGGCATCCATCGGACATGGCACAGCCCACGAACCCTGGGCGGGCCACGACCGGGACGAAGGGCAGTGGTGTTCGGGGACTGTGGCCCTGTCGCTCCTTCGGACAACTGCGATGCACTGGTCGGGAATGCACACCCGGCGAAAGGACGAGAGCCATGGTGGCCGATTCACGTTTCCAGGGTTGGATCGATCGAGCCGGCGGTGTCCTCGGAACGGTGCTGCTGGCCGGGACGATCGCACCGCTGGTCGCCGGTGGCGTCGCCTGGGCCGCCGGGGCGACAGGGGTGGCCGACTGGTGCTGGGCCGCAGGCACGGTGGTGGCCTTGGTCCCGGCAGTGTGGTGGGTTGTCGCTGCGCTGCGCCGCGGGCGCGCCGGAGTGGACCTCATCGCGGTGTTGTCGCTGGTCGGCACGCTCTGGGTGCACGAGTACCTCGCGGGCGCGCTGATCGCGGTCATGCTCAGCGGCGGGCACGCGCTCGATGCCGCCGCCGAGCGGCGCGCCGCCCGGGATCTGCGGGCCCTGCTCGAGCGGGCGCCGCGGTCGGCGCGGCGACGGCAGGGGGACGTGGTGCGGGTCGTCGATCTCGATGAGATCGTTCCGGGTGACATCCTGGTGATCGCTGCCGGCGAGGTGGTTCCCACCGACGGCAGGATCATGGATACCGTTGCGGCACTGGATGAATCGGCGCTGACCGGTGAACCGCTCCAGGTCGAGCGCGCCCCCGGGGAGCCGGTCCGCAGCGGCGTGCTCAATGCCGGCGGCGTGTTCGAGATGCGGGCGACCGCGACGGCCGACGACAGTACCTACGCGGGGATCGTGCGGCTGGCACGCGAGGCTGGAGCCGCCACCGCGCCCACGGTCCGGCTGGCGGACCGTTATGCCGTGTGGTTTCTCCCGCTGACCTTGCTCGTCGCGGGTGCCGCGTACTGGTTCAGCGGATCGCTGGTGCGTGCGGTGGCGGTGCTCGTGGTCGCGACTCCCTGCCCGTTGTTGCTGGCCGCACCCGTTGCCATCGTGTCGGGGCTCTCACGCGCGTCGCGGGTCGGCGTGGTGGTGCGCGATGGCGGGGCGTTGGAAGATCTCGGTCGCGCAACAACTCTGGTCATGGACAAGACCGGTACCGTCACGGCCGGGCGGCCCGTGGTCACGGAGGTCGCCGCCGCTCCGGGTGCGGATGAAGCGTGGCTGTTGCAGCTGGCCGCCTCGGCGGATCAGCTGTCGCCACATGTGCTGGCCGAGGCGATCGTGACCGAGGCGCTGACCCGCAAGCTCCAGCTCGCCGTTGCCACAGCGGTTTCCGAGCAGGCGGGTCGCGGCGTCACCGGCACGGTCGACGGTCATCGCGTGCAGGTGGGGAAGTTGCCGGAGTCGATGATCACCCCGGAATGGGCGCGGCCGGTGATGAATCGGGCACGGCTGGACTCCGCCGCCGTCGCCTGGATCGTCGTCGACGACGACCCGCGGGGTGTCGTGTTGCTGCGGGATCCCTTGCGGCGCCAGGCGCCCCGTACCCTGCGCCGGCTGCGGGAGGCCGGACTGAACCGCCTCGTCATGCTCACCGGTGATCGCCCCGAGCCCGCGCGCGAGGTCGCCACGGTGCTGGGCCTCGACGAGGTCTACGCGGGCCAGAGCCCGGCCGACAAGGTCGAGGCGGTGCGCCGCGAGAGCCGGCAGCAGGTGACCGTGATGGTGGGTGACGGCATCAACGACGCGCCCGCCCTCGCCGTCGCCACGGTGGGAGTGGCCATGGGAGCGCGGGGTTCGACCGCCTCGTCCGAGGCCGCCGACATCGTGCTCACCACCGATCGGCTGGACCGGCTCGCGGACGCCATGGACATCGCCCGCTGGTCGCGTCGAATCGCGGTCCAGAGCGCGACCGTCGGCATGACCCTGTCGCTGGCGGCCATGGTCGTCGCGGCCGTCGGCTGGCTGCCGCCCGCGGCGGGCGCGCTGCTTCAGGAGGCCATCGACGTCGCCGTCATCCTGAACGCGCTGCGAGCACTGCGCGGCAATCCGGCCGCCCGCCTGGACCTGCCGGCGGACACCGAAGAGCTGCTCCACCGCTTCGCCGCCGAACACGATGTCCTGCAGGACGCCCTCGCGAGGCTCCGCACGGTCGCAGACCGGGTCGCGGACCGCCCCGACGACGCTGCCCTCGCGGCACTCGACAGCGCGCACCATTTTCTGATCGAGGACCTGCTGCCCCATGAGGTGGCCGAGGAGACCCAGCTCTATCCCGCGCTCGCCGGGCCGCTCGGCGGCACCGAGGCAACCGCCACCATGAGCCGCGCGCACGCCGAAATCCAGCGGCTGGCCACCCGCATAGGCACCCACCTCGAACTGGCCCACGCGCGTGGCGGATTCGACCCGGATCAGATCGACGACCTGCTGGCCTGCCTCCACGGCCTGCACGCCGTGCTGCGCCTGCATTTCGTCCAGGAGGAGGAGAACTATTTCGCCCTCGCCGCCGACGAACGGCGGTGATCATGACCCGGCCCGCCTTCCGATCGCCCCGCACGGCCGTGCGTTTGTTTCCACATCACCGTGACCTTGTCCTCTGTGGCATCCCCGTCTGCTGATCACCGAGATCCGGATTCCGGTGGCCCCCGCCGCGGCCATCACCGTCCGCCTCGACGCGACGTTCCCCGACGCCGTGGACCGCACCCGGATCGCGTTGCGGGAGCAAGGATTCGGCGTCGTGACCGAATTACGTCCAGGCCGCACTCCGCGAGGGGACCGGTGAGCACATCGCGGAGTACCTGATCCTCGGAGCCTGCAACCCGCAGCCCGCCGGTCGTGCCCTCTCCATCGACCGGGAGGCGGGATGTCTGTTGCCCCGCATCGTCGTCGTGCGGGCCGACCGGACCGGGGTGCTCGTGGAGGCCACCGATCCCACGCTGCTCGCCGAGGTCCTGGCCAGGCCCGAACGCGCCGAACCGGCCGAAGCGGCGCGTCGATTGCTCGCCGCCGTAGTGGCGGACCTGGCCCATCCCGCCGCGGCGGCCGGCTGAGGTGGTCGAGGACCATGGTCCCGGTCACCACGGGTAGGAGGCCTCTCACCGAAATCCGGCCACGCGAGCAGGCTCGATGCATGGAAACCACCGCTCCCCGCGTCGCCGTCATCTACGCCACCGCCCAGGGATCCACCCGGGAGATCGCCGATTACATCGGCGCCTACCTCACGGCCCGCGGCGCGACCGTCGAGGTCGCCGACGTCGAACACGCTCCCGAACTCACGCTCTTCGATGCCATCGTGCTGGGCAGCGCCGTGCACGATCTGGCCCTGCTGCCGGAGATGACCGAATTCGTCCGCTCGCACCGCCACGAACTGCGGGCATACCCGGTGTGGTTGTTCAGCGTCGGGCTGGGACCGGCCCTGGTCGGCCCGACCGGACGCCGCATCGGCAGTGTCGTCCCGAGAAAGATTGCCGCCCTGCGTGATTCGATCAAACCGCGTGGTTTCCACGCGTTCGCCGGCCACTACGAGCGTGTCGGGGTCTCACTGCCCGCCCGCGCCCTGTATCGCGTGCTCGGCGGTGCCCGCTACGGGGACCTGCGCGACTGGTCCGACATCACTGTCTGGACCGACACCATTGCGCAGGCCCTGCACCTGCCGCAGGCCCAGGCCACTCCGACCCACCCCTGACCCGCGCACCCCCGGTCATCCCGTTTCCGCGAAAGGCCATGCCGATGAGCCATCACACCGATCCATTCGCCCCGGCGATCCATACCGGCCGCATCTGGCTGCGCACCGTCGCCGACCGGCTCGGCACCGACGACCGGATGGAGGCGAATCGGGCCCTGCGCGCCTGGCTGCACACCGTGCGCGACCGCCTCGATATCGGCGCGGCCGCGCACTTGAGCGCCCAGCTGCCCACGCTGCTGCGCGGTGTCTTCTACGACGGCTGGACGCCGGGACGTGTTCCGGTGCGCCATGATCCGCAGTCGTTCCTGCACCAGTTCGCCCGGACGGCGGACGTGTCGACGGAGGAGGCGAGGCGGATGTCCGCGGCGGTCACCGATGCGCTGGCCCAGCTGTTCTCCCCCGGCCAGCTCGACCACGTGCTGGCACAACTTCCCGTGCCCCTGCGGCGCGTGCTGCTCGGTACCGATTTCAGTGAGGTTCTCACCGCCGCAGGCGTTTTCGAGTCTCCGGAGGCACAGCAATGACGATCCGGCACGCCCCTCTGTTCGTCGTCGCACTTCCCTTCGTGGTCACCGGCCTCGAACTCAGCGGCGCGTCGCCGCTGGCGATGCTGTCCGCCTTGTTCATCCTCGCCGTCCCGATTCTGTTGCTGCTCATGCTGCCCGGGTCGAAAAAGAACTGGAGCCGTCATGGGTGACTATGTCGCCACCTTCGATGAATTGCGCTTGACCGATGCCGACCGCGCCGGCGGCAAAGGCGCCAATCTCGGTGAACTGGTCGCGGCGCACCTGCCCGTGCCGCCGGGGTTCGTCGTGCTCAAATCCGCCTACGAAGAGGTGATCGGCGCGGGCGCGCACGGCCCCGAACTCGACGAGCTGCACACCCGAGGGCTCGCGGCAGCACAGGGCGCGACCCGCGACGAGGCACAGCAGCTCGACGAGCTGTGCCGCCGCATGCGGGAATTCGTGCACGACACTCCGATGTCACCGGCCGTCCGCGATGCCGTGCTGTCGGCCTATCACCGGCTCGGCGACGCGGTTACCGTGGCCGTGCGGTCCTCGGCCGTCGGCGAGGACAGCGCGACCGCGTCGTTCGCGGGAATGAACGTGTCCCACACCAATATTCGCGGCGACGAAGAATTGATCACCGCGCTGACCGACTGCTGGGCATCGCTGTTCTCCTCGCGCGTGCTGACCTATCGGGCGCGGCGCGGCATGCACAATCGGCCCGAGATGGCCGTGGTGGTGCAGCGGATGGTGGCCGCCCGCACGGCCGGCGTGGCCTTCACCGCCGACCCGGCCACCGGTTCGCTCGATCGCATCGTCATCGACGCCGCGCGCGGCCAGGGCGAAGTGGTGGTCTCCGGCGCCGTCACACCCGACACCTACGTCCTCGACGCGGCCGGACCGACACTGCTCACCACCCAGGTCGGCCGCCAGAGCTTCGCCATCGTGCCCGGCGCGGACGGCGATCAGCGAATTCAGCTCTCCGAATCCGAGGCCGAGGCGCCGGCTCTCACCAACGACCAGGCCGTCGCCGTGGCCCGGCTCGCGCTCGAGGTGCAGGCGCACCACGGCCGCCCCCAGGACGTCGAATGGGTCTTCGACGACGAGCACCTCTGGCTGGTCCAGGCGCGGCCGATCACCATACTGCCCGGCGATACCGCGCCGAAACCGCCCATCGCGCACGCCGTCGAGGAGCGGGTACTGGTGCGCGGACTGGCCGCGGCACCCGGCCGTGCCACCGGGCCCGCGCGCGTGTTGCGCTCGCCCGCAGAGGGATCCGCGCTGGGCGACGGCGAGATCCTGATCGCCCCCATGACCAATCCGGACTGGCTGCCGACCCTGTCGCGGGCCGCCGCGGTGGTGACCGACAGCGGCGGCATGACCTGCCACGCGGCCATCGTGGCGCGCGAACTCGGTATCCCGTGCATCGTCGGAGCCCGCACGGCCACCGCCCAGCTGACCACCGGCCAGGAGGTCACCGTCGACGGGTCCGCCGGCCAGGTGTACGCCGGAAACCCGTTTCCGGCCACGACCACCGCGGTGCCGCGCCCGGTCCCCGAGACCACCGCACCCGAGGCCACCGCGACGCGCGTCTACGTGAATCTCGCGCTGCCCGAAGTCGCCGAACGCGCCGCCGCCGGAGACGCGGACGGGGTCGGCCTGCTGCGCGCCGAGGTCCTGCTGACCCAGGCGCTCGGTGGCCGCCATCCCCGCGACCTCATCGCCCGCGGCGAGGACGAGAAGTTCATCCAGAGCATGACGGCCTCCATCCACCGGATCAGCGCCGCCTTCGCCCCGCGCCCGGTCGTCTACCGGGCAAGTGATATGCGCAGCAACGAGTTCCGGGCACTCGAGGGCGGCGACCGCTACGAGCCCCAGGAGCACAACCCGATGATCGGGTTCCGGGGCTGCTACCGCTACGTCCGCCAGCCGGAGATGTTCCGCCTCGAACTGGCCGCGCTCGCACGCGTGCGCGAACAGACCCCGAACGTGCACCTGATGATCCCGTTCGTCCGCACCCGCTGGGAACTCGAGCAGTGCCTCGAGCTCGTCGACGAGAGCCCCCTCGGACGCCAGCGTGGCCTGCACCGCTGGGTCATGGCCGAGGTGCCATCGGTGATGTACCGGCTACCGGAGTACGTCGAACTGGGGATCGACGGAATCTCCATCGGCAGCAACGATCTGACCCAGCTCGTGCTGGGCGTGGACCGCGATTCCGAGGAGTGCGCCGACCTGTTCGACGAATCCGATGCGGCGGTGCTGAACGCCATCGAGCAGATCGTCACCACCGCCCGCCGGCTCGGCATCACCTCGTCGCTGTGTGGCCAGGCACCCTCCACCCGTCCGGAATTCGTGGAGCATCTGGTGCGCGCGGGCATCACGTCGGTGTCCGTCTCACCCGATGCGATCCAGCGCACCCGGCGCGCCGTCGCAGCCGCCGAACGGCGCGTGCTCCTGGATAGCGCGCTGGCCCAGCCGGACCGGCGGTGACGCTGCGCGTCACTCACCTGCACCATCGTCGGCGCGCGCGTGCCTAAACTGGAACAGCCGTAACAGAACCAGTTGTGCGCGCCCGACACGAGTGCAGGGAAGCCAGGAAATGACCGTTGAGCCTACCGACGGCTCCTACTCGGTACGTGACACCCTTTCCCAGCTGCGGCTGCGGGAATTGCTCACCGAGGTCAAGGACCGTGTCGAACAGATCATCGACGCTCGCGACCGCATGGACGGCCTGGTCGAGGCGATGCTCTCGGTGACCTCGGGGCTCGATCTGGACCAAACCCTGCGCACCATCGTGCACACCGCCATCAGCCTCGTCGACGCCCGCTACGGTGCGCTCGGCGTCCGCGCGGACGATCAGCTCGAACAGTTCATCTACGAGGGCATCGACGAGGAGATGCGAGCCCGGATCGGCGATCTCCCGGAGGGCCGCGGCGTGCTGGGTCTGCTGATCAGCCAGCCCAAGCCGATCCGCCTGGACAACATCGCCGATCATCCCTCGTCGGTCGGATTTCCGGACCACCATCCACCGATGCGCACCTTCCTCGGCGTACCCGTCCGGATCCGCGACGAGATCTTCGGCAACCTGTACCTCACCGAGAAGTCCGGCGGGCAACCCTTCACCGAGGACGACGAGGTCATCGTGCAGGCCCTTGCCGCGGCCGCCGGAATCGCGATCGACAACGCCCGGCTGTACCAGTCCACCCGGACCCGCCAAGCCTGGATCGAAGCCACCCGCGACATCGCCACCGAATTCCTGGCCGGAACCGATCCCGAGAAGGTGCTCGCCCACCTCGTCACGCATACGCGCACGCTCACCGAATCGGAATGGGCGTTCCTCGCGGTCGACGAGGAACCCGACGGCAACCACAGTGACGCCGAGGGGCTGCGGATCAGCAAGTGCGCCGGGCCGGACGGTCACGATCACACCGGAGTGGTCCACACCTCCGGGACGGCGATCGGACGAGCGTTCCGCCAGGGTGTGGCCCTGCGCCTCGACGACAGCGACGATCTCGGCCTCGACACCGCGCTCGACGCCGGACCCGCGCTGATCCTGCCGCTCAACGCCCAGGAGTCGACCTTCGGCGTGCTGGTCATGGTCCGCGCGGCCGGCGCTCCCCCCTTCGCGGACGAATTGCAGGAACTGGCAGGCGCTTTCACCGATCAGGCCGCGCTGGCGATCCAGCTGGCCGAGGCCCAGCAGCGCATGCGCGAACTCGACGTGCTGACCGATCGCGACCGCATCGCCCGCGACCTGCACGACCACGTCATCCAGCGGCTCTTCGCGGCCGGTCTGAGCCTGCAGGGCACCGTCGCCCGCGCCCGTTCGGCCGAAGTGCGCGAACGGATCTCGGACGTCATCAACGAATTGCAGGACGTGGTCCAGGAGATCCGCACCTCGATCTTCGACCTGCACGGCGGCGCGGCGAGCAGCACCCGGCTGCGGCAGCGGATCGAGGAGGTGATCCGCACGCACACCGCCGATACCGGCCTGCGCACGTCGTTGCGCATCACCGGGCCACTGTCGGTGGTGGCGGCCGAACTCGCCGACCATGCCGAAGCCGTGGTGCGCGAAGCGATTTCCAACGCGGTACGACACGCCGGGGCCGGGACCGTCTCGGTGACCATCGACGTCTCCGACGATCTGACCGTCCTGGTCGCCGACGACGGCTGTGGGATCCCCGAGAACATCACCCCGAGTGGACTGCACAACCTGCAGCGCCGGGCCGAGGAGATGGGCGGAACCTTCTCCTACGGCCGCAACCCCGAAGGAGCGGGGACCTTGCTGCACTGGGCGGTGCCGCTGCGGTGAACCGGCCGCCGCCGAGCGATCCGGTCACGTGCCACGCACGATGACGATCGGGCAGTCGACGCTGTGCAGCAGGGCGTTGCTGGTGGAGCCCAGGAGCATGCCGGTGAAGCCACCGCGTCCGTGGCTGCCGACTACCACCAGCTGCGAGTGTTCGGCTTCGTCCAGCAGCGAGCGAACCGGGCGGTCCTTCACCAGGATTCGCCGCACCGGAACATCGGGATACCGCTCGGCGTATCCGGCCATCTCCTCTGCGAAGGTCGCCCGCTCCTGCTCCTCGATGGTCTCCCACCCCGACATCGGCAGGTAGGGTCCGCTGACGTCGCTCCAGGCGTGCAGTGCGGTCAGGCCGGTCTTGCGCAGCGACGCCTCCTCGAACGCGAGCTCCAGCGCCGCAACGCTGCTCGGCGTGCCGTCGACACCGACCAGCACCGGCTGCCGCGCCGACACCGGGTCGGCGGCCGCGGTCGTGTGGATGACGGCGACCGGACAGTGCGCGTGGTGGGTCACCGCCGTGGCGACCGACCCCAGCAGCCCACGCCGGAGCGCACCGAGTCCGCGACTGCCGAGCACGACCATCCGGGCGTCCCGCGACAGGTCGATCAAGCGCGAGATGATCGGCTCCTCGGTGACTTCCGAGGACATCTCGACCCCCTCGCCGAGCAATGTCTCGGACGCGATGCGGGTTGCCTCACCCACGATGCGTTCGCCGTCCAGTTCGAGCGACGCGATATCGGGGGTGTCGAGCACGGCGGTCGGCGGCAGCCCGGTCGGCGCGCAGATCGATGTGACGATGTGCAAGGGGGCTCCGTGCCGCGCGGCATCCAGCGACCCCCAGGCGACCGCCTGGTAGGAGACGGCCGAGCCGTCCACGCCGACGACGATCGGTGGATTCGGATCCACCTGCGGGGCAGGGTCTTCAGTCATTTGTGCGCTCCTGACTCTCGTGTCTTCGCTATTGCTCACCCGACAGGCTCAGGGATTCGAGCGGACGAACGACGTCCTCGAGCGGGAGCCGGGGTGTGGCGGGTACCGGGGCGGCGCTGGTCACCGCCCAGCCCATCCGGATGATCAGCTGCGGATAACCGAAGTCGCCCAGCAGATCCCGGCGGATCCGAGTACGCACACCGGTGACTTCGAGGGGTTCGCTCAGCGAGCAGGTGGCCAGACCCCGCGCGGTGGCCTCGAGCAATACCGCACTCGCCACCTCGCCGGCGCGCAGCCAGCCCCGCAGATCATCCGAGGCGGTGCACACCAACAGCATTCGCGCGGCCTCCTCGGTGTCGCTCACCACCGCTTCGGGCAGGCGCGGGTCACCGAACGGCCGGACCGTCGCATCCGACGGTACCACCGCGTTGCGCGCGGGTACGCCCTGCGCGCTGTCGTGGTGACCGCTCCATTCCGCCAGCTCGGCGTTGTAGCCGGCGTCACCGCGGTGCGCGGTCGCGGCGTCGACGAAAGCGCGCAGCAGTCGCGCGTGCTCGCCGTTCGCGTCGACCTCCCGGACCTGCACTCCCGGTACATCCGCGCCCGCGGCGACGACCGCGGCTACCTGCGCGGGCGGCACCTCCCACGAGGTGAACCGGCGACGGTCGCTCCGCCGCCGGGCAATGGCGCGCGCCAGACGCGTAGCGGTCGCGTCGGGCTCGGCGTGGTGGAGTTCCAGGGCGGCGAGGTGTCTCGGCTCGGCGGGGTTCGGGAACCGGTGCACGACCGTGTCCCAGCCCACCGCGCGCAATGCCACGCGCAGATGATGCAGCGCCGCACCACAACTCACCACCAGCTCCCGGCTGTCCGGGTCGGTGTAGGGCAGCCGGCGGCTGTCGTCGGCGTAAAGGTGCACCGTGGTATCGCCGACCCGCCACCGCCACGGCTGGGTGTTGTGCACCGACGGCGCCCGCACCGCCAGCGCCACGGCGGCGCGGATGGTGTCGTGATCGGGGAGAGTCGACATCGCCTGTCCTTCCTCGGAAATCTCGTGCCCTCACTCAGCATGGCCCGTGCGACAGGCCGCCGGTGACGGCCGAAAGTCACTGTCCGGCGGGTTCTTCGGCCCGGGTTTGCGATGGCTGACGGACGACCAGGACCGGGCACTGTGCCAGATGCAGCAGCGCGGAGCTCACCGAGCCCAGCCCCATCCCGGCGAATCCGCCCCGGCCATGGCTGCCGACCACCACGAGCTGCGCGCTCTCGGCCTCCTCCAGCAGTGCGCGCACCGGGGTATCGGAGGACACGACCCGGTGCACGGTGACCTCCGGACAGCGCGCGGCGTAGCCGGCGAGGGCCGCTTCCAGCAGCACATCCTGGGTCTTGCGGATCGCGTCCCACCCCATCACGGGTAGGTCGAAGCCACCCGTATCACTCCACGCCTGCACCGCGATCAGGTCGGCCTTGCGCCGCGACGCCTCCCCGAAGGCGAGCTCGATGGCAGGCACGCTGTTCGCCGATCCGTCCACCCCGACCACCACCGGTTTCGACGCCGACGCCGGGTCCGTCTCCGAAACACCGTGCACCACAGCGACCGGACAGTGCGCCTGCCGGGCCAGCGCGGCACTCACCGACCCCAGCACCGCCCGCCCGATCGCGCCCAGCCCCCGATTGCCGACCACCAGCAGCCGCGCCCGCCGCGAGCGCTCGATCAGCGCGCCGATGATCATGTCGAAGATCAGTTCGGTCCTGATGTGCAGGCTCGCCCCCGGCACGGCGTGGGCGGCGATACGCGCGGCGTCGGCGAGCACCTGCTGTCCCCGCTGCCGCAGGTCACGCCTGTCGTGGGGGTTCTGTTCCGTCGCCCCCGCCACGATCGGGTTCGCGTACGAGGTGACGATATGCAGCGGGCAGCCCCGCATGTCGGCTTCGACGGCGGCCCACATCACCGCCTGATAGGAGATCTCGGATCCATCCGTGCCGACGACGATCCCCAGATCATCGTGATCCGAGCGCTCGAAACTCGTTGCGGGAACAGCATTCTCTTCCATGACTTCTCCTGATTCGTCGGCTGCTCGGCTCACTCCGCGGGACGGACAACCATGATCGGGCAATGGGCGTGCTGGACCAGCGTGTGCGTCGTGGAACCCAGGAGCATGCCGGTGAAGCCGCCACGGCCGCGGTTGCCGACCACGACCAGTTGCGCGTGTTTCGACCACCCTTGCAGCGTGTCGGCCGGGGCGGACACATAGACGCGGCGGGTCACCTGCACGTCCGGATATTTCTCCTGGAAGCCCGCGAGTCGTTCGGTCAGGAGGGCTTCCTCGAGCCCGTCCACCTCGACGAGGTCGGCGGGGGCTCGGTCACCGAGGTATTCGCCGAAATCCCAATCGCTCCAGACATGTACGGCGACCAGGTCGGTGTGGCGTTCGGCGGCTTCGGCGAAGGCCATGGCGATGGCGGCCTCGCTGACCGGGCTGCCGTCGACGCCGACGACGACCGGTCCGGACTCGCGGAGGGTGTCGTGCGCATCCGGATCCGGGCGCACCACGATCACGGGACTGTGCGCATGGGAGGTGACGGCGAACAGCGTGGATCCCAGATGGATGAATGTCCCGGCGTTTCCGGTCGCTCCGAGCACCACCGCGTAGGCGGCCGTGCTCAGCTCCACCAGCAGTCTGCTCGCATTGGTCACCGAAAGCCGTGTCGCGGTCCGCAATCCGGGTTCGATCCGCAACGCCATCTCCTCGGCCTCGCGAACGAGCTGCTGCCCCCGGGCCCGCGCCGCGTCGACCACGGATGGTGGCACCATCCCGGAGGGGCCTCCGGAACTGCTGACTCCGCCCAGATCGAGGGCGTGCACGATCTGGAGCTCCCGGCGGCGCTGGGCGGCATAGCTCGCGGCCCAGCGCAGGGCGAGCTCCGATCCGAGCGATCCGTCCACTCCGACCACGACACCGGCCGAGGCCCATTGGTGCGGACCGTCGAAGTCCTCGTGTGTCATCACGTCCTCCTCTGTGGAACAGGCGTTTCGGGGCTGCCCGAGCCGGCCGGTGAGAAGCAGCTCGGCCGGGTCTCGGGTTCTTGCTGGTACAACTCGGCGATGCGGGCGGGATGGCCGGGCCGGGTGCCCGGCGTGGTCAGGGCGGCGGTGGCGGCGGCGATGCCCAGCCGCACCGCGTCGTCGAGTGGGTAGCCGCGTGAGAGGCCGACCGTCATGGCGCCCACCATGGCGTCGCCGGCCCCGATACCGCTGCGGACGGTCACCTCGAGCGACGGGAACCACTCGTCGTCGTGGCGCGTCACCGCCAGCGCGCCGCTCGCCCCCAGCGACACGACCACGATCTCGCAGACTCCCGCCAGGATGAGCTCCCGCGCGGCCGCGAGTTGCGACTTGCGGTCGGGCAGCGGGTGACCGACGAGTTCGGCGAGCTCGCGCACACTCGGTTTCAGGAGGTGGACCCCACGCCGGACCGCGCGCAGCGCTGCACCCGACGTATCCAGGATCAGACGGACACCCAGGTCGTGCAGTAGGTCCGCGAGAGTCTGATAGAGGTCGTCCGGGGCGCCCGGCGGCAGACTGCCGCTCGCGACCACATAGTGGGAACCGACTGCCGCGCATTCGATTTCGCTCAGGCAGAGATGCAGTTCCGGCGCGGTCACCCGGGGTCCCGGAAACACGAATCGGAACTGGTCGCCGGTTCCGTTGTCGGTGACCGCGAGGTTCTCGCGGGTATGGCCGGCGATCGGGATCGATCGCATCGGGACTCCGGCGTCACGGACCAGGTCCTCGAGCTGCCGCCCCGACGGGCCGCCCGCCGGGAAGATCGCGGTCACCGGCTCGCCGAGAGCCGCGATGGTGCGCGCGGCGTTGATTCCGCCGCCGCCGGGATCGAATCGCGGTGGCGTGCAGCGGGTCTTGGAGGTCGGCCGGATGTGGTCCGCACCGGCGGCGATGTCGATCGCGGGATTCATGGTCAAGGTCACGATCGGCATCGGCCGCCTTCTCTCGGGTGTGGGCCCGTCCGGTTCGCGGGGCCGGGATGTCACTCGGCGGACTTGACTTCGACCGTCTTGACGGGGGATTCGGGTTCACCGATGGGAACACTGACAGTGAGGATGCCCTTGGCATAACTCGCGTCGATGCCTTCCTCCTGAGCCCCCGGCGGCAGGACGACAGTGCGGAGGAAGGAGCCGTAGGTGAACTCCGAATGACCCTTCGCCTCGTGTTTCTCGGTCCGCTCGGCCTTGATGGTCAGCTCCCCCTGATGCACGGACACCTCGATGTCCTTGGCCGGGTCCACACCGGGAATCTCGGCGCGCACCAGGTAACGCCCCTCCTCGAGGGTGTCCTCGACGCGCATCAGGTGGGTACCGAGCATCGGGACGGCGGGCGGCGCCACAGCGTTCCACAGCTCGGCGAGGTCGGGCAGCAGCGAACCGGGCTGACGATGTACGGACAGCAGACTCATGATCCCTCCTTACGAGAGGTAAACTGTTCTGACACAATAGATTTCACACTCCCGGCCAGCAGTTCTGTAGGGCATCGAGTCGTCGCTGCCGGGGACGGTGGTCCTTTCGCCGGTGACGGAAGTCCTTCCGCCGGCCGGCCGCGGGTGCAGGGCGACCGCGATGACCTTGTACTCGGGAAAGTCGGTGACCTCGTCGACGCGACGGAATGTCAGTTCCCAGCTCACCCAGCCTCCTGTTCCGAGGGCTTTGGTCCCGCGATCCCGGGTGCGGGGTCCCTAGCCGACGGGAGCGACGCGGCGAACCCTGGCTATATGGAGACGAACATCCCCACTCCGGTGACCGCTGAACCCGGTCCGGTCGTCGCCGGCATCGACGGCTCGCGGGTGGCCGTGCGCGCCGCCGAGTGGGCCGCGGCCGAGGCCGTCGCCCGGCATGCCCCGCTGCGATTGGTCTCGGTCGTGCCCGCGATCGACAAGCCCGCATTCCGGCCGGGCGGGCAGCGGCACCGGGAGGCTCACGCGGCACTCGAGGACGCGCGCTCCGCGATACTCGCGCGGCACCCCGCTGGTGAGGATGCGGACCCGCTCGAGATCAGCACCGCCGTGCTGCGAGGGCAGGTCGACCATGTGCTCGTCGAACTCTCGCGATCCGCGATGCTCATCGCGCTGGGCGCCCGGGACGTCGGGTTTCTCTCCCACGTGGTGCTGGGATCCACCGCGCTGGCGGTGACCCGTGAGACGAGCTGCCCGGTCGCGCTGGTCGGACGGCCCGCAGCCGAGCACGGTTCGATCCTGGTCGTGGTCGGCACCTGGTACACCGCCCGTGCGGCCCTGCTCGCCGGGTTCCGTGCGGCACGGGACCGCGACACGGATGTCACCGTGGCGCGGGTATGGCAGGGGCGGCAGTGGGCGTCACCACCCGACTACGCGATGTGGTCGGGGCTTCCGCCCGATCACCACGCGGCGACCTCGGTCGTCCCCGACGCCCAGCTGCGGCAGTATCGCCGCGACTTCCCCAATGTGGAAGTGCGGCCCGTCACGGTGGTCGGCGATGCCGCGACCGTGGTCGAACGCCTCGGTGCCACTGCGCAACTGGTCGTGATCGGGCATGATCCCGAGTCCGCCCATACGGCGCGTCTGGGCAGCATCACCCAGGATCTCGTCCGCCACGCGCCCTGCCCGGTGCTGGTGGTTCCGGACCCGCCCGGAACCGAGATCGTATCCCGCAATACGGCAACGGCTTTCCCCAGGATCGTCACGCGATGAGCGATCTCCGAGCCGGGAACCCGCACGCCGTGATCGACGATCTCGGGCTCGATCCGGCGGCTCAGGCCGTGCTCGCCGGGCGCTACCTGCTTCGCGACGACGCCGGCGTCGTCCGCGAAACCCCCGGCGGCATGATGGATCGCGTGGCGGCCCATGTCGCCCGCGCCGAGGACGAATATCGACCGGGAGCATCGGCCCTCTGGTCCGAGCGCTTCTCCGCGGTGCTGCGTGCTCGCGAATTCCTGCCCAATTCACCGACTCTCATGAACGCCGGGACCTCGCTCGGCGTGCTCTCGGGCTGCTTCGTTCTCCCGATCGCCGATTCGCTGGAGTCCATCTTCGCCACCTTGCGTACCGCCGCATTGCTGCACCGGAGCGGGGCGGGTACCGGATACTCGTTCTCCGAACTACGCCCGCGCGGCGCACGCACCGCGAGTGGCGGCACCGCCAGCGGACCGGTGTCGTTCATCGGCCTCTACAACGCTGCGGCACAGGTGGTCCGGCTGGGCGGGCGCCGCCGGGCGGCCAATATGGCGGTGCTCGACGCGCATCACCCCGACATCGAGGAGTTCGTCGCGGCCAAATCCGACCGGGAGGCCCTGCCCACGTTCAACCTGTCGGTGGCGGTCACCGACGAGTTTCTGCACGCCGCGGACCAGGATCGCGCGCATCGGCTCATCGATCCGCATTCCGGCCGCCTCGTCCGGGAGGTCCCGGCTCGCGAGTTGTTCGATCGGATCGCCGAATCCGCCTGGCGCGGAGGCGAACCGGGCCTGCTGTTCCTCGACGCGGTCAACCGCGCCAACCCGGTACCGGATCTGGGCACATTGCGGGCCACCAACCCGTGCGGCGAGGTACCGCTGGCCCCGTACGAGTCCTGCACGCTCGGATCGGTGAATCTCGCCCGCTTCGTCACCGGCGAGGGCCTCGACGAACAGCGGCTCGCACAGGTTGTCGCGATCGCGGTCCGCTTCCTCGAGGATGTGCTCGACGTGTCCGAGTATCCCGTGCCCGAACTGGCCGCCGCCGCGCGTGCCACCCGCAAGATCGGCCTCGGGGTCATGGGTCTCGCGGAAATGCTTGCCGCCCTGGGCCTCCCGTACGACAGCACCGACGCCGTCCACTTCACCGGCGGGCTCATGGCGCGCATCGCCCGCTGGGCGCACACCGCCTCCCGGCAGCTGGCCGCCGAGCGCGGCCCGTTCCCGCTGTTCCCCCACAGCCGCTGGGCCACCGGGTCCCCCATGCGCCACGCGCAGGTCACCTCGATCGCACCCACCGGGACGATCTCGCTGATCGCAGGCACCTCTGCCGGAATCGAACCCCTCTACGGCCTTGCCTACACCCGGCACATCCTCGGACGCGACTTCCCGCACATCGATCCCCTGTTCCGGGCACGCGCCACGGCCGCAGGGGCGTGGTCCACCGTCTTGGAAGACGAAATCCGCTCTACCGGAACAGCTTCCGGCGCGATCGGCCTGCCGGAGGAGCTTCGCCGTACATTTGTCACCGCATATGAAATCGAGCCTATCTGGCACATCCGGATGCAGGCCGCCGTCCAACGCCACACCGACGCCGCCGTCTCGAAGACAGTCAACCTCCCCGAATCCGCAACCCCCGACGACGTCCGCCGGGCCTTCCAGCGCGCCTGGCAGGCCGGCGCGAAGGGCATCACCGTCTACCGTTCCGGCACCCGCCCCGGCCAGGTGCTGCGCTGCACCGACGCCCAGTCGTGCGAGGGCCGGTAACCGCGGAACTGCTCCCCGAAGTGGGGACCTTCAGTCGTCGCCGGAGATCGCTGTTCGCGAAATCCTGGGACTCGAGGGTTTCGCAGGTCCTTGTCACGAGGTGAAAGCGGCGACCACGACAGCGGCCAGCACTGCGAGCACGACCGCGACGATGATCCGGGTCGCCAGCGCCGATTTCTGCACGCCGCGATAGTTGACCGCGGTCAGCGCGATAGTTCACCCACTCGCCATGTGGGTATCGATCCGGCGTGGGGACCACGCGGGGGCCGCACTCGCAAGTAGGGTGTCGGGTGCTGTATCGGGTACCGATATCGGGAGCGAGTGCTGATGGCAGGAACGCAGCGGTGGTAGTGGACGGCCGGCCCCGACGGTCCGGCGGCGATCTGCATCCGGGTGGCGGTGGGGCTGGTGTTCCTCGGCGAGAGGATCCAGAAGTCGCTCCAGCCACACACTCTGGGTCCTGGCCGCTTCGACAAGATCGGAATACCGGCGACGTTCGGTGCGCCGTGACGCCGGCCCGGGGAGTGCAGCCGTGACCGGGCGATCAGGTCGCCGCCTGACAGTCGCCGAGGCCCTGGTCGTCGCGACCGTGATCGTCGGCGGGCTGTTCGGATCGCTGCTGGACCGTGCGCTGGTCGCCACGCCCGCATGGCGGGATCTCGGGGTGGTGGCGTGGGCCGATTACAGTCGGCATGCGGATCTGGGGCCAGGTGAGGTGATGTACCCGGTCGGCGGGATCCTCTGGTGGGGCCTGATTTTCGCGGCCGTGATCGCCTGCCGGCGGGATCGGTCGGTATCGCGCGCGGTCCGGGTGGCGTTGTACCTGGCGATGGCGGCGGCGCTCGGGGCGATCGTCTCAACCGTGATCGCCGCCCCGACGATGCAGCATGTGGGCTCGGTCGCCGACACCGACACCGCCGCGTTGCAGAACGCGTTCGACACGTTCACTGTCTGGGGTGTCTACGTGCGGGGCATCTGCTTCGCTGCCGGATTCCTGTGCAGCGTATGGGCGCTGGTCGTCCTGCTGCTCGAACACCCTCTACCGGTACCGCACTCCTCGAACGCCGGCGCGACCACATAAGGTCGCGGCGGTGTAGTCACAGATCCTGCCGAACAGGACGAGATGAGGATGGCGATGAACGCTATCGGACACGCGCTGGCGTTGGCCGGGTCGATGACCTGGGAGATTCTCTGGGCACTGATTCTCGGTTTCGCGCTGTCGGCGCTGGTGCAGGCCGTGGTGCGCAAGTCCACGATCGTCCGACTGCTGGGTGATGACCACCCGCGCACGCTCGCCGTCGCGGCCGGATTGGGTGCGGCGTCGTCCTCGTGCTCGTATGCCGCTGTGGCGCTGGCACGTTCGCTGTTCCGCAAGGGCGCGAACTTCACCGCGGCCATGGCCTTCGAGATCGGCTCGACCAACCTGGTCGTCGAACTCGGCATCATCCTGGCCCTGTTGATGGGCTGGCAGTTCACCGCGGCCGAATTCGTCGGCGGCCCGATCATGATCGTGCTGCTGGCGGTGCTGTTCCGGCTGTTCGTGCGCTCCCGGCTGGTCGATGCGGCCCGCGACCAAGCCGACAAGGGGCTGGCCGGATCGATGGAAGGCCATGCCGCCATGGACATGTCGATACCGACAGAAGGATCGTTCCTGCGGCGACTCTTCTCACGGCAGGGTCTGACGGCCGTGTCCCACGTCTTCGTCATGGAGTGGGCCGCCATCCTGCGCGACCTGGTCATCGGCCTGCTCATCGCGGGCGCCATCGGCGCTTGGGTGCCGGATTCGTTCTGGCAGAAGTTCTTCCTGACCGACCATCCGCTGGCGTCGGCGATCTGGAGCCCACTTGTGGGACCGTTGGTGGCGATCCTGTCGTTCGTGTGCTCGATCGGCAACGTACCGCTGGCCGCGGTGCTGTGGAATGGCGGCATCGGCTTCGGCGGCGTGATCGCGTTCATCTACGCGGACCTGCTGATCCTGCCGATCCTCAACATCTACCGCAAGTACTATGGCACCCGCATGATGCTCACCCTGCTGGGCACCTTCTACGCCGCGATGGTCGGCGCCGGGTATATCGTCGAGATCCTCTTCAGCACAACCGGTCTCGTCCCGCGTGAACGCAACGCCATGGTGATGGCCGAGGGCATCCACTGGAACTACACCACCTGGCTCAACATCGCTTTCCTCATCCTCACCGCGCTGCTCGTGCTGCGCTTCGTCCGCACGGGCGGCATCCCCATGCTGCGCATGATGGGCGGCGCACCCGACGACGAGCACGCCCACCCCGACCACAACGGGCATCATCCGTCCGGCCACACCCACTGACCCGCAGCGCTATCCGGCTGCGATCTCGTCGATGACCACGTGGAGGTGGTCGCCGGCGATCGGCCACTGCCACAGGCGATCACATCGTCATCGGGGGCAGAATGCCCTGCTGATGCAGCCACATCATGACCGTGTGACACACCTGCATCAGCGGTGACTGCATGTCCATGTTGCTCATGTCCATCGATCTCAACTCCTCGAACTCGGGTCGTCGAACATCTCCGACCGTGTCGACTTCGACCATCACACGGCCGCCCCGATATCAGCAGAGTCCGAAGACCCCACCGCCGAGCCCCAACGTCCTCGACCACCCAACGAGACCACCCGCGTACAAGTGCCCTCACCGACGAGCCGTCTGCCATCCCGCATACCCGAATCCCGATGTCCCCGATCGCACTCATCAGCGGGGCCGGGAAGACGACACTCGTGTTCCTGTCCACGCCGAGTTCGACCAGGGTCTGCAAATTGCGCAGCTGTAGGGCGAGCGGGTGGGCCTCATGGCGTCCGAGACATGACCCGACGCCGTGGCGGCCAGCAATTCACCCTCGGCGGCAATCATTTTCGTGCTCTCGCGTTCGGTTTCAGCCTGGCGGGTCATTGCCCGCTTCATGACTTTCGCCCCCAGCCCCGCAAGGACACTGTCAGTGCGCTGTCCCCGGGCTGGTCCAGCGACCGGCCGAACACGATCAGCGCCAACGCCACTGCCAAGGTGGCGGATCCGGAAACGAGCAATGGGCCGCGGCCATCCCCGTGCCAGGCGATTCCGGCCCAGAGTCCGGCGATGAGCATGCCGGCTCCGGAGAGCCCTTGATACAGGCCTTGAGCGGACGACTGCCGTGTCACCGGTGCGAGATCTGCCACCCAGGCCTTGCCGACTCCGTCGGTGGCGGCAGTGAATCCTCCGTAGACCGGAAGGATGAGGAAAACCCAGGCGGGCGTCTCGACTGCGCCGAGCCCGAGGTATCCGATCGCGAAGCACAGGAGTCCGGCGACGAAGATGAGCCGGCGCGGCACTCTGTCCGACAGCGCACCGGCGGGATAGGACAGCAGCGCGTAGGAGAGGTTGTACAGGATGTACCCGCTGATCACTCCGACTACGGACAGACCAAGCTGGTGTGCCCGCAACAGCAGCAGTGAGTCGGGGAAGTTCACCAGCGCGAAGACGGTGAGCACGGTGATGAGCGCCCTGAGGCGAGCCGGGAGCCGCTCGCGCCCTGCAGGCGCCGCATCCCCCGATCGGGTTCCGGAAGGCGCTGGTATGGAAGGAGTTTCGCGAACCAGGCCGACCAGGACGACAGCCGCGATCGCAGGCACGACCGCGATCATCAGCAGGGGCCGGATGCGGTGGTCGAGCAGCTCGTACAGCAGCAGGCCGAGTGCGGGCCCGGCGACCGCGCCGGCGGTGTCGGCGGCCCGGTGCAGTCCGAAGATCCGCCCACGGAAGGCCTGATCCGCGCCGGCCATGAGCAAGGCATCCCGCGGCGCGCCCCGTATCCCTTTGCCGAGCCGGTCCACACACCGCCCGGCCAGCACGAGCGGCCACACCGTGGCAGCGGCGAGCAGTACCTTGCCGACCGCGGCGAGCGCGTACCCGAACGCGATATAGGGGCGTTTGCGATGCGTGTCACCGAGCCGCCCCGCCGCGACCTTCGTGACCGCGGCCGCGGCTTCGGCGGCGCCCTCTACCGCCCCCACCACCGCCGCGGGCGCGCCGAGAGTGGCCGTGAGAAAGATCGGCAGGATCGGGTACAGCAGCTCACTGGCGGTATCTGCGGCAAAGCTCACCGCGCACAGAACCCGGACGTTCGGTGTCAGCCAACTGGGCAGCCCGGGCTCCCGAAGTTTCCGCCCGCCACCGTCGGCAGTGGCCGCGCCACGCGAAACCACTTTGCCGTCAGTGGGTTCAACGAGGAACTCCACGCACGCGCGGACCGTGGTCAAACGTGGATAGTCGTCCTCATCGATCCGGCGGTCACACGCGGCGGACAGCCGTTCGACAAAGGTCAGGAAGTCGAGCGAGTCCAGGTTCAGCGCGGCGCGCAGCGGTTCGTCCTCGCCCAGCGCCGCGAGGTTCGCCGGGGTGTCGAATCCGTGCAGGGCGCCACGCACGAGGCCGTCCGCGACATCTCGGGTCAGGGTGGTGGCCATGGTTTCACAACTCCTCTGGATGCTGGAGCAGGTCGGACAGCGTGTGCAGGAACCGCGCGCCGATCGCGCCGTCGGTGGCGCGGTGGTCGGCGGACAGGGTGGCGGTGACCTGAGCGCGGACCCCGAGCAATCCATCTATCGCACAGGGTCGTTCGGTCACCGCGCCGAAACCGGCAATGGCGACCTGGGGTGCGGCGATCACGCCGTAGACCGAGTCCACGCCCAGGTCACCGAGATTGGTGACGGTGATGGTGGCGGGAGTGGCGTCGGTGGCGCGCAGCCGGACCGCCCGGGCGCGTTCGGCGACCCCGCGCAGGGCCGCCATCATGTCCGCCGGAACCAGCCGGTCGGCGTGCGGGATCGTCGGCACGATGATGCCGCCGCCGCGCATCGACACCACCACGCCCAGATGGACATCCGCGGCGGCCCGGAATTCGTCGTCGATCCAGTACCCGTTCAGGTCGGGGACCGCCTTGGCCGCCCGCGCCGTCGCGACCAGAAGCAGTGCCGCGGGCAGGATCCGGGCGGTTACCGGAGCCCCACGGTTGAACTCCCGCAGCCAGCGCAGCGCCGCGTCCATATCGATGGTGCTCGACAGGTAGTAATGGGGCACGGTGCGTTTGGATCTCTCCATCGCCGCCGCGATCAGCTTGCGCACCTGTACCGGATCATGGTG
This sequence comes from Nocardia sp. NPDC004860, assembly GCF_040609015.1. Taxonomy (NCBI): domain Bacteria; kingdom Bacillati; phylum Actinomycetota; class Actinomycetes; order Mycobacteriales; family Nocardiaceae; genus Nocardia; species Nocardia sp. NPDC004860. The sequence goes on along the minus strand of NZ_JBEXJI010000022.1, from coordinate 93,606 downwards.
CGGCGCTTCGGCAACCGGACCGGTACCGGCCAGGTCCGCAGGCTTCCGCACGGATTCGTGAGCAGCAGTGAGGGTTTCCGATGCGGCGGTCGGCGAGGCGGCGGCTCGCACATCGGCCGCACGCACAGCACCACCCGGACCGCTGCCCACGATGGCGGACACGTCCACACCGAGCTCTCGGGCCAGCCGGCGCGCGTACCCCGACGCGCGGCCGACTCGGGGCGAGGGCCGGGGCGCAGCCATCGCGGTGCCGGAGGATTCCGTTTGCTGTCGCTCGACAGCGTGTTCCACGTCGGCACGCACGATCCGCCCACCGGGTGCGGATCCGTGCACTTCGCCCAGATCGATCCCCGCCTCTGCGGCCAGCTTGCGAACCAGCGGTGTCGCCCGAATAGCGGTCTGCGGCGTGTGGTCGTGCGCGGCCGGGGCTCTCGGCGTCTCAGGTGCGGCCGCAGCGGGCTTCGGCGACTCGACGGCCAGTTTCGGCCCCGACCCGTTCCCCGGCGAGACACGCTGAGCAGCCACGTCTTCCGTCCTCGGCGGCCGGATTCCGGCGGGTTCGATCGTCGCCAGCGGCGTGCCGACCGGAACGGTGACGCCCTCGTCGACCAGGATCTCGCCGATGACTCCGTCCTCGAAGCATTCGACTTCGATCGCGGCTTTCGTCGTATCCACTTCGGCCACGACGTCGCCGGTGTGCACGGTGTCGCCCGGATGCACCATCCAGACCAGCAGGGTGCCCTCGGTCATATCCGCGCCGAGCGACGGCATCCGGAACTCGCCCATTCAGCCCACCACCTTGCGCACCGCGTCGGCGACCGTGCCCGGTTGCGGCAGGGCGGCCTCCTCGAGCTGGCGGGCGTAGGAATCGGAACCTCGGCGGTGCATACGCGCGCGATGGGCGCGTCGAGGTCGTAGTAGGCGTGTTCGGCTGCGCGGGCAGCGATTTCGGCGGCGATGCCGACGCTGCGCCAGCCCTCGTCCACGATGACGAGCCGGTGTGTCCGGATGATGGACTCCAGCACGGTCGTCTCGTCGAGCGGGCGCAGGCTGCGCAGATCGATGACTTCGGCGGCGATGCCGTCGCCCGCCAGTTCGTCCGCGGCGGCCTCCGCCACCCGCAGCGTTCCGCCATAGGCGACCAGCGTGACGTCGGTTCCGGCGCGCCGGATGATCGCCCGGTCGATATCGACCGGGCCGGCGTCGGGCGGCAGGTCGCCCTCGCTGTTGTAGAGCGCGATCGGTTCGAAGATGAGCACGGGATCCGGGTCCTGCAGTGCGGTCCAGAGCATGCCGCGGGCGTCGGCCACCGTTGCCGGGGAGATCACCCGCAGACCCGGGATGTGCGCGTAGAACGCCTCGAGACTGTGTGAATGCTGTGCTGCCAGTTGCCTGCCCGCGCCGGTGGCCATGCGGATCACCAGCGGGACGCCGAGCTGCCCGCCGGACATGTGGCGCAGCGTGGCCGCGTTGTTCAGAATCTGGTCCAGGGCGAGCAGGCTGAAGTTGACGGTCATGATCTCCACGACAGGGCGCAGCCCGCCCAGTGCCGCACCGATACCCGCGCCGACGAACGCGGATTCGCTCAGGGGCGTGTCCCGGATCCGCACGGGCCCGAATTCCTCGAGCAGCCCGCGGCTCACACCGAAGCAGCCACCGTAGGCCCCGACGTCCTCGCCCATGAGGAACACCCGGTCGTCGCGGATCAGGGCGTCGCGCAGGGCTTCCCGCATCGCGTCGCGGTAGGTCGTCATGCCGGGCCTCCGTAGACATACCGGGTCAGATCGGCGACCGGTTCGAGAGGTGCGGCCTCAGCAGCGGCGATGGCCACGTCGATCTCCGCATCGACCGCCGACTCGAGGCCCGCCCGGTCCTCGGGCTTCGCGCCCCCGGCCGCGCACAGCTCGTCGAACAGCCGTGGAATCGGGTCGCGTGCCTTCCAGGATTCGATCTCGGCCTTGTCCCGATAGCGATCGGCGTCGTAGAGGGAATGCGCCCGGAAGCGGTACGTGCGCAATTCCAGGAAGCACGGTCCCCCGCCGCCGCGGATGGACTCCACGGCACGCCGGGCGGCCTGGCGCACCGCGACCGCGTCCATGCCGTCCACCGGCCACGACGCCAGCCCATATCCCGCGGCGCGCAGGGCCAGATCGGTGACGGCGTGCTCACGTTTCAGCGCGGTGCCCATCGCATACTGGTTGTTCTCGCAGGCGAACAGCAAGGGCAGCTGCCACAGCGCCGCGAGATTCAGGCATTCGTGGAACTCGCCCTCGGCGACCGCGCCGTCACCGAACAGGCACACCGTCACCACATTCCGTTTGCTCAGTGCGTCCGCGAGCGCCAGCCCGACCGCCAGCGGCAGGCCACCTCCCACGATGGCATTGCCGCCGTAGAAACGGCACTCGGCGTCGAACAGATGCATGGATCCGCCCCGCCCGTGACTGCATCCGGTTGTCCGGCCTTACATTTCGGCCATGATGGCGTTCATCGGCACGCCGCGCGCCAGTGCGTGACCGTGCTCGCGATAGGTGGATACCACCGCGTCTCCGGGCTCGAGAACGCCGAGCAGGCCCGTCGCCACCGCCTCCTCGCCGATGTACAGGTGCAGGAAGCCGCGAATGGCCTCGGCGCTGTAGAGCTGCACGCAGCGCTCCTCGAAGCGCCGGATCCGAATCATGTCCCGCAGCAGCGATATTCGCTCGTCCGCCGGCAGCTCGGTCGTACGTTTGCCCTCGGTGCTCGTGCGCGCCGACTGAGGCCGGGCTCCGTTCCCCGGCGTCGGGGTGGTCTGGGCTGCACTCTTCGGCCGCACCGACCGACGGCCGCCCGTCATGACACAACTTCCAGGGTCGACACGTCACCCTCGGGCAGCCCCAGGTCGCGAGCCTTGAGCAGCCTGCGCATCACCTTGCCGCTGCGGGTGTGCGGCAGGCTGTCGGCGAAGACGATCTCCTTCGGCGCGACCACGCCCAGCTGCCGCCGGCCGAAGGCGATCAGATCGTCGTGCAGTTCCTCCGACGGTTCGAATCCCGGGCGCAGCAACACGAATGCCTTCACCCGCTCACCCGCGACCGGATCCGGCGCACCGATGACTCCGGCCTCGGCGACGGCCGGATGCGACATCAATGCGCTCTCCACCTCGAAGGGTCCGATCAAGTGGCCCGCGGACTTGATGACATCGTCGGCGCGTCCGACGAACCAGTAGTAGCCGTCCCGGTCGCGGCGGGCCAGATCGCCGCTGAGATACCAGCCCGCCGCGAAAGCCCGTGCGTACCTTTCGGGTTCGTGCCAGTAGCCGCGGAACATCGACGGCCAGCCCACCCGCACCGCCAGCTCGCCGACCTCGTCCACGCCCGCGTGCTCGACATCGCCATCGGTGATGACCGGACGCCCGTCCGGCCCGCGGCGCAGGATGGCGGCCTCGATACCGGGCAACGGCCGGCCCATCGAGCCCGGGCGGATCTGTGCGGCCGCCAGATTGGCGATCATGATCGCGCCGGTCTCGGTCTGCCACCAGTTGTCGTGAACCGGATGGCCCAGCACCCGCTCGCCCCACACCACCGCTTCGGGATTGAGCGGTTCACCGACGCTGGCGACGAAGCGCAGGCTCGAAAGGTCGGTGCCGGCGGGCAGTTCATCGCCGCGGCGCATGAGCATGCGCAACGCCGTGGGTGCGGTGTACCAGACCGAGACCCGCTCTGCGGTCAGGATGTCGTACCAGCGCTGGGCGTCGAATTCGGCCTCGTCGGTGATCACCGTGACACCCAGGCACAGCGGGGCGATGACCCCGTAGGACATGCCGGTGACCCAGCCGGGATCGGCCGTGCACCAGAAGACGTCCCCGGGTCGCAGGTCGAGGGCGTAGTGGGCGGTGATCCGGTGCGCGAGCACCGCGCCGTGCACGTGCACCGCGCCTTTGGGCCGGCCGGTGGTGCCGCTGGTGAAGTGCAACAGGGCCGGATCCTCGGGACCGGTTCGCACGATCGGGAATTCGTCACCGGCGACGGCCATGGCGAGGGTGAGCCCGACGGTGTCGTCGATCGGGTCGTCGTCGATGCCCTCGTCGGTGAGCACCACGTGCCGCAGGGCCGGCAGCGCGAAGCGGTTCGACGCGACTCGGCGGCGGTACAGGTCCGAGCTGGTGATCAGGGTGGTCGCGCCGGACAGTTCCAGGCGCTGCCGCACCGGTTCCGGGCCGAAGGCCGAGAACAGCGGGGATACGACGCATCCGGCCTTCCACGCACCCAGCGCCGCGATGTAGAGCTCGGGGGTCCGGCCGAGCAGCAAACACACCCGGTCCCCGCGTCGTACTCCCAGCCCGCGCAGCACATTGGCGAACCGATTGCTGAGCGTGGCGAGCTCGGCGTAGGTCAGGGTGGTGTCGCCGCCCGCGGCGGCCAGCCACCGAAGGGCGGGCGCGTTCTCCAGCGGCGTGCCCAGATGCCGATCCACGGCCTCGTACGCGATGTTCAGCCCGCCGCCGGGCAATCCCGCAAGACTCGGTCGCGCCACTTCCCAGGTGAATTCCCGGTAGGACAGCTCATAGTTGGTGGCATTGGCCGCGGCGCGCTCGAGCGCGGACTTGTCGATCGGCTCCCAGCGCATCGGCTGGTGCTGTCGCGGGCTCTCATGGTTGACGGTCTTCATGGAAACCTCCCGCTCCCAGTCAACGACGCCGTACCCGCGACGGGCAGTGCGCAAAGTCCATCGCGGTGAGGACCTCCGTCGCCGACCTGGTCGTCAGGCGAGCGTGAGATCGCGGCGGCGGAAGCTGAGCAGCGCCAGCGCGAACAGCGCCAGGCCGAGCGTGGTGAGCACGAGGGCGGGCGAGACGGCGAAATGCTGCATGGGCATGCGGGCAAGAGCGTGGAATGGCGAGACTTCCAGCGACCAGGCCGGGGCTTTGAGTGCCGTACCCACGGAGTCCCAGAGGAATGCTGTGGCGACCAGGGCGTGCACGAAGGAGACGGCTCGGGGTGCGAGCGCCAGCACCGCGGTCGCGGCGCCCACAGTGGTCACGATGAGCGGGAGACTGTTCGCCGACGCCGCCAGGAGAGAACCGAATCGAAGGTGCTCGCCGGTGAGCGCCGCGCCGGTCCACATGCCCACCGATGCGACCAGAGTCAAACCGGCCGCCAAGGACACCGCCAGCAGGGCGCGGCCGGACAGCCATCGGAGCCGGGAGTGCGGCATGGCTAGCACGACTTCCAGCCGGCCCGACGATTCCTCGCTGCGGGCCGCCACGACCAATGTCACCGCCAGGAGCGCGGCCAGCAACTGGACCAGCGAAAAGAGCGTGGCGACAAAGCCGTCGACGGCGATCTGGCGACCGAAGAACTGCTTATAGATCGGGGTGCGCTGCATGAAGTCGAGAATGGTCTTGACCAGGCCGCCCATCAGCAGGGTGTAGGCGATGGTCCCGCCGAACCAGAAACTCAGCTGCGGAATCTCATCACGCAGGGCGGCCTGCCACGCCGAGCCGAGCAGCAGTCGCCGTGGCGGTCGGCTGTCCCGGGCCCCGAGCACGCCCCGGCCGATATCTCGGATCCGCAGCAGATACACGGAAATCACCACTGGCACAGCCGTTCCGGCAGCGATCGCCGCCAGCGTGAGCAGCGGCGGCGCGGCCGGCGGGCGCAGTTCCTCGAACCAGCCCAGAGGCGTGAGCCATCGCAGCCACGGAATGCCCGCGCCGACGTCGGCGGGCATGCGGATGATCAAGGCCGCCACCAGAATTCCCGCCGCGAGCAACCGCGCGCCACGCACGGTGGCCGCCAGCTGCGCGGTCAGGGCGCCCACTCCGGCGAACAGCAGCGCGGGCAATGCGAGCTGCAGCCCGAGCTCGCACGTGTTGGCGGCACTGAGCAGATGCTGCGGCACCCCGACCGCGGCGAGCACGGACACGGTCACCGCCGTGATCACGAGAGTCTCGACGGCCGTGGACGTCAGCGCCGCCGCGAACCAGCGCCGCCGGGACTGTCCGCCGCTGAGCACCAGATCGCCTCGGCCCGCGTCTTCCTCCCCGCGCAACGCACCGGTCGTGATGATCGCCGCCCACATGGCCATGATGATCCCGACGCTGGTCATGCTGCGCCACGCCACCCAGCCGGTGGGCGAGGCGATGTCGTAGGGGTAGCCGTACAACGCCCGCAGCGCGCCATTGTTCGTCAGCGGTGCGAGCATCGTGGTCCGGGTTGCCTGATTCGGAAACGCCACCACATAGGTCTGCAGCGCGGCCGTGCAGAACACAGCCATCAAGACCGTTATCACGGCCAGCGATATCCGGTTGGCGCGCAATCGTGCTCGCACCATGACGACGAAGCCGTGCATCGCCTCGAGGTTCATCGACTGGCCTCCGCTGCGCTCCCGGCCCGGCCGCTCCGGGTAGGGCCGCCGGCGCCATCGTGATAATGGACCAGGAAGATCTCCTCCAAGCTCGGTTCCCGGCTGTCGATCGTCGTCACCGGCAACCCGGTGAGTGCTGCCAGCAGTGGTCCCATCTCACCGCGGACCTCCAGTGCCACATGGTGATCCATCGCATCGACCACTTCGACCCCGGCGACCGCGCGCAGCGGAGCGATATCGACGCCGTCCCGCGCGAAGCTCACCTCCACCGTCCGCGCCGACAGGTGCCGCAGCTGCGCCAGGGTGCCCTCATCGATGAGCCGGCCCGCCCGCAGAATGCCGATCCGGTCGCACAAGGCCTCCACCTCGCTGAGCACGTGCGAGGACAGGAATACCGTCTGCCCGCGGTCGCGGGCTTCACCGACGGTCTCGCGAAAAGCGGCCTCCATCAAGGGATCCAATCCGGAGGTGGGCTCGTCGAGAACAAGAATCTCGGCGCGGGTCGCGAACGCCGCCACCAGCTGCACCTTCTGCCGGTTGCCCTTCGACAGCGCGCGAATCTTCTTGTCAGGATCGAAATCGAAGCGCTCGATCAGCCGGTCGCGGTATGCGCGATCACAGCCGCCGCGCAGATTCTCCAGGTATTCGAAGGTTTCCGCTCCGGTCAGCGACGGCCACAGCAACGCCTCCGAGGCGACGTAGGCACAATGCCGGTGCGCGGCGACCGGATCGGCCCACGCGTCCCGGCCCGCAATGCGCACCGTGCCCGAGGTCGGACGATGCAGGCCCAGCAGGAGCCGGATCGTCGTCGTCTTGCCCGCGCCGTTGGGGCCGAGGAAGCCGTAGATCTCCCCCGCCTCGATGTCGAGTTCGAGACGATCGAGTGCGAGCGTGGATTGGTAGCGTTTGGTGACTGCATGCGCCTCGATGACACCCATGGTCCCTACCTCCGACCAGCGATGGAATGGCTCCCCCATTCTCGGCTGCGACCCCGGCATCGGGCCATGGGACCTTGTGCCCTGTCCCGCACCGGCAGCAACAAATGCCTGCTTCGACCCTCCGATGAAGGCTTCCAAGATCCAGAAGAAGCGGGACTTCCGTGTCCGGCCGCCGGGCCGGTGACCATCGTCCCCTCCGGCCGGGCACGAGTCCTCTCTTCTGGACCGTCACGGGGGGCGCACGCTCGGCACATGGAGAATCGCAAACCTGCAGTCAGCATCGTTTTCGCTTCGGCTCAGGGGTCGACCCGGGAGATCGCCGAGTACATCGGCAACGATCTCGCCGCCCGGGGTGCGACCGTCGAGGTCGCCGACGCCGAGCACGCACCGGACCTGTCGCGTTTCGATGCCGTGGTCATCGGCAGCGCGGTGCACGATATGGCCCTGCTGCCCACCGTCGCGGAGTACGTGGCATCTCACCGCAACGAACTCAGCGCTCGGCCGGTCTGGCTCTTCAGTGTCGGCATCGGACCGGCGCTGCGCGGACCGATCGGACAGCGGATCGGCCGCATGGTGCCGAAACGCATTGCCGCCGTGCGTGACTCGATCGATCTGCGCGGATATCAGGCCTTCGCGGGGCACTACGAGCGCGTCGGAGTGTCCCTCGGAGCACGCGTCCTCTACCGCCTCCTCGGCGGCGGCCGCTACGGCGACCTGCGGGATTGGACCGCCATCAGCACCTTTTCGGATTCCATCGCGCAGGGTCTGAATCTGCACGCACCGCACATCATTCCGATTCATCCCTGACGGCCACGGGACACAGGATTCGACCTCGTCGATCCCCCAATGATCACGGCGAGGTTGCGTCGCCGCTCGGCCGACAGCCGAGTCGGCGGCATCATACGGACCGACCATCCCGGCGTGGTCAGTGCGATCGGTCGGCCGAGTCGGCCGGTTGCAGCGGGTGAACCACATCGTCCAGCGCGAGGCGCGGGCTGGCCGGGACCGGGTCGGCGCTGGTTGCCGCCCAGCCCATTCGGATGATCACTTGCGGGTGGCCGAAGCCGCCGAGGATGTTCGTGCGGATTTGTTCCCGGATGGCCGGCAGTTCCAGAGGTTCGGTGAGAGCGCAGGTGGCCAGGCCGCGGACGGTCGCGGTCAGCAGGGCGGCGCTGGTGGATTCGCCGGCGCGCAGCCACGCCAGGGGATCGTCGGACCCGGTGCTGAGCAACAGCATTCGCGAGAATTCGTCGGTGTCGCGAACTACGGCTTCGGGGAGCCGAGGATCGGAGAACGGACGTACCGTCGGGTCCGTGGGGACCACGGCGTTGCGGGCGGGGACGCCGGATGGTGCGGCATGGTGGCCGCTCCAGGCATGCAATTCAGCTATGTAGTCCGGGTCTTGGGCGTGGCTCGCCGACGCTTGTTCGAAGGCCTGCGCCAGTGTCCCACGCGCCTCCAGGGCGTCGACGTCGCGAATTTCCACCCCCACGACACGGGCGGCCTCGATGACCTTGTCCGCGTGCACGGCGGGCACCTCCCAGGAGGTGAAATGCCGCCGGTCGCTGCGACGTCGAGCGATGGCCTGCGCCAGCTGCACCGTCGTGGGATCGGTGGCCCCGGAGCGAAATTCGATCGCGGCCAGATGTCGCGGATCCGCGCGATTCGGGAGCCGGTGCACGATCGTCTCCCATCCGACCGCGCCGATCGCCACTCGCAGGTGATGCAGAGCCGCGCCGCAGCTGAGCACCAGTTCGCGGCGGTCGGGGTCGGTGTGCTTCAGCCAGCGGGTGTCGTCGGCGTACAGATGCAGGGTGCTCTCCCCGATACGCCACTGCCAGGGTTGCGTGTTGTGCACAGACGGGGCGCGCACGGCCAGGGCCAGTGCCGCGCGGATGGTGTCGGTATCGGGATGCGTGCTCGACATCGCCATTCCTTCCTCGGGATTCGCAGCTTCGTACTGTTCAGCATGTCCCGGTGGGTGGCCGTTGGTGACGGCCGAAAGTCACCGATACCGAGGGCCGACGCCATGCCTTCGGTTGTTGCAGTCGGCGCGTCGGATGCTCCGGAGAGTCGCAGCACGGCGGCACCGACGGTGCGCCGGAACCGCACCCCCGCTATCAGCAATCCAATGTCTCGGAGGGCGTTGTGGGACCAACGACTCTCCCGGCCGGCGACAACCGGATCTGCCGGTGGCGGCCGGTGGCTGTGAGGCTGGAAGTACCTGCCTCAAGGAGGGTTCGATGGTCTTCGAGGATCGCGCCGAGGCGGGCCGTCTGTCGGCTCGCGCTGCCGCCCCGGATCCGCGGCCACAACCTGGACCGGTCGCGGATCCGCCGCTGCGCGACGGCGAGGTGTGTGTGCGGGCCGGGAAAGCCATGCTGTCGGGGCGTCTCACCATTCCAGAGCATCCGATCGGTGTCGTGGTGTTCGCGCACGGTAGCGGCAGCAGCCGCCACAGCCCGCGCAACCGCTACGTCGCCGAGGTACTGCAGCAGGCCCGACTCGGCACGCTGCTGTTCGACCTGCTCACCACAGCCGAGGAAATAGACCGCGCCAACGTGTTCGACATCGACCTGCTGGCCCCGCGACTGGTGGCGGTCACCGAGTGGTTGAGCGGACAGGAACACGCGGAGGGGCTGCCGATCGGGTATTTCGGGGCGAGTACCGGGGCCGCCGCCGCCCTGCGCGCCGCAGCCGATCCGCGCGTGCACGTGCGGGCAGTGGTGTCTCGCGGCGGGCGACCCGATCTGACCGGCCGCGCACTGTCAGCGGTACGGGCGCCGACTCTGCTGATCGTGGGCGGTCGCGACTACCTGGTCATGGATCTGAATCGCCAGGCGGCCATGGCAATGTCATGTGAGACCGTGCTGGCAGAGGTGCCCGGCGCGACCCATCTGTTCGAGGAACCCGGCACCCTGCGTAAGGCCGCCGAGCTCGCGCGGGATTGGTTCGTCACCCGGTTGCCCACTACGACTACCGAGCCGGAGGGGGCGGCGTGAGCGGCCCGGAGGCCGGGTATAGGTTCGGATGAGCACAGAGGTGCGCTACCGGCCGATTCCTGGTCGCGTGGTTCATCATGCGGGCGGCCAGGGGTCCTGCGCAGGGACCTCCGGCCCTACCCGGGGATCCCATGGCCTTACCACGATAGAGATTCGAGACACCAGTTTTCGGCCGACGGGTAAGGAGGTCGTTCGATGCGAGCACAACCAGGCGACTGGCTGATCGTCGAAGGACGCGCTGTCGGGGGCGTGGTCCGGCGCGGTCTCATCGAAGAGGTGCACGGCACGGACGGCGCACCGCCGTATCTCGTGCACTGGACCGACACCGGGCATCGGGCCTTGACCTTTCCAGGCCCCGACGCCTACGTGCGGACCAGCGCGGAACTGCGCGCCCAGGAGGAGATCGCCGCGGCACGGTACTCGTCGATGCAGCATGTACCCGCCTCCCACTCCGATACGGACAGCCAGGGCTGACCGATCTCGCCACTGCCTTTCCGACCTGGGCACTCCGGCCCCGTACCGAGGACCTTCGACGCTGTTCGCGCCGCGCCGCGCCGACCAGACTGGAATCGAACGACGCGCGAGAACGGAGGCTTCCGTGACCATCGGCGACACCGTGACGATCGACCGCGACGGGCTGGACCGGCTCGTCGTGGTGTTACAGGAGAACGGATATCGGGTCATCGGCCCGACGATGCGCGACAACGCGATCATCCTCGACGAACTCGACACGCCGGCCGCACTGCCCGCCGGATGGGGCGTGCACACCGAGCCGGGCCGGTATCGCGTGTATCGCCGCACCGACCAGGCGGTCTTCGCGCATTCGGCCGGGCCGGGATCGTGGAAGCAGTTCCTGCATCCACCGCATCGCCTGATCGCACGACTCGACGCCGACCTGAATCTCGTAGCGGCCGGAGACGGTCCGACGCCGACACCGGCGACCGGGCCGTCGTCGCAGCCACCGCAACCGGATCGCCCCGCCGCATTCCTCGGTGTGCGCGGCTGCGATATGGCCGCCATCCGCATTCTGGAGCGGGTGCTCGGTGGAGATGCGTACCCGGACTCGGCTTTCGCGGCCCGCTGCGCCGGTCTGTTCATCGTCGGCGTGAATTGCACCGAGCCGGGCGGGGTGTGTTTCTGCGCGTCGATGGGCACCGGGCCGGGCGTCTCGGCCGGATACGATCTCGCGCTCACCGAACGCATCGACGACAGCGGGCATCGGTTCCTGGTCGAAGTGGGCAGTACGGCGGGCGAGCGCATACTCGCCGAGCTCCGCTCACACCCGGCGACCCAGGCCGAGATCGCGGACGCCCGCGCCGAGGTGGCGGCCGCAGCGGGTCGCATGGGCCGCAGCATGCCGGATGCGGACCTGCGCGCGGTGATTCGCGAATCCCACGAATCACCGCAGTGGGAGGACGTCGCGAGCCGCTGCCTGACCTGTGGCAACTGCACCATGGTCTGCCCCACCTGCTTCTGCACCACTACCGAGGACGTCACCGATCTCACCGGCGACCATGCCGAACGCTGGGAGCGCTGGGCGTCGTGCTTCGAATTGGATTTCTCCCATGTGCACGGCGGCAGCGTCCGGCAGTCGGGCGAGAGCCGGTATCGGCAGTGGCTCAGCCACAAACTCGGCACGTGGTACGACCAGTTCGGCAGCTCCGGCTGTGTGGGCTGCGGACGCTGCATCGCATGGTGCCCGGCCGGTATCGATCTGACCGCTGAGATGGGCCGGCTCGTCGAACTGCGCGAGGAGGCCGACGACGGTCACCACTGAGGAACTGTCCGCCTTCGCCTCGCTGGCAGCACTCGACCGCGCGAAACTGGAAACGCTCGCCCGGGCCGGGCATGCGGTGCACTATCCGGCCGGGCAGCGCCTGATCGTGGAAGGCCAACGGGCCGACCGCTGCTGGCTCATTCGCGAGGGACGGGTGGTGCTGGACGCAGCGGTGCCGGGGCGTGGCGATGTCGTGGTGCAGACGCTCGGTCCGGGCGATCTGCTCGGCTGGTCGTGGCTGGTTCCGCCGTACCGATGGCATTTCGGCGCGATCACCGCCGAACCCGTGCGAGCGATCGAATTCGATTCGGCTCGGCTGACCGAATTCGCCGACGCCGACCCGAGTTTCGGCCATGCACTGACGCTGCTGCTGTTCGAGGCGCTCCTGGAACGATTGCAGGCCACCCGCGCCCGGTTGCTGGATCTCTACCGCAATCCCACCGAAACCTGTACCGCCACACCGATACGCCTGGGCACCTCAGGTGAGGGCCGATGATCGCCGAGGCCCGCGCCGGCGCGTCCACGGACACCATGCTCCCGTATCGGGTGGCACGCCGCATCCTGCAGACCAGCGATACCGCGACCCTGGTGCTCGCCCCGATCGACGCTGCCGCGCAACGGTTCCGGGCCGGGCAGTTCATGATGCTCTACCGCTTCGGCGTGGGCGAGGTCGCCATCTCGGTCAGTGGAAATCCCTGTGTCGCAGTCGATTTCCTGGAGCACACCATCCGCTCGGTCGGGGCGGTGAGCGCGGCCCTGCACGACGCTCCGGTCGGCGCGACGATCGGAGTGCGCGGACCGTTCGGGACCGGTTGGGATCTCGGCTCCGCCGCCGGGCGCGATCTGGTGATCGTCGGCGGCGGAGTCGGGCTGGCGCCGCTGCGGCCGGTGGTGCTGGAGGCGCTGGCGCGGCGAACCGAATTTCGCAGGATCGTCCTGATCACCGGTGCTCGCACACCCGATGACATCCTCTTCCGGGATGACCAGCAGATCTGGGCCCGCGACGGCATGCTCGAACTGCATCAGACCGTCGACCATCCGGGTCCCGGCTGGACGGGACCGATCGGCTTCGTCACCGAACCACTCGCGAAGCTGGTCGTCGATCCGGGCAACACCACGGCATTCCTCTGCGGTCCCGAACCGATGATGCGGTTCTGCGCGAACGCCCTGCTGCGCAAGGGCGTCCCGCCCACCGATATCCGGGTCACGCTGGAACGCAATATGCAATGCGGTGTCGCCCGCTGTGGCCATTGCCAGCTCGGTCCGCTGCTGCTGTGCCGCGACGGCCCGGTCGTGGACTACGCGGTGGCCGAACCCCTGCTTTCGGTACGGGAGCTCTGATGACGACACCCACTCTCGCGGTCTGGAAGTTCACCTCCTGCGACGGCTGCCAGCTCACCCTGCTCGATTGCGAGGACGAACTGCTCGCGCTGGCGGGCCGGGTCCGCATCGCTCATTTCATCGAGGCGAGCAGCGCGGTCGAGCCCGGGCCCTATGACGTGTCGCTGGTCGAGGGTTCGGTCAGCACGCCCGACGAGCAGCGCCGCATCCTCGAGATCCGCGCGCAGTCACGGATTCTCGTGACGATCGGCGCCTGCGCCAGTCACGGCGGCATCCAGGCGCTGCGCAACTTCGCCGACATCACCGAATTCGCGTCGGTGGTATACGCCAGCCCGCAATACATTTCGACGCTGGACACCGCGACGCCGATCGCAGCGCATGTGCCGGTGGACTACGAGCTGCGCGGTTGCCCGATCGACCGCCGCCAACTGCTGGAGACCCTGTGCGCGCTGCTGGCCGGGCGCAAACCCGACCTGCCGAACACCAGCGTCTGCTCCGAATGCAAGCGCCGCGGCAATACCTGTGTGATGGTCGCCGACGGCATTCCCTGTCTCGGCCCGGTCACCCAGGCGGGATGCGGCGCCCTGTGCCCGTCCTACCATCGCGGCTGCTACGGCTGCTTCGGCCCGATGGAACGGCCCAATATCGGTGCGCTGCTGCCGATCCTGCGGATCAACGGCATGGATACCGTCGATATCGACCGAGTGTTCAGCACGGTCGCGGTCGCCGCGCCGGACTTCGCCGAGAGGAACCGGGATGAGCCATCGTAGTAGGCAATTGCGGGTCAGCTCGCTGGCACGCGTGGAGGGCGAGGGCGCGCTGCGGGTTGTCGTCGAGGACGGCCGGGTGGAGCGGGCAGAGCTCGATATCTACGAACCGCCGCGCTTCTTCGAGGCCTTCCTGCGCGGCCGGGCGTACACCGAGCCACCCGATATCACCGCCCGGATCTGCGGCATCTGCCCGGTGGCGTATCAGACCAGCGCCTGCAACGCGCTCGAACAGGTATGCGGCGTCACACTGGATCCGCCGCTGACCGCGCTGCGCCGGCTGCTCTACTGCGGCGAGTGGATCTCGAGCCATACCCTGCACATTCACCTGCTGCACCTGCCCGACTTCCTCGGTTACCCGGACGCCATCGCCCTGGCCGCCGACCATCGCGAACTGGTCGAGCACGGGCTGGCCGTCAAGAAGGCGGGCAATACGCTGCTCGAACTGCTCGGTGGCCGTGCCATCCACCCGATCAATGTCCGGGTCGGCGGTTTCTACTCGGTGCCCGGCCGCGCCGATCTGGCACCGGTCGCCGAACAGCTGCGCCGGGCCCAGGACTACGCGATCGAAACCGCCAGCCGGGTGGCGCAATTCGACTTCCCGGATCTAGAACTCGACCACGATCTACTCGCGGCCACCGCGTCGGACCATTACGCCATCGAGGACGGCACCGTGTCGACCAGCACCGGACTCGACTTCCCCGCAAGTGAATTCGGCGAGCACGTCGTCGAGGAACAGGTTCCGCATTCCACCGCGCTCCACGCGCGATTGGACGGGCGAAGTTATCTGACCGGTCCCCTGGCTCGATACAGCCTCAACTCCCGGCGTCTCTCCCCACTCGCCCGCGAGGTCGCCGCTGCGGCCGGGCTCGGAACGGAGTGCCGTAATCCGTTCCGCAGCATCGTGGTTCGCGCTGTCGAGGTGGTGTACGCCATCGATGAGGCGCTACGCCTCATTGCCGACTACGAGCCGCCCGCGCACCCCGCGGCGCCCTGCGCGCCACAGCCGGGCGTCGGCCACGGCATCAGCGAGGCCCCGCGCGGATTGCTCTATCACCGTTACGAAATCGACGACGCGGGTTCCATCCGGACGGCCACCATCATTCCGCCGACCTCCCAGAACCAGGCTGCCATCGAGGACGATCTTCGCCACATGGTGTCCGAGCACCTCGACCTGGACGATGCGGCGCTGACCACCCTGTGCGAACGCACCATCCGCAACTACGATCCGTGCATCTCCTGCTCGGCCCACTTCCTCGAGCTCGACGTGGTGCGCCGATGAGCGGTCCGCGAGCCGTCGTCATCGGCGTCGGCAACGAGTACCGGCACGACGACGGCATCGGCCCCGCCGTGGCCACGGAACTCGAAAGGCTGGGCCTGCCCGGCGTTCTCGTGGCATTGAGCGACGGCGAGCCGACGCGTCTGCTGGATCTCTGGGCCGACGCGGAGCTGGCGATCGTGGTCGATGCCGTCCTCTGTGAACCTTCCACCCCCGGCCGGGTCTGGCGCACCACCGTCGATGCCCTGCGCGGCCTCACCCACGCCGCCAGCTCCCACGCCATGGGCATCCCCGACGCTCTCCCCCTGGGCCGCGCCCTCGGCCGCGTCCCCGCCGAACTCGTCGTCATCGCCGTCGAAGCTCACCGCCTCGACCTCGGTGTCGGCCTCTCCACCCCGGTCGCCGCCGCACTCCCCGACGTCATCGCTACCGTCCGGACCGAACTCGCCCGCCTCGGCATCCCGGCGGATGAATGAACGCTCAGCCGGGTCGGCTGCAATCGGGCCGATAGTCGTCACAGTCAGCGAACCAGCGGTCGGTCGGCGAAGTCGGTCAGACCGTGTAGCCGCCGTCGACGTCCAGTGTTTGGCCGGAGATGAAGTCCGCTCGGTCCGATGCGAGGAATGCGACTGCTTCCGCGATGTCGTCCGCATTCCCGAAGCGGCGCAATGGAATATTACGGCGGGCGACCTGGAGCGCGGTTTGGTCGAGATCTCCGGAATCGATGAGGCGTTCGGCCATGCCGTCGGTCAGCATGCCCGGACCGACGCAGTTGACGCGGATGCCGTAGCGACCTTCTTCGGCCGCCAGGCCGCGCGCGACGGCTTCCACTGCCCCCTTGGTGCCCGCGGAAAGGCCATCCCGGACCGGATAGCGTCGGGTTGCGGCGGTGGTCACCGCGACGACGGAGCCCTGCGACCGGCGCAGTAGCGGCAGGGTGGCGTGCATCAGGTTGAAGAACGCGGCGGCGTCGGCAGTCAACTGCTCCCGGTACTGCTCCGGCGACACGCTGCTCAGATGAACCATCGGGACGTGGGGCCCGGCGGCGTAGACCACGGTGTGCAGACTGCCGAATCGCTGTTCGAACTGCGCGACGACATCCGCGACCGCACTCGGATCGGTGAGATCCAGCGCCCAGGCGCGGCAGGAGCGTCCGACCCGCTCGACGTCCTTCGTCAGCAACTCGGCCGCGTCTCGATTCGCGCGATAGGTGAGTCCGATATCGCTGCCCCGGTGCGCCAGCACGCGGACCACCGCGGCACCTATCCCACCGGTACCACCCGCGACCAGCGCGGCGCCATCACGTCCCCGGAAGTCATCGCTCACTACTTCTCCCTCTACCAAGCAATTGCTTGGTCAATCGTAGCTTGCGTTCGATCTGCCCACTCTCGAACCAGCATCAGTGCCCTGCGGCAGGGTCACATATTCGGGTGATGGAGCGTCCGGAACCGACTCCGGATACTCGAGCCGTGATCCGGCTACCGGGTCGTCCAGACCACCGATTGCCCCTTGCGAGCGAAAGCAATTGCCATGTCTCTCACGATCGACGTCTTCAACAGATGAGCGTTAGATTCTGTCGACCCCATACCAAGGGTACGAAAGAGGACTTCACACATGCCTATCACCGACCGCCCCCTGCACCGAATAGCCTGGGGCACAACCACTGTGGCACTGGCTGCGACCATCGCCACATTGTCCGCTCCCTCCGCCTCCGCCGACCTCGGACCCATCACGGTCAACGAGTGCACGGGCACGAGCGCGAGCACGTGCGGGCCGGCATCGTCGATCGTCGTGGGCCACACCTACCAGATCGTGTCGGAGGCCAACGTCTACCTGATCTCCAAACCCACCGTGAATTTCTACGACAACGGCCAGTGCATTGCGAGCGCCCCGTCGCCGTCGACCTTCGGCCACGCGGGAATCGGCTACTACACATCGCTCTTCTGGGTGCCGACTACCGCCGGAACGCACAACCTCAGCGTGGAGCAGGCCTTCAAAACCGCCTCCACCCCGGTGACCGTGGTCGCCGCGCCACTGGGATCCACCCCCGCACAACCGCCCTCACAGCCCGGCTGCGGAGGCGGCATCGGTTCCGGCAGCTCGAATCCGCTCGAATCCGGCAGCGTGGATCTCCTCCCCGGTTCCTCCGGCATCTGAAGCTTCACCCTGACTCGACGGGCACGAAAGCGAAGCGAGGACGGGGCACCCCGAGCGGCGCGCGCATGCACGCCGCTCTCGATCCTGCAGAGGGAGATTCGGCAAGCCACGGCACGGACTACGGATGTATCCCCATCGGCGACGAGTTCGGTTGGCGTGAAGTTGAATACGAACCGCGCGACCGCGAGCACCGATCCCGCCATGACCACGACGGATGTCACGAAGGCGGCCACGATCGCCGCGAACGACTCGGTCCAGCGCATCGACCGGTGTTCCCGTTATGGCCCATCCGTACGTGCAGACGGGAGATCCCGAAGGGGTGGCATTGGTCGTCGGGCGTATGTCTCTTCGGGGTTCACGGTGATCACGTCGAGTTGCTTGACCAGCGTCCCGGGTACCTCCCCGCCCTCGAAGTGCTCAGGGCCAGGGACAATGACCGCTTCGGCATCCAAACGGGTCGCTTGCGCCTTCAGGCGAGCCAACGGGGGACGGCCGAACTTCGGGTCATAGATCATCATGTCGGCGAAGTCGTAGCCCAGACGTGTTGCGAGCTTGCGGATTTGGCTCTGGTCCCACAGCTGCGCCACCCCGGACACGTCAGTCCGAAGGTAGCCCAAACACGTTGGCTTGTAACGCATGTCTGACCTTTCCAGCGATAGCTCGTGCTCGCCGACACCCTCGTTGAACTCGAGAAATTCCAGGTAGAACCCCGGACAGTCCTCGGACTCGTCCCCGATGGCCTGAAGTTCCAACACACCCCCGGGGAACCTGAAGACCCTGCTACCTCGGTGCATCAGCGCTCCCTCGTCGCCCGGGTGTGAGCCGCGCAATTCGCGGCGTCGTCCACAACGAGGAAACCGCGGCACTCGCCAGGCAAGAAAGATGGCGAGTCGCTACGAAAGCCGACTTGCCATACCTGCTCGGTAGACCAGAATGAACCCATGACCAGGGGTGAGGGTGACCCGGCGACCGAACCCGATCGGCAACCGCCATCGGTTGCCGACGATCTGGCGCGCGAAATCAAACGCCTCCGACAAGAGGCGGGCATCTCTCAGCGCGTACTGGCATCCAAGATCGGCTATTCGCGCCAGTACGTCACCATGACCGAGTGGGAAGATTCCAATCTTCCCTCGCCTGAGCTTGTTGCCGCGATCGACAACGCCCTCGAGGCAAACGGAGCGCTTGTCACCCTTCGCGCCCAGGCGGACGGCGATCGACGAGAGAGGCGGCGTGCTGGCGCGAGCTCGCTCACCAACGCTGATGAACCCGGCAAATCGCTCGCCGCCAACGTGTTCAGCCCATTCAACCTGGAGTCCGTGCCCGCCGGCTACGCACCTGATACCCGGTACGCCGAAAGCGTCGCATGGTCCGATATCGAGCGAGTCAAAGAAGCCGCCCGCCACGCCGCAACCACGGAAAACCTTCATGGCGGCGGATCGGCCAATACCGCTGCCAGCCAACAGCTTTACTCGTTCGCACCGCTCGTGCGAGGAAAGACCGCACCCGAAACGCGCCGGGCACTGTTCGAGGCCGTTGGCAACCTGAGCGGCGTCGCAGCCTTTGCCGCCTTCGATATCGCCGACTTCACCACCGCAGAGCGACACTCCCGATTCGCCCTCTGGTGCGCAGACTCCGCCGGATCGTGGGAACTACGCGCGAGCACGCTCGCCGACATGGCCCGAATGACGGCTTACACCAGCGGCGCCGACAACGCTCTGTCATTGATCGAACTCGCCCAAGTTCGGTCCGACCGGCTTTCTGCCACCACCCGCGCCATGCTCAGCGCGCTACGCGCACAGTTCCTCGCCGCCCTCGGTCGCACCGACGAGACGTTGAACGAGGTCGCGCGCTCAGACGATTACTTCGCCGACAGCGTGCCCGGCGAAGATGCGCCGTGGATGTGCTACTACGACGAAGCCGAGCACTTGGGCAGCACCGGCAAGGCCCTCATACCGGTCGCGTTGGCCCGAAATCACATGGATTTGGCCGCACCACGGATTGGCCAAGCCATCCGGCGACAAGGCCAGAGCTATCCTCGGTCACGAACTTTCTCGCTGACGCGACTGGCCACGCTGACCATGCGGATAGGCGACCCCCAGGAAGCAGCCGAGCTCGGATTACAAGCCGCGCGAAAAGCGAAAGAGCTTCATTCCCAACGTATTCGCGACGAATTGCAAGTGCTGACTCGTGCGTCGATCAAGCACCTTGGCATCCCCGAGGTGTATAGGCTGTACGGCGTGCTCACCGACGAGCGCGAGGCGTTCGAGGTGTCCTCGTGAACCAGCCTGGACCGCAGATCACCGCCGCCGAGGTGCTGTCCCGGGCGGCGAAACTCGGCAACGTCGATGCCCACGGCCCGGTGACAATCCGCGATGGCTCGCATGCGATCTTCGAGTTGCCCAACGGGATCGTGGCACGGATCGGCGAGCCGCACAGCTACAGGGCGGCACAACGAGAACTGTCTATCTCCCAGTGGCTCAACCGAAATGGCATCACGACAGTGCGAGCGGTGAACTCGATTCCACAGCCCACGGTGGTGGACGAACGGCCCGTAACCTGGTGGACACTGATCCCCGACCACAGGCCGTCCACACCTGAAGAGCTGGGCACGATGCTCCGCCAGTTGCACGCGTTGACGCCCCCGACCGAGTTCCAGCTGCCGAGCTACGCGCCATTCGATCGACTGCCGGAACGCATCGAGTCCGCAACCACGATCGAGGAAGCCGACCGCTCGTGGCTTTTGGAGCAGTATGCGCGGCTGCGCCAGCAGTACGACGAACTGGACGATCCGTCGCCGCCTTGTGTCATACACGGCGACGCCTGGCAAGGAAATCTCGTGGTCCCGCACTCCGGTGATCCCACTGTGCTCGATCTCGACAAGGTGTCCCTGGGCTGGCGCGAATGGGATCTCGTTCAACTGGCGGTCGACCACACCGACTTCCGACGGATCACCGCCGGCCAGTATCAGAGCTTTGTCGACGCCTACGGCGGCTACGACGTGACCCTATGGCCGGGCTATCGGGTACTTGCCGATATCCAGGAGCTCCGATGGGTCGGTTTTGCGCTCGGCCGATCGGATACGAGGCAAGCAGCCGCGATAGAAGCCGAGCACCGCATCGCGTGCCTCCGTGGACTGGTGCCGAAGCCCTGGACCTGGCGAGCGCTCTGAGTCCCGGTGCGCCGCGCTGCGGGCTTACGAACAACCCCGCCGCCCCCATATTGTGCTGGCTCGTTTTCGTGATTGCTGTGTTCAATGTCGATGGCGCCACGCCATACGAGCGGCGATTTCCTTTGTGGCAGTGACGATTCGGTCGGTTGGTAATCCCTTATTGGATAATTCTCGGCGATTTCCTTGACCTTGATCCGAAACCACGGCGTGGTGTCGCGACCGATCCGATCGGTCCGGTACGTAGGCTGTGATGATGACCGGCAACGAACTGGGCCAGTTTCCGCGCGGAAGAGGCCGCCGGACTCACCGGGGTCAGCGCCGACTGCTACATCCGGCTCGAACAGCGCCGGGAAAATGATCTACCAGACCTTCGACGTGCGGCGAGCGTCAGGCCAACAGCTCCCGGTCGGCACCGCCGCACCGGGTGGTGAGACTTCCCTGGCCGAGCTCGCACCCGCGGCCCAGGATTGGGCCGTACGGGCACACTCGATCGCGAATCGCTACGTCCACCACGTATGAGAGGACCTGCCGTGACGCTCTCCCCCGCCGACCTCATGCGCCGCAACCTCCTCGATGTCTTCAACGAGCCCGATCCGGCACGCCGCGCCGCGGCCATCGCCGAAACCTATGCCGCGGACGTGATCTGGCACGAGGCGGAACAAATCATGCACGGGCGCAAGGAACTCGAACGCCGCGCCGAGGAGCTGCGCGCCGAGAACCCGGACTGGGTCTTCCGCCCGGCGGGCCCAGCGTCCGAACTCGACGACATCGGCCACCTCGGATTCCACTACGGTCCCGCGGGGCAGTCCCCGGTGGTCGTCGGCATGGACATCGCTCGCACCCAGGACGGCACCATCATCGAGCTGTACACCATCGTCACCGAAATTCACCCGCCGGCCTGAGTGCTACTCCGGTTTCCGGAACACCAGGATCGTGCCCGTTGCCCGCCGAGGACGTGCTACGAGGCTTGCAGTTGTTCCAGCGCGGTCACCCAGTTCTCGACGTGATAGCCCGTGGCGAGTTTTCCGTCGCGGACGGTGAACACGTCGATGGCCATGGTGCGGAAGGACTTACCGGTGGGCGCAGCGCCCCAGAACTCGGCCACGGGCGTCCCCGTCGCCTCGCCGCGCACGATCATCATGTCGTCGACCACATGGATGTCGACGACCTTCCACGCCAGATCCGGGACGGTCTCCCCCATCCGCGTGAACACCTCACCCAGCTGGTCACGCGTCAGGAAATCCTGGTTGGTGTGGAACGACCGGTAGTCGTCGTTGCATGCCTCGGCCAGCAGTGCTGCGACGTCCTTCTCGGCAGGCTTGTTCAACGCGGCATACAGTGGCGCAGAGATCTTCCGCGCCTGTTCCACCGTCATCGTCGATTCGTCGCTCTTGGTCATGGAGACGCTCCTCGTCACGGCATCATCTGATCAGGGCCATACCAGCGACCGAACCGACAGCGTGCCCGATTCGCGCCGCCCAAGGCATCACACATTCAGGTGAAGGGTCACTCGTCCGCCGAGCCGATACCAGCGTGGCCGCTAGAGTTCGGGAATGCCGGAAAAGATTCTCCGTAACACGTTCACCGTCCCTGCTCCGATGGAAGTGGCCTACGAGCATCTGGTCCGGCCCGAGAACTACATCGGCCTGTCGCCACTCGTCGTGGCGGTCGAGGATGTCCAGGAAGGCTCGTACGTTGCCGTCGAACGGTTCCGGCTCCTCGGGCTGAAATACGACAACCGCATCCGGGTGTCGCTCGAGGGGACGCCCGGCAAGGCGGTCTGGGGTGAGGTCAAGAGCCCCGGGGGCGTTCACATGGCCTACCGCTTCGAGTTCGCCGACAGCCCGGAAGGCACACGCATCGAGGACGAACTCCGGCTACGCACCCCGCTCGGACTGATGGCCTTCGCCTCCGGCCAGGCCCGCAAAGTCCAGCTGGCCCGGGCCACGATCCTGGCCGAGCGCCTAGGCCGGTCCTGATCGGGTCCCGGATGCGCTGGCACTCATCGAATTTCGGCGGCAACCGACGTGGTCGAGGTCCGGATGGGAATTCAGCCATCCGACCTCGAACCCACCGTCGCGGCGGAGCGGTCGAACGCCAGCCGATCGTTGGTCACCCTGATCTGGCGCACGGTCGTGGTAGCGAGCGCGGCAGCCTGGGCGGGTGACAGCCGCCCGCACAGGTGATCCCAGTGCACCGCGAGGATGTCGCCGACCTCGACGTCGGGCACGGCGGCGTACCCGTCGTGCCAGACGGGCAGGGTCCGGTCCTCGGGCCTGGACAGGCCCAGGCTCGAGCCATTCCAGCTCAACCGGCGGGACCGGACCAGAACCTGCGAGTGGCTCCGATCGATCACTCGCGCCCAGGTGATCCGGCAGTCGTCGAGAATCCGCAGAGCCGGGCCTGCACCCGCCGCATCGAGCAGCCGGGACCAGGGATACACGCCGAGCACGTGGAAGCTATGGTTGGGCGCGGCCTCGACGGCCAGGCGGGCGCTCAGGTGCGCCCAGTACTGTCCGGCGACCGGCCCGATGCGCGCGAGCAGGGCCGCGCCGAACTCGGCCGGATCCAGCGCGGCGCCGATTCCGCCACCGAGCCAATAGGATTCGACAAGGCGGGCGTCGAGTGGATCCTCGATCCCGGTGAGCGCGGACATCACGCACAGATACGGCCACGCCCCGGAGAACAGCGGTGCCGTCGCCCGCACCGCCGCGCTCGACCCGTCACGCAACCCGGCGGAATCGGGCGGCCCGCAGTAGCCGAGCGCGTTCGGCGCGTAGGCATAGCGCGCGAACATCTCGGTCCCGTCGATGTGGACCGGGTCCATGGGCGAATTCCCTTCCGCCTCAGCAGATTCTGGGTAACTGTTCTCCGGCCGGCAGATCCACCACCCGGGTACCGCCGAGGGCGGTCCTGGCCACCACCATGCCCGGATGCTCGGACACACAGACGCCGATCGCAGCGGCTCGCGTCCCGAGCGGATGGGCGTGCATGGCGGCCAGCACCCGATCCGCGTCCTCGGCCGCGACGAAGGCGACCAGCTTGCCCTCATTGGCGACGTACATCGGGTCGAGGCCGAGCAGTCCACAGGCGTCGCGGATCTCGGCCGGGATGGGGATGTTGTTCTCCTCCAGTGCCACACCGACTTTCGCGGTATGGGCGATCTCGTTGAGCGAGGCGGCCAGACCGCCGCGCGTGGGGTCGCGCAGCACGTGCACGTCGGCGCCGGTGGCGAGCATGGCAGCCACCAGGCCGTGCAGCGGTGCGGTATCGCTGCACACCGTGGTGCCGAACTCCAGTCCCTCGCGACAGCTCAGCACCGCGACGCCGTGCAAGCCGATATCGCCGCTGACTATCACCACGTCCCCGACACTCGCGCGCTGGGGACGGATGTCCACGCCCTCGTCGATCACGCCGATACCCGTGGTGTTGATGTACACCCGGTCGCCGTGCCCGGCGTCGACCACCTTGGTGTCACCGGTGACCAGGGTGACGCCCGCGCCGAGTGCGGCGGTACCCATCGCCCCGGCGATCTGCGCGATCTCGGCCAGCGCGGTGCCCTCTTCGAGGATGAACGCCGTCGACAGCGCCAGCGGTCGCGCACCGGCCATGGCCAGGTCGTTGACCGTGCCGTTGACCGCGAGCTCGCCGATCGATCCGCCCGGGAACACCATCGGTTTGACCACGAAGGAGTCGGTGCTGAAGGCGAGCCTGGACTCCCCGACGGTGAGCACCGCCGAGTCCCCCATCCCGGCCTCGGCGGCCGCGCCGAAGGCGGGCAGGAACAGATGCTCGACCAGTTCCCCCGACATCGCGCCGCCGCCACCGTGCCCCATGACGATGGTGGGTGAATCCCGTAATGGCATGGGGCACACCCAGTTCGCCAGGTCGACGGGCGCCGAGATCTCCTCACGCATGTGCCACCTCCGCGGGCAGGTCCAGGCGCCGGTACAGGTAGTAGGCGGCGCACGCGCCCTCGGAGGAGACCATCGTGGCTCCGAGGGGGTTGCGTGGCGTGCACTGCTTCCCGAAGGCGGCGCACTCGTGCGGCTTGATCAGCCCTTGCAGCACTTCACCGGAACGGCAGATCGAGGACTCGGCGGTGTGCAGGTCGCCGACGGCGAATCGCTGTTCGGCGTCGAACTCGCTATACCGCTCCGAGAGCCGCCATCCGCTGCGCGGTATGACGCCGATCCCGCGCCAGGCGCGATCGGTGACCTCGAAGACGTCTTCGAGCATCGCCTTCGCGACCGGGTTGCCCGCTTCGGCGACGGCTCGCGGGTAGGCGTTCTCCACCTCGTGGCGTCCGGATTCGAGCTGAATGACGGTGCGCCGGATGCCTTCGAGGATGTCGAGCGGCTCGAACCCGGTGACCACGATCGGCACCCGGTACTTGTCGGTGAGCGGCGGGTATTCACGGGTACCCATCACCGTGCAGACATGTCCGGCGGCCAGGAACGCCTGCACCCGGCACGACGGTGATTCCATGATCGCGGCGATGGCGGGCGGCACCAGCACGTGCGAGACGAGCAGCGAGAAGTTCCGTATGCCGAGCCGTTTCGCCTGATAGACGGTCATCGCATTGGCGGGCGCGGTGGTCTCGAAGCCGATGCCGAAGAACACCACCTGCCGATCGGGGTTGGCCTGCGCGAGCTCGAGCGCATCGAGCGGCGAGTACACCACCCGGACGTCCCCGCCTTCGCTCTTGACCCGGAACAGATCCTTGGAGCTGCCCGGTACCCGCAGCATGTCGCCGAAGGAGCAGAAGATCACGCCGGGCTGCGCGGCGATGTCGAGGGCCTTGTCGATCATGCCGAGCGGGGTCACACACACCGGGCAGCCGGGTCCGTGGATCATTTCGATCGTCTCGGGCAGCAGTTGATCGATGCCGTGGCGGATGATCGAATGCGTCTGCCCGCCACACACTTCCATGATCGCCCAGCGGCGCGTTGCGCTTTCCCGGATCCGCTCGAGGAGAACCCCGGCGAGCTGCGGGTTGCTGAATTCATCGAGGTACTTCACGACCCCACCTCCGGTTCATCCGACTCCTGCCCTGTCGACTCCTGCACTGCTTCGGGATTCGCCAGGCCCGCCTGCGCGGCCGCGATCTCGAATCCGTTCCCGAACTCCTCCTTCAGAACACCCAGATGCTCGAACTCGGCGAGTGTCCGCAGGGCGGATTCCTCGTCGAGGCGCTGAATGGCGAAACCGACGTGGACCACGACGTAGTCGCCGACCGCGGCGTCGGGGATGTATTGCAGGCACACATCCTTCTGCACACCGCCGAAATCCACGATCGACATCAAGGTGCCATTGCGTTCCTGCAGGCTGAGAACCCTTCCCGGGACTGCCAGGCACATTTGCTGCTCCCTTCGCTCAACCCGCCTCGGCGGCGAGTAGTTGCCCGAATGCCAGGCCGCCGTCGTTGGGCGGCAACCGATGAGCGGTCAAGACTCGAAAACCGTTGTCCACCAGCAGTCCACGCGCGGCCGACAGCAGCAGCGCGTTCTGGAACACGCCGCCGGTCAGCACGACCGGGGTGGCTGGGGTGGCGTAGTCGGCCGCGAGGCCCAGGACCAGCCGCGCGACCGCGTCGTGGAAACGCGCCGCGATGATCCCGACCGGGACGCCCGCCCGCACGTCGCCGATCACGGCGCCGATCACCGGGGCGGCGTCGAACACCGACGGACCGTCCCCGTCTCCGGCCCGATCCGGCCTCGCGAACCGGTAGCGATCCGACCCCGGGTCCACCCCGCGCGCATGCCATTCCAGTTCGATCGCGGCCTGCGCTTCGTAGTCGACCTCGAACCGGACCCCGGCCAGTGCCGCGACGGCGTCGAACAGCCGGCCCATGCTCGAGGTCGGCGCGCTGCCCAATCCGGTGTCCAGCTGGTGGGCGAGCACGGCGCGCTCGGCGGGCGGGCACGCGGCCACCGCGGGAAGATCCTCGGTCCATTCGATTCCGGCGGCGCGCAGGTGCGCCAGCGCCATGCGGTAGGGGCGGCGCACGCTCACGTCGCCGCCGGCCAGCGGTACGTAGCGCAGGTGTGCCAGCCGACGGTAGCCCTTGTATCCGGCCGCCAGCACCTCACCGCCCCAGATCGCGCCGTCGGGCCCGAATCCGGTGCCGTCGAAGGCGATTCCGAGGACGGCGGCGGCCGGATCGAGTCCGTGTTCACCCATGACCGCCGCGATGTGCGCGTGATGGTGCTGCACGGTGCGTACTGGCCGCTCGCCCGCCTGTTCCCGGGCCCACGCGGTCGAGCGGTAGCGCGGGTGGGCGTCGGCGGCCAGGACGACCGGTCGCACGCCGGTCAACTCCTCGAGATGGCGTTCGGCGTCGGTGAAGGCGCGCAGCGTCGCCAGATCGTCCATATCGCCGATGTGCTGGCTGAGCCAGGCATAGCGCCCGTCGCCGACGGCACAGGTGTTCTTGAGATCCGCACCCACCGCGAGCGTGGGCTGGACCGGCAGCGGCAGGGCCAGGGGCAGCGGGGCGAAGCCGCGCGAACGACGCAACGGCAGTTCCATGCCGTCGACCACCCGCAGTACCGAATCGTCACAGGGCACCAGGATGGGACGGTCGTGCGCGAGCCAGGCGTCCGCCAGACCCGCCAGCCGGGTCCGGGCATCGGCGTCGTCGTAACAGATGGGTTCGCCACCGAGGTTCGCCGAGGTCATCACCAGCACCCGGGGGCCGGGCGGGTCGCCGGGCAGGCCGAAGAGCAGCAGATGCAGCGGCGTGTAGGCGAGCATCACACCGAGATCGGGGTTGCGCGGGGCGACCGACGGCGCGATGGCGAGTTCCGGGGCGCGCCCGCCGGTTTCGGTACCAGCGGCGCGGGCGGCGCGTGGCAGCAGCACGATGGGCCGGGCGGGCCCGGTCAGCAGTCGGGCGGCCGTCTCGTCGATCTCGGTGATACGCCGTGCCGTATCCAGATCCGCCGTCATGACGGCGAACGGCTTGTCCCCGCGGCGTTTCCGGCGGCGCAGCTCGGCGACTGCCGTCTCGTTGCCGGCATCGCAGGCCAGGTGGTACCCGCCGATGCCCTTGACGGCGAGAATTCGGCCGTCGCGCAACAACTCTCGCGCGGCGGCGACCGGATCACCGGCGCCCGGGCCGGTGTAGGACAACCGGGGACCACAGTCGGGGCAGGCGATGGGCTGCGCGTGGAAGCGCCGGTCGGCGGGATCGGCGTACTCGCCGGCGCACCGCGCGCACATCGGGAAGCCGGCCATGCTGGTGCGATCGCGGTCGTAGGGCAGGCTCGCGATGATGGTGAAGCGGGGACCACAGTTGGTGCAGTTCACGAAGGGGTGCCGGTAGCGCCGGTTGCCCGGATCGCACAGATCGGCGACACACTCGGCGCAGATCGCCACATCGGGTGAGGCCAGTGTGCGCCCGGTCCCGTCCCGGCTGGTCGCGGCGATATGGAAGCCGGTGCCGCCGCGCACCGGAATCTCGCGGCACTCGACGGATTCGACGACCGCCAGCGGCGGCGCATCCGACCGCATCCGCCGCACGAACTCCGCCAGATCCGCTGTCGCGCCCTCGATTTCGATGATCACGCCGCAGCTGTCGTTGGACACCGAGCCGGCCAGCGACAGTTCAGCGGCGGTGGTGTACACGAACGGCCGGAAGCCGACGCCCTGAACCACGCCGCCCACCACCACGCGGCGGCGGCCGCGCGCGGCGCTCATGGCGCGTCTCCCTGGCGCAGCAGCCGCAGCCCGTCCAGGGCCGCGGCCGCGCCGGCCGCGTCGGTCTTCTCCACCGCCAGGCCCATGTGAATGATCACCCAGTCACCGGGCCGGACCGGATCCTGGTCCAGCAGGCCGACATTCACCTTCCGCTGCTCACCGGAAACGTCGACGAGCGCGATCTGGTCGTGATAGCCGTCGAGAATCTCCACGACCAGGCCGGGAATTCCGAGGCACACGGCTCACACCTCCTGCCGGGCGAGTAGTTCGGCCAGCACGCCGCCGATCGCGGCGACCGCGGCGGGCACGGCGGCGGCGACCACGTCGGTCAGTCCCATACGCTCGTCGACCGAGCACACCTGGCAGCCCACCACGACCGTCGGCGGCACCGCGCCACCGAGTGCGCGCACGGTCTCGAACACGGCCTCCGGGTGCATGGCGTGCCCGTCGAATCCGGCAGCGCCGCCGCCGGATTCGGCACGGAAGACCTCCACGCGTCCCGGTTCGCCGCGATCGGGGATCGCGTCCACCAGCACCAGCGCGTCCCATCCGTCGAGCAGGTCGTAGGCCAGGTGCAGGCCCCGGATGCCGTAGTCGGTGACGCGCACGCCGGGGTCGCGGTCCGGCGGCAGCCGCCGGACCACCTCGGATCCGAATCCGTCGTCGCCGAGGAACATATTGCCGATCCCGGCGACCAGTACCCGTGTCGTGCGATCACCCGCTCACATGTGCCGTATCCGGAAGTACCTGCGGATATCGGGGATGGACACAAGGCCCACAGCGACCGCGAACAACGCGGCCAGGGCGACGATCACTATCGCGACCACTCCTACCGTTGCCATCTCCGGCCCTTCCTTTCACTCGGGCGAGCCGTCCAGCGGCTCGATCTCATCGGGGGCGAAATACAGGTAGCGCCCGTACCATTCGTGCAATTCGGCCGCGGGGTCGTCCTCGGCGACCACGCCGACGTGCACCCCGCCGTCCACGTCCTCGTGCACCGTGACCACCCTGGCGGTGCGGCCGGCGTAGAACAGGTCCTGCGCGTCGGCGCGGCGCCCGGGATGCAACCGCACCCGGCTGCCCTTGCGCACCAGCACCCCGGCCACCGCCACCGCGTCGGTGTCGGGCGCAACGGCACTGTCGGCCAACGGATCCCACCAGTCGACGCCGTCGGCCAGCGTGGGCAGCACCCGTGGGGACGGGTCCTCCCGCAGCACTCCGTGCAGGGATCCCATTCGCTCGGCGTCGAGGCGCTCGCAGCGATCGATGATCTCGGCGGCGAGCGGGTCGGTGGCGCGGGCCTCGCGCTTCTCGTCGTCGGTCATGGTCAGCACGCGCAGCGCCAGGATCTCGTCGATCTCGGTGGAGTCGAACAGCGGGCCCTGGCTCTGCGGGGCGATCTCGGGATGGTCGTAGAGGATGATCGGGGAGACCAGCAGCAGCTCGTGCTGGCCGGGCGGGCCCGCCAGCACCGGGAAACAGCGATGGTGGCAACAGCTTTCGACGACGTCCTCGGCGTCGGGAGGCGGATCGGTGAGCGAATGGAACCGCCCGCCGTCGAGCTCGACGATCAGGTGCGCGCCCAGCAGCGAGCGGGCCAGCGCGTCATCGGGGTCGGTGGCCGCCGTGCCGGTGTTGCGCAGGACGATGCTCACCCGGCGGTAGCCGCCGACGTCGTCCACCGACATTTCGAGTTCGCCGCGCAGCGGTTCCCGGGTGCGCTGCAACGTGCCGACCACGCCGCCGGCGTCGTCAGTGATCGCCGCACTCTCCTCGGCGGCGGGGACCGTGAACGGAAAAACGCCGTCCGCCAGCGGCATCGGGCCGATGTCGTGCTCGTGTTCGACGGCCTCGTCCCAGCTCAGCCAGGACCGACCGGCGGCATGGAGTTCCGCGACGGCGGTGCCGTCCGGGCTCCGGACCGTGCGCCGCTGCCGGTGCAGGAACCGCACCGCGACACTGATCCGCGCCGGCTCGCCGGCCGTGACCGGGAACTGCGTCGCGAGCTCGGAATCCTCGCCCAGCCCGTCGGCGGCCGCCCGCTCGGGTCCGAGCACACCGAACTGCCAGCGGCACACGTTCTTCCGGGCGCTCGCCCGGTACGGGTACAGCAGGTACCCCTCGTAGAGCACCGCGTCGGCCACCGCGCGCGCCGCTGCCCGGGCGGCGACATCGGCGCTCATCACGCACCCCCCGCGGCGAGCAACTCGCGCACCGCCTGGTCGTAGCCGAGCAGGCCGCGACCGGATTTGAAGGCGGACAGCGCATCCAGCGTCTCCCGCGACAACCGCACCCAGCCCGTGTCCGGGAAGTGCGCGGCCATCAGATCCTGCCACACCGACACCGGCATGTTGAACCGGTCGTCGCGGTCCCACGGCACCTGCTGCACCGCGAAACCGGTTTCGCCCCTGATGAACACGGTGCCACTGAACAGGAACGACAGCGGTACCGTGCCGTCGCGCAGCGCGTGCAGGTACTTCGAACCCGCGACTTCGAGGTCGTAGGTGCACAGCATCGGCAGATCCACCTCGGTGCCACCGCTGGCGAAGCCGGGAACCATTGTCGCGCAATGCATCCACAGAAACGAGCGTTGGGTGTCCGACCAGCGCTCGCGGGGACCGAACAGATCGGTCAGGCCCGCGGCCTCCTCGTCGGTGTAGGAGCGCCGGTTCGGGTCGATACGCACCTGTGCGCGCAAGGCGATGGCGTGCACGGGCTCCTCGGACAGCGCGGCGATACCGATCCGCGCCGACAGGGTCGGCGTCACGGCATACGGTTCGGGCCGGATACCCAGGACCGCGAAGGTGATCGAGTACGCCGGGCTCACGACGTGCCTCCCACCACGCGGGCCCGCGCGGTCATGGCGGCGAGGAATTCCTCGATGTAGCGCCGAGCTTCCTGCCCGCCGTCGAATCCGCGCCACAGCAACCGCATCCGCCCGACGAATTCGTAGCAGGCGTCGATCGGCAACAGCAGGCAGGTCGGCGTGCCGCCGCGCTCGGGCAGGTGGATCAGTACCGCCTCGACATCGTCGTCGGCCTGTGCGAGCTCGGGATGCCGGTCCAGGATCGCGCTCCACTGGTCCATCGGCAGTTCGGATTCGGTGGCACCGGCCGGGCCGGGATAGAACGCCACCGTGCGCCCGAGCGTGGAGTTGCGGAAGAAGAAGGCCAGGCCGACCGGAATCTGGAGCGCGTCCCACTCCCCCGGGCCGATGCTGACCCCGGGGAAGGCCAGGCAGCGATCCGGGACCGCGCGATACCGCAGGTTCGCGGTGCGGTCGGTGAACAGCAGATAACAGGCTCGGCAGACGCACATGAGTTGTCTGCCTTCGACATTCACGACGTGGCTGTGCGCCTCGGCGATGGCTTCACCGCACATCTCACAGCGCTCCCCGGCCGGCGCCGGGGCGGGCCGGGACGTCGCGAGCCTGCGCAGCACGCCGAAGGCGGGATTCATCCGGCCGCCTCCATCGGCACCGCCACCTGCGGTGTGCCCGAACGGATCAGGACCGGGAGCGGTTCCAGATGACCGTCGCCGTCCAGGCGCGCGCCCGCGTGCACGACGTCGAAGTGGGCCCGGCAGACCGGGCAGCGCAGCACGGCCGCGCCGGCCCCGAACCCGGCCCGGCGATGCAGCGCCGCTCCCGCCATCGAATTCCCGCACGACGGACAGTGATCGCGGTAGACGAACAGCTCCTCGCCGACCCGGCAGGCCACGACGGCCGCGCCGGCCAGCGCGAAGCCGCCCACCTCACCCGCGCCGAGCTGTGCCAGCTCGGGCGCCCCGATCCAGGTTCCGCCGTGCTCGCCGTTGGCGTGGACGCGGGCCAGCAGCGACTCGGCCGGAATCACGCCGGCATTCGAATCCGGTTCGGACGCAACCACTTCGATGGTCTCGATCTCCGGCGCGGCGGCACGCACCGCATCCTCCACCGCCAGCTCCAGGGTCACCCCGGAGGACGGGCAACTGCGGCAGCTACCGGTGAAGGCCAGCCGCAGCACGCCGTCGGTCACCGCCACCACCGTCACGTCGCCACCGTGCGAGCCCAGGTACGGGCGCACGTCATCCAGCGCCGCACGCACGCGGGTGAGCGTGTCGTGCGGGTGCAGTCCGTGTACCAGCAGCAGGCTGGCGACCAGGTCGTCGGCCGCCAGCCGTTCGACGGTCTCGGGATCGAGCTGCCGGATGGTCCGCTCGAGTCCCGCACCGTACAGGCCGACGATCTCACCGACCAGTTCCTCGGCGCGCTCCCGCGCCACGGGCCCGGCGGCGGAAATCGCACCCAGCAGGGTGTCGATCCGCTCGCCGGCCTCGCGCCAGCGATCGGTGTCCGCGGCCTGAGCGCGGTGGTCCTCGGATCGGTCGTTCACCGCGCTCGCCTCCCGGTACCGGCTCGACCGCTACTCAGCGGTCAGCGCCTGGGTGGGTGAGTGGAGCAGGTCCAGGGACTTGCCACCACCCAGGTACATGTGCACACCGCAGGGCAGGCAGGGATCGAAACTGCGGACGGTGCGCATGATGTCGATGCCCTTGAAGTGCTCCCGATCGTTCTCCTCGAAGATCGGCTGTCCCTGCACCGCGTCCTCGTACGGTCCCGGGGTTCCGAAACTGTCGCGCGGGCTGGCGTTCCAGGGTGTGGGCGGATACGGATGGTAGTTGGCGATCTTGCCGTCCCGGATCACCATGTGGTGCGACAGCACACCGCGCACGGCCTCGGTGAAACCGCAGCCGATGCTCTCGTCCGGCACCTCGAAATGCTCCCAGGTCTTGGTCCGCCCGGCCCGGATCTCCTCGAGCGCCTTCTCCGCGAAGTGCAGCGCGCACGCCGCGGCATAGGCCTGGAAGTAGGTGCGGGCGCGGTTGCGCTCGATGGTGTTGCTGCCGAAAGCCGGTATCGTCCACTCCAATTCGACCGGACCCTTGAGCGCCGTCTTGGGCAGATTGATCTGCACGCTGTGGCCGGTCGACTTCACATAGCCGATATCGACCATCCCCGCCAGGGCGGTGGACCACAGTCGCGCCAGCGGTCCGCCACCGGTGTCGAGGGCGAGATGTTCCTTGCCGTCGAACCAGCGTGGCGACATCACCCAGCTGTACTTGTCCTCCAGGTCGCGCTTCTGCGGGCTGGGGTTGGTGTGCTGATTCCAGGGGTGGCGGCGGTCTATCGGATTGCCCAGCGGATCGGTCTTGACGAACATCTCCTGGTCGGTCCAGTCCTCGTAATACGAGCTGCCCAAGAGGATTCGGAGACCGAGATTGATGTCCAGCAGCGAGTGGGTGATCAGTTTCCCGTCCACCACGACGCCGGGGGTCACGAACATCGCGTTGCCCCAGTTCTCCATGTCCTTGTAGTTGAAGTTGCACACCTCCGGATCCTGGAAAGAGCCCCAGCAGCCCAGCAGCGTGCGCCGCAGGCCGACCCGGTTGTATCCGGGCAGCGCCGCGTAGAAGAAGTCGAACAGGTCGTCGTGCATGGGGACGACCTTCTTCATGAACTCGACGTAGCGCATGAGCCGGGTCATGTAGTCGGTCATCAGCTGGATGGTGGCGACCGTGCCGACCCCGCCGGGGTACAGCGTCGACGGGTGCACGTGGCGGCCCTCCATGAGGCAGAACATCTCTCGCGTGTAGCGGCTGACCTGCAGCGCCTCGCGATAGAACTCGCCGGTGAAGGGGTTGAGCGCGCGCATGATGTCGGCGACGGTGCGGTAGCCGTGCGCCTGCGCGTGCGGCGCCTCGGTCTTCTCGGCCAGCGCCAGCACGCCCGGGTTGGTCTCGGAGACCATCTTCTCGCAGAAGTCCACGCCGACCAGGTTCTCCTGGAAGATGTTGTGGTCGAACATGTACTCGGCGGCCTCACCCAGATTGACGATCCACTCGCCCAGATTCGGCGGCTTCACCCCGTAGGCCATGTTCTGGCAGTAGCACGAACAGGTGGCGTGGTTGTCGCCGCAGATGCCGCAGATGCGGCTGGTGATGAAGTGCGCGTCACGAGGATCCTTGCCGCGCATGAAGATCGAGTAACCGCGGAAGATCGAGGAGGTGCTGTGGCACTCGACCACCTCCCGGTTCTCGAAATCGATCTTGGTGTAGATGCCCAGACTCCCGACGATGCGGGTGATCGGATCCCAGGCCATCTCGACGAGGGCATCCGGTTGGATCGTGCGGTGCGAGGGCTCGGGAATGATCTCGGTCATCGGATTGCCTTCCCTACCAGGTCCGGACCGCGCCGGAATCCAGTTTGTCTCCCTTGTGCCGCCAGCTCGGCTCCTTGTCCACGGTGCGGCCGGTGATGTGCCGCAGACTGCGAATCACCGAGCCGTACAAACCC
The DNA here is from genome assembly GCF_040609015.1 of Nocardia sp. NPDC004860. Lineage (NCBI taxonomy): Bacteria > Bacillati > Actinomycetota > Actinomycetes > Mycobacteriales > Nocardiaceae > Nocardia > Nocardia sp. NPDC004860. The sequence goes on along the minus strand of NZ_JBEXJI010000022.1, from coordinate 58,796 downwards.
GACGCGGTGGAGGAGAACTTGCCGCCCGGCGGCGGGTCCATGAAGGGCATGAACTTGTCCGGGAATCCGGGCATGGTGCAACCGATACAGATACCACCGACATTCGGGCAACCGCCGACGCCGTTTATCCAACCGCGTTTGGGCACATTGCATTTCACGACCGGGCCCCAGCACCCCAATTTCACGATGCATTTCGGCGAGCCGTATTCGGTGGCGAAATCCCCTTGCTCGTAATAGCCTGCGCGATCGCACCCCTCGTGCACCGTCGCACCGAAAAGCCATTTGGGGCGCAACGCCTCGTCGAGCGGGATCATCGGGGCCTGGCCGGTGGCCATGTAGAGCAGGTAGGTCAGGGTCTCGGAGAGATTGTCGGGCTGGATCGGGCAACCCGGCACGCACACGATGGGGATGCCGGCCTTGCTCTTCCACTCCCAGCCCAGGTAGTCGGGGACGCCCATGGCGCCGGTCGGATTGCCGGCCATGGCGTGGATGCCGCCGTAGGTCGCGCAGGTGCCGGCCGCGACCACCGCGGTCGCCTTCGGGGCCAGCCGATCGACCCATTCGCTGGTGGTCATGGGCTGGTTGGTCTCGGGATTGTTGCCGAATCCGCACCAGTAGCCCTCGACGTGCAAACGCTCGTTCGGGATCGACCCCTCGACGACCAGGACGAAGGGTTCGAGCTCGCCACGATCGGCCTTGAAGAACCATTCGAGGAAGTCGTCGGCTCCCCCGGTCGGGCCACATTCGTAATCGATGAGTGGCCAATGAACGGCGATCTTGGGCAGGCCAGGCAGGGATCCGAGAGCTATCTCCTCGACACTGGGCTGGGTGGCGGCAGTCAGGGCCACCGAGTCGCCATCACAACTGAGTCCCGCGTTGATCCAGAGAACGTGGATCAGCGTCTGCTCCGCATTGACTGCTTCTTTAGTCGGCATGGAGAGGTGCCACCCTTCGAAGCGAAAAGCCAGGGGGTCGGGCGTCGCCGCTTTCTCGAAAACGACCGGCCGGTATGTGAGCCTGATCACGTAAGTTTAGGCTCGGCCAGAGACCGCCTCAAGAGTTCACCGAGCGGGCACGCGCTGAGCGGACAGCCACTCGTACCACTGCGCCAGACCCGCCCCGGTGGACGCCGAGATCTCCAGGATTCGGACTCCGGGATTCACCGATCGCGCGAACTCACCGAAGCGGCCCGGGTCGAAGTCGACGTAGGGCAACAGGTCGATCTTGTTGATCAGCACCAGGGTCGCCACCGAGAACATGTGCGGATACTTCAGCGGCTTGTCGGTGCCCTCGGTCACCGAGATCACCACGACCTTGCCGCTCTCGCCCAGATCGAACAGCGCCGGGCACACCAGGTTTCCGACGTTCTCGATGAACAGCAGGCTGCCGGACTCCGGCGCGAGCAGGTCGAGGGCGCGCCGGGTCATGGCCGCGTCCAGGTGACAGCCGGCACCGGTATTGATCTGTGCCACCTTGCATCCCGTGGCCATGATCCGCTCGGCGTCGAGCAGGGTCTCCTGATCCCCCTCGATGACGGCGATCGGTGCTCCACCGAGTTCACGAATGGTGCGCACCAGCAGCGTGGTCTTTCCCGCGCCCGGCGAGCTCGTCATATTGAGCGCGAGGATGTCGCGTTCGGCGAGCCAGGCCCGGTTCTCCTGTGCCAGCCGGTCGTTCTTGGCCAGGACCTGCTGTTCCAGCGTCACGGTCTCGGTGATCGGCAGGTGCACGTGGTCACCGCCGTGTTCGTGGCCGGCATGGTCGTGCCCGGGGTGCCCATGGTCGTGATGGGTGTGGTCGTCATGGACGTGGCCGTGATGGTCATGGTCTTCGCCCGGGTCGTGCGGGTGGGGGACGGTGATCAGTCCGCCCGTCTCGCCACCGCATCCGCAGGTAGCACACATGGGTCGCTCACCTCCATGGATCGGATTCGCAACTCCCGCCCGGCGGTCACCTCGACATCCGCACTGCCGCAACGGCACAGCAGCACAGGATCGGGCAGGACGAAGTCCCGGCCGCAGGCCCGGCACCGGGCCATGCCGGGAATGAGATGGATGTCCAGACGTGCGCCCGACGCGACGGTTCCCTCGGCGGCCAGATCGAAGCAGAATCGCAGGGCGTCGGGGACGACGGCACAGAGTGCGCCGATCTCGAGCGTCACGCTATGGACGGTGCGGCCGGCCGCGTGTTCGCCGACGGCATCGATGACACTCTGGGTAATCGCCATCTCGTGCACAACGACTCGTCTCGTCGAGAAGAACCCCTACCGAGAAGGACCCCTCTCAAGCTACTCCCGAGCCGCTCCCCGCACACCACCTCACCCCTGCGGTTCATTCCCCGGCGTCAGGTTGCCGCGCGGTGGTCCATTTTTCCTCGAGGCCACCGTAGTGCCAGGTCAGCAGGGCAATGGCCCAGGTGAGGACGAACAGGCCGACCACCAGGAAACCGACCACGTCGAGGTCGAGTCCGCCGACCCAGTCCCAGACGCCGCCGGTCCAGCCCAATTGGCCGGCGAGCAGGCCGAGCAGCTCGATGGTGCCGATGATCAGGGCGACCGCGACCGACAGCGCCGTGACGGTGATGTTGTAGTAGACCCTGCGCACGGGTTTGGCGAAGGCCCACCCGTAGGCGAAGTTCATGAAGCCGCCGTCGATGGTGTCGAGCAGGCTCATGCCGGCGGCGAACAGAATCGGCAGACACAGGATCGCGTACCAGGGCAGGCCCACCGCCGCGCCGGTGCCGGCCAATACCAGCAGCGCGACCTCGGTGGCGGTGTCGAAGCCGAGACCGAACAGCAGCCCGATCGGATACATCTGCCAGGGCTTGGTCACCGACCTCGTCACCGGCCCGAGCAGCCGATTCACCAGGCCGCGCTGCGCCAGCTGCTGCTCCAGCTCGGCCTCGTCGTGGCCGCCGCCGCGCATGCGCCCGAAGACCCGCAGAATACCCACCAGCACAACGAGATTCAGGATCGCGATGAGATAGAGGAACGTCCCGGACACCGTCGTGCCGATCAGTCCGGTGTAGTGGTGCAGGGCCGAGGAGTCGTTCTCGATCGGCCCGGCGACGACCCGCACGCCCAGCGAGAGCAGCAGGGCCAGCACGAAGACGACCGTGGAATGTCCGAGGGAGAAGAAGAAACCCACCGACAGCGGACGTTGCCCATCGTGCATGAGCTTGCGAGTGGTGTTGTCGATGGCGGCGATGTGGTCGGCGTCGAACGCATGCCGCATACCCAGGGTGTACGCGGTCAGGCCGACTCCGATGCCGAGGGTGCGGTCACCGACGCTGAGATGCTGCGGGACGACGAGCGCGACCAGCGTGAACCAGCCCAGCACATGCAGGCCGACGATCACCCCGGCCATCGCCACCATGTGCAGCGATTCCGGCCGGGTCAGTGCCAGGGGCTTCGGCAACGCGCGAAAGGGCCTGCGCTGCTGCGTTGTTGATGCCACGATCTGCCAATCGACGCACACCGAACTCTCTGACGGTAAACCCGCGCTCGCCGGTGCTGCAACCGATTGTTCGCGTACCGCGGGGTGCGGCCCGGAAACCGCCGGGGGTCATTGCTCAGGTACTCGCTCGTGGGCGGTGAGCAGCAGGTGGTCGAAGTGGGTGCGAATCGGCTTCGCCGCGTCCGCCAGAGCTTGCAGGTCCTCCATCAATTGCGCGGCCAGCGCGCGCAGCTTGGTGTTGGTCTCCTGCGATCGCCAGGCGAGCACCCGGAACGCCGCCTCGGCGCTGACACCGTAGACCAGCATGATCGCCCCCTTGGCCTGCTCGATCACCGCACGCGCGGCGTACAGCTCGGGCAGGCTGTCGTCGAGGGCCTCCTGACGGTGCTCAGCGAGCGCATCGGTCACGTCGATGTAGAACCCGGCCGATCCGACAACCCGATCCTGGCCGTCGACCATCTGCTCACCGACCACGATCACGTCGTGCACGTTCCCGCCGGTATCGATGATGCGGTGGCGGCTCGAGAACGGCAGCGCATCGTTCACCGAACGCGCGATCATGCTCGCGACCTGGGCACGATCCTCGGGATGCTTGTGCGAGAGCAGCAGATCAGTGGTCGGCGACACCGCGCCCGGCCGGTAGCCGTGCATCACCGCCACCTCATCGGACCACTCCCACCGCTGGTCACCGAACCAGAAGCGAAAACTACCGACGCTCTGTGGGCGACCGGCGCCCATTACCCGTCCGAGGATCTGCGCATCGTCCGGATGAGCCTCACCGCCTTGTGTCACAGCCGAATTATGCGGTGCCGCACCGGCACGGGGAGCAATTCGGCGCGGCCGACACCACAGCGAGACGCCGGCCGGTCATCCCGGACTGCCACCGGAATTTTCCGCGGCCCACGCCGCTATCTGCGCGCGCGAGGTGAATCCCAATTTGGCCAGGATGTGTTCGACGTGCCCCTGCGCGGTGCGTTGCGAGATCACCAGCCGTGACGCGATCGCTCTGTTCGTCAGACCTTCCGCGACGAGGTCGGCGACCTGCCGTTCACGTTTCGTCAACTGCTGCGGCGAACTCTCCGGCGCGGGGGACGGTTGGTCGAGCGCGAGCCGTACGGCCGTGTCCAGACTCATCGCAGAGCCTTCCTGGCGGGCCCGGTCGAAGGCGCGTACGCCGATGGCTCGGCGGCTGTTCCGCATGCACTCGGCACGGTATTCGAGCAGATCACGGACCATGAGCGTATCGGTGCCGGCAAGGCCCCCCAACTTGTCCGCCGCGCCCATCAGGACCGCCGCACGGCGAGGTTCGTTCCGGTCGGCCGCAATCCAGGCCAGCGTCTCCAGACAACCCGCGGCGACGAGCGGATCGGAAGTCAACGCGGACAGCCGAACGCCTTCCTCCAGCAGTCGCTTGGCGCGTTCGACGTCGCCGCGGCGCCACACGGCGAAGCCCGCCGCGAACAACGCCCATGAGCGATAGATCGTTTCGCCGCAGGCCGCTGTCATGGCGAGCGTCTTCTCGTGGCAGGCGACGGCCCGGGCAACGTCACCGCCCAGGGCGTAGGCCCAGCCGAGAGAGAGTTGAGCGTCCAATTGCATGCCGAGCTCACCGCACGCCTCGTAACTACGGACCACATCGGTCAGCAGGGCAACCGCGTCGGACTCACCGACATTGCCGCGGGCGAGCGCCTGATTTGCCTCGGCGTGGTTGACCAAGGCTCCGACCAGCGGTTCCACCGTCTGCTCGGCGAGTACGCGAAGCTCCGTGAACCGGTCGTTCGCGGTCCGCAGGTCGCCGTTCAAACCCGCGATCGAGCCGGCGGCGAACAGTGCCCTGGCTCGACCCGTGGTCCGGCCGTCGAGCGAATGGCCGAGCACGCGCTCATACCAGCGACGACCCTCGTGGAGCCGCCCGCGCGAGCCCCAGAACAGGTAGAGGTTCGTGATCATCCCGAGCCCGCCTTCCTCGGACTCGGACAGGCTGAACTGCAATGCCTGTCGAAGATTCGGCAGTTCCCGCTCGAGCCGGGCAACCCAATCCAGTTGATGCGGGCCGATGAAATTGGCGTCCGCCTCGCGGACCAGTCGTTCACACCAGTCCCGATGCCGCCAGTGCAGGTCCGGGAACCGACCGGACTCCTCGGCCTTCTCCCGGCCGAATTCCTGCACTGTCTCGAGCATCCGGAAGCGCACCGCCCCATCGGCTTCCTGCCGGACCAGGATCGATTTGTCCACCAGCGCGGACAAGGTATCGAGCACCTGGGACTCGGTCATGTCATCGGCGCACACCTGCTCGACGGCGTCGAGTTCGAAGCCGCCGGTGAACACCGACAGGCAAGCCCACAGCCGCTTCTCGTCGGGCGTGCACAGGTCATAGCTCCAATTGACGCAGTACCACAGCGTCTGCTGCCGCTTCGGCGTTCCCCGGCCACCCCGGGTCAACAGGGCGTACCGGTCGCTCAGCCGGGTCTGGATCTGCTCCACCGACATCGTGCGCAGCCGCGCCGCGGCCAGCTCGATCGCCAGCGGCAATCCGTCCAGCCTGGTGCAGATCTGGGCGATGGCACGCTGGTTCGCTTCGGTCATCTCGAATCCCGGCACCGCCGCGGCGGCGCGTTCGACGAACAGTGCCACCGCGTGGGAGTGCGCCAGCGCCCGCTCATTGGTCGAATCCGGAATCCCGAGCGGCTGCACCGGATACACGGTTTCCCCGCCGATCCCGAGTGCCTCCCGGCTGGTGGCCAGGATTCGCACATTCGGACACGCCCGCAGCAGCGCCTCCGACAGCTTCGCGGCCGCGTCGACCACGTGCTCACAGTTGTCCAGCACCAGTAGCAGGTCATATGGTTCCAGCGCCTCGACCAGCGTGTCGAGCACGGATATGACACCTTGGCTTCGTATTCCGAAGACAGCGGCCACCGCATCGGGCAGCAGAGCGTCATCGCGGAGCTCCGCCAACTCGACCAGCCACGCCCCGTTCGCGAACTTCTGCCGGACCTTGTGAGCGACTCGCTGTGCGAGCCTTGACTTTCCGACCCCGCCGATCCCGGTCAGGGTCACCAGGCGCGACCCGGGCAGCAGATTGCCGACCTCGGACAACTGGGTCCGTCGATCGACGAAGCTGGTCAGCTCGAGCGGCAGATTTCCCGTACCCTCATGCAATCCGTCGCTGCGGATTCGCGGAACTCCTTGCGGCCCTGACGGTTCCGAACTCACCAGCGATTCGGATTCGGAGCCCGATTCGGCGCGAACCGCCATCTCGTCGACCGCGAAACCGTGCTCTCGCTGTATTCGGCGCAGTTGCTCGCCCAATCGCGCTGCGGTAGGCCGGTCGTGCGGGTCGCGAGACATCGCGGCCTCGATCCCTGCGCGTACGTCCCAGGGGATACCGATTTCACAGCGGTCGAGATTCGAGGGGGCGGTGATCCGCACGAATTGGGTCGCCGCCTGCTCACCGCGGCGGCGTTCGAACCCGACGTGGCCGGTGAGCGCACCGAGCAAGGTGGCTCCCAGCCCGTAGACGTCCGAGCCACGGCTGGGCGCCTGCCCACCGAGCACCTCGGGCGCGGTGAAGGCCGGCGAGCCGGTTTCGGCCTCTGTCTCGAACTCGCCGGAGACGTGGGCGATACCGAAGTCGGTCAACACCGGCTCGTCGTAGTCGGTGAGCAGTATGTTCGCCGGCCTGATATCGCGGTGGAGAACTCCCGCCCGATGTGCGGATTCCAGCGCCCCCGCGATCCTCACCCCGATATGAAGCATGTCCGGGAGAGACAGCGGACCATCGTCCCGGAGACGTTCGGCCAGCGAGCCCCGGGAAAAGTACGGCATGACCAGATAGGGCCGACCGCTGCCCGTTTGCCCGATCTCGAACATGCTGACGATGTTCGGATGCCCGGTCAGACGGCCCATCGCCCGCTGCTCGCGAAAGAACCGCTCCCGATCCTCCTCCAGTTCACCGGTCAGGACCTTCACCGCCACGGTGCGGTCAGCGGCAACCTGCGTACACCGGTAGACAGCCCCGAGACCGCCCCGCCCGATCTCATGGGCGTCGTCGAACCCGGCAGCGCTCAACTCCGTGACGACGTCGGGACCGGCATCACGCTGCGTTTCGAATGGAACACTTTCAGCCATCGGTAACTCGTAAATCGCCAGCAGCGGACACCAGTCAGAATATCCCTGCGCGAGTGGTCCGACCATCACGAAAAATGCTCGCGACCGGCCGTGACCGCGCTGCGAGGATGCCGTTGGTTCCCGGGTGGCAACCTCTGCCATGCCCGATATGGGTGCCGGCGGGGCGGCGGATCGAGCCAAGAGCCGGAAAAGGGTGAGTCCTGGAAATAGGTATGTCTGCGGGAGATCGGCCGTCGTGCCGAAACAGACCCGCAATCGATGCTGTCATCACTGCCGAGCGCGGCCGATTCCCCCGAAACGCCGCCAGGGCTCACTTTCGCCCCGCAGGTCGCAAAGGAGCGACATGTGCTCGGCATCGAAATTCCTGAGGAGGAACTCAATGGCCACCGGACGCCGTCCCCGATCCCGGAGCGCCCTTCGCTTCGCTGTCTACGCCCTGGCGGCCGCATCATTGTCGATCGCGGCAACCGCCGAGGCCTCGGCACTCGTCCCCGAAACGTCGGTGCAGACCGTTCCAGCAGCCATGAGCACTACCGGCACAAAGGTTTCGGCAGAATCCGCCGCGTACAGTTCCGACCTCGATGGCTGGATCCTTCAGGCACTGGATATCATGGCGGCACAAGGCATTCCGGGCAGCTACGACGCCATCCACCGCAACATCATGCGTGAATCCGGCGGCGACCCCGGGGCGATCAACCTCTACGACTCCAACGCAGCCAGCGGCACCCCGTCCAAAGGCCTGCTCCAGGTCATCGATCCGACGTTCCAGGCCTACCACGTCGCCGGAACCTCCTGGGACATCTACGATCCCGTAGCCAACATCACCGCCGCCTGCAACTACGCCGCCGCACGCTACGGCTCCATGGACAACGTCAACTCCGCATACTGACCCCCGGAAACCCGACCCTCGATGCAAGGGCGTGATCCTCGACTTCGGCCCGGCAATCTCGCAGTGTCGCGAGGTTGCCGGGCCGAGCCTCGACCAGCCACGCCGTGGCGTCACGCTCACAGGTGCGGAACAGGTCGGCTCGGTTGCCGTCGGCGGTGCCTACGCTGCCGATCTGGCGGTATTGCGGTGTGGGCCAGGGCTTTTCGGGCTGGCGGCCTCGACCTCGATGGTGTCTCGATCCTTCGCCCTCGAGCTTCCCTGGGTACCGGATCCCATTGCCGTTCGGCAGGTCAATGAAGCTGTCGTTCGGCGTCTTCTGCGATCCAGGCCGCGATCTGCGCGCGGGAGGTGAATCCGAGTTTGGTGAGGATGTGCTCGACGTGGCCTTGGGCGGTGCGTTGGGAGATCACCAGTTTGGCGGCGATCTGCTTGTTGGTGAAGCCTTGCGCGATGAGGTCCGCGACCTGGTTCTCACGCTTGGTGAGGGCCACGGCCGGACCCGATGCGGGCACGGTGTCGGCAGGTTTCTCGCCGAGTGCATAAGCTATGGCGTCGTCCATCCCCATCGCTCTGCCTTTGCGGAATGCCGCATCGAATCTGCGGGCGCCGAGAGCGGATCGCGTTGTCCGGACACACTCGTCGTGATTGTCCACCATTGGCAAGATGGGCGCAGGGTTACCGAAGGACCGCCGTCCTTCTTGTGCGGCTCCCATCAGTACGGCTGCACGCTCGGCGTCACCGTTGGCATCGGCGACCCAGGCCAGCACCTCTAGGCTCAACGCGGCAACGAACGGACTGCGCATTCGCCGGTTGACTCGCAGTGCATCCTCGAACAATTCGATTGCCCGGGACCGTTCACCTTGCCGCCAGGCGGCCACGCCCAGTCCCCACAACGCCAGCGATCGGAAGTACGATTCACCGACCTCTTCAGTGATGGAGATCAACTGCTGGTAACACTGGATCGCCACTTCTGTATCACCGGCCAGTGCGTGCACTCCGCCGAGTCGGGCCAAAGCGGCAGCGTAAAGGGATCCTTGCCGATTCGAGTTGAGCATCGCGACAGCGCGTTCCAAGCAGGAGACCGCTAGAGGAAGCTCACCGCGATAGAGCGCCACGATACCGTCGGCGTAGACGATCAGTGCCTGGGTCATCGGGGTGGGAACCGGTTCGGCGAGCACGCGTCCCTCCTCGGCAAGGGCGGCAGCCGCCGGCACGTCGCCCTGCACCGCTGCCATGATGCAGCCGACGTGAAGGGCTTTGACACGGTCGGGTACCGATTGCCGGGCCGGGTGGTGCAGAAGCTGGTCGATCCAACGGCGACCTTCGCTGTACAGACCTCGGAAAGTCCAGAACATGAACAGGGCGGCGGCGATCTGTAGTCCGGCTTCGGCCGCCTGCTCGGTGTTTTCGGCCAGGCTGTATTCGAGCGCGTCGCGCAGGTTGGGTTGTTCGCGTTCGAGCCTGGCGGACCAGTCGGGCTGCCGGTCGCTGATCCACCCTGCCTCCGCGGCGAGCGCCAATTGGTGGCACCAGTCGCGGTGCCGACGCCGTAATCGATGATCCTCGCCGGACTCGCGCAGCTTCTCTCGGCCGTAATCGCGGACTGTCTCCAGCATCCGGAACCGCACCACACCACTCGACTCCTCGCGGATCACGATCGACTTGTCCACCAGCGAGGACAGCACATCGAGCAGATCCTCGGGACCAAGATCGGCGCCGCACACCTGTTCGGCCGCATCGAGTTCGAAGCCTCCGGCGAATATCGACAGCCGGGCCCACAACTGCTGCTCGGCCGGGGTGCACAATTCGTAGCTCCAGTCGACACACCATCGCAGTGTCTGCTGCCGGGTGGGCGCGGTCCGGGTGGCGCGTGTCAGCAGCGCGTATCGATCGTCGAGACGGTGCAGGATCTGCTCGGGCGACATGGCGCGCATCCGCGCTGCGGCCAGCTCGATCGCCAACGGCAAACCGTCCAACCGGGCGCAGATCCGAGCCACGGCCGCCTTGTTGTCGTCGGACAGTTCCAGACCCGGCACCACCGCGCTCGCCCGGTCGGCGAACAAAGTCACGGCATCGGAGCGTCGCAATTCCCGCGCCGACGGCTCCCGATCCGGGTCCGGAACCGTCAGCGGCGCCACCCACAGCACCGCCTCGCCGCCGATATCGAGCGGCTCGCGGGTGGTGACCAGAATCCGCAGGTCCGGACAGGTCCGTAACCATGTCCCGACCAGTTCCGCCACCCCCGCCACCAACTGCTCACAGTTGTCCAGCACCACCAGCGACTTCCGCGTGGACAGGAACTCGACCAACACCTCGGACAACGGCCGCGCCGGATCGTCGCGCAACCCCAGGACGGCCGCCACCGCATTGACCAGCAGGGACGGGTCGTGGACATCAGCCAGCTCGACCAGCCACACCCCGTCGGCGAACTCCCGGCGCGCGGTCGCCGCCGCCCGCAACGCCAGCCGGGTCTTGCCGACCCCACCGATCCCGGTCAACGTCACCAACCGCACCGCCGACAACAGATTCTTCAACTCCGCCAGCTCAGTGCGGCGGTCCACGAAACTGGTCAACTCCAGCGGCCAAGTACCGCCTCCGCGTGGAGCCGTCGTCACGGGCGGACGCCACCCTGGTGGCTCAGCCGACTTGCGGTCCTGGCGCTCTCGGGCCGGTTCGGGGTGCAACGCCATCTCGTCGACCGTGAACCCGTGGTGGCGTTGCGCCTGCCGGATCGCCTCACCCAAAGCCGCTGCTGAGGGCCGCTCGCGCGGATCGCGGCTCATCGCCGCCGCGACCACCGCGGACACATCATCAGGGATACCGCTCTCGCGCAGGTCGGGCACCGGCTGGGTGGTGATCCGCAGGAACTGGGTCACCACGTTCTCCCCGCTGCGACGCTCGAATGCCGCATGCCCGGTCAGTGCGCAGAACAGGGTGGCGCCCAGCCCATAGACATCCGCGGCCGGCGCGGGGTCCTGGCCCTCGAGCACCTCCGGGGCCGTGAACGCCGGCGACCCGGTCAAAGTGCCCGCGCTCGTCTGGAAGCCCCCGGCGATCCGCGCGATACCGAAATCCGTCAGCGCGGGCTCGCCATGATCGGTCAGCAGCACATTGCCCGGCTTCACATCCCGATGCACGATGCCGAGGCGATGCGCGCTCTCCAGCGCCCCGGCCATCTTCACCCCGATCCACAACACGGTCTCGACCGGCAGCGGACCTTGCCCGCGGATCCGTGCATCCAGCGAGCCGACCGGGTGATACGGCATCACCAGATAGGGTCGTCCGCTCGCGGTGACACCCGCCTGCAGCATCGTCACGATGTTCGGATGCCCGGTCAACCGGCCCATCGCTTGCTGCTCCCGGAAGAACCGCGCCCGGTTCTCCGCGTCCAGTTCGGCGGTGAGGATCTTCACCGCCACCGTCCGATCCAGCTCGGTCTGCGTGCAGCGGTAGACCACACCGAAACCGCCCCGCCCGATCTCCTCGGCATCCTCGAACCCGGCTGCGGCCAACTCCTCCGTGACCCGATCGAACACGTCACGAACTGTCAGGAACCGATCGTCCTCACTCATCAGCGGCCCACCATCCACCGGCGACCCGGCACCGAGCAACACCCGCCAGATCTTCGTCAACGCACAGCGTATCCCCGCCGAACCTCGGCAACCGAGTATCGGGAAGACGCTCCAGAGTTGGAAAACGCGATTCGACCAGCCGAATTCAGGGACACGGGCCGGCCCGTTCCCGCAGCTGGGTGATAGGTCTCCGCCGCTACGTGCGGACCCCCGCACGCGGATTGAGCAAGAAGCAGAAATAGGTATGTCTGCGGGAGATCGGCCGTCGTGCCGAAACAGACCCGCGACCAATGCTGTCATCACTGCCGAGCGCGGCCGATTCCCCCGAAACGCCGCCAGGGCTCACTTTCGCCCCGCAGGTCGCAAAGGAGCGACATGTGCTCGGCATCGAAATTCCTGAGGAGGAACTCAATGGCTACCGGACGCCGTCCCCGATCCCGGAGCGCCCTTCGCTTCGCTGTCTACGCCCTGGCGGCCGCATCATTGTCGATCGCGGCAACCGCCGAGGCCTCGGCACTTGCCCCCGAAACGTCGGCACGGACCACTCCGGCAGCCATGAGCACTACCGGCACAAAGGTTTTGGCCGAGTCCGGCGTGTACAGTTCCGACCTCGACGCCTGGATCCGCCAAGCACTCGATATCATGTCCGCACAAGGCATTCCGGGCAGCTATGACGCGATCCACCGCAACATCATGCGTGAATCCGGAGGAGATCCCGGCGCGATCAATCTCTACGACTCCAACGCAGCCAGCGGCACCCCGTCCAAAGGCCTGCTCCAAGTTATCGATCCGACGTTCCAGGCCTACCACGTCGCCGGAACCTCCTGGGACATCTACGATCCCGTAGCCAACATCACCGCCGCCTGCAACTACGCCGCCGCACGCTACGGTTCGATGGACAACGTCAACTCCGCATACTGACCCTCGGGAGCCCGACCCCGCCGACTCGCGCCCGCATGAAGTATCTTCGCGCGCGGGTTCGGGCTCGGCGGGACCGCGCTGTTTCACGAGGTATTCATGCCGACGACGAGACCTTGCTGCGCGCGGATGGCGCACTGGGCGGACCTCATCGACTTCGAGGTTTTCCCGGTCATCACCTCGGGCGGCGTGCGCTCCCGCCTCGAATCGGGCTGAGCCGCACCATAATCCGCGCGGCTGCCGGAGGCCGTCGGTGCCGGTGCTGCCTCGAGATGGCGGCACCGGTACCGGGTGGTCAGCGCGCGCCGTGCGGGAGCGTGGTGCGTTCGACGCGGCTGGCAGCGATCCGCTCCGCCGCCAGCTCGGCGGCCCGTGCGTCGTCACCGGTCAGCCTGCCGAGAATACGGCTCAACGGCCTGACTTCACCGAATCCGCCCCAGTGCCCCTCGGGAATCTCGGTGGGGAACACCCAGATTCGGCCGGGATCACGCGGCCATGCGCCGTCCTCCGCGTCGAGTATCGCCTCGGTGACCTCTGCGATGACGCCGGCTCGCTTGGCGGTGTCCAGTTGTCCTTCCGGGACCGACGGGACCACTTTGTACCGCGGCATGTCGGCGGGTGCGCCACCGACGTAGACCGCTGCCGGGCGGTGCAGGAACACCCACGAGACCGAGCGCGTGACCGGATCGGCGGGGTCGAATCCCTCGTGGCGGATGAGGATTTCGGTGATCTGATTCATCAGCGCCGCTTCCCGCTCGGCCGTGAAGGTGCCCTCGGGAATGTAGACATCGAGCATCGGCATGCCGACGACCTCCTAGATTTAGTTTCTAAACTCAGATGAACGAACGCTAGGGCCGCTGAGTGGAGATTGTCAACCTAGCCCGATAGGGTGGCCACATGGACCCGGATCGCCGAATCGACACCGTCAACTGCTCGGTGGGACGCGCACTGTCGGTAGTCGGGGAACGCTGGTCGCTGCTGATCGTTCGAGAGGCCATCGATGGCGCGACTCGCTTCAGCGACTTCCGTGATCGCTTGGGTATCGCCAGCAACCTGCTTTCCGCCCGGCTCGACAGCCTGGTCGAAGCCGGTGTGCTGCAACGCACCCCATACCAGGAGCCGGGCTCCCGGCAGCGCTACGAGTACCGCCTCACCGAGCGCGGCCTGGACCTGCGGCCGACCCTGGTGGCGTTGCTGGAGTGGGGCGACAAGTATCTGGCCGATCCGCAGGGCCCGTCGGTCGTGATCCGCCATCACACCCCCGACACCGATCACGACTGCGAAGCCCCGGTCCGGCTCGTCCTGGAATGCGCCGCGGGCCATGCCCATCTACCCCCATCGGCCATCCACCGCGCCCCCGGCCCAGGGGCCCAATTCGTGAAATCGTGATCAGTTACCAGCGCCGCCGTGATCGGTCCAGGCGATAGCGCGCAGCGGAAACGAGCCCATCCCGCGCACCGGCGCCGGCAGTGCGACCAGCCTGGCACCGATGTCGGGGACCACATCCAGGTTCGTCATCTGCTCGATGATCGGGATTCCCGCCCCGAGCAATGCGTGGTGACAGGGACGCGTGGGCAGCGAGATATCGTCGATGTCGAGCGAGTCGATTCCGACCACCGCCACATTCGCAGCGACCAGCGCCTCGGCGACCTCACCGATCAGGAACGGATGCCCGGGGCCCCGGTACGACGGGGACCCCCACCGAGCCGACCATCCGGTGTGCACGAGCACCGCCTTGCCCCATAGCCGTGCCGGGTCACCGAGCACATCCGGTCCCACCGCGCGCATGCCCGCCGCGCGGATCATCACGATCGGTACATTGAGCAGCCGCTCCAGCGGCAACTCGGCGATATCGGCGCCATCGGCATGGAAATGGAAGGGCGCGTCGATATAGGTGCCGGTGTTGCCGACCATATCCACCCGCGCGATGTCATAGGCCATGTCGATCAGCGGCGACTGCTGACGCGAAATATCTGTGGTGACCCGCGGTCCCGCCAATCCCGGGTAGGTGAGCATGCCGTCCGAGATCGGATGGGACAACTCCACGGTTGTCCTGCTCATGCCAGGAACCGTACCTCGATCCCGCTGAAGATCTCGGATCGGAGGCGACGTTGCCAGGGCGAGCGTCCGCAGGCGGCTCTTGCCAATTTCTCCAGGAAGTCGGCTGCGGCCACAGCATCACCGGCGGTCCGAGGAATGCGGGAACCCGCCCGCCACGCCAGGGCCGGGTACCGGCGACGCGGCGGATTGATCGAGAAGCAGAAATAGGTATGTCTCCGGGAGATCGGCCGTCGTGCCTATACAGGCCCGCGACCAATGCTGTCATCACTGCCGAGCGCGGCCGATTCCCCCGAAACGCCGCCAGGGCTCACTTTCGCCCCGCAGGTCGCAAAGGAGCGACATGTGCTCGGCATCGAAATTCCTGAGGAGGAACTCAATGGCCACCGGACCCCGTCCCCGGACCGCCCGCCGTCTCGCCATCTACGCCCTGGCAGCCGCATCACTGACGATCACGGCAACCGCCCAGGCCTCGGCACTCGTCCCCGAATCGCCGGCACGGACCACTCCGGCAGCCATGAGCCTCTCCGGCAAGGTTTCGGCGGAATCCGGCGTGTACGTTTCCGATCTCGACGGCTGGATCCTTCAGGCACTGGATATCATGGCGGCACAAGGCATTCCGGGCAGCTACGACGCCATCCACCGCAACATCATGCGCGAATCCGGCGGAGACCCCAGCGCCATCAACCTCTACGACACCAACGCAGCCAACGGCACCCCGTCCAAAGGCCTGCTCCAGGTCATCGATCCGACGTTCCAGGCCTACCACGTCGCCGGAACCTCCTGGGACATCTACGATCCCGTAGCCAACATCACCGCCGCCTGCAACTACGCCGCCGCACGCTACGGATCCATGGACAACGTCAACTCCGCATACTGACCCCCGGAAACCCGACCCCGCCCACGCGCCTTCGATCTCGGCGAGTCTTGTTCCACCCGGACAGATAGTGCTGCTCCGCGCCTTGGGGAAACTCGAGCCGAACCTGTCCTCAACCACATCCGTCCGCGGCACCACCGACTGAATCGACGCCGGGTAGGTCTCGCAGTTCTGGCGAATCTTGTTGGGGCGGCAGCGGATTCGCAGGGCGATCCACTGCCGGACGCCGCCGCCGACCGCAGGCGTCCGATACCCGGGCGAGCGACCGCTGTGAAGTGCTACGTTGACCCTGCACTCCCGTCGAAACCGCCGTGCGTCTACGACGCCAGGCGCTCCGTTCAGCATCGGAAATCTCTGGTCAGGAGGCATCGCGTGAGTACCTACACGGTCGGCTACATCATCGGCAGTCTGTCCAAGGAATCCATCAACCGGATCCTGTCCAAGGCCCTGATCCGGCTGTCACCACCACAGTTGACGTTCACCGAGATCCCGATCAAGGATCTGCCGCTCTACAACCACGACTACGACGCCGACTACCCGCCGGAGGGCCGCGCGCTCAAGGCAGCCATCACCGCCGTCGACGCCCTGCTGTTCGTGACGCCGGAATACAACCGCTCGATCCCGGGCGCGCTGAAGAATGCCATCGACTGGGCCAGCCGCCCGTGGGGCGACAATTCGTTCACCCTCAAGCCGTCCGCCGTCATCGGCGCCTCGCCGGGCAAGATCGGCACCGCGATTGCTCAGCTCAGCCTGCGTAGTGTCCTGGGCTACTGCAATTCCCCGCAGATGACTTCCCCGGAGGCCTACATCCAGTTCCGCCCGGATGTCTTCACCCCCGACGGCGATGTCCTCGACGACTCGACGAGGCAGTTCCTCACCCGGTTCATGGCGGATTTCTCCGCTTTCATCGACAGCGTCCACGGCGTGGTCCCCCAGCTCGGCTGACCGATTCGCGCGGCCGGTGGCGCACCGGTGCCGTGTCGGTGGTTTCCCTGCCGCCGCGACCGACCCGCCCGGTGCAACGAGGACGAGGGGAGAAGACGTCATGGCCGATGAGCACTACGACACGATCGTGATCGGAGCCAGCCAGGGCGGTCGGTTCCTTCCCGTCGAGCTGGCGCAGGCGGGCCGAAGGGTGGCGCTGGTCGAGCGTGGCCAACTCGGCGGTGTCTGCGTGAACATCGGGTGCACCCCGACCAAGACGATGGTCGCCAGCGCCCGCCTCGCCCACCAGGCGCGCCGCGCCGCGGAGTACGGCGTGCAAATCGGTCCGGTATCAGTGGACCTGGCCGCGGTGCGCGAGCGCAAACGGGCCATGGTCGCCGGAGCGCGAGAGAACTACGTGAGCCGCCTGGCGCGGGACGGGCTCGACCTGATCGAAGGCGAGGCTCATTTCACCGGGCCGAAGTCGGTCGAGGTCGCTTCGACCGACGGCGGGAGGCGGCAGATCAGCGCACCGGTGATCGTCATCGACACGGGTGCCCGGCCCAAGCCGCTGGCGATCCCCGGCGCGGACCAGGTCCCCGTGCTCGATTCGACGTCGATCATGGAGTTGGACCAGCTCCCGGAGCACCTGATCATCGTCGGCGGCGGCTACATCGGGCTGGAGTTCGGACAGATGTTCCGCCGGTTCGGCAGCGAGGTCACCATCGTCCAGCACGCCGCCCACCTGCTGACGCGCGAGGACGAGGACGTCTCCGACGAGGTCGCCGCTCTCCTGCGCGATGACGGGATCACGGTCTCGACCTCGTCGACGCCGGTCCGGGTCGAGCCGACCGCCGGCGGTCGCCTGCGGCTGACCGTTCGCACAAACGACGGTGAGCGACAGCTCGAAGGCTCACACCTGCTCTCGGCCATCGGACGCATCCCGAACACGGAGGCGCTGACCCCCGAGGTGGCCGGCATCCGTCTCGACGACCACGGCTTCGTCGAGGTCGACGAGTACCTGAACACCACTGTGCCCGGCGTCTACGCGATGGGAGACGTCACCCCCGGCCCGGCCTTCACCCACTCTTCCTACGACGATTACCGCATTCTGCACGCCAACCTGATCGGGCACGAGAAGGCGAGCACGCGGGACCGGACCGTCCCATACACGGTGTTCATCGACCCCCAGCTCGGCCGCGTCGGCATGACCGAGCGCGAGGCCAGGGCGAACGGACATGTGATTCGGGTGGCGAAGCTCCCGATGAGCGCCGTCATCCGGGCCATCGAGACCGGGGAGACGCGCGGCTTCATGAAGGCCGTCGTCGACGCGGACAACGGTCAGATCCTGGGCTGCGCGGTCCTCGGCAGTGAAGGCGGCGAGATCATGACCATGATCCAGGTCGCCATGCTGGGCAAGCTCACCCACACCGCCATGGCCGACGCGATCTTCACCCACCCGCTCCTGGCCGAAGGCCTCAACACCCTCTTCACGATGTTCACCTGAGCCGTGTCGGAGCATGCGCGGGTGCACAACCCCAATCCAAAGGGCCTTCGGCTCAGGGCAACTCGTGAATATGGAGAGGTGGCGCGAGGATGCCATCACCGGGCCGCCGCGCGTCGGAGTCATCGGCGCCGACCCAAATCGCAGCTGGGCCAAGGATTCCCACACCCCGGCACTGCGCAGCCTCCATGATGTACGGCTGGCGGTGGCGACCACCAGCCGTACCGGCGCCCATCGCCGAAGCTATCTCGGGTGGCCGACCTTCGGTCGATCTGCGGCGGTCGGTTCGTGTTGCGCCTGCTTGGCCCGTACTCCTCGTTCGACTCGGTCACCGAGATCCTTGTCGATGTTGCGCAGGTATACGAACGCTCGCGTGAGCACGGGTCGACTCACTCCGTCGAACAGGTGCGCGACGATGTTGTCGACCAGTCGTGTCCTGGCGTCGTCGTCGAGAACCGTCCGGACCAGGGTGCGGGCCTGTCCCCAGTCGTCGTCGTCCGCGCGCAGTGTGTAGGCGGTTCTGACAATCTCGCCGTCGGCGTACCAACCTGCAGACGGTCCCGCTACAGCGGGATCGGCGTGCGGTCCGCCCTTCGAGTTGGGCACATAGACCGGATCGCCTGGGTTGTGGTGGCGCATGGCGCCGTCTTTAGCCCACAATCGGACCTCGGCGGCGTGTGGCGAATTGACCGGTAGCTCTTTGTAGTTGATACCAATCCGGTGCCGGTGCGCATCGGCATAGGAGAACCAGCGCCCGAGCAGCATCTTGTCGGGGCTGGGGCCCGTGCCGGGTACAGCGTTACTGGGCTCGAATGCCGCTTCTTCGATGTCGGTGAAGTAGTTGGCCGGGTTGCGGTTCAAGGTCATCTTGCCGACGTCGATCAACGGATAATCGCCGTGTGGCCATACCTTGGTGAGATCGAAGGGGTTGTAGCGGTAGGTCTTCGCGTCGTCGAACGGCATGATCTGCATCTTCAGGGTCCAGCTCGGATACTCGCCGTGTTCGATCGCTTTCCACAGATCACGCTGGTGGTAGTCCATGTCGATCGAGACCATGTGATCGGCTTCGTGCTGGGTGAGGAATTTGATGCCCTGATCGGTCTTGAAGTGGTACTTCACCCAGAACCGTTCGCCCGCGGCGTTGATCCACATGTAAGTGTGGCTGGAGTACCCGTTCATGTGCCGGAAGGTGGCCGGGATGCCGCGATCTCCCATCAGCCAGGTCACCTGGTGCGCCGATTCCGGTGACAGCGTCCAGAAATCCCACTGCATGTCGTTGTCGCGCAGATTGTTGTCGGCGCGGCGCTTCTGTGACCGGATGAAGTCCTGGAACTTCATCGGATCCCGCACGAAAAAGACGGGTGTGTTATTGCCGACCAGGTCGAAATTGCCCTGTTCGGAGTAGAACCTCACCGCGAACCCACGCAGATCCCGCACGGTGTCGGGATATCCCTGTTCGCCCGCGACGGCGGAAAACCGCACCAGCACTTCGGTTTGCGTGCCGGGCTGGAACACAGCGGCCTTGGTGTAGGCACTGACATCGTGGGTGACTTCGAACGTGCCGAACGCCCCGCCGCCCTTGGCATGCGGTTGCCGTTCCGCCAGGCGCTCACGATTGAACGACGCCATCTTTTCGATCAGATACGCGTCGTTCAGCAAGATCGGGCCATCCGGGCCGACCGTCAGGGAATGGTCATCACTGGGTGCCGGAATTCCGGCGGCATCGGTTGTGTAGTTCGGCTCAGACATCTCTCTCCTTGTCCACAGACATAGAGCGACGGCCACATAGTCGTGGGTCGGTGTCGAACACGGCACCGCGGACAACCCGGCCGCGTGCAGGCGGCGAGCACGAGTCGAGTGCTCGTGTCGAGACCGAAACGCATCTAGACGCGACGGGTGCTTCTAGAGAGTCATGAACACCGTGTACCCCGTGGCAGCCTGCAGATCGACACCGCGAAGCAGTCCAGTATCTGCCACGACCAACCAATCCCGTCGTGCTCCAATTCGATCACGTCCGAGAGACCCTTTCAACCCACCCGGCAACCGGTCGGCACCGACCCAGCACTGGGCACAGGAGTCCGGGTACCACCGGCTCGCAGGGGCTAGATCGCGATGCGCCCGCCGTCGACCGGCAGTATCGCGCCGTACACGTAGCCTGCTCGACTGCCGGCCAGGAAGGCGATGGCCTCGGCGATCTCCTCCGGTGTTCCCGGCCGTCCCGCGGGCGTGGTCGCCGCCAGCTCGTCGAAGCCCTCGAATGCCGCGGTGCCCTCGGTGCGGATGGGCCCGGGGCTGACCGCGTTGACCCGCACCCCGCGGGGCCCGTATTCGGCGGTCCACGCCTTGGTCAGCAACGCCACCGCGGCCTTGCTGGACCCGTACAGGCCCATCCCGGAGGCACCGAACTCGTCGGCCATGGTGGTGACGTTGACGATGGCACCGTGGCCGCGCTCGGCCATCTGGGGGGCGAGTTCGGCCACCAGGAAATATGGTGCCTTGACGTTGACGGCGTACACCGCGTCGAAATCGGCTTCCGACGTCTGTTCCGTCGGGCCGAACGGGTAGATGCCCGCGTTGTTGACCAAGACATCGATCTTGCCGAGCCGGGCGACCGCGGCACGGGCCAGCGCTTGCGCGGATGCCTTGTCGCGCAGATCCGCCGGGATGAACACCGCTGTGCCACCGAACGCCTCGATCTCGGCGACCACCTGCTTGCCGCGCTGCTCGTCGCGCCCCGACAGCGCCACCCGCGCACCGCGCCGCGCCAATGTCAGCGCGGTGGCGCGCCCGATTCCGCTGGTACCGCCGGTCACCAGCGCAGAGAGTCCAGACAGTTCCGACATCGGATCTCCTCACTTCGTGGTTGATCTGATCGAACCGTTTGCCCGGCATCGGGGATGTCGCTGTCGACTACGACCATTCCTCCCGGGCAGTAGCGGACGTTCTGCACCGCACCGGGTTCCGGACTCCCGAATCTCGCGCGACGGCGGTCCAACCCGCATACCGGTCCTTCGGACAAGCCACATCCCGGACCCAACACCAGGCTAGCGCCGCCACGATGTCTCGACGTACGAGGAAGCCGAGATCGGGTGGCTACACCTGGGACTGCCGTGTCATCTGCTGATCGCTCCGGTCTCGCCGATCTACGTCAAATGACGGATGTCTCAGCTGTCGCGCGCTTTATATTCGGTTGTGCCGTATGGCAATCCACTCGCAGAGGGAGAGTTCGAATGACTGCGCAGGACAAGACCGTCGTGCTGGTTCACGGTGGCTTCGTCGATGGTGGCGGATGGCGGGGTGTCTATGACGAGCTGACCCGCGATGGGTTCGCGGTGCGGGTGGTGCAGAACCCGACCAAGTCGCTGGAGGACGACGCCGCGACCACCCGTCAGGTGCTCGACGAAATCGACGGCCCGGTCGTATTGGTCGGGCATTCCTATGGTGGGGCGGTCATCACCGAGGCCGGGACGCACGAGAAAGTGGCCGCGCTGGTCTACATCACCGCGTTCGCGCCCGACAAGGGCGAATCGGTGAACACCCTGCTCGCCACGTTCCCGCAGGACGGCCCGCAACCGCCGATCCTGCCGCCGGTGCAGGGGTATCTGTTCCTGGACCGGGCCAAGTTCCCGGATTCCTTCGCCGGTGACCTTGCCGCGCCGGACGCCAAGTTCCTGGCCGACTCCCAGGTGCCGTGGGGCGTGGAAGCGCTCGGCGGGGCCATCAGTGAGGCCGCCTGGCGGTCCAAGCCCAGCTGGTACCTGCATGTCACCGAGGACAAGATGATTCCGCCCGCGGCGCAGGCATCCATGGCCGAACGTATCGGCGCGACCGTGGCCGAAACGCCTGGCAGCCATGCCATTTACGTGTCCCGTCCCGAAGTGGTCGCCGCCATCGTCCGAAATGCGGCCGAAGCCGTCTGACCCAGCGGTAAGCAACAACGGGCTGTCGGCCGCACGCTCAGTGGGGCCGACAGCGCACGCGTGATCATCGGGACGCGGATGTACTGCACCGCAACAGGTTCCGGCGCTCATCGCCTGGCGCTGGCCGGCTCGGTATGGATCGTCGCGGAGTATCGCGAAACCCGAAGAGACAAAGTTGGTTTCATCGTGTTCGACTCCGTGTATCGATCGTGGGCCGAGGATCCCGCGCGGTTCTGGGAGACACAGGCGCACGAACCGACCTGGAGCCGCCTGGTAGGTGCCGGTCCAGACAACGAGAAGGCCCCCCTCGACAACTGGTTCACCGAAGGCCCGTCTCAGTGCCGCGTGCTGGCGTGTGACCCGGCTCAGTCCTGGAAGTAGTGGCGTTCGGCCAGGTCCGCGAGCAGCGTTGGGCCGCTCGGCGCCCAGCCCACCGTGGCCGCGGCGGGTCCGCCGTCGCCGGTCATCGGCATGCTCCACATCATGCCCAGCCAACCGAAGTGGCTGACCGCGTCGGCGGGGTCGATCGAGGTGGTCGGCACCCCGAGCCGGCGACCGACGGCCTCGGCGATATCGCGGGTCGCCACGCCCGAATCGGCGACCGCGTGCAATACCGTTCCCGCTTCGGCCTTGTCCACCGCGAGTCGAAACAGCCGCGCGGCGTCGTCCCGGTGCACAGCCGACCAGGCGTGCGCACCGTCCCCGACATAGCCGGACACGCCCTTCTCCCGCGCGATCTCGACGATTCGGTGGATGAATCCCCGGTCGCCCGCGCCGTGCACCGTCGGCGGCAGACCCAGCACCACCGATCGGATGCCGCGTTCGGCGAGCCGGACCGTGGCGGCGGCCGTGGCGCGGCGGATCATCGGTTCATCGGCCACACCGGGCCGACCGGTGTCGAACCGAACCAGCCCTGAGGCGATCACCAGCGGCCGATCGGAACCCGCGAGAACATCGCCGAACAGGTCGACCACCCGGCGATCGGTGCGCTGATTCTCCTCGAACTGGGAGAAGTCATGGAGGAAAGCCAGGTGAACCACCCCATCGGCCTCGTCTGCGGCCGCACGCAAACCATCCGGATCGAGGAGATCGCCGCGGCGCACCTGCGCGCCGGCCGCGGTCAAGGCCGCAGCCGAGGCGTCCGACCTGGCCAGGCCGACCACCTCGTGACCTGCGTCGAGGAGTTCGGGAACGACGCGGGAACCAATGAAACCGGAAGCTCCGGTGACGAAAAGACGCATGGGAAAGCCCTCTCGACTTGTGATGTCAGCATCTGTCATCAGAATAGCCCTCATGTCAGCCTCTGTCATCACTTCGACGTCAGTTGCTGACGTCACTGCCTTACAATCACGGAATGGGTCGTTGGGAACCGAACGCGCCGGGCCGCCTCGGCCGCGCGGCAATGGAGCTGTATCTGGAGCGCGGCTTCGATCAGACCACCGTCGCCGACATCGCCGAGCGAGCCGGGCTCACCGAGCGCACATTTTTCCGGCACTTCGCCGACAAGCGTGAGGTGCTGTTCGGCAACCAGCAGATCCTGCACGACATCATCACGAACGCCATTGCCGAGGCGGATGATTCAGCATCACCGATCGCGGCGCTGGAGGCGGGCCTGGAGGCGGTGGCCGAACTGATCGGGCAACGCCGGGACTTCGCCCAACAGCGCCGGTCCGTGGTCGCCGCGAACCCCGCACTACAGGAACGGGAACTGACCAAGCTCGCCGCGCTCGCGGCAAGCAGCGCCGAGGCGCTACGCCTGCGCGGCGTCCCCGAGCCCACCGCGGGCCTCACCGCCGAAGTCGGCATCGCGGTCTTCAAGATCGCCTACACCGGCTGGGCCGATTCCCCGCCGGACCGCAACCTGGCCGAGTTCATTCGCGAAACGCTGGCCGAACTCGAGGCGGTCGCCACCGGGACGGTGGTCAAATAGCCAACCTACTGGCGGGCGAAGCGCCGTCTCCCCTCGCCATGGGCAGGAGTATCAGCACCGCTGCGACGACGCGGGCTGCTGTTGTGGCGCGGTTATCGGGCCGACCGACAGTCATGGGCGATGTTGCGGTGCAAGGTGTTCCACGATCCACCCATGGACCGGAACCGATTGTGGCAGACCGGCTTCAGCGAGTTCGAAACGGTCGGCGATGGGATCTGGCGGATCTCGGCCGGAGCCGCACGCCGCGCTGACCGAACCGGCCAGCGCGGGCGCCCCGAAGATCAACAGGCTGAGATCATCTCCGTGCCGCTCGGGCGGGTGTCGGTGTGGACGAACTCGTGTCCGAGTGGTTCACCGTCGAGGCCTCAGCGGACGACCCGCGCCGCGCGACGGCATTCCGCACATGCTCGCCCAGCGCCAGCGCCGCTCAGCCTGAGCGATCCCTACCTCGAGCCTCGCGGGCCCTCACTTGCTGTCGCGCACAATCTCATCCGATGCAGCAAGGGCCTCGGGCGTGAAGACGTAGCGAGTGAACCACCGCGGGATCCGGCGGCGCAGGGCCGGGTCGCCGTGCAAATCGACGCCGGGTTGGTCCTGTAGGTCGCGCCAGGACAACTCACCGATCCACCAGCGGGTGACCTCGGTGGTGGGGGCAGTGAGCCAGACATCGACCGGGGCTCCGGTGTCGTCCCGGCACAAGTTGACGCCCGTCGGCGACACGTGCAGCCAGAAGAACCGGTCGGCGGGTCGGCGGTCGGTGAAGGTCAGCGCGAGGACCACGGTGCGGGCGGGCAGCTGGGTGGCGTCGATGCGGCGCTGCATATCCCAAGTCAGGGCCGCGGTGTCCAGGTCGTCCTCGGACAGGGCCGCACTGCCGGTTCGGACCGCCCAGCGGGCCAGTTCCTGCACCACGGGGGCCAAGGCGAGCCCGGCATCGGTGAGGCTGTAGTCGGCGTCCACGATTCCGGCGGCTCGAAGCCCCCGCAACCGCGCCGATAGCGTGGCTCTGGGAATTCGCGGCAAACCTCGGCGGATATCACTGAACGACGCCGCACCCATCAGCAGCTCTCGCACGATCAGCAGGGTCCACCGTTCCCCGACCACCTCCAACGCCCGCGCCACAGCACAGAACTGACCATATCCACCCACGCGGCAATGGTAACCGCGCACCGGGCCACCGATCGGTTCAAAGTTTGAACTAGAACGATCCAGGGCACTGGGCCAACATGAGTCGCATGAGCAACGAGCAAGCAATTCTCGATCGCGGCCCCAGCGCTTTCCAGGTCGCGTTCCAACCGCAATGGTCGGACATGGATCAGAACGGCCACATGCGCACCACGGGCTATCTCGCCGCCGCCGAGAACTGCAGAATGCAGTATTTCGCCGGGTCCGGTTTCTCCGCCGGTGAATTCGCGCAGCGCGGGTTCGGCCCGGTCATCCAGACCGACGAGCTGCGGTATCGCACCGAACTACGCCTCTTGGAACCGGCACGGCTGTCACTGCACCTCGCAGGCCTGTCCAATGACGGCGCACGCTTCATGATGCGCAACACCTTTACCCGCGCCGACGGCACCGTCGCCGCGACGGTCACCTCCACCGGCGGCTGGCTGGATCTCACCCAGCGCCGCCTGACCAGCCCGCCCGACGACCTCCTGACACTGCTGCGCGACCTTGCCCGAACCATCGACTTCGCCGACCTGCCCTCACCTCTGGCAAACCGCTGAACGATGTCGCACATTGGCGGGGCGTACCGGTAGTGGGATGCCAGGGAGTGGACGTGTCATGTGAACGCCATGAAAACTGTTCACAGATTCATTGCTGAAAGGTTGCGGATTGGCATAGTGTCGTAGTCGTTCGATCGCGGCACCGACATTGCGAGCGCAGGATCGCCTCCATTCAGCTCCGTGACGCTGCGGATTCGACAGTCGGGGACCCGTCTGCGAAGGATTCACCATTAGCCAATTCCCGCGCTCTGCAACAGAATTCACGCTTCCGCGGACCCCTGCGGTTCGGTCCGGCAAGGTCCTTGTCGTCGAGAGCAACCCGGCGATGGCGGAGATCGAGGCGCTCGTGCTGGCCAATGCCGGCCATGAGGTGATCTCTGCCCCCAACGCGCAGTGCGCTCTGACCGTCGCGCGACGATGGCATCCGGACCTGGTGCTGCTCGAACTGGTCCTGCCGGACCTGCCGGGCGCGGATCTGTGCCGGCAGCTGCGGAATCGTTCCCCGATTCCGATCATCGTGAACTCCCTCGATGGCGATCCCGATGCCATCGATGACGCCTACACCGCCGGCGCATGCGACTACCTGCCCAAACCGCTCAGAACCCGCGAACTGCTCGACCACATCTGTACCCATCTCACAGCACCGCAGGCGGCCTGAAACATCACCGAGCCCGCCTCGGTCGCCACGTGGAAGACCGAACCCGGTTGGGGTGTCGTCTCGGCCGCGGACCACACCATCAATCCCCGTTTCGTTGTTCGCTCGCTCGAAACCATCGGGATATCCGCCGCAGGTCGGTAAATCGCTGGCGGAGGTTCCCGATCTGCCGGTGGACCTGCACGAGTTCGACCTCGACGGCCTGGTTGGGTTTGTCGTCTCGCCACTGGCTGCGCCGGCGAACCAGGCATTCGGCGTGATACTCGAGTTCCGCGAGGAACATACGCGCCTGGGCGAGTTCGGGATCCTCACTCACCGGCGGCTCGTATCAGCCGGTTGCCGAAAGCCTCCGCAGTGCGCCACGCTCGACCAGCAAGGGAACGAAATCGCGAACCGGCCGGCCGTCGAAACCACGGTGTATTTCGGCGACGACGCCCTCGACGGCGCCGGTATCGAGTGCGGGAAACTGTGCGGCAAGGCGTCGGACGAGTGCCGCGATCTGCTGATCTTCGTCATGTGCTGCCATGGTTCATGGTTGTCCGCGACCCCCTGCGTCGTCAACCACCGGCATTTTCGGTTCGGGGAGTATGTCACGTTCGATCGCGACCAGCACGGCAATCACGTTCTACGCCACAGTGATTGACGATGCCGCCGAGGAGGAGGTTCCGGCGGCATCGTGGCGGCAACGACGACTGCTCGCCCGAGGGGGTGTAGACCAGGTTCGCCGCGAGGTCGGAATCCGGGAAGCCGCCCTGCAATTGGCCTAGACTCTCCCCCTCCTCGAGCGCGTAGCCGGAGACGTAGACGAGTCCGGCCACATTGTCCGCGACACCGGCGACGGTGATGACCGCGCCGCCATAGGAGTGACCGGCCAGCAGCACCGGGCCGTCGATGGCCTCGGCGACCGCCCGGACGGAGGCGACGCACGCTCGCCAGCCGATCGGCCGGTGTCCCGAATTCAGGGATTCCTGGCCGATGAAGCGGGGCCGTCGCCCACCGTCGGCGGGAAAGCTGGAGGAAGGTGCACCGACGCGTGCGCTCACGACGCGACGCTAGGGAGAACGATCATGGCAGGCAATCCGCACGGCATCTCACTCGAACCCGCCGCCCAGGCCTTTGTGGACGCAACCTCGGAACCGCCCTTCCTGTACCAGCTTTCGCCGGAGGAGGGCCGTAAGACTGTCGACGGGGTGCAGGATTCCCCGATCTTCAAGCCGGAAATCGACGAGGAATGGATCACCGTCGAGGGCGGGCCGACCGGATCGATCCGGGTACGCATCGTCAAGCCCAAGGACGCCACCGGGACCCTCCCGGTCATCATCTACACCCACGGCGCGGGCTGGGTCTTCGGCGACGCCCACACCCACGACCGCCTCGTCCGCGACCTGGCGGTCGGGGTGAATGCGGCCGTGGTGTTCCCCGAGTACGACCGCTCCCCCGACGTGCACTACCCGGTCGCCAATGAGCAGTCCTACCGGGTCGCCCAGTGGGTCACCACCGACGGCGCCGTCAAGGGGCTCGACAGCACCCGCATCGCCGTCGCCGGAGACTCCGTGGGCGGCAATATGGCCATCGCCCTGACCCTCATGGCCAAGGACCGCGGCGACGTCTCCTTCCGCCAGCAGGTCCTGTTCTACCCCGTCACCGACGCCAACTTCGACACCGGCTCCTACCGCGAGTTCGCCACCGGCTACTTCCTGACTCTCGAAGGCATGCAATGGTTCTGGGATCAGTACACGACCAGTGACTCGGATCGCGCCCAGATCACCGTGTCCCCGCTGCGCGCCAGCCTCGACCAACTGGCCGGCCTCCCGCCGGCCCTGGTCATCACCGCGGAGGCCGACGTCCTGCGCGACGAGGGCGAGGCGTACGCCGCCAAACTGCGCGCCGCCGGTGTCCCGGTGACGGCCGTCCGCTATGGCGGCATCGTCCACGACTTCGTCATGCTCAACACCCTGCACGACACCCACGCCGCGACAGCCGCGGTGGCGCAGGCGGTCAGCGTTCTGGCCCGGGCCCTGCACGACTGACCCCGGCCCGGCCGCCACGGGCAGAATGCAACTGCCGACCCGAGGGTGATACGAACGCGATGGATCGTGACGCAGTGACGGTCGTGCCCGAAGCGGCCACGGCACACCAGATTCCGCGACGGGAGCGCGCGAATGCCTTTCGCGCACTGCGGTCGCGCCCGTTCCGGTGGTACTTCGCAGGGCAGATCGCCTCCGCCAGTGGCACGTTCGTGCAGGCGACGGCGGTCGGATGGCTGGTGTTGCAGCTGACCGGATCACCGGCCTCACTGGGTGTGGTGCTGGCCGCGGGCGGGGTGCCGCCGCTGCTGTTCGGACCGTGGGGCGGGGTGGTCGCGGATCGGGTCGATCTGCGACGCTTGCTGATCGGTACGCAGGTGGTCTCCGGATTGCTGGCGGCGGTTCTGTGGGCGGCGGCGGTGACCGGGAGGGCGGGGATCCCGCTGGTCATCGGCGTGACCGTGGCGGGCGGCGTGGTACAGATCGTCGATTCGCCCGCACGGCAGGCCTTTGTGGCACAACTGGTTCCGTCCACGGATCTGGCCAGTGCGGCCAGCGTCAACGGCGTGGTGATGAACAGCGCCCGCGTGGTGGGTCCCGCGCTGGCGGGACTGCTGATCGCATTCATCGGCACCACACCGTGTTTCGCGGTGAACGCCATCTCCTACCTCGCGGTGGTCGGGGCGCTGGTGGCGATCCGGCCCACCGCACCGGCTACTGCTGCCGTCCGGGCGCGATCGGACGGGGTGCTGTCCGCACTGCGCTATGCCCGCACCCGCCAGCAACTGTGGCTGCCGCTGACGATGATGGCGCTGGTCGGACTGTTCGCCTTCAACTTCCCGGTGCTGCTCCCGGTGCTGGCGGAGAGCACTTTTCACGGCACCGGCGGCACCTACGGCCTGCTGTCGACCATGCTCAGCATCGGTTCGGTGGGCGGCTCGCTCGCAGTCGGACTGGTACGCCATCCCCGCCGCACCTATCTGGTTACGACCGCAGCCGCCTTCGGCATCAGTCTCGCCGCGACGGCAGTCGTACCGAATCTGGCCACCGCCTGCGCAGCCCTGATCGCGACCGGGTTCGCGGGCTTCAGCTTCGTCACCATGGCATCGACCGCCCTGCAACTGCACGCGGATCCGAGCTATCGCGGGCGAATCATGGCGCTGTGGGTCTTCGTCTTCCTCGGCACCACACCCATCGGCAGCCTGATCACCGGGTGGATCATCGACGCCTCCGGGCCACGGGCGGCGCTGCTGGTGGGCGCGCTCTCGTGCCTGGTGGCCGCGGCCATCGCGGGACGGGTACGCACGCCGCCTCATCCGGACGGACCCGACGGGCCCGAGTGAAGTCAGCTGTGCCCGCCGCGCAGGTCAGCCGGTGCGGACTGCCTGAGCCCCCAGGCCCGCAGCGGCTGGGGGGGAATCCGCGCCAACGCAGCGATGCCATCGGGTGGGGTACCCGGGGCATCGCGAAAGCGGTTGTCGCCGTTGCTGTTTCTTGCAGGGTCCGCCGCTGATTGACTCCGGCTGCGGACCGTTAGCCTGCTGGCACGGGGCAGGCCGTTGTGTAGGATCGGGGAGATTGCGGTTCGGTTGCCAAATGTTTTCCGATTAACGGGCATGTGGGATCCGAGAGGAGCTTTCGCGATGGCAAAGGTGCTCTTTATCGTCAGTGGTGCCAGTTACTGGGTGATGAAGGACGGCTCACGATATGCGACCGGATACTGGGCCGAGGAGTTCGCCAACCCGTATCGGATCCTCATCGATGCCGGGCACCAGGTGGTCGTCGCTACACCGAACGGTGTGATCCCGACAGTCGACATGATGAGTCTGCGCCCTCAGATGGCGGGCGGCATGGATGGGGCCCTGCGGCTCGAGTCGATCATTCGCGAAGCGGAGGCATTGCGGCGGCCGTTGCACTTGTCGGATGTGCGTCTCGAGGATTTCGATGCGGTGTACATCCCCGGCGGGCACGGTCCGATGGCGGACCTGGCGTTCGACGCTGACTGCGGGCGGTTGCTGACGCAGCAGCTGGCCTCGGGCAAACCGCTTTTCATCGTCTGTCACGCGCCGGCCTCGATCTTGTCCACCAGGATCGGAGGCGAGTCGCCGTTCGAGGGTTATCGCCTCACCTGCTTCACCGACGAGGAAGAGGAGGCCGTGGGCGTCGCCGCACTCGCGCCATGGCTACTCGAGACCGACCTCAGGGAGAAGATCGGCGTCGATTTCAGCCGCGGGCCGATATGGGAGCCGTACATGGTCGAGGATCGCAACCTGACCACCGGCCAGAACCCGGCCTCGGCCGCCGTCCTCGGCAACCGGATGGTCGAGATTCTGAAAGGTGCCTGACCGATTCGGCCAGGGTGGAGACGATTTTTTCGTGACCCCGCGATTCGGAGGAGCACGTGATGTCCATGCGCGAAACCCGACGAATGACGATCGGTGACTTTCTGCTCCGCCGTTTGACGGAGGCCGGGATCAGCCACCTCTTCGGCGTCCCCGGCGACTACAACCTCGAGTTTCTCCAGCAACTCCAAGACCGCAGCGCCATCGAATGGGTCGGCAATTGCGGCGAGCTGAATGCGTCCTATGCGGCGGACGGCTACGCGCGGCTGAAAGGCATGGGCGCACTGCTCGTGACGAACGCGGTAGGCGCGATGAGTGCGATCAACGGGGTCGCCGGCTGCTATGCCGAGCATGTTCCCGTGGTCTGTATCTGCGGGTCGATTCCACTCAGGTCCATCGATCGGGGCCTGGGGATGCACCACACGATGGCCGACGGGACCTGGGACCGCTTCCTCGGCGCGTTCGCGCAGGTGACCGCCGCACAGGCCAGACTGACCCCGTGCAATGCCGCCATCGAGATCGACAGGCTGATCCTTACCGCCTGGCGGGAGAAACTGCCGGTGTACCTGGAGCTGCCGTCCGACATCGCCTACCTCGATATCGAGGTTCCGGTCGAGCCGCTGGTCCTCGAACAGCCATCCAGCGACCCCGAACGGCTGCAGTCGTGCATCGCCGCGGTCGCCGCCCACCTGTCCGGCGCCCGGGCACCGGCGATTCTGGTGGATCTGGACGCGGACCGATTCGGCGTCGCCGCGGAGGTCATGGAACTCGCCCAGAAGATGCGACTTCCGGTCGCGGTGAGCAACACCGCCAAGGCGGTAATCGACGAAACGTTCCCTTATTACGCCGGCGTCTACAACGGCGAAGCGAGTGCGCAGCACACACTCGACGCGATGCAGGCCGCCGATTGCCTGCTCTGCATCGGATACCGACCCATAGAAGCGACCACGGGCGACTTCACGGTCTCGCTGCCCGCCGACACGATCCACCTGCGCGCACACTCGGCCGACGTCGGAAAGGACAACTACCAGGCGGTTTCGCTCCAGGAAGTTCTCCGCGGCGTCATCGACGCGGCGCCGCGCGTTGCCGATCGCACCACACCCCGGCCCGCGGCAGCGGCGCCACGCGCTCACACCGACCGGTCTGCCAAGCTGACGCAGGCGGCGTACTGGCAAGCCATCCAGGACTACATCCGGCCCGGGGATGTGCTGCTCGTCGATAACGGCACGTCATACGCCCTCTTCGGCCTGAAACTCCCGCAGGGCTGCACCTTCGTCGGATCGGTCAACTGGGGGTCGATCGGCTACTCGGTCGCTGCCCTGCTGGGCACGCTGACCGCGGCACCGGACCGGCGCCACCTACTGTTCGTCGGCGACGGCTCGTTCCAGCTGACCGCGCAGGAGCTGTCGACCATCCTGCGGCACGACCACAAGCCGGTGATCTTCCTGATCAACAACGGGGGATACACCATCGAGCGCGGCTACCTCGGAAAGACCGAGTCCTACAACGACATCGCCCCGTGGGCATACGCGGATCTGCCGAAGGTGCTTCGCCCCGACACCACGGCGCGATCATTCGTCGCAAAGACTCCGGCGGACCTGCACAACGCCCTCTCCGCACCCAATGACAGCTTGATCTTCATCGAATCGATCATGGATCCCTTCGATTCTCCCGCCCCGGTCACCGAAAGCAGCAACAGAGGAGCCGAACTCGACTACGGGCCCCGTGGCCCGCAACACCACGAAGGCACCCAACTCCGGCCGGTGTGACCCGCGGCGTAGATCGGTGGATGCCAACAGGTGCCGGCACGGACACCTGCCGTCAGCGCGGCGTGAATGTGGCCGAGCGGCACGGATTCACACCGCCAACGGGAAGCCGGCCCGCTCCACGGCCACACTGTCACCCGGATTCAGCAGCGCGGAGAACAGCAGCGCCTGTCGCTCCGACCACACCGGAGCGATGACTCCTTTCGCGTTCCAGCGAAACAGACACGGCCACAGCGGTGAATCCTTGCGCTCGGCGGAATCGGAATCGCATCGCCCCGGGCCGCGCGGTTGAGCACTGTGCCACCGTCATGTCAGGACCGCGGACGGCCCGCCGGACGCCGCGCCCGCCATCGAGAATTGATGTAGCGCTTCGACTCGTACGAGGGCGGGGTACCGGCGGTAGCGGCCGGCGGAATCAGGCTCGCGACTCCGCTGGCGTCGTCGGTCTGGATCATTCCGGCCCGCAGGGCCAGTTCGAGCAGCAGCCTGTCGCCGGTCTTGAGCCGGAGGCCCCATCGCAGCGCCGTGGCGAGGATCAGCAAGTCGTTGAAGGAGTTTCGGCGATGCTGCTTGAGGTTGATCCTGGCGCGCAGGACCTCCTGCAGCAGATCGACCGCAATGGTGATCTCACTCATCGTCAACGGCAGTGGCGCCACCTCGACGTCGCTGAGGAACCGAGCCCGAACCCCTACGATCCGCCCGATATTGCGGTCGATCGCGACCGACGCCATGCCTTCGATCAGTCCGAACGCCCGCGCATTCTGCACATTCGCCACCGCCTGATGCGACTTCTCCAGGTAGGCGGCGAAACCATGACCCGCGAGACTGGCCGGAAAGTTGATCAGCAACTTGTCGGTGCGGGCCATCCCCGCCTGACCCTTGAGTATTCGGCCCCGGTACAGCTCGACGAGGTGATTGATATCGGGCAGACCCCACAGATGGTCCCTCGCGAGGCTCGGCAGCAGATATCGATACCCCCAGCCCTGCGGCGCCTGCATGCTGTAGAGCTCCTGCAGGGTCGTGGTGCTCGCATAGTAAGCACCCGGTTCGGGCGCTTCACACGATCCGCTGTGCCACAGGGACAAGAAGTTCGTATCCAGCAGCACTCCGTCAACCACGTGAGGTCTTCTCTCGCCGAAACCAGGCTCGAACACGGTGGCACCGCGACCCGCCTCGATAGAACCTGGACTACTTGATACGTCCGAACCACTCGTACCGCAAGGCTATTCGGTCTGACTGATCCTAAATCTGGACGTGGACGCGAATACCTGGTGCGGCACGCTTCGAGGCGAGTCCACTGTCAACTGCCCCCACGGGCAACGCTTCTCACTCGGTCACGATGCTCACCACCGCCCGCGTGCCATCGCCAGGACGGTCTTGCGCGCTACGGCACGACCTGTCAGCTCCAATATGTCGGAAATGCTTTGAGCACAACCACACTCGGACCCACGGCAGCGAGCACGCGACGCTGCCAGCGCTCCACCATCGCAACGGAAGACCGTTGGGGCGCCCTCGATACAACTACCTCACGAACCGCATACGCGAGCAATTACCGTGGGCTGCAGTACTTCAGGTCAGCGCGCGGCCGCGCCCCTGAACCAAGTCGAGACGCTCGTCCAAGTCGATCCGGATGACGAGCAGGTCGGCGCCCAGCGCGCGGACCATGATCGCGTTGAGAATCCGCAGTGGTCGCCAACGAGCCAGTCGCCGTTGCCGTTCCAGCGGATCCTCGTCGGGAAGAACTGTCGCCTGGCCGGTGCGCCAGACGAAGCGCCAGCCCTGCCGGAGTTTCACCCGGACGGTGGGTTCGGCCATGAGATTGCGGACGTATCCGGCTTGGTACCCGTGTTCGGCGATGATCCAGAAGACGTCGCCGGCCGATCCGTTGCCCACCGGTGTTCGGTATCGCCGTCCGGTTCGCCGCCCCACCGTCTCCACAAGCGCATAGCCGAAGGGCACGAAGCCGATCCGGAACAACAGGCGCACAACGGGATTGAGCAGATAGCGCTGGAAGGCCGCCACCGCGGCGCGCTTCCGGCTCGGCCACCCGATGGTGAGCGGAATATTGGCGAGCAGAAGCGCCGACTCCACGGAGGGAACCAGCGGGGACGAGGAGGCCGTGGGGTCGACCTTCCACGTGATCCACACCAGGGCGGCCAGGGCCGCGGAACCGGTGATCACGGTGCGCGAGCGGGCTTTTCGAAATACTTCCATACACTCGTATTGTTCCATACGAGTGTATGGTTGTCGATGTGCGCAAATACGGATCAACCAGCTCGGAGCAGCTCGCCGACGCGGTGTTCGCCATCGCGGGCTCGAGGGGGCTCGACGCCGCGAGCATCCGTGAGATCGCCGCCGCGGCCGAGGTTTCCATCGGCGCCGTTCAGCACCACTTCACTACCAAGGACGAGCTCTACGCCTTCGCCTTCGAACAGCTCACCGCCCGGGTGCGCGCCCGCATGAGCGCCATCGACCCACGGGCCCCCCTCACCGACCGATTGATCACCGCACTGTCCCAACTGCTTCCACTCGACGACGAACGCGAGCACGAGGCCCGGGTGATGGTCTCCTTCGCCGCGCGCGCGGCCACCAACGAAACCCTCGCCGGCATCCAACACCGCACACTGGCCGAGATTCGCCGGGAACTCGAGACCCAACTGGCCGCCGCGAACATCCCCGACCCCTCGACACGATCCGCGATACTGCTCGCCACGGTCGACGGTCTCGCACTCGACGCGGTCAGCAGCCGCGAGCTCTACCCGCGCGGCGAACTAGCCGCCGCGCTGTCGCTACACGTACGGTCGCTCATCTCGTAGATCGATGCCCAGATCGAACGCCATTCGTAGAGACAGTGCAAAGGCCGGGGAATTGGGCGATTCGGTGCGCTGATTGAACCGCCGAGTGAGGGGTCGGACCTGAAATCCGCAGAACGCCTTCAAGCGATGACCGAATTGGCATTCGGCCATCGGAGTGTCGGCCATAGACAGCCATCCCAGCCGCCCATGGCAGTTCGCTGTCCGGCGCGCAGGTCGAATCCACCGCGACGGTACACGCGCCGGGACATCGCAGTGCGGAATTCTCGACCCAGGTCGGAAAAACCTCAGGATCACTGTCAGGAGCTGCGCGACGGCTGTTCTGGATCAGCCTGGCGCTGCTTCTCACCCGACTTCGAGTCCGGATCGACCTTGTCCGCGCGCTCCCACTCCTTGTCCAATTCGGTTCGCGAATCCGCTGCCTCGCTGCGATGCACGCCCGCCTGCTGGGCAAGCTGTTCGGCCTGTGCCGCCTTGATCTCACCTTCGGCCTGTGCCGCGCGACTGCGGGCAGCGATCTCCTGCGCCCGCGCCTCCCGCTGACCGACCTCGAGTTCCTGTTTCGCCGCGCGGTCTCGAATGCCCTTGGCTTCGACCCGCTGGTGTTCGCGCCGTCGGCGCATCAACGCCCAGGCCACAAGCAGAATGACCACAACAGCGACAACAATGATCACGATCACAATGGTGGTGCTCATTTTTCGACTCCTCGCACTCCCCCGGTAATCCTTACGCCACTCGACTACCCACGAGCTGGGAAAATAAGCAACCAGAGCATGCATCGCCCGGCACTGTCCCCGGGACCGCTATCTATTCGCCTCTGGCAACTGCCGCGACACTCCGGCGCGCGCCCTCCTTTGCTTGCATCTCGTTCGCGTAGAGCAGGCCATAGGTGAAGCCGTTCTCACCACCTGCGGTGCCCGCTGTTGTAGCGGTTCGCCACAGGAATTCGGACGAGACGACGCTGTCGTTGTAGTCGCCGAGTAGGCGCTGAATCTTCTTGTAGTGCTTGATATTCGATTTTGCCCGCGCCCGCTTTCGAACAGGTTTGTGCAATTCGGCGGCATAGCGTGCGCGTTTGGCGGCTTTACGCGCGCGATGCAGCGATTCGTGTCGGTGATTGTGCAGTGCGGTCACCAACCGGCGGTCGGCTTTGTCCGCGGCGCGGCGGGCCCGCTTCACGAGTTGGCGCCGCCGGATCCGTCGCTCGAACGGCGGCTGTGATTTCCATGCCTGCAGGGTCGCGAGCAGTCGCAGGTAGCGAGGCGAGTTCATTGCCTCAGCGAGCGCATTGCGGCTCGGCAACTGCCGAGCCAGCAGCCTCGCGTCGATCCGCGCAGCGACAGGACCCAAGATGAGTTCCGGCGGTAGGGCGTCGAGTTCATCGGCGAGGCGTCGGCGTTGGACATGACAATCGCGTATGTCGCCGAGCAGCGCTGCGTACCATTTCAGCTCGGTGTCGATCTCGCCGACGACATAGCGGTCCATCAGCTTGCCGAACACGCGCAGCGTGCTGCGCAGTCGCCGCGTCGCGACACGGGTGTCGTGGATTGGTTCCTCGCCTCGGCGGAGCCCGACGTCACCGGCGAAGATCAGGTCGATCTGTGTGGTCATGTAATCGTGCATGGCATGTGCCGCCCGCGAACTGGTGGCGGCCGGTCCGGATCGCTCCGGCAGTACATGAGACAGCTTGGAGCGGTAGCTCGACTCGCGGGCGCCTGCCTCGGCGAGCCGGTCCAGCAGTATCGCCGGGACTTCGTTGGTGTGAGGGCCGAGTTCGACCTCGATCTCACGCCAGGCGACCGGTTCAGCAGGCCGGTCGGCTGCGGTCGAGTCCACCGTGTCGTCATCGATCTCGACGATCAGTTCGCCGTCCGAACCGAGGATGCGGTGACGGCGGCGCAATGTATGAACCCTGGCGACCGCGTTCAAAGGTCTACCCAGTGCTGCGCCGTTGACAACCTCGGCGAGTTCTGGCGGCAGCTCGTCCGACAGTTGGGCGGTTACCTCGACGCGACCCGAAGCTTGGGGGATCTTCAATTGCCAGCCGGATTCGTCGTCTCCCTCACGGCGACGCAACGTCAGGTCGTGGGCGAGCAGATCTCGCTCGGCGGTGTCGAAATAGGTACTGGTGAGCTCGACCGGGATCTCCTCGATGCGGCTG
This sequence comes from Nocardia sp. NPDC004860, assembly GCF_040609015.1. Taxonomy (NCBI): domain Bacteria; kingdom Bacillati; phylum Actinomycetota; class Actinomycetes; order Mycobacteriales; family Nocardiaceae; genus Nocardia; species Nocardia sp. NPDC004860. Next base: position 21,130 of record NZ_JBEXJI010000022.1, on the reverse strand, counting down.
TTCGCGACAACGTCGTCGAGCCTCGGAAGAGCGAAGTCCCGGTCAACCGCCCATTTGCTCTCACGTTCGAGTACGTCCTTCATGTGTTGGCGTATTCCCGGCAAACCACACGTCAAACAGGGAAAAGCGATATCCGGACGGGTATCAGCGGGCCGGAGGGCGCGGGGAAATCAACTTGCGCAGCGTCGGTCCAAGCCGGTGCGGGGTATGGGGACTACCGTTGCCGAGCATGGCGACCAGGGAGATCGTGGTGATCGTCGACGAGAACGATTGGGGCGTCCTTCATCACGCAGCCGACTGCGCGGGAATGTGCGTAGAGGCCTACGCCTCCTGGGGGATGCGCCTATTGGCCCTGCAGGCCCGGTCCGAAGAGACCTCACAGCACGGCGCGCATGCCGCACCGAAGGCCGCGCAGACCGCTGACGAATCGGAGTCGGTGGCATGGGTGGAGACCTTCGCCGAGCGTTTGTCTCACCGCGCCGACCAGTTTCGCAACGACTGAAAGACACCCACTCCTACACCACGACCGCGAACGGGCGCATGACCGACGAGCAGACATGGGATCGCATTCGGGCGCTGGCGATTCCACCCGCGCGGAGCAGGGTGTGGATCTGCCCGTACCCGACCGGGCACATCCCAGCGGTCGGGCGGGACGCGGCCGGGGGCCACCGCTTCCGCGGCACGCACCGAACCCGCCATCTGTTCGAGGTGGCTCACCGAGTGCTGGCGACGCAGCCCCGTAATCACACGACCATGTGGTGAATAACCTGATCATGCGCGGGTAGGCGAGTGGATATGACGCTGACCGTGCTTTTCACGGCAGGCAACTTATCGTCGTAAGGGGTGTGATCATGAATCCGTTTCCGAGCGATCCGACGGGCGAGCCGGATATACCCTCGACGGCCGAGCAACTCGACGAGGACACGTTGGATGCCGATCCGATCGAGGAGGCCGCCGATCCTCCCGATCGATGGGAGCCCACGGATGAGGAACTGAGCGACACACCCGGTGATGACAGCCTGGTGCGGCGACTGGCCGCCGAGGAACCGGACGTTACGCCGGATGACGATTGATATCGGCGGTGCGGGGTACTGCACCGGCTGGCATCGACGTGATCGATCGTGCCTGGGGCGCCGGACTCGTCTTCGCCTCCGGCGCTGGGCAATTGGATGCTCGGCACATCGCGTGCGGTGCGGAAATATGCGATGGTCCGTGGCAGTTGGTCGGGCCGCAGTGCTCCGGGTCGGACGATGATCAATCGGCCAGTTTTAGTGTGATGCGCTTCAGGTCTTCGACGAACTCCGCGTACGCGTGCTCCCGATCCGGGCTGCGCAGGACCGACGCCGGGTGCACCGTGGTCAGCACCAGATAGCCGGCGTGTGGGATGAATCGTCCCCGTTCGGCCGTGACCCGGAAGTCGGGCCCGAGGATCGACTGAGCCGCGATCCGTCCCAGGCACACCACCAGACGTGGCCGGATGGCCTCCACTTCGGCCTCGAACCAGGGCGCGCACGCGACCACCTCGGTTCGATTGGGCTGCTCATGTATTCGACGCTTACCGCGCCGGGTGAACTTGAAATGCTTGACCGCGTTGGTCAGGTACACCTGATCACGGCCGATTCCGGCCTCGGCCAGTGCGCGATCGAGCAAGCGCCCTGCCGGTCCGACGAAGGGATGTCCTTGGCGGTCTTCTCGATCCCCGGGCTGCTCACCGACCATCACGATGTCGGAATCCGCGCGTCCCTCACCGAAAACGGTCTGTTCGGCGTACCGGTACAGAGGGCAGCCATGGCAGTCACGCGCGGCTCTGCGAAGTCCGGAGAGTCCAGCGTGAGGGGGAACAAAGTCCGCTGCGCTCATCATTCTGTTCCGCCTTGTAGTCCGGGATGGTTCTGTTCGGCGAGCAGCCAAGCAAAATGCGCGATGTTCCTCGATGAGCGGTCGGACCGCGAGGCGGCGCTATCTCGGCCGGTGCGGTTCGCCACTGAGCAATTTCCCCGGAACCGGGCTCGACTCCGGATGGGTGCGGGATTTCGCGAGGGCGTAGACGATTGCCGCCGCGATCAGAAGAATCGCCCCTACGATGAGCGCGGCCACCCAGGCGGGCACCGCCAGCGTGATCAGCAGCAGCACCGCCGCGACCAACGCACCCCCGCCGTACAGGGCCAGCATGACCGTCGTCGCATACCACCTGGCTCGCGCACGCAGCTGCGGCATCATTCCATTGACGGTGTCGCGCATCGCGAGATCGATCTGCTCGCGCAATATCCGATTCACCTCCGAGCCAGTCACGCCCGTCGCCTCGAACAACGGGGACAGGTTCGGTCCTTCGCTGCGGGGTACCTCCGCCATATCCACACCTCCTCGCTGATCGCTGATGCCACCGACTTACCCGCTGAGCGAACCCGGACACAGGATTCGAGAAAGGAAAGTTCGTGCGTCTATATCTGGTTGCCCTGTGCTTCTGTGCTGTCGCGTTGGCAGTCCCTGCACCTGACGAACATTCCGTACGGGCCGCCGAGAGCCGGTATCACGGCAAAGCACGGCGGGTTCGAGGGCCGCGCGGCGTTCTACACGGTGGGAATACCGCGCGGCCCGTAACTACGGCCCGGAGACATCGCTATGAATCGGGCCGTAGCGTCCAGGGTTTCAGGCCGGCACAGCGGCGGTGGACCGCCACCATATTCGATGTCTGGCCAGCGCTTCCGCGAAGTCGGTGACAAAGTCCTCGCCGATATCACCGCCGGTCGACGTGGTCACTATCACCCCGTTTGCCCGATCGAAGCCGGTATCGGAGGGGTCGTCCCCTGCGATGCCGGCTGTGTGGAGCAATGTGGCACCGGCACCGAACCCGCCGATCGGTTTGGCATGTTTGAAGGCTTCCAGGACGAAGTGCAGGGCTTGACCACTGCTCGCCAATATGTCGACGGCTTCGGATCCGCCGGCGACGAGAACGCCGTCATAGAGCACCGACGACACCGTCGCCAAGGCGCGATCCACACGCAGGTCCGCGTCGATACCGTCCGCTGCGTTCACCCGACCTCCGCGCGGCGCAATGACTTCGGAGGTCGCGCCGCGATCCGAGAGCCAGCCACGAACTCGGCGGATGCCCTCGATATCCGCGCCTTCCGCGGCCAGTATCGCGATCTTGCGGGTGGCGATCGTGTCGGCCGCTGTGTCCAGCTGCGACAACGACGGCGACACGATTCCGTCCAAGGAACCTGGGGCTTCGGCCGGCAGGCTCGAATCTCCGAGCTCGTCCGCTACGCGAATCGCGAGTTCGGGGTCGACGTGGAGCAGCTGCTCGAGAACCGTGGTGCGGATCGCAGGCCGCGTCACCTTCCCGAGTTCGAAGGCGAACGCCGCGACAATGTGGTCAGCCTCCGGCTCGGACATGCTGCGCCAGAACATGCGAGGCTGCTGATAGTGCTCGCGGAAACTATCGGCGCGCCGCCGAATCGCGGCGCCGTACAGCGCTTCCGGCGAGTGCAGGAATGCGCCGCCGCCCCCCACGGCCGGACATCCGCCACCGATCGTGTTGACCGTGTACGCGGCTTCGCCGCGCGGTATGGCGTGCTGCCCATACCCGTCCTGCTGATGATTGCGCACCTCGGCGACCGGCCGATTGATCGGCAGCTGCGCGAAATTCGGCCCGCCCAGCCGGATCAACTGCGTGTCCAGGTAGGAGAAGTTGCGCATCTGCAGCAGCGGATCGTCGGTGAAATCGATGCCCGGCACCAGGTTCGCCGTGTGGAAGGCCACCTGCTCGGTTTCAGCGAAGAAGTTGTCCGGATTCCGGTTCAAGACCATGGCACCAACCGGACGTACCGGAACCTGTTCCTCCGGAACGAGTTTCGTCGCATCGAGCAGATCGAAGTCGAAGTCGAACTCCCGATTCTCCGGGATCAACTGCACGCCCAGCTCCCACTCCGGAAACTGCTCGGCGGCGATGCAGTCCCACAGGTCGCGCCGGTTGAAATCCGGATCGTGGCCGGCGATCTGCTGGGATTCCTCCCACAGCAGCGAGTGCACACCGAGTGCGGGCTTCCAATGGAACTTCACGAACGTACCCCGGCCATCGGCATCGACGAGCCGGAAGGTGTGCACACCGAACCCCTGCATCATCCGATAGCTGCGCGGCAGCGCGCGGTCCGACATCAACCAGAGGATCGCGTGCAGTGTTTCCGGCTGCTGCCCGACGAAATCCCAGAGAGTGTCGTGTGCGGACGCGGCCTGCGGAATCTCATTGTGCGGCTCCGGTTTCACCGCGTGCACGAAGTCGGGGAACTTGATCCCATCCTGGATGAAGAAGACCGGAAAGTTATTGCCGACCAGATCGTAATTGCCCTCGGCGGTGTAGAACTTGGTCGCGAAGCCGCGTACGTCACGCACGGTGTCCGCCGAACCTCGCGAGCCCGCGACCGTCGAAAACCGGACGAAAACCGGGGTTTCCACGGAGGGATCGGTGAGAAAACGCGCGGTGGTGTAGTCGGAGAGCCAGCTCTGGTAAGGCCGGAAGAAGCCATACGCACCCGCTCCACGCGCGTGCACGACCCGCTCGGGTATGCGTTCGTGATCGAAGTGAGTGATCTTCTCCCTGGCATGAAAATCCTCCAGGAGAGTAGGACCACGTTCGCCGACCGAGAGCGAATCATCAGTGCTCTCCACACGGACGCCTTGTTGCGTCGTCAGACGCCCCTGTTCACGGTCGACCCGATATGAATCCAATTGGCGCTGTTTGCTATCGAACTCTCTACCCATTCGATTCTCCTCTGTTCGACGGCCGACCACGGGTGTCGCCCACACGCCCCGCATGCCCTTGAACCGGGCACTCACGCTGCGCATCACGTTCTCCCCTGTCGAATCGACACGCACGAACTCTCTCGGGCGGGCGTCCCGCGGCCTTTGCGTCGACTCCTTCCGCCGTCGCTCTACCGTTTGAAGGCGTCCTTGACCTTCTCTCCTGCGGACTTCAGGTCGGACTTCACCTGCTTGGTCTTGCCTTCCTGCTCGCGCCGGGGGTTATTTGTCGCTCGGCCCGCCTTCTCCTTGGCCTTTCCACCGAGTTGCTGGGCCTTGTTCTTGACCTTGTCCGTAGTGCTCATCACTTTCTCCTTTTCACTGCGGCCGTGTCCGGCCGCGGTTGATATCGCATGCGACCCGCTGGTCGGCCACACATGACCGCACTACCCGGGGCGAGGGAGAGAAAACCTCGAAACCGTGATCGCTCGCGGTGTTCTCGACGGGAATGTCACCCGACTCGCGACAGCAGCATCTGCCGATGCGTACTCGGCCAGCCGGATTGGCTGCGCCGCACCAGATTCGAACAGGGGTGGGTTCTGAGAGTCGACATCCACGTTGCAGCACCGCCGGAGAGCGAGAATTCGCTACCGGTCGATCTTCAGGGGCTTGCGACAGATTCGTTGCGGTGGTCGTCGGTTGGAGACGCGCGATTGGGGGTCAATAGTAATGGCGACGGCCGCCGACAGCACGGCCCATCGACCCCAACAGCAGTAACACGAGCCCGATGACGAGCACCACGATCCCGATGGTCCACAGGATCGGAATGCCGAATATGAACCCGACGAGGAGAAGGATGATTCCGAGGATGATCATGGCCACTACCTGGTTTCGCTGCTGCGACCGAAGGGCCCGAGAAGCCCTCCGGTGCTGATATCGGTCATGACGCGCATACCCTCACGTCGGCGGTTCAATCAGCGCACCGAATCGTCCAATGTCCCAGCGCCCTCGCAATGTCTTTCGAGTTGCAATGAATCGACGGCCGGCCAGCTCGCACTCGGCCTGTCCCGCCTGCTCGGGCGATCGTTCGTTGCCCCATCGTGGTCACCTGATCGAGGGATCGCACGGTTCACGGGAAGTAGTGTGCCGAGGGGGCCGAGGTCGATAGCGAGATCGTCCGGGGCGAGTCCGGAGTGATCGCGTAGTTCGTCCATGGGTTGCTCGAGCAGCATCAGGGTGGTGCCGATGCGTTCGATCCGGGCGTTGGTGAGATAACCGGCGTCGACACGGCGTAGCGCTTGCCGCTCCATCAATTGCCGCAGTAGCTCCGCCAGGGTCGACCTGCGGAAATGCCTTCCTCAGATGAAACCCCGCGAGTCCGCCGACGCACTCGGCCGATACCGCCGCCACCACCCCCGAGCCTGGAAGAAGCTGCGAGCAACGATCGAGGCGGCCGCCGGTGCACCCGTCACCGCCTTGCCCATGGTCCGGCTGCACGTTCGAACACGTGAATGACCGCCGGCACGGGCGCTGGTAGTTGATCGGCCGGCCAGTCCGGTCGCGATGCCTGTCGCGTCCTCGGTGAACTCGGCCCATGCGGGGAATCGATCCAGGCCGCGCAGGACCGGCAGCGGCATGCACGTGCGGGAATAGCTCGCAGCCGACGGGGTATCGCACAGCTGTGATGCCCCTCGGGTGTCAGGTTTCTACGCAATATCGGCTCGAATCACGTTGCAGGCAAGAGGGAAGGAATAGCCATGGCCGAGCAAGATGTGGTCGACCTGCTGACCGCGCAACACGAACAGATCTCCACCCTGCTCGAACAACTGCGTTCGGGACGGGAGGACCGGCAGGAACTGTTCACCGAACTGGTCCGGTTGCTCGCGGTACACGAGAGCGCCGAGGAAGAGGTGGTCCATCCCGTCGCCAAGCGCGCGCAGTTCGGCGCCGAGGAGATGGTCGACGCGCGCGTGGAGGAAGAGGATCACGCCAAAAAGGCGCTCGCCGAACTCTATGACCTGGGAGTCGATCACCCGGACTTCTCGTCCAAACTCGCCGATTTCGCCGACGCGGTGGCGAAGCACGCGGCGCACGAGGAGGCGGAGGAGTTCGTGCTGCTGCGTCGCCAATACTCGGTGAGCCAGCTCGAACATTGGGCAGGTTCGGTGCGTGCCGCGGAAGCGATGGCCCCCACCCGGCCGCATCCGCACGCCGGATCCTCCCCGGCGGCCAACCTGATCGCCGGACCGCCGCTGGCGGTGTTCGACCGGATACGAGACGCGGTGCGCGACTGGCGATCACAGAATTAGCAGGCGCACACGCTGACCTGAATCGGCATACCGTCATCCCGGGCCGCCCGCAAGAACCGAATCACCGCCCGGTCCACTGAATCTCGGCTGCCCGAGGCTGGCGCCAGATCGCCCACGCAGTCCATGGCGGGCGAGAAATTCCGGAGAGGGCCACGGCGCGTGGTGTTTTCGGTCGCGACGTTTCTATGTTCTGTATCCCGCAGGCGGGGCCGAGTTCGACGGCCGGGAAGGATGAACTCTCGAAGAGGTGACAGTTGGCCTTTTCGGAGGTTCGAAGTCCGGTGGGCGGGTAGTGCTGGAACGTGAGTTGCACTGCGAATTCGTAGAGGCAGTGCGAACGAGGAGGTACGTCATGGCGGCCCAGCCGGAATCATCGACGTTCATCGGGCCGACACAGTTGCCTCGATCAGGGACAGGACAGCGCACCACGCCAGACGTGGCGTCATCAGCAGCGGCCCCGTCGACAGACTCGGCGAACGGGCTGCGGCGGTGACCGAGCAATCTGGCGAAAGGGTCGCCAGCAGATGGGAATTCAGCGAACCGGCTGCAGTGTGGCCCGATCCGAGTCCGCTCGACGAGTGGTGGAAGACCGTGATGTTGGGCTGCGATCGTGCGGGGGCCGCGGTGCCACAATCTACCCGCGGCACCCGTGCGGCGAAGCCACCGGATCGAAGAGGCCGTGGTCGGTGATCGCGCACAACCGATGAGCACCCTGGACTCTTGCCACCGCGCTCGCGGCTGACGTTTCACCACTGGCTGGTGCGGATCACGAAGGCGGGATGCGGTCGTGGACGGTGAGCGGGATGTGGTCGAACGCGGAGACGGTCGCACCCATTCGGGCACGCAGCCGCACGGTCACCGGGTTCGGTCACCGTTTCAGTATCCTGCGCCCAGGGATGGTGCCGGCCGAGGAGACCCCGTTAGCCCTGCGTGCGGCTGTGCCAGAGCCCGGAGCGGGGTCGGGCACAGCCGATTACCGGCTTGGGTGATCCGATCAGGGCAGCGTGCGCGCGGGTGTGAGGGCTCGAGGCCCGGGTGTGCAGGCGGCGGCGATCGTGTGGGTGATTGCCAGGTCGGTGGCCTGGCCGCAGACCTCGAACAGCCGGTCCACGCACCGCGGTCCGGTGACCACCCGCAGGCGGATGTGGTGGCGGCGAGCAGCGTCGTCGGCATCGAGGACGGCCAGCAGCCCCGAGATGCTGAGGAAGGTGATCCGTGACAGGTCCACCACCACAACGCGGCTACTGGTATCGATGGCCTCGGTGAGGTGTTCGCGGAATGCTTCGACGGTGCAGCAATCGATCTCGCCGGTGGCGGTCAGGACCGTCATGGACGGCGACGGCCTGCTGTGGGTGATGCCCAGCCGTGTGGGCGGGCCGCAACGCTGGGCTGGTGTGGATCCGGGTGCAACCATGAACGAACTCGACATCAGGATCAAATCCCTTGTCCAGGTGTGTGGGACGACTCGAGAAAATGGAGGTTCTACCACACGGTTTGTCGCCTGCACCGTGACTGTGGCACCGACTGGGCTGGTGTTCTCAACCGTGCATACAGAATACCCGCTACGCCAGCGAGACAAACCCGTTACCTTCCGCTCGGGGCAGGTATCCGATTGCGATCGGCAGTGACCTTCCGCCTGCGTCAGGGGCGGGATCTGCGGGTCTGTCGTGTGGGCAGCCCTGGGCGACGGTGGACGACACCGTCGCATGCACGACGCCGGGCCCCGATGATGGTCGGGGCAAGCTCGACGGTTGGCCAAGGATCGCGCCCCGAGCTGCGACGGGTGAGCCTCAGGACGCGATCCTCGTATCGGCTCGGACACTTGGGTCACGCGCTGCGCCGACATCCTCCGATGTACCGACGGCCTCGCGGCTCGAACAGGAACTCTCCGAAGAAGTTCGAACCTGGACGAGGGCGCGGATCTCGGGCCACCCCGGGGCCCGTCGTCCTCGTCTATTTGTCGTGCGCGCGGTCAGTGCCGGCCGTGGCTGTGGTGTCCGCCTTTCGCTTTCGCTTCGGGCGGCTGAGCCTGGGCGCCCTTGCGGCCGGCTAAGTGCGGGTCGGCCGCATTGGGCTCACCGAAGCTGCCGCTGCTGGCCTTGCCGCCCTTGCGCGCCTGCTCCCGGGTGTCGGGCCGGTTGCCGAATTGACCCGGATTGCTCGAATCGGGCATGGAACTCCCCTTCGGGTTCTGCGTGCGGGATGCAGACGATCCTGCGCCGCCACAAGGTCGATCTACCCCCCGCTGTCGGTCGATAATCACCGGCATTTTCACGCGGCGCGCTGATGTGGGCCGGCGTGGACGTGTTCGCCGATCAGGGCGGCGATGCGGTCGGGCGCCTCCAGCATGGGGACGTGTCCGGCACCGTGCACGAGGATGCGGTCGGCCGAGTCGGGCAGTTCACGCAGGAAATGCTGAGCGTAGGCGAGGTTGGGTGTCACCCGGTCGTGTTCGCAGATCAGCAGGCGTACCGGGGTTTTCAGCGTCGACAGGTGGTCGGGTCCGGGCATACGCAGGCCGCCGATCAGCAGCGGCAGCATGGCCGGGCAGTGCAGTGCAGTGCCGCGGTGATCGCCGTGGTCACCGCGGGGGCCGGCACCGCCGAGGGGTCGCCGCTGAGCGCCGCCAGCGCGAGCCGGCGGGCGGGACCGCTGAATCGCAGCGCCGGACCGAGTCGCTTGCCCAGCTGCACGATCGGCACCAGCGCCAGGAACTTCAGCCCGATTCGAAGTTGCAGCAGCGAGGGGCAATCCCAGCCGCCGGCCGGCGCGATCGCGGTGAGGGTGCGAGCGCGGCCCCGGTAGGCCAGTTCGAAACCGACCCAGGCGCCGAGTGAATTGCCGGCGATATGGCAGGTGCGCCATCCCAATTCGTCGAGCTGGTTTTCGATCTCGTCGGCCAGCGCCGCCACATTCAGGTATCGGGCCCGCAGCTCGGGTCCGCCCCAATGGCCGATCAAAGCCGGGGCGAACACCTCACACGTGTCCGACAGCCGTGCCGCGACCGGCTCCCAGCAGCGCGGGGACATCATGAACCCGTGCAGCAGCAGAAGGGGCTCGCCGGACCCGGTGTGCAGGGCTTTCAGTGACGGCAGGTTCGTGGGCCGCCTGGTGGCCGACATCATTGTCATCGCCTCGTTCTGAACTTCGTTGTCCGCGAAGAGACCCCGCGGGCCTTGCCCGCGACGGCATCGATCAGAGCGATGCCGGTGATCGCCCGGCCTGTTTCATCCGGCCGGTATCCAGATTGGTCTCGCCGCAGGGGACGACTGCCTCATCCGCGAGAGTGTGAGGTGCGCGCCGAGCCCGAATCAGCCCGATCTTTATGTCACCTTGTGATATTATCACATCATGACGTATGAGTCGATGTCGTCTCCGATCCATGGCGGTCGAACATCGCGCCACAGCTCGGGCCGAACGTCGGCCGCGTTTGCGTGACTGCGCGCCGGGTATCGCGCCCGTGTCCAACCGGTTCGCCGCACCCGGCACGGCTTCCTGTCCAGGGATGAACCGCACACAGCACCGACGGCCGCAATCGGCCGAAGCCCTCGGTAAGGACCGATATCGGAAGGTGGTGAATTCTGATGACCGAATCGAATGCCGTTGCTCTGGTCTGCACCCGGAAGAAGTCACCGGCCGAGTCCGGAGCCAGGACCAACGCGACCCGCGCTCGCAACACCGCACACGTGGCCAGGCTGCTGCGCGAGCACAACTACCCGGGCCAATGACCACCGGTCGAGCGCCGGCGGCTGCCCGCACTCGGGAGGCGTGATGGATCACTCGACTGCTCCGGTACTCGACGCGCTCGCCGACTACAGGCGGCTGGGCCGTTATGGCTTCACCCCGCCCGGACATCGGCAGGGTCGCGGCGCGGACCCGCGGGTGACCGCGGTGCTGGGCGACGCGCTGCGCGCCGATGTGCTGGCATCGCCGGGCATGGACGACCGACTCGCCCGCGGCCATCGGCTGACACGGGCCGAGGAACTGATGGCCGACGCGGTCGGCGCGGACTACGCGTTCTTCTCCACCTGCGGCAGCTCGCTGTCGATCAAGGCCGCCATGCTGGCGGTGGCCGGCGGCGACGGTGGGCTCATTCTCGGTCGCGACAGCCACAAATCCATCGTGGCCGGGCTGGTGTTCTCCGGGGTCCGGCCGTATTGGATCGCACCCAGATGGGATGCGGCACGGCACTTTTCGCATCCACCCTCACCAGAGCAGGTGCGGCAGGCCTGGCAGCGCCATCCGCAGGCCGCCGGCGCGCTCATCGTCAGCCCCAGCCCATACGGCACGTGTGCCGACATCGCCGCCATCGCCGAGATATGCCATGCGTACGGCAAACCGCTCATCGTGGACGAGGCCTGGGGCGCACATCTGCCGTTCCACCCCGACCTGCCCACCTGGGCCATGGACGCCGGGGCCGACATCTGTGTGGTGAGCGTGCACAAGATGGGCGCCGGATTCGAACAAGGGTCGATCTTCCACGTCCAGGGCGATCTGGTCGACCGTGATCACCTGCGCCAGTGCGCGGACCTGCTCATGACCACCAGCCCCAACGTGCTGCTCTACGCCGCGATGGACGGCTGGCGACGGCAGATGGTCGAACACGGCCACGAATTACTCAGCGCCGCACTGGAAACCGCTGATCGGGCACGCGAGGCCCTGGCCCGGATCCCCGGAATCAGCGTCATGCACGACGAACTGCTCGGTGCGGAAGCCTCCCACGATCTGGACCGCCTGCAGGTGCTGATGGACATCTCCGGCACCGGCGCTACCGGATACCAGGTCGCGGACTGGATGCGCGAGAATCGGCGCCTGGACCTGGGCCACATCGACCACCGCCGCATCATGGCCACCCTGTCCATCGCCGACGACCAGACCACCGTCGACGCCCTGGTGGACGCGCTCACAGCCTGGCGGGTTCAGGTGAACAACCCTGTCCCCCACCATATTCGGCTGCCCTCACCACGCGACCTGCAACTCGAGTCGGTACTGCTGCCGCGAGACGCGTTCTTCGGCCCCTACGACACCGTGCCCATCGAACACGCACCAGGCCGTATCGCCGCCGAACAGGTCACCCCCTACCCACCGGGCATCCCCGTGATCGTGCCCGGGGAACTCATCGACATCGCGGTCGTCGACTATCTACGCTCCGGACTCGCCGCCGGCATGAACGTACCCGACCCCGCCGACGCCGAATTACGAACACTGCGAGTAGTCGCCCGCTGAGGCGTACCCGGCTGCCGTGTTTCTCCGGGGCGCACGACTATTTCGGCACCGGCGCCTGCTGGGCCTGCCACATCCAGTGGAGCTGCTCGAGACGGGCGGCGATATCGATCAGCAGGTCCTGGGTCACCGGGTCCGCGGTCGCGGTGCTTTCGATGCGTTGGCGTAGCCGGATGATGATCGTCCACAGATTGCCGACCATGGCGTCGATGACCGCGGTATCGCGCTGCCAGCAATCGGTGATCCCGGCAGCCGCCGATTCCTGTGCGACGGTGGCAGCGCGACCATCCGGACTGACCCCGATCGCGGTCGCCCGCTCGGCCGCGGCGTCGGTGAATTGCCGTGCGGCGGTGACTACTTCGTCAAGAGCCAGATGCAGCGACCGGAAATGCGGGCCGATGACGTTCCAATGCGCCTGCTTGGCAATCAACGACAGATCGATCAGATCGACAACCGTTTCGCGCAGCGCGGTTCCGGCCGCACGCTGCCGATCGATGTCGAGCGGGCTGGTGATGGGCTGATCGGGCATGCTGTCTGACCTCCTCCGTGAGCACAACGATTCCCTCACGCCCTACCCGCCCCGTCCGGTTTCAACCCAACCGCCCGGTACTCGGAGATTTACCGGTGAGCCAGAATGAGCCCGCCATCACCGATGACCATTCGTCCACGGTGACGCCGGTCAGCGGCGACGTTTGCGGTGGCTGGTGTCGCACAGCGGATAGATCGCCGAGCGGCGACACAGGCACAGTGCCACCACGCACCGGTCGCAAACAATCGTGCGGCCGTCAGCGGTCACCAGTCGCACCGGTCCCTCGACCAGCATGGGCCCGTCTACGGTGTAAGTAATTGTTCGTCGGTCATTTTCGGGTTCGATCGGCACGGATCACCACCAGTTCCTCGTGACTCTGGCCGGGGCGCAAGAGCCCGCGATCGACCATCCATCCGGCACGCCGGCGCAGCACGGGGCCGAACGGGACACTCGCCCTCGCGATTGTCGCGGCCTTCAACTCGGCCTCCCGCAGGCGGTTCAAGGTGCTGTCGACGCCGCACAGCGCGGAATGGACCATCAGCAGGATTCCAGTCGTGGAAAGCAATTCGGGTGCGAGCCGGCACAGGGCGTCGATCGCCGCCCTGCCGTCTACCCCCGCGTCCCAGCTTCTCGCCGCACCCCGCGGACGCTTGCTGTCCAGACACGGCACGTACGGCGGATTGGATACCACCACGTCGAAGCGCCGGCCACGTAACACCGAGCCGAAGTCACCGTGGATCAACTCGACCTCGAGGCCCCGCAGCCGGCTGTTCATCCACGCGGACGCCAGCGCGGCCCGGGAGATGTCCACGGCAGTGACCGACGCGGCCTTGATCCGGGCCGCTTCGATCGCCAGCACCCCGGTTCCGGTACCCACATCCAGCACACGACCGTGCGGCGGGATGCCCGCAGCGGACATCGCGGTGATGAGCAGGTGGGTGTCGGCCTGGGGCCTGTACACACCTGGTGTCCGAATCAACATCACCTACGGTGAATAGCCACGAATTCGCTGGGTATGCGCAAATGGACCATCGAATTTTGATCCTTTCCATCGGGTGCTTCCGGGCCGAGCAAGGACGTGCGGTCGTCACGCCAACAGCTCATCAGGTGATCGGCGAAACGGTCCTCGAGCAGGTTCGTGGCCCGGATACCGAAAACTATCGAGGCGCGTGTGTCCGGTTCGCGTGCCAGCAGGTCCCCGATCACCTCACGTCGCATGAGCTGCTCGTGCACCGCATCCGCCTCGACATGTTCGCGATAGAACGTGATACACGCCGGGTCGGCTCCAAGTCTCTCCAATGCTTCGACCATGCGGCGCGACGCCGGCGAGGACGTGATCTCCACGGCCGCGAAGTGACCGACACCCGCAGCCCGCAGGCCACGATGCAGACAGAACAGCGACATCATGTTCACGATCGCGAGCATGGGCGCCGGCACCACATCCAGATAGGCCAGATACGACGGGTCCAGGCCCGCCCCCTCCAGCAGATTCGCATACAGCCGCTGATGAATCCTGTCACCGTGGCCACCGCCGAATTCGTCGAACTCGACGGCCACCAGTGCCGCCTTGGCCCGGCCGCGCAACCGCGGAATCAGCCACGCGTATGGATCGGCCTCCTGATGGTGCAGGATCGACCGGTGCACGAAATACTCGCGCACCTGCCATGGCTTGCCGTGGTCCCGCAGAAACGCCGCGACACCGGACTCCTCGTCGGGAACGATCAACAGTTCCTCGAGTTCGGTCTCCACATCAACGCCATCGGCGACATCGGCGCGCAGCGCCGCGAGGAAATGGCGTTCCAGCTCCGCACGCACGCACAACAGGCCCGGATCCCATTCCCAGCCCGCGTCCACACCGTCGAAACCCTCGTAATACAGGCCATAGCACGTATGCAGCGCCAAATGCAGATCGCGGCCGTAGGGATCAGCCGGCGCCGATGCCGCCGGGATCGCTGAGCCGGGGGGCTTTCCGAGCGCCTCGACCACGCCCGCCGACAGCTCACCGCACGGGTGCGGAAGCACCCTTCTTCCAGAGGCCTCGGTCCACACGATCAACTCCTCCGAACGCGGACGGGTTGTCTTCCCAGGCTACTCATTTCCCCCTGGTGCAAACCGGGTCGCACGACGCCCGCGCGGACAGTGAGCCGTTACCAGCGGTACCAGCGCCCACGGCTGCCTGCTGAATCGGCGTAGGGAAACAAATCCGAATACCCAGATCACCAACACGACGATGGCGACCGTGAAGTGGCGGTGTAGCGCATCGGCGGAAGCATTTCCTCGGCCGAACACCCGACGGCCGAGGTGGGGATGGCCTATCGTCGGCAGCAGTGGTGAGAGCCCGAGTCGACACACGCGCGGGTTTTGATCGGGGCCATCCGTGCGCACTCGCGGTCGCGAGCTACTCGACGGTGTGGCACACCGTTGTTCTGTCGGGACCGCCCGCCCGACTGACCTGCAGATCCCGCCCCTGAGCCAGGCGAGAAGATCACCGCGGGTCGCAGTCCGCACACCCTGCGCGGCGAGATCCACGAGCCGAGCCGAACCCTCGCCGCGCAGGCTCTACCACCAGCATCGGGCCTCGCCGCCGACGAGGAAAAGGCATTGACCCGGGGGTCTACCGATGTCGGGCCGGATGAACTCCAGTGCCGATCCCGCGAACACGTGCCACCCCGCTCTCACTGCCGATGCCGAAATTCCTTGGACGGCAGGGGCTTCCGTTCGACCGGCATCGGTGGGACGAACACCGGGGCCCAGCCGGCCAAGACCGTCGAAGCCCTCACCCGCCCCGGCGGGCGGGACCGGACCGGGATAAGATCGAACCGCTCGCCCCGCTTCTGTGCACCACACTCCACGATTGCAGTTCCGAAGAACGAATCGAACGGTGGCTCACATCATGCGTATCGGGAAACTCGCCGTCGTCGCGGTCCTCGCGTGACCCTCGGCGATCTGGTGGCAGGCCATATCACCGCTGGCGTCCGCGGCACGGTCGACTTCGCGCGCCGCCGCCTCACCGGGGACTACCGGCTCGACGAGTTCGGCCTCGACGAGCACCTGCTGGAATCGCTGATCCTGCCGGCCCTGCGGCCGCTGTCGCAGCTGTGGTTCCGGGTGCAGGTCACTGGCATCGAGAATCTCCCCGAGTTCGACGGCGCGCTGATCGTCGCCAACCACGCCGGCGTGCTGCCGCTGGACGCGCTGATGCTGCAGGTGGCCGTGCACGATCGCCATCCCAAGCGGCGGGCGCTTCGACTGCTGGCCGCCGACCTCGTCTTCGAGCTGCCGATCCTGGGCGAACTCGCCCGCAAGGCCGGGCACACGCTGGCCTGCCCCACCGACGCCGAGCGACTGTTGCGCACCGGCGAGCTGGCGGGCGTATTCCCCGAGGGCTTCAAGGGCGTCGGCAAGCCCTACAGCGAGCGGTACAAATTGCAGCGGTTCGGGCGCGGCGGCTTCGCCTCGGTGGCCCTCAGGACCGGTGTGCCGCTCATTCCGTGCTCGATCGTCGGCTCGGAGGAGATCTATCCGAAACTGGCCGACCTCACCCCGCTGGCCCGGCTGCTCGGACTGCCGTACTTCCCCGTGACGCCACTGTTCCCCCACCTGGGTGTGCTGGGCGCTATCCCGCTGCCGTCCAAGTGGCACATCGAGTTCGGTGAGCCCATCCCCACCGGCGCGTACGGCCCCGAGGCCGCCGACGATCCGATGACCATGTTCGAGATCACCGATCAGGTCCGCGAAACGATCCAGCACACGCTGTACAGACGGCTGATCGAGCGTCGCAATCCGTTCACGGGCTAGCGATAGTCCCGGCACGTCTTGCCTGGCTGACGTGACTCTTCGTCCAGTTCGACCCCTACAGGCCGGCATCGGCGCGATCGAAGACATCCGCGCGGATAGGCGACTCGTCAGCGGGTAGCCCCCCGATATCCAGCCGAGCGACAAGGGAGTGACCGTGACCCGATTCGGATACACACTGATGACCGAGCAGAGCGGCCCGCGCGAGCTCGTCCGCTACGCTGTCGCCGCCGAAGCGGCCGGATTCGACTTCCTGGTCAGCAGCGACCACTACTCACCATGGCTCGAGGAACAGGGCCACGCGCCGCACGCGTGGACCGTACTCGGCGCCGTCGCCCAGGCGACCTCGCGGATCCCGTTCATGACCTATGTGACCTGCCCGACCATGCGGTATCACCCCGCGGTCGTCGCCCAGCAGGCAGCGACCCTGCAAATCCTGGCCGAGGGACGATTCACCCTCGGTCTGGGCAGCGGTGAAAGCCTCAACGAGCATGTCGTCGGGGCGGGCTGGCCCGGGCTCGAGGAGCGGCAGGACCGCCTCGCCGAAGCCATCGGCATCATTCGCGACCTGCACACCGGAGCCACGGTCGATCGGCACGGCCACTGGTATCGCGTCGACGCCGCCAAGATCTGGGACCTGCCCCAGCAGCCGGTGCCGATCGCGGTCGCGGTGTCGGGCCCCCGCTCGGTGCAACGATTCGCACCACTGGCCGACGAGATGATCAGCACCAGCCCCGCGCCCGCACTGGTCGAAGCCTGGCATCGCGCGCACGTCAACGACTCCGGCCCGGCTACTTCGCGGGTGACCGGACAGCTGCCGATCAGCTGGGATGCCGACCGCGACAAGGCAATTCAGCGTGCCCATGAGCAGTTCCGGTGGTCGGCGGGCGGGTGGGATGTGAACGCGAACCTGCCGACCCCGGCGAGCTTCGCGGCCGCGACGCAGTTCGTGCGCCCCCACGACATCGCGGACACGATCGCGTGCGGACCCGACCTCGACGCCATCATCGACGCGGTGCGCCCCTTCCAGCAGGCGGGATACACCGATATCGCTCTCGTCCAGGTCGGCGACGAACTGCAGGACCGTTTCCTCGCCGAGGCCGCGCAACCGCTACTGACCAAACTCCGCGCCGCCGACGGGTGACCGCGCCCGATGAGAGCATCGCGGCGATCGAGTGCCGCCGGGGAGCACACCGGCTGGCTCATCCCACGGTCTCCGACAGGGCCGACCATCCCGGTGGTCGGTGAGCCGGTCACGGTCGATCCTGTCCCTGCCCGCGGTCTCCGCGCTCGAGTTCGGCCCATTCCCGTTGCAGGGCCGGGTGATTGGAGGCCTCCAGTAGTAGCCCGTGCACGAATGCCTGGGGCAGATTGCCGCGTAGCTGGCGCTGGGTGACGTCGAATTCCTCGGCGAACAATCCCGGTGTGCCACATGCTGCACGGTTGCGTTCGAAATAGCGCGCCGCGACGACGGGATGATCGAGGTCGGCCGCCGCGATCGCCATCGCGAAACCGCACAGCAGAAACGCGCCCTCGTTGCTGCCGAGTGGACTGTGCCCTTCGCGATAGCGGTACACGTAGAAATCGCTGGACAATTCGCGCGCGATCGCCACCACCGTGGCCCGATCGCGTGGATCGCCGCGCGGTAACGCACCCCGGATGATCGGCAGCAGCAACGCGGCATCCACTTCCGGGTGTTGAGGCGACCGTTGCCAGCGTCCGGTGGGATGCACGCTGGTGCGTGCCGCCTGCGACACCAGCGCCACTGCCAGGTGCAGGCAGGCCGCTGCGTCGGCTCCGGTGGCGGGAAACTCGGCCACCGCACGCAATCCCGCCGCGCAGATCAGCCGCGAGTGGGTCCAGCACTCGTCGTCGATCTCCCAGATGCCGGCATCGGGGCGATCGCGGTGCGCGGCAATGGCATCCACCGCGAGGGCGACCGCCCGCTGGTAATCGCCGGGCAGATGGTCGTGGCGGGCCGCCGCGGCGAACACCAGCAGTGCTTCACCGAAGATGTCGAGCTGGAACTGCTCTCGCACCCGGTTCCCGACCACCGCCTGACCACCCGGATAGCCGGGCAGATCGACGGCCCGACCCGGCGGCACCGGCTCACCGCGCAACGTATAGGCGGGCATCAGGGCCGGCCCGTCAGCGAGAAGCCGTTCCGCGGTGAACCGCACAGCCGAATCGAGCAGCGGCAGCGCCCCGGCCGCGGCGACGGCCTGCCCGGCCAGGCACTGGTCGCGGATCCACACGTATCGGTAGTCGTAATTGGCTCCCTCCTCCGCCCGTTCGGGCAAGCCTGTGGTGGCCGCGGCGACCATGCCGCCTCCGGCACTGGTCATTCCGCGCAGCACGGCATACGCGTGGGTGGCGTCGCGCGGGGCGGCATTCGCTCGCAATGCCGGAATCTCCCGCTTCCATGTGAGATCTGTTGCCTGCCAGCAGGTTCCGGGGTCTGGTGGCGGGCCGGTCCAGCCGGTGTCCGAGAGTTCGAGCACCAGGTCGTGGTGATGCCCGGCCGGCACTCGCACCGGCAATCGCCAACCGGGGCAGGGTGAATTCTCGTGGAATACCGCTGCGGCCCCACCGCTCCACCGCAGCCGCAGCCGACCGCACCGCGCCTCCCAGACCCCCGCGGCACACCGAACGTCGCGGAGGGGGGCCGATCCGTACTCGTGGGCCGGGTTCAACTCCACCACGACCCGCGCTTCACCGTCCAGTGCGCGTATCCGGCGCAGCACCACGACCCGGTGCGCGTGAGCGGGAAAGGCCAGCGCCTCGCGGCACTCGATCACCGTGGAGCTGGTCACCCAGCGCGAATTCCAGATCAGGCTGCCGGAGTCGTAGTAGCCGCCCCACACGAAGCGCTCCTCCGGCGTCACCGAGTACACACTCGCGCCCCCGATCAAGGTGTCGAACACCGGGGCACCGTCCCACTGGGGTGCGCACAGCCACGCGATGTCACCGCGCGGACCGATCAGCGCGCCGCGTTCACCGTCGGCGACGAACGCGTACTCCCGCAGCACATGCGGCTGCTCGATCGGCGTCGGCTCCACGCTCACGGGTTACCACGCGATTGCTGCGGGTAATCGCTGAACCACATCGCCCTCGCGAGAGGGGACTGCTGCGTCACGACGTCCGGACGCTCAACTCCGCGGTGATGGCGTCGACGAAATCGGGTAGGTCGTCGGGATTGCGTGAGGTGATGAGCGTCCAGCCGTCGCCATCGCTGCGGACGACCGGCTCGTCGACCCAGGCCGCGCCGGCATTGATCAGATCGGTACGCAACGACGGATACGACGTCACCGTCCTATCCGCCACCACCGCGGCCTCGACCAGCAGCCACGGACCATGGCATATCGCCGCGATCGGACGGCCGGCCGCGACTACGGATCGGACCAGTTCCCTTGCCCCGAAGTCGGTTCGGAGTTTATCGGCATTGACCGTGCCACCCGGAATGACCAATACGTCGAACGCACCGGGATCCACATCGGCGAGGGCGGCGTCCGGCCGCAGCGTTTCGGACGGAATGAGATCGTGACGGAAGGTGTACACATCGATCGCTTCCACCGCGGCGTGGGTCACGTGCGCGCCGCGGGCACGTAGTTGATCCCTGGGTACCGCTATCTCGTCGCGCTCCACCCCCGTATTGGCGGTAATGATCAGGACGCGGACGCCTTCGAGTTCTACTGACACAGGAGTTCTCCTCTCGTCTCGTCGTCTCGCCGGACTCCTTCAGAGCCCGGCGATTGCCACCTCATACTCGAGCCGTGACAACGATTGCCGTGCAACGGCATCGGTGAGTGCGATGTGCCGATACGTCATCGCAGTTCCCTTCGTCAGCGATGGGCCGACTCTCCGCCTCAGCTGTCGCGGTTCGCTCGCCTACCTCGCCGTTGAGGTACCGCCGCCGTTGCCGGTGCGTCCTATACGGACCGCGACTGCCGCCGGAAGTAGTGCACTGCCAGACCATCTGATCTAGATATCCGTCGGGTACCCAACCCAACCGGCATCAACCAGCACCCGGGATTACGTCGCGTTCCTCCGAGCTCGCCGTTGGCGTGCAGGTTCGAAGGCAGGTCGCCGACGGTCTCGGTGATGTCGCCGTCGGCGGCTTTGCTGCTCGGGATGGCCGGCCTTCCGAACGGCGGGCATCAGCGCTACTGGGGATTCACTCGGACCGCCCGAAATCCCCTGGCCTTTTCCATTGCAGGCCAGGGGATTTCGATATGGGTACCGCGAGACGCGGCGCTAGGCGATGCTGCTCTGCCGACGCCATCCGCGGATGGCGTCACCGATCCGGTCGAACACCGCCAGGGGCGGGCCGATCAGGAGATTCGCGGCCAGGGAGACACCCACCTCCGGATGCGGGCGGGTGGGCGAGAGGGCCTCGGCGAGGCGCACCACGGTCGCGAGCTCGTCCTTGTCGTTGGGAGATCGGCCGCGACCCGTCACCGATTCTGCTGCGCCCGCTGACGCGCTTCCTGAGCCTGGGCCACGGCACGGTCCTTCTCGGCCTGGGCCTCGCGCT
>NZ_JBEXJI010000021.1:0-169365 GCF_040609015.1 Nocardia sp. NPDC004860 | reverse complement strand
GCCCGCGCACGACCATGGATCTGGGGCCGACCAGCCCCGAAACCCCGAACCCTACGCCGCCGCTTTGTGTACCACCTTTGAGGAACGCAGCACTAGTAATGACCGATGCCCGGCCGTCGGTATTGCGTTCGAGCGGCACACTCAACTCGGCCGCGAAGGTCGGAACACATCATCCGGGAAGCCCGTGTCACCCCGGAACACGCCACTACCGTTACCCATGGAACGTCCTCCTACCGCGATGGGACACCAAGCCCGACAAGCGCACCAGGAGGACGTTCCCCACGTCCAGACACCTGACGCACAGAACGTCTTTCTATGCCGCTGGTTGCGCTGACCAAACCGGCCAGCAGCACACCTCCGAACATCAACCAGCCGTTGCCGATCCCCAGCAGCAGGTGGGTGGGCACAGTGCCGGAGTGAACGATCCGCACCAGGATTTCCGCCGCCCGATCGAGGTTGCCGATCTGGGTGGTTGCCGCTGGTCGCGCTGACCGAACCAGTGGCCGGTGAACTATCTGACCGACCGGTGCAGCAGATTCTGTTTGGCGGCTCCGATGGCCCGTTTGCGTCGGAAGTAATCGTTGATGATCACTCGATACAGGTCCGAATCGGAGCGTGCCCAGTTGCGCATCAGCTCGCAGCCGAGGGCCAGCGAGGTGATCGGCTGGGCACCGGCCTGCACCATGCGAGTGATCGCCGTGTCGTGCGTCACCGCAGACACGCCGCCGACAGCGTCGACGACGGGGTAGATCTCGTAGCCCTCGCGCAGCATGTCGAGGGTCGGAAACGCGAGGCACACTTCGGTCCACAGCCCGGCCATGACGATCTTTCGCCGGCCGGTGGCCTCGACCGCTGCCCGGAAGTCGGCGTCCTCCCAGGCATTGACCCCGGTACGGTCGATCTCCGTGACACCGGGGAGTTCGTCCAGGAGTACCGGGTTGGTCGGCTCGTTGACGCCCATGTCCACCGCGACGGTCGTCACGACCGTCGGGATCGCGTAGGCGTGTGCGAGCTTGGCGAGGGTTACCGCGCCGAGGTCGACCTCCTCGGCGGTGGTTGATCCGACCGTGGCGTACTGGCCCGGTTGGAAGTCGATGAGGACGATCGCGCAGTTCTGGGGTGTGAGCAGGTGATCGGTCTCCGGGTCGCGGACGGGCTCGGGACGTGTTTTCGGCATTGGTCCTCGTCGATGAGTTCGGAAGGTCTGTACCCGCCCCGGGACCCGAGGCGGGACCGCTGCTCAGGATCGAATGAATGCGAGCAGGTCGGCGTTGATGGTCGCGGCCTCGGTGGTCGGCATACCGTGCGGGAAGCCCGGATAGGTTTTCAGCGTGCTGTTGGGCAACAGTTCGGCCGAGCGGATGCCGGTGTTGTCGATGGGGACCACCTGGTCGTCTTCCCCGTGCATGACGAGAGTGGGGATCGTGATCTTCGTGAGCTCTTCGGTGAAGTCGGTCTGAGAGAACGCGACGACGCCGTCGTAGTGGGCCTTGGCGCCGCCCGCCATGCCTTGGCGCCACCAGTTGGCGATCACTCCTTCGGAGGGGTCTGTGCCGGGCCGGTTGTAGCCGTAGAACGGTCCTTCGGCGAACGTGCGGAAGAAGTCCGACCGGCGGGTGGCGACCTGCTCCTGGATGCCATCGAAGACCGACTTGTCCAATCCGCCCGGATTGTCGGCGGTCTTCACCATGATCGGCGGCACCGCACTGATCAGAACGGCTTTGGCCGCCCGATCCTGTCCGTGCCGCGTCAGGTAGCGCACGACCTCCCCGCCACCGGTGGAATGACCGACATGAACCGCATCCGACAGATTGAGATGGGTGACGACGGCGGCCAGGTCATCGGCGTAGTGGTCCATATCGTGCCCTTCGGCAACCTGAGCGGAACGGCCATGGCCACGCCGGTCGTGAGCGACCACCCGGAAACCGTGGGACACGAAGAACATCAGCTGTGCGTCCCAGTCATCCGAGGACAGGGGCCAGCCGTGACTGAAGACGATGGGCTGTCCGCTGCCCCAATCCTTGTAGTAGATGTCGACGCCGTCCGACGTTGTAATGAAAGGCATGTGGGACTCCTTGTGATCGCGTGGTCGATGCGCTGTCCAAGGGCCTCGTTGAGACAACTGGAACTGGCTGGGCGACAACGCTTCGGAATGATCGGTGCCGGATCACTGTGCGTGACTTCGGGAGAGTTGCGCCCCGCTTTGCGCGCCATGAAAACCGCATTTTCGGCCATGGATTCGTGTCGAGTATCACTGGACGCTTGTGAATCACGTTCACTGCGATGAGGACACACGAGAGACTCTTTGACCCCTCTCGATTCAAAGTCGTCCGATCGCGCACGTTCGACCAGGTGCGCATCGGCGAGATCGTCAGCGCTCACTCGCCTATCTCTTGCCAGCCGCTGTCTATGGTGAGGGCGTAGCCGCGCTCGGGATTCTCGGTGTCCACCTTGGCTTCCGACCACAGGTTGAGATCGGCAGCGGCAGCATGCTGCGGAGGGGGGCGCGTCGATCGCGACCGAGACCGCCGACACGGCCCGCGACGATCTGGGTCAGCAGCCCGCCGAAGGAATGCCCGACCACCGCGGGCTTGCGCGCCAGCTTTCCGACTACGGTTTGACCGTCGGTGGCGACGACAGGAACGCCTGGAACAGGCGCTCACGCTCGACGCCGGGTTCATAGAGCAGCTCGTGCAGTCCCCTCTACTCACGCTCGTGCAACGAGCTGCGCGACGATCGGCGTGGCCGCCTGAACCGGCGCACTCGGCCAGACTGGCGAAGTGTGGCCTAAAGGATGTCGCTCCGGCGCAACGCCATAGCAGGTCGGCTCAGGCGTCGGTCGCAGTCGCGGTGTTGAAAGGTATTGGCGCAGTGGAAGCACCAGCCGCAACGTCCGCAGTAGCGGCGGCGACGACTGAATCGACATCGCCGCAGCTCTCACACACATACAGCCACGCCGGAGACCTGAGTCGCTGGCGCTGTATCAGGGCGATAGCTCTAGTTCGAATACCAGATCCCGGCGGAGTAGCTGCACGTCGATGGGTGCGGGTTCTTCATTGCGCGGCGGTACCCATGCCGATTTCGGTGATGCGGGGCCGGACTGCCCGGTCATCGGGTCCGCGCTGGTCGGCGCAGCGGTTGAAGCCGTTTCCGTTGATGAAGATCGGAGGCTCGGTGGTGGATTGCCAGATCGCTCCGTCTCGGCGCAAGGCCGATACATGTTGCGAGCGAGATCATCTCGCGTGCGTCGGCGAGCGCTCGATACCCACGCGGGGCCAGCGTGACACTGATGCGAATCCTTGTTCTCGTCGGGGGGATGATGTTCTCATGACCGCCTTGCTGATCTTGAACTATGACGTGACGGACCCTGAGCGCCTGGACACCTACCGTGCGGCGGCGACTCCCGTGCTGCTGGGGCCCGATGCCGGCGAACTTCTTGCCAGTACGGACCGAACAGTTCACCTGCCCGAAGTTGGTCCTACGCCAGGTGGCAGCCACACGGTCGTACTACGATTCCGCGACGCCGAGCAGGCCTACGCCGTCTACACCTCAGCCCGCTATCAAGAGCTCCTCGAGCAGCGCCTTGCTGCCACAGTTCCCGTCTCCGCGATGATCGTTCCGGAACTCGCCGATGAGTGAGTTCGTGCGAGGAGATCGCAGCGAACGTGCCCACGATGCCCTCTCCAGCGCCATCGGGGCCCGGGAGATCGCTGAGTAACGGGTTGCGTCCAATAGCGTGGTGTAGCAGCAGCGATCGGCTGCTGAGTCTGTCGTAATCCCGGACAGCAGGGTGGCCACCGCGTGATCCTCGAAGGACCTTCCACAGTCTCTCGTAGGAGATTTCACGCGATGACCGCTATTCAGCCTATCGACCCCAGCCAGCTGCTGTCCGACCAATTGGCCTCCACCAGCCCGGACCTGCTGCGCACCATGCTCTCGACATTCATCCAGACCCTGATGAGCGCCGAGGCCGACGCAGCCTGCGGCGCCGGCTACGGCGAACGCAGCGACGACCGCGTCAACCACCGCAACGGCTACCGACACCGCGACTTCGATACCCGCGTCGGCACCATCGACCTCGCGATCCCCAAACTGCGGTCGGGCAGCTATTTTCCCGACTGGCTGCTCGAACGCCGCAAACGCGCCGAACGCGCTCTCACCAGCGTGGTGGCGACCTGTTACCTACTCGGGGTCTCGACCCGCCGGATGGAGAAATTGGTCGAATCACTAGGAATTACAACACTTTCCAAGTCCCAGGTCTCGATAATGGCCCGCGAGCTCGACGCCCAGGTCGAGGCGTTGCGAACCCGCCCACTCGACCAAGGTCCCTACACGTTCGTCGCCGCTGACGCCCTGGTGCTCAAGGTCCGCGAGAACGGGCGCGTGGTCAACGTCCACGCCTTGATTGCCACCGGCGTCAACGCCGACGGCTACCGTGAAATCCTCGGCCTCACAGTCACTTCCGGCGAGGACGGAGCCGGATGGCTCGCGTTCTTCCGTGACCTGGTCGCCCGCGGCCTGACCGGGGTCGCACTCGTCACCAGCGACGCCCACACGGGCTTGGTGGCCGCGATCGGCGCGACCCTGCCCGGCGCGTCCCGGCAGCGCTGCCGCACCCATTACACGGTGAACTTGATGTCGGTCTGCCCGAAATCCTCCTGGCCCTGGGTCCGGACATTGTTGCATTCAGTGTTCGATCAAGCAGACACCGAATCAGTTGCCGCCCAATATGATCGAATGCTCGACGCACTCGCCGAGAAACTGCCGAAGGTCGCCGACCACCTCGACACCGCCCGCGCGGAACTGCTCGCGTTCACCGCGTTCCCCAAGCCGTCGGCATCCGGGGCCCGCTCCGAGGACATGCCTTCGGGTGAGGAGATCGGGCGGATCCGCCGCGATCGCGCGCATCACCGCCGAGGTTGAGGAACTCTCGGCGGTCGACCGGGCCAGCATCACCGACGCGGTCGGGGTTGTCCGTCGCTCCCGCAACGCGGTCACCTGGCTGGGGTTGCCGCGGGTCCGCCAACCCCTGCCCAACCTGCGTCCGGACAGGAGCGCCTGACCATGCCCAGCCCGATGATCCAAGGCCGCCAAGCAGATTCGGCGCGAGGGCGGCAACGGGTGATCAAAGCGGTCAACACTGCCCGCTGCAGCGGGGGGCGAGCTCAGCGTTGCCGCGATCGCCTACGCCGCGGACGTCGACCAGGTTCACGACACCCCCGACGCCGCAGTCGCGACCTCCATGGCCAAAGCCGTCACCTGCGAGGCAGCCGTCCGAATCGCCAGCTAGGAAATGCAGTTGCGCGGCGGCATCGGCTACACCTGGGAGAGCGGCACCCACGTCTACCTCAAACGCGCCACCCTCAACCGCTCACTCTTCGGCTCACCCGCGGCCCACCGCCGTCGAATCTCGGCCGGCTACACAGCCGGCCCTCCGTGTCCACGACATAGTTAGCGTCCGGCCGGATCGACTGATACCCAAGGCAACATACTGCTGCGGCGGTTGCGCTGACCGTCACGGGGATAAGATGGCTGTGGCGGAACCAGTCGATTGCCGCGGAGTCCCGATGCCCATGTTCATATTTCGACGGTGGGCGATCGATCGAGCACGGCGCAAGCAGCAACTGGCGGACGCTACCGAGCTCTACGAATCGGGTCGTTACCAGGAGGCCGCCCTCGCGTTCGAGAAACTCGGGGGCGCGTTCGATGACGATCGTGACAGCGTGGAGTACGCGTACTGGTGCGCGAACTTCGGTGCCGCACTAGCCGAGACGGGAAGTCTGAGGGTTGCCGAGAGCCTGATCCTGGAATCGATCGATGCCTTTCGGTCGCTGGGCATGGACCACGGCGTCGCTGTGAGCTACTTCAATCTGGGAAATGTGTACCGGTACATGAATTCCTACATGCCGATGTCGGATGCGTACGCCGTCGCTGCGCAGTATTTTCGTGAGACCGGTGACCGTCACAGCGAGGCCATGGTCATGGTCACCCGTGCGACCCTGCTGCCCCCGGATTTTCGCGGCGAGGAGCTCTCGCCGTTCGCCGACCTTGCGCACGACGATCCGAAATTGCGCTGGTCGCTGGCCTACCAGCGCGGCGAACTTGCCTTGGCCGACGGAGACGTCGACAGCGCGTTGCAGCTGTTCGGCGAGGCCCTCGAATGTGCGAACAGCATGAAAGACGTCAGCTACCAGCGGGAGACCGAGAACAGGGTCTTGCAGGTGATGGCTGCGGCCGGCATCCGAGTCGGCACCGATGACATCCTTGCGGCGATACGACGATCGGAGGGGCAGGAACCGAAACGCAGGCTCGACGCACTGTATGGTTTCGCATTGCTCTTCCGTGACCGCGGTGATCCGGATCAGGCTGCCGCGCTGTTCGAGTCCTGCCTCGGTCTGATCGACGAAACCAAGAGCCAGCTCAACTACTTCGAGCGATTCCACTACATGGAAGGTGTCGCGGACATAGTTCATACCTACGTCGCCATGCTGATGGTAGGGGGCAAGGTAGACAAGGCATTGGAAGTCTCCGAGCACGGCCAAGGGCGTGCGTTGCTGGATCTCATGTTCCGCCACCAGCCTCGCCGTCAGGGCGGGCGACGGGTGCGTATCGCCCATGGGAGATTGAGCCTGCAGAATCCGAGTGCCGACGAGATCCGCTCCTTCTGTCGTGCGGACGATATTCACATATTGAAGGTTCTCGTTCACGAGACCGGAGTGGCAGCATGGTTTCTCACTCCCGACGGCACTATCGATGGCTGGGACACGACCGCGGCTCTGGAACCTCTCACCGCGCTGATCGCTCTCACCCGCTGGACTGCTGGCGAAAGCGACACCAGCGCTACGGAATCGGATGGCATGGCGAGCGCCGCATCGGTGCCGTTGGAACCTCCCTGTTCGGATGAGCTTCGCCGGGCAGCCTCGGATCTGTACCTGGCGCTGCTACCGGAACATATCCGGCAAAGGCTGGAGAGCGGTTCGGGCAACCTCCTCGTCATCCCCCACGACCGATTCTTCGAGATTCCCTGGGGCCTGCTCGGTTCGGTGGATGTCGCTCTGGGTGAACGCTGGGACATCGGCCTCAGCGCATCCATTTCCGTTGCCCTACAACTCGATCGCCGCCGCGACGTGGATGCCTGGCGTGGGCTGGAAGGATTCGAGACGCCCGCCGTCGCCTTCGGCGGCATCCCTGGGCAAGATCTGGAAATTCCACTGTTTCCCCGCTCGGACGGCAGTGCCACCACTCCGAAAACCACTCTTACCGTCCACTTTCCGGCATTGCCCGCGACCGTCGAAGAGGCGAGTATGGTCGCTTCGATGACCGGCGGGGTGCTGGTGACCGAAAAGGACGCTACCCCCGAGGCACTGCTCGCCGCGCTCCGGTCGGCGGGAATGGTCCATATCGCGAGTCATGGATATGCGCACCCGCTCGGAGAATCGTTCACCCTGCTGGCGCCAAGCGACAATACCGGGAGCTCGATCCTCTATCCGTCAGACCTGGTGTACAAGGAGAGTATCGCCGACTCGGAGCTGGTAGTCCTGGCCGGTTGCGAGACCGGTATCGGCATGACGCACCCCGACAGCTATATCGGTTTGGCCAACGGTTTCCTCGTCGCGGGTGTACGGTGCGTCCTGATCAGCCTGTGGCCCGTGCGCGACCATGTCGCCGCCGCCTGGTTCGAAGCGTTCTACCGCCACCTGATCGACGGCAGGTCACCGGCGAGCGCGCTTCGAGCATCGAACGAGGAGTTCTCCGGAATGCTGGACCCGTGGGACTACGGAGCCTACGCACTGGTCGGCGCTCCCTTCTTCGACATGGGGACCGATCGCCCTGTCGACCTATACGACAGCGGCGCCATCTGTGGCGGCGACGTAGTGCCATTGGGCCGCCACGAATTCCAGTTCTGAACCGAGGTAGCAGACATGGCCGACGCTCTTGTGAAGACTCTCAACCGGGCCGGATTCCAGCCGATCTTCCTGCCGCAGACCGGGCTGCTGCCTCCGGATCTGTACAACCTCACCAGCAGAAACCGCAAACCCAGACTGGTGCGGCGCGGCCCGCTGGCCCGCTACCTCCCTGGCTGCGAATTCACGCCCGTGCGCAGTACCCTGCCCGACATCGCGAACCAGCGGAGCTCCGGCAAGTCCATCTCCGGCTCCGCGAGTTTCCTTGCGCGCTGTTTGGCCTGCCTCGGCATAGAGGCCGCCCCGGCGATCAATCTCAGCTTCGCGGGCAACACGAAGTTCTCGTTCTCCCTAGGCGGGGTGTTCAGTCTCCGCGTGGACCCCTCCGATATCGATCACGCATTGAAACGCCTGCGCCCAGGTGCGATCCCGGACGAATACGTGAACCGCGGCTTCCTGCACATCGCCTACGAGTACGCCTTCGCGACCAGCTTGGTCATGCAAGCCGAGGGCGACCACGAATTCGATCTGCGCACCGACGCCGACCTGCCCCAACTAGCCACGGTGAACGCGGGATTTACCCTAACCCGCGCTAACCGCAATACGATCACCTTCGAAGCCTGCGCCGACTCGGACGTACCGGCCTTCGCATACCGGGCAGGCAGACTAACCCGCGATTCGAAGTGGCGTTTCTATCCCGAGGAGACCTACCGCTCGGAGTCGGAGATCCCACCCCAGCCCTACGTACTCCGTAGGGGAGTCGTACTGGACACGGAGAGTCCTTCCGACACAGAGAATTCCGGTACATACCGGTGATCGAACGGGTCCCGCAATGCAGCGGGATCCGTTGCGCCCAGCCTCGCGAACATCCAACCGAAATTGCGCCAGACTTAGGCGTCGAGACAATTTCGGCCATCTATGACGCGGCGATGGCGGACCGTTTCCGAGATATCCGCCGGGCGCAGGGCGGCGAACTCGGGCCATTCGGTGGCAACGAGGATTACGTCCGCTCCCGCGCATCTGTCGACCAGCGTTGTCACGAAGTCGAGTGCCGGCTGGGTCTTGCGAGCGTTCTGCGCGGACATACTCATCGAACGTCCTCCTCCTGCGATGGGACACCAAGCCCGACAAGCGCATCAGGAGGACCTTCCCCACGTCCAGCACCACAATCCTGGCGGCTGCAGTGCAATCTCGAAGGTCGTAGGCGCGCAGTTTTTCGTACTCCGCTGCATCCCACGCCCCGCTCGGCACATCACGCCGATACGGGCACGAGCTGCATCCAATGTCATCAGACCCACGCGGACAGCGATGTGCGGCGGCGGATGTGCGCCGGCTGGGTCGGTTGCCACGGTGATGGGTTGTTGGGCCTGCGCTTGGCACTGGTGACGGGCCGTATCAGCCCGGCCACGTTCCAAGCCGCGGTTGACTATCGATCACCGGTTGCCCTGTTCCGGTCGGGCGCTGAAGCAGCCGATCACGGACAGGTCGATATCCATCACCCAAGCACGGATGCGGTGCGTGCGATAACCAAAATCAGCATGCGTAGGTCCGACCTCATCTAACCGTATCTGCGCTTGGCATCCTGCTCAGGTCAGTGGTGTCGCTGTGTCGCCTGACGCGGCGCGAGTCAGCGCAGTCCACGTTCACGAAGGACCTGACCCGAACTCTGCTGTGTCACAGCGGGAATGATGGATCGGGCATTATCTCGGCGCGTATCGGTTCGATCCAGCCGCCCTGCGGCGTTGGGGGCGGCCACAAGTACGGATCGCGCATCCGATCACAACCCGATGAATCCCTGGGTGAGCAGAGGCGTGGGGAGGACGATCGAGGTGAGTCTCCTTCCGCTCCTATGGTCAGCAGCTTACGGAACGGCGACTCGCCGGGAGTTCTTTCACGCATCACTCCCGGCTATCAGTCAGCTAACTTCTGGCTCTTGTCCGGCCTACGGACAGCGTCCAGGCTCTATTCCCGTGGGAGCCAGCAGCCCTTAGGGATTCGACGATGACTGCTCATCGCGGCCCTCGCGGTTTCCTCGCACCGAAACCCTAACCAGCCCAACGGATTGATCCAGCGGATGCCGGCAACGATCCAGACTTACGGAGGTAACAGATGGGAGGTCGGATCCCGAAGCCAGTGGGCACGTTCGGTGTTCCGACCAAGCCGAAGAAGCAGAAGAACGGGCGATGGCGCACGACCGTTCGCTTCTACGGCGCGGCAGGGTCTCATCAGATCGAACGTCTCGGCCTCAGTGCCGACGACGCCGCCAATCGGCTCGCCGAGGCGATGCGCGATTACCGCGAGCAGTTAGGATATCAACGAATCACACGCAGTACGAAGCTGATCGAACTCGCGGCCGAGCTCATCACCGAACTCGAGGCCGATGATGCGTACACGGCAGGGAATGTCGAGGATTACCGGCGCGAGATCTACGTGTCGTCCGACAAGCGCGCGGATCCGAAGACGATCAAGATCGAGAACTCGATCGGGAACCTGCAGGTGTGGCAGGCCACGGCCGGTGAGCTGGATCGTCATCTCGAGCGTCTGGTCGCGATGGGCCTGCGCCGTAAGGCCAAGCAGCACAAGATTATTCTGCAGGCGATGATGCAGATCGCGGTCCGGCACGGCGCTGTCGAGACCAACCCTGTCGACGGGGTGAGCTCGTTCACCCGGCGCAGCACCCGCGCTCGGGGCAAGGCCGGAGACCAGGATGCGTTGCCGGGCTTCAGGGCTCAGGTGCGTGCCTGGGCGTCCGGGGAGGCTGTTCCCGGTACGCCGGCCTACACGTCCGGTCCGCCGCGTGATTGGTCGGTGGTGTGGGTGACCGACCTGATCTGCGGCACCCTGCGCCCGCACGAGGTCTTCGCCGTCCTGCTCGAGGAGATCGATCTCGACGCCACGATCCCGTACGTCGACGTCACTGGGACGCTGGTAGAGGTGAAAGGCTCCGGCACCGGCGGGTGGATGCGCCAGCCGTTCCCCAAGTCGGCGAACGGGTGGCGCCGGATACTGCTGCCCGAGCACTCCGCGCAGGCCTGCCGCGAGGCGCTGAAAGATCTCGAGGTCACCGGGCAACCGAACCCCCACGGGGTCCTGTTTCCGGCACGCAACGGTTCCCTTCGCAACCCTAACAACTTCGGGCGCAGCTGGCGCGCCGCCCGTGGTGAGAACTACTCCTGGGTCACTCCGAGGACGTTTCGGCGTGGGGTCGGTACAGCGGTCGTGCAACCCGGGCACTAGATGAACCCGACCCTGCGACGCACTCGACCCCGGTCAAGTGCGTCCCGCTACCCCCGCCACACGCCAAGTACCAGCCGATTTGGATGTTCAGGGGGGTCCTGGGGTAATCTCATCGAGCACGAGCGAGAGCAAATGCAACGGGCTGTGGCGCAGCTTGGTAGCGCACTTGACTGGGGGTCAAGTGGTCGCAGGTTCAAATCCTGTCAGCCCGACCAAGAAAACCCCTTCCGACCAGGGTCGGAAGGGGTTTTCTGTTACTTGACCAATCGGAGTTGGGGACCATCTGGGGACCGATTCGGTGCTCGGAGGTGAATCGACAGGAGGTTGCCGTCATGCTGGAGCGCCTTCTTATCCGGGTGTAGGTACCGCTGGGTGATCCGAGGGTCGGTGTGGCCGGCGATCTGCTGGAGCCGATGCACCGGCACACCCGAGTCGGCGAGCCATGTGAGGCCCGTGTGCCGGAGGCTGTGCCTGCGCAGGTGCTCGTATCCGAGCCTGGCGACCACCTCGTCCCAGTGGGTTGCGCGCCGCAATGCGGTGACCTGAATCCGCCCGCCGCGCGGCCCGACGAACAACCGGGCATCGGGCTTTTTGCCGGCGGCCGCAATCCGCCTTTCCACCAATGGCCGCAGCTGTTCGATAATCGGGATCGAGCGGGCACGTTTTCCCTTCGTCCCTTTGTCCTGCAGCCCGCCGGGTCCCGGCGTTGTTTGGCGCCGGAGCGTCCATAGCCATTCCTCGGTGTCGATGTCACCGACTCGGCAGCCGGAGACCTCGCCGATTCTCGCCGCGGTACACGCGGCAAAGATAACGACGTCGCCCCAGCCTTGATATTCATCAGATGAGGCGGCGACCAGCGCGCCCGCGATGTCGGTCAGCGTCTGCCAGTCCGGCAATGCGAGGGCCCGAGGGTTGTCCAGCTCATCCTCGTAGCGCTCGTACTGCCGCTGCCACCCGGTGACGTCGACGCGGTTGCGATCGATCACCTCGTCGCGAACGGCCTGATCCATGACCCGTCCCAGCGCGGCCAGCGTGTTCTTGACGGTGGACTTGCTGTGCCCGTCGGCAATCCACCGGACGACCGCACGATCGGCGACACCAGTGGTGATCATCGTGACCGGTAAATGCCCGAGGGTGGGCACGATCCGCTGGCGCCAGCCGGCCCGGTACGGGTCCAGCGTCTTGGGTTCGAGACCACGCATGGCCATGTCCCAGTTGGTGTTCCCGTAATCCTTCAGAGTTGCGGTGGCGATCCTTGGGTCGACTCCCCGGGCGGCAGCCTGCTTGATCTTGTCGATCCAGTCCTGCGCGTCCTCCCGAGTCAGGAAGGCTTCGGACTTGGAGCCGCGGCTCTTTGTAGCTGGGTCCGTCCACCGCACACGCGCCCGAAAGGGCTTGGCTCGCTTGCGCTCCTCAATGTCTCCCCGGACCTCGACCCCGAGTGGGATGAGGGTGACCTCGTTACCCATCACGCGACCGCCGGATCCACGCGCTTACGCATCAAGTAGGCGATGACGTCCGCACCTCGGTATCGGGTCACGCGGCCGGAGATTTGGACGAATGCCGGGCCCTGTGGCGGTCTGGCCGTTCGCCATCTCCGCAAACTGGACGGGTCGATCTTCAGCATCGAAGCGACCTCCTCGGTTGTGTACCAGCCGGATTCGAGAATCTCATCCGGAGTCCATCCAGTAGCGGTCATGACGCGGTTTCCTCACCGTTTGCAGGAGTTTGGATCAGTCGCAATCCCGACAGGGTGTCGCGGGTGGTGTCGCTGCTGCCGTAGCGTGCGACGACTCGCGCGACAGTGGAGTGATGGACACCGATTTCGTCTGCGATCTCGCGTGTGGAACGACCCGCGGCATGCAATGCCAGGATGCGCTCGTCGCGCGTGACCGGATCGTCGCTGTCGCGGGCTGTCGCAGGACTGTCGCTTGGTGTCGCGCCCGTCGCGTCTGGCTGTCGCGGCGTCGCATCCTGGTGTCGCGCAGGCAATTCCGGCCCGAGAACACCCCCAGCAAACGCTTCAGGGCTGTCATGGTGGCTTACCGCGTTGACGGATGCGGCGGACGGTTCGCCAACCTCTGCAGCTGGAACTCTGCCGGGCGCGGTGTGCGCGGGGACATCGACCACAACCGCAGGAGTGAGTGCGGTATCCCTGCCGGTGGCGGGGGAACTGGATTCGGAGAGCAGAGCAAAGCCGCAGGCGACCATCAGTCCGTCCAGCACCAGCGGGCCGACGGCGGAGCCGACGGTGCCGTAGTCCCAGCTTTGCAGGACGTCGTGGACGTGGCCATAGGAGATCAGCGCCGAGCCAGCGGCGACGGTACCGACACCACCGTAGCGGGCCAGCGACCACGCCAGGCCAACCCTCCACCGTACGCGCGAGAGCGCTTCGACAGCCAGCAACAGCGTGACAGGCCAGACGGCGGAACCGATTTGCGGCCACACCCCCGGCGACCAGCCGTGCGGTTTCGATGCCGCGGGCAACCACGTGTGCAGCCAGTTCATCACGATCGACAGCACCGACCCGAAGATGAATCCGGCCCATGCGACGACCTTGCCGCCGCGGTCTGTCGCATCGGTGTCGCGGCTGTCGCGGGCGGTGGTCATGATCGCCTCCTCACGGAAGGTCGTGAGCGCCTCGCCTGGCTGAGGGAGGGGCGCGAATGGGTGGTGTCGCGTTCGCGCGGGCTGGTTGCTGGTGGTGCGACAGTGTCGACGCGGGGTGCGCCGTGGGACGCAACGGCATTGGTGCGCCCCACGATCGATCCGGCGTCGTTGCCGGTCACCTGCCACCACTGTTGGTGACGGCGGGGGTGTACTTGGCGGTGTAGAGGCGGGCCTTGTCGTTGTCGGGGTCGGGCCCGGTGTAGGTGACCGACAAGGTCGCGCCGGGATCGAAATCGGTGACGCCGGCAGCGTTCATCGCCTGCCCAATGGCCTGTTCCATGCGGCTGGTCGGGTACAGGTTGCGCGGCCCGTTCGGGGTCTCGATGGTGATGAACAGCTGCATGATCGGGTTGCCGCGCTCGTCGATGTCGACCTCGCCCGGCGCGCCGCCGTACTTGAGCTTGGGCTGCTCGCCGATGTTGGTGATGCGCCCGTAGACGGTGGTGCCGGGGGTGGTGTTTTTGCCGAACGCCGAGGGGATTTTCGCGGCGGCGCGGGTGAATCGCTGTCCGAAGTTGGTGCTGGCCATGACGGCTTTCTCCTTTGTGATCGAAGGTGTGGTTCAGCGGCTGCGGGTGATGTGCCGCTGCTGTTGGGTTCGGGGTTGGCGGTAGTGGCGGTCGAGGTAGGGCACCATTTCCAGGTCGGCGAACTGGTGGCCGGCGTCGAGGTGGTCGGACAGGTCCTTGCCCGCGGCCGCTTGGAGCACGCGGACCTCGCCGACGCGGCCGTGCAGGGTGTCGGCGACCTTGGCGGCGTGCAGGTAGCCGGGACGGTCGCGGTCGGCGACCACGATCACCCGCCCGGCACCGTGCAGCCATCGCGCGTGCTCGGCGGTCCAGGAGCCGGTGCCCATGGCGTTGCAGGTGGCGATCTGTCCTGCCTCGATCGCCCGCGTCACGTCCTTCTCGCCCTCGCACACATAGATCTCGCGGCCGCTTGCGACGCCGTCGAGGACTTCGGGCAGCCGGTACGGGATGGGTGCGAATCCGGTGGGTTCCCAGTCGGTTCCGTTCCAGTGGGCTTGGGTGAAAGACTTCTTGTCCCCGTGCTCGTGCGGGGTGGTCCTGCGGGTGACCGCGCCTTCGACGTGCCCATCGGCGGACCGGTAGACGTAGGTGCACACGGTTTCCGTTGGCCCGATCGCTTCTCCGAGATCGGGTTTGGACGGGATCGGCAACCGCGTGTAGTCGATCGCCTTGTCCACCAACGACACCCGCTGCTGATGCGCCCTTTGAGCACCCGATGGTGGGCGCCGCTGCCCACACTGCTCGCCCTGGCGCTGGGCGCGTTCGGGGAGCCGGTCCCACATGTCCCGCACGCGGAGCCCGATCTTGTCGAGGACGTCTTTGTCGTCGCAGTGGGCGAAGCAGCGGACGATGGTTTTGCCCTGGGTGGGGTCGTAGCGGACGCCGAGGGAGGGGGTGTGGGGTTGTCCGTCGGCCTCGTGGACCGGGCACAGGAACACTGTCCACCGTGCCCGGTCCCGGCCCGGACCCACCGCGGCGGTCAGGGCAGCGGTGATCAGCTGCCACGAACGCCCCGCAGCCGGATCATGATCCATGACCGATCAGCGCTCCCGCTGACCCCGGCCACGCGGGCGCACCCGATGCGGCTCGGTCAACTCGCGGGCCTGGTAGAGGCTGCGCCGCTGCACCTCGTCCAGACCGAAGTCCTCGCCCTTGGCCCGGTTGAACTCGATGTTGTCGATGAACCGGTCCATCGTCTCGGGAGCATCGCGCCAATCGGCGTACGCATCCGACAGATACCGCCACTGATCAGCGTGCGGACCCGAGTTCCACCGGTCATCGATCTGCCTGGTCTTGGCATAGATCTCATCGATCTGGGCATCGGTCACCCCCGGCTGATAGCCGGAGTGCTGCAATGCGGTCCGTTCTCGGAAGTCGCTGCGCATGGCTTCTTCATGCTCGCGTTCCATGGCGGTCACCGGTCCCTTCGGATCGGCAGCCGCTGCGCCGACGCGTCAAGTGCGTCGATGGCGCAGCGCTGTTCGTGGGCGATGGTGCGGGCCTGGTCCAGGCTGCGGCGCTGCACATCGGTCAGGCCGTAGTCGGTGTACACGGTCGGGTTGACGCGCAGGTCCTCGGCGAACTTGGCCATCAGCTGGGGCTGGTCGCGCCAGTCGGTGTAGGCGGCGTGCAGGAAGTCCCACTCCAGTGCGTGCGGGCCGGACTGCCAGCGCTGGTCGTATTCGCTGACCCGGCGCTCGATCTCGTCGGCCTGGGCGTCGGTGACTGCGGGCTGCAACGCTTTCCAGCTCAGGGCGACGCGGTCGTGGAAGTCGAAGCGCATGGCTTCTTCGTGTTCGCTGTGCATGATCACCGGCTCATCTGGGGACGGGGCTTGTCGGCTCCGTTGGAGGGCTTCGGGTCGCGGGCGGCGCGTTCGCTGCGGAGCTTGGTGACGGCCTCGTCGCGTTCACCGCGGTAGCGGTCCCGGTCGGCACGGGCCGCGTCGAGATCCGATCGCAGCTCGCGCATGTCCTGGTTGACGCGCAGCTGGCTGTTCTTCAACGAATCCAGCTCGGCGTGTACCGATTCCAGTTGCTTCTTATGCTGGTCACGGTCGGTGGTGACCGCGTCCAGGCCGCGCTGGAGCATCAGCACCCGGCGCTCCAGGTCCTGCGGATCGGTGGCGGTGTCGGGGTTTTCGCGGGTCCTGCCGTGGTCGGGAGGTTGAGTCTGCTCCGGATGGGTGTCGCGGTGCCAGTCGCTGACGCTGCGGCTGATGTCGGCCCGGTTGCCCTCGGCCACATAGAACGGGTGCCGGCGTCCGGTCTCGCGGGCCCGTACGGCCAGGGTGGTGCCCGGTGTCCAGGAGTGGATCTGCACCGCGTCGTGGGTCCAGGACGCGGCCTCGGTCTCGCTCGGGAAGTAGCCGCGCATCACCTGCTGAGTGCCGTTGGAGGCGTGGGAGGCGATCGTGACCCGGCAACGGGAATTGGTTTCGGCGTTGGCGAACTCCCACCGCACCTGCTCGACGCTCAACCCCGCCGCGGCAGCCTGCTCGGCCGCGACAAGGCGACCGTAGTCGGCGCGCCCGCTGGCGTGTCTGCTGGCCGGATTGGTTTGCAACCATTCCATCTGCGCATGCCGGATCGCCTGGATCGCGTTGTCACGCAGCAGGTCCCGACCGATCGCGGCTTCCCGTTCCGGCCCCGACAGCGACTGCGGCCCGGTCACCGGCCGCGAGGGTTCCGCCACGCTTGGGCGGGGGCTGGCCGGCTGCTCGTGCACGGTCATTCCGGCCAACCCGTGTTCGAGCTCCTGGGTGCGGGCGCTGACCCACTGCTCGGATTCGACCGCGGCCGCTCGGGCATCGCGCCGGTCGCGGTCGTTCATCGGCGCGAACACCGCCTCGAAGCTGGGATTCATCGTGTAGGGGTGACGGGTGGCCTTGTCCAAGGCCATCACGACCTGCCCACGCCGCTCGACACCCAACACCGAGGAGCCGAGGCTTTCCTCGATGCGCAGCCGCATCGCATCGAGGCGTTCGGTGTCGGCGGCGGCGTCGCGTTCGGTGTAGAACGGGTCGGCTTCGCGCCGGTACTGGGCCACCGAGTGTTCGGAGCGGTAATCGGCGACGCGTTTGGTGTACCAGGCGGCGGTGACCCGCTCGGCCTTGACCTGCGCCATGATCTGCTCGGCCAGCTCACGGCGCTGCTTACGGGTCAACTTGCCCGTCTGGCCATCGGCGCTGCGCAGGGTGCGCAGCCACTGGCCGGCGACAGTCAACACGTCGCGGAAGGTGCGGCCGGTATCGCGGGCGATCTCATCGATTTCGGACATGAGAGTGTGAATTCCTTTCGGTAATAGAGGATTTGGTCAGCTCAGTGACCAGTCAGGGTTGTCGGCGCGGCTGAGCACCCGGTTGACCGTGTCCAAGGTGTCGTGGGTGCGGCGGGGGGTGTCGACACCCAGCGAGCGCTGGTAGACCTCGGCAGCGAAGTCGTCGGGCGTCTCATCGACCGCGCCGTCGAGGTGGTCGCGGTCATCGGTGAGCCAGCGCAAATGCTCGGGTAGCTGCTGTTCGACCTGCAGCAGGCGCCGCCCCAGCTCAGCGTCAGAACCTGGCGCCCACCGCACGACGAGCACCAGTGCGACCCACAGGCCACGCAACATGCCGTCGGTGAACTCGATGGTGGCCACCGGGTCGAGCAGACCGAGATCGAAGGCTCGCCGCTCTTTCACCGTCACCTCGGCGAACTCGGCCACGAGTGTGGTGAACTGCGTGACCAGCTGCGCGGCATGGTCGCTATCGGTTGTCATGATGTTCGGATTCCTTTCCACTTCAGAGGTTTTCGTCTATCTGGTGCGTTCGATCGGTGGACGTGGCGCGGCGAGTTGCTGTTCGCGGTGCTCGACTGCGGCGTCGGTGAGGCTGATCCGGCTCGCGGGGCCGTGCGCCCAGCCGATGCCCTTCTCGACGGTTTCCAGGTCGCGGTCCACGGCACGCAACGCGGTGTGGGTGAGCACGACCGCCTCGTGCGGATCGGTCGGTGTGCCGAGCTCATCCGCTCGCAGGGACTTCGGGGACTTCGCCAGTTGCGCGTACTGGCTGCGGATACGGATGACCTCTTCGCGCAGCGCCCGTACCCGGTCACCGAGCTGACCGATCTCGTCGTACAACTCGCTGGGGACGGGCAGGATCGGCTCGTTCCGGGTCTTGAACATCGGGTTCCTCTCTGGGATAGGGGTTTGCGTCAGGACTGCGCGGCGACGGTGGTGTCGCCGTCGGGGCTGGGAGTGCTGGTGGTGACCTCGTCGTAGGCGTGCACGGAGCTGTAGGCGGCCTGCCAGCGCATGCGGTCCAGCAGGGACATGGCCTGTCCGGGGGCGGGGTTGTCGCGGCGGTGGTCGAATTCGCTGCGCAGGGCCTGGAGATGATCGGTCCAGGTGTTCAGCGCGGAGTAGTCACGTCGGCCGGTGGCGGGGTCGGCGGCCCAGGCGCGACGGACTTCGCGGCGGGCGTTGAGGATTTCGCAGATCAGCCTGGACGGCGAGAGTTCCGTCAATTCGCATCGGGTACCCGAGAGCAGGTCCGGGC
This sequence comes from Nocardia sp. NPDC004860, assembly GCF_040609015.1. NCBI lineage: Bacteria > Bacillati > Actinomycetota > Actinomycetes > Mycobacteriales > Nocardiaceae > Nocardia > Nocardia sp. NPDC004860. Next base: position 150,487 of record NZ_JBEXJI010000021.1, on the reverse strand, counting down.
GGAACTTCGACCGCTTGTAGATCTCGTTTCGTTCGCGCTGTTCGCGCTGCTGTTGGGCCTGTTGGACGATCAGGCGTTTGGTCGCAGCGAGTTCGGTGCGCTCGGCCGCGGTCATCCTCGACCGCGTGATGGCCTCCGACACCCGGGTGTCGAGATCCCAGTCGTCGATGGCGATGATCGTCGCGACGGTCGCGATCCCGGCGACAACGCCAGCGGCAACGCCGAGGCCGATCGCTTGGGAGGTGGTGGTGTGCATGGTGTTTCCCTTCCTTTAGTGGTCGTGGATCGAGGGGGTCAGTGGGTGCTGCGCTGGGCGCGGGCGGCCCGGTGTTCGGTGAAGGTGGCCAGCGCCAGCGTCAGGGAGGGGCGGCGGGCGGCGTTCCAGGTCAGGTAGGCGATCCAACCCAGCCCGTAGACAGCGACAGGGACACCGACCTCGGCGGGCTGTCCCCACGCCGCTACCGCGGACAGACCGACCACAACGAAGGAACCGGCCGCGCTCGCACGCCAGATCTGGCCCCGGGTATGGGGTTTGACCGCCGGTACCGGTGCGGGTTCGCCGGTTTCCACGGGCGCGGCCGCGGTGGCCTGCTCCGGTGTGGTGAGCGGCGGGACCAGTCGCAGGATCGGTTTGGCCGGCGGGCGCTGGTCAGCGGCGCCGGCGGTATCGGACAGGAAGTGGGCGATCTCGTCGGCCAGCAGATCGGCCTGGGCGGCGATCTCGTCGCGACTGAAGCCTTTGCGGGGCTGCTCGTCGTCGTGATCGTCGTGATCGTCGTCGTGATCGCGGAAGATGCGCATAGTGGTTGTGCTCCAATCGGATTCGCGCAGTCGGAAGGGTTTATGCGGTGGCGGGGGTCGGGTCGTCGCCGGTGCGCGGGGCGGGGGCGGGTGAGGTGCCGGGCAGGCGGGTCTGTTCGGCTTTGTTGAGTGGCACGACGCGGCCGAAGCGGGCGTGGCCGCGTTTGAAGAACACGAAGTCGCCGGTGTCGAATTGGCGGACCCGGTCGGGGTCGACCAGCCATTTCTCACCGACGGAAACCTGGCCCTCGTCGCCGTGGCGCTGGCCCTTGATCAGGTGCCGCGAGGGCAGCATGACCGGGATGGATCCGGCGTGTTTGCACAGCTCGCCCGCGTTTTCCATGTAGCCCAACAGGACTCCGCCGGCGCAGGTTTTGAGTAGGCGTCCCAGCGACCAGGCGTCGGGGGCCACCGATTCCGGGGACTGGCCGCAGAAGACCATGGCGATCTTCTGGGAGCGGCCGCGCTCGGCGATGTTCTCGACCCCGATCGATCCCTTCTTCGTGGTCAGGGCCGAGAGTTCGTCGATGAACAGGATCACGTTGCGCCGCAGGTCTTTCGCGGTGCGCCCGGCACGTTCCAGCAGCAGCTGCAAGGTGGTGGCGACCTGGGCGCGGGCGGCCTCCTTGTCGAGAGCGGGGACGGTCATGAAAAGCACGTCGAGGTCGTTGATGTCGTGGCCGCCGTCGAACACCATCCGCCCGCTGGTGTCTTTGAGGTTCTCGAACAGGTTGGTGCACTTGATCAGCGCGTCATCGAGCTGCGGCACCTTTTCGGCCTGCATCGCGTCGATCTGACGCACCACATCGGGGGCGTTGTTCCAGATCTCCTTGAGCTTGGTCTCCTGCAACCGCTCCAACAGTTCGATGTGGTTGCGCGGCTTACCGACCGGCGCATCGACGACCAGGGACGCGATGCGGGTTTGTATGCTCTCGAAATGCTGACCCTCGGCGGTGGTTGCCTCGGCCGACGCCGCCAACAGGGCGCCGATCATGGCCCGCAACTCCCGGGCGGGAGTGTGTTCCCAGATGTCGAGGGTGTCCATTTCTGGGATCACCAGGGCGATGCGTTTCGGGTCGACGCCTTGGGCGAGCATCGATTCGCGCAGGCTCAACCCGAGTTCGCGGTCGTCCTCGCCGCCCTTGCACGAGATCATCACCAGCAGCGGACGCGCATGCTTGCCCGCCATCCCCGGCACCCCGGTCCACTTCTGCCAGGCCCGCCACTCGTAATCGAACAGGGCCGCGGCGTAGCGTTCCATCGCCACGGTCTTGCCGCTGCCGGTCGTGCCGAACATGGCCTGCTGCTTGCGGGCATCGGCATGCGGGATCGAGAGCCAGGGTTCGTGACGCTTGGACAGCGTCCGCCACACCCCCGGGGCTTTGTGGCTGGTGGTGTCGGCGAGGGTGCCGAGCACGATGTCGTGCCCGCGGTGCAGGGGCGCACCGCTTTTCGCCGCGCGGGCAGCGGCCTGCTGCCGGCGGGCCGTCAGTGAGTCCCGGACGCGTGTGGTGCTGCGCAGCGACTTCAACCCGACGGTCTCGGTCTTGATCAGGAAATGCGCCCACCACAGCGACGCTGCGACCATGGTCGCCGGCAGTCCGAGGACCACCATCATCGACAGCCCGCCCAGCTGCCCGTGGGCGAGGTGTTCGGCGCCGCCCCACAACAGGCTCAAAGGGGTCGACCACGACCCTCCTGCCAGCACCGACGTCAACGGCAGCGCCCACGCCGCGGCGGCGAAGTTGCGCAGCCGGTGCGGCTCAACGGGTTTGGTCGCAGCGACGGCCACGATCAGCACGAGCATCGCGGCCAGCCCCGTCCCGCACACCAGGGCGGTCTCCGCGGTCGCGCCGACGTGGGACAGGCCGTGGCCGGACCAGTGGGTGAGTGGGTCGGTCACGTCCCGCACGACGGTCGGGGTTCCGGGCGGGGCGTCGGCGGTGATCGGCGGAATGGTCGTGGCCGGCGCGTCAGCCACGCCCGATGTGGTGGCGAGGGGGTCGCAGTCGGTGGGGGTGATCAGTGGGGTGCAGTCGGTGGGGCTCATGATGCTTCCTTGGAGATTTCGAAGATGGTGTGGCGCTGGCGTTTTGCCTCGCGCGCAGTGCGGCGGGCGGCCAGGAATGCCTTCCACTGCTTGCCGAAGTCCTGGATCTGCAGATCCAGCGGCAGCGACGCGAGTTCAGCCGGAAGCCGCCCAGCGGCGGCCTCGACGTTGTTCAGGACCGCGTCCGTCCGGCACAGATAGAGCAGGCCGACCATGGTGTAGGGGTGGGCGTCACGGGCAGCGCGGATCGCGCCCTGCAACGCGGTGTCCATGTGCGCCTTGTCCTTGACGCTGAGCTCGACCTCCAGCGCCCACCAGCCGTAGTTGCCGCCCACCACACCCAGGAACCGGCCGTCGTGCAGGTGCGGGCGCCCTGGCAGCGGGTCGATGCCGGTGGAGAACTCCAACACCGCTGTGCCGCGCCGCTTCTCAGCAGCGATACGGGCGGCGGTGGTGGCTTCGCGGCGCAGGGCGCGTTCGGAGATGAACGCGGCGGCGTCGTTGCCGACCAGCATGATCCGGGCTTGGGCGACCGCGCGGTAGTGCTCGGCGTACATCAGCGGCGGCGTCCATTCGGCTGGCCGCCACCCCAGGTAGCGGGCCTCGACCCGCGGCGGCGCGAATACCCACGCTCGCCCGCGCTGGACCTTCTCCAGCTCGCACAACAAGCCTTTGGCGATCAGCTCCCGCACGATCGCGTAAGCGCTGGATTCCAGGACGTTCAAATATTGGGCGAGCACGTCGACCTGCATGCCTCGCATGTCCGAGACCGCCCGCAGGACCTCGGACTGGCGTTCGGTGATCGTCGCGCGCCGCGCCGGCGGCAGGACCCGCCCCAGCGATCCCGCGGGCACACCGAGCTCGGCGGCGATCTCCTTGGCCCGGAAACCACTCGCCCGCAACGCTTGCGCTTCGCCGAGGACGGTTTCGACCTGGCGCAGGCTGACCCCGAGCAGGGTGCGGATCTGGGTGTAGGTCAGCCCGGCATCACGCAGACCAGCGATGATCTGGGTCCGGTGGCGGCGCTCCAACCCCGCGTACCGGGTGTTGTTCTCGTTGTGGTTCATCGGGTTCGCTCCAATCCCTGGCCCCGCCCGCGCTGACGGCGCGCCGCGATATCGACGCGGGCCTGCGCGGCGAGCGCGCCCATCGCTTCGACCTCGCTGCGCGAATACGGTTTCCGGGCAATCGATTCGGTCTTGGCCGCGCCTGTGGTGTTGGTGTGTCGTGTGGTGCGGTGGTGGGCTCGGTCTCGTTCGACCAGGCGGGTGTTGATTCCGAGCCGGTCGGCGATCTCGTCGTTGGTCAGCCCTTGGCGGACCAGCTCGTCGACGTGTTCTCGGCGTTCCTCACGCGCGGATGCCGGTGTCCAGCGCGCTTTTTCGGGGCGGCCAGCCGGGTCGTCGAGCGCGGTTTCGTCCCACTCCATCGGCAGCGGCCACCCGCGCCGTTTGCCCAACGCGCGCGCCTGCGCCGACGGGCCAGGCACCAGCTGCAAACGGTCGAACAGGTCCTTGACCGCCCGCTCCCGATCGGCGGCGATGTCGTGGGTGACGCGACCGTCCTTGTCGGCGCGGTTGCCCATCAACGACCGGATGGTGCGGCTCCGCTCCCCGGCACCCAATTCGCGCGCGAGCTGCGCTGCGGGATATCCCGACGCCACCAAGGCTTGGAACCGGCGTCGCGCCCCCAGGATCGGGACCAGCGCGGTGTCCGTGGTGACCTCGGCGGGACGCTCGGGCACTTCGACCGCCAGCACGGCCTGTTCCAGCCATGCAGCGACCTGTTTGTCCGGGCCGGCCGCCATGATCTGACTCAGCCCGGACTGACTGACACCGGCCAGCTTGGCCAGTTGGTTCGGGTTCACTCCGGCGGCGCGCATCGCTTCCACATGCGCCCGCACCGCATCAGCGGGAACTCTGGGATTCCAGCGCCCGTAGGCGATCTCGCGGCTGCGGAACGCGGCATAGTGCGTCGCACACAACCCGCGGCCCTGAGCCTCACCGGTCCCGCAACCGCAACTCACCGCGATCGCCTCCGATCACGCACACCAGCCGAACCGCTGGCCTGACGGCGGGCCGCCAGCTTGGTGCGGGCCGCCTCGATCAGCTCCCGCATATCGGCCGCGTCGATCCCCCCGCGCTCGCATGCGTCTGCTGAGCGCACCCAGCGAGCGATCCGCAGCGACTCCAGCTGCGCCTCGGTGCACTCCCGCTTGGGCACTGCGGTTGCCTCGTCATAGAGGTAGGCACGCACCAGGCCACGCCGGGTGTTGGCTATCACCTGCGCTTGTGCTTCGTCACCGGGGCGCCGATTGTTTTGGGCTAGTTGACGTTCGGTACGCAGGTGGGTCGGTGCCATCCGCCAGGGGTAGGTGGGGATGCCGTAGTGCTCCCCGTCGGGGTCGTGGTAGCGGGTGTTCATCGCGATCGCCGCCGATCCCGCTCGACGGGTTTGCTCGGCTGTCGGCGTGCGGCCAGATCGGCACGGGCCTTGTCGATCAGCGCACGCAGTTCTGTGTCGTGACCGAGGACATGGTCGCGTCTGGCGCGAGCCTCGGCGACGAACTCGCTGCCCCACTTGACTTCGTGGTAGGCATCAGCGGCGGCGGAATATTCTGCGAGCGCGGACTTTCGGACGGCGTTGCCGTGATCGAACTTGGCATCCTCGGCGGCATGGTCGCGGTCGCCCTTCTGCGTTGCGACGTCGAACGCGGCATTGCAGATGTCGTGCAGAACATCGGTCACCGTGCTCAGCCGGTCGCGTTCAGCGCGCAGTGCGGACAGCTCTGCCGGTTCGCGTGGCGGCGTGGTCATCTCGGCTCCGGGAAGTTCTCGGAGGTGAACCCGCCCTTGGGACGCTGCAACTTGGTCACCGCACGCCCGCGCCGCCACAAGTTCCATGCGGTGACGATCAGCCCGATCTGCTCGCGATCGCTGACACGCAGCCGGTTGACGCGGATGGAATCGAGGCGGTCACGCAACGCGAGGATCGGGGAATCGGCCGCCAGGCCGGCGCCGCTGTCCCACAGCCGCACGAACTCCGCCGCCGCGGCCGCATCGATCTCCGACAGCCGCATCGCGACCGCGCACGCCACTGCCGGGCGGGCTTTCAACCGCTTCGCGACGACGGTGAATCGGTCGGCGATGGTGACCAGTTCCGGGTAGGCGGTAGCGAATTCGACCACCCGCGTGGTGGACACACCGGCACCGCGCACGATGTCGCCGAAGAGGTTGCCCTCCATCCACACCATGTAGACGCGCAGCGCGGCGGCGACCATCGAGGTGTTGTGGCTGGTGATCCCGGTGATGGTGAGCTGGTCACTGGGGGTGCGCTTGGCGCCCTGGTCCATGGTGACCTGAGTGTCCCGGGACAGGCCGCGCACGATCAGCATCGGGAACCGCATGCCGGTGGTGCGGGCGATGGCCTGCAGGCGGTGCTGGCCATCCAGCAGTTCCCCGTCGGGACCGAACTTGATCGCTTCACCGTTGAAACGCCAACGGCCCGAGACCATGTCGTCGTAGTACTGCTGCACCCGCGCCTGCCGGATCGGCCGATTGTTCGGGTTACGTTCGAGCCAACGCCGCGCCAGAGCGCTATCGACATCCATGACCTGGCTGGTCACGGGAGTGTTATCGGGGTCGACCAAACGCATGGGTTATCCCTCCTCGGGACGAGCAGATGAATCGGAGAGCCGGTCGATGACCTGGTTCAGGGCATCGCGAGCACGCAGCAGATCAGCCAGGAACCGGTGTGAGAGCTGCCCGGCGTGCCTGTCGAAACGGTCATCACCGGTCAGCCGGACCAGCGTGTTCGCCTTGGTCAGCAGCTCGCCGCGGGCTGTGTCGAACGAATCGGTGATCGGACGCCGCCGACGCTGCGCCACCGCTATCTCGCCGTTTTCGGCGTGGCCCATGTCGGTGTCGCTATCGGTAATCGGTTCGCGTTCAATGGGTTTCGGCTGATAGGTCCGGCCGTCCAAACCGACCACGGGGTCAGGTGATTCATTTGAATCACTCGATGACAGTTCCCGAGACACTGTCGGCTGGCTCAGGCCCGTTGCGGCTGCGATGGCGCGGGTGCTCATACCGATGTCGCGCAGGGAGGCCACGACTTCGGCGCGGTCCTCCCGCGGGATACGCAGCTGGGCGCCGTCGAACTCGGCGGCACAGTAGGTGTCCCAACTGTCGTAGCCGAGCACCGTCCACACACGGCCGGTATAGGCGTGCCGGACCAGCTCCCATACCTGCGCCACCCGGGCACGGATGTTGTCGGTGAGCTCGCGCGCGGCTTCTTCGGTCAGCGGCTGCTGCTCGGTCGTGATCTCGATGCTCATCGTGACCGCCTCCGATCCGGCGCCACGGATACCTGTGCGGCAGTGGAATCCAGCTCGCGCATCCACGGCCGCACGCTCACCTGCGGTGTGACAGCACGGGCCTCACGGTCGACGGATGTGGGGTGCTGGGCGCGGCCCTGGCCGACACGGTCCATCACCGCCGCCGGTGTCAACCGCTCGTGCGGGGCCGACAACGAGTGCAGCTGCTCCCGGTCCAAAGCGTCGTCCAGCGCGGTCGACAGCTCGGCGACGCGGGCATTCCGCTCGGCAAGGGTCCGGCGCAGGCGTTCGTTCTCGGCCTCCAGCACCGCTTTCGGCCCGAACAACGCAGTCCAGTTCATCGCGACACCCCCGACGGGGCGGGCGCGATCGTGGAGGCGTGCACGCAGTCGATGCGCGAAACCTCGTCCGCGCGGCACACATTCGGCGAAACTTCCCGTGTGCTGCCCTCACCGAGCATCACCCCGACCACCACGCCGGCGCCGAACACCACAGCGACCCCGGCGAACACCAGCCGCCACCGCAACGACGCCGCGTACGCATCCGGATCGATCAAGCCAGCGGGGTCATACTCGCGACCCAACAGCGCCGGCATCCCGGACTGGTCGCGGGCGAAATCCAGAGGATTCATCGCCGCCACCCCCGCCGCGACGACCGGACGAACCAGCGCAACCCGAACACGATCACGCCCGCACCGATCAGCAGGCTCGCCACGAATTGCGGCGCACTCAGCAGCGCGACGCCCAGGACGACCAGAGCGAACAGGAAGACGTTGAACCGGGTCATGAGCGTTGCTCCTGCCCGACCACGCGGCCCAGGCATAAATGCCCGAGATCCGCACTCACCTCACCCAGGTCCCGCACAACCATCGACATGTCGTCGCGGGCCTCGACCAGCCACGACGCGATCTCTCCGGTCGCGGCTACGGCGCGGGCGGCGTCAGCCCGGTCGCGGTCATCGGCCAGCGCGGGGTTCTCGATGAGCCGCTGCGCCCAGTAGGACAGCTGCCCCAGCACCTGATCCGCCGACCGCATGCCGGCGGTGAAGTTCGCGACTATCACCGACACGTCGGCCGGATCGGTGAGCGCCTCCGCGATGCTGTAGCGGGTGGCGTGCGCCAGATACCGCCACAACTCGGCCACCGCCATCGACGCGGCGACCACCGACTCCGCGGTGTGCGGGCCCTCCAGCGGGAACAGCGCCTGCACCATGTCGGTGCGATCGATCTTCCGCAACCCGCTCATGACGCCACCGCCTCGCACTCGGGCTCGACTGTCGGAATCTCATGCGCCGCATCGTGTTCGGCAAGCACACCGGGCAGAGCCTCCAACAACCCGCGGGCGTGCTCCAAATGCAGCGCCAGGTAGCCGGACGTGCCCTTCAGCGACACGTACACATAGGCGGGGATCTCCAGGCCGGCGTCCGCGGTGTACGCGGCCTGGTAGCGAACCTCGACGCCTTCCACGGCGTAACCGGGAGACGAAACCGATACGTACGACATCAGGCCACCCCCTGGCCGTTGACCGGCGTAGCGAGTGCCAGCAGTTCCTCGCGGTCGACGCGGATGATCTTCGGGCCGAATCGGTATCCGGTCAGGAGACCGTTGCTGATCCAGTTGCGAACCGTGCGTTCGGTGACGCTAACGGTCTTCGCGGCCTCCTGGATGGTCACCAGCGGCGCGCCCCCAGGCGTCGGCTTGATGGGGACTTTCAGGGAACTTCTCGAACGGGTCATTGCCTCGGCTCCTTCGGTGCCAACGAGCGAAAACTGTTGGTATTCAGGAGAACTCGGAGACGATGTCTTGAATCAGCGCGCAAGGTGAGGCGCTAGGCGCACAGGGGGGCGCACGCGCCCTGCGTCCGTGCGCCCCCTGCGCGCCCCCATTGGATCGGCGATCCGAACAGAGGGGAACACGTATGTTGGTCAGGTGAGGGATCTGCTAACGACCGCAACGTCCGAAGATGTCCGGAACCTTGAAAGGCGCATCGCCGTGCTGCCTATCGGCAGCCTTGAGCAGCACGGCCGATTCCACCCTTTGACCACAGATACGGTCATCGCCTGCGCTATCGCACAACGCATCGCTGATGATTACGGTCTCTTTCTGCTCCCACCGATCACCTTCTCGTGCTCGCATGAGCACGCAGCCTTTGCCGGGACGGTCAGCATCAGTCCTTCGACGCTTATCGCCGTGATCGAGGACGTTTTCAGCTCGCTACGCACATCCGGCATCTGCAAGATCGTGATCGTGAACGGGCACGGCGGGAACTATGTGCTTCAGAACGTCGTCCAGCAGGTCAACGCCGGCGGACCACAGATGACCTTATTCCCCAGCCGGAGCGACTGGGACGGCGCGCGCACCGATGCCGGGATGCAGACGAACGGCCACGAAGATATGCATGCAGGTGAGCTGGAGACTTCGATCCTGCTCCATACGGCACCTCATCTGCTTCGCCCCGGCTACGAGACAGCGGATTGGCGTGCAGATGAGCGACAGTTCCTCCTTGTGGGAGGGATGCAGGAATACACCGACACTGGCGTAATCGGTTTCCCATCTCTAGGCACGGCCGACAAGGGAGAGAAGACCTTGAGTTCGCTTTCAGGGGCGTTCAAGAAGCATCTTCAGCGTTTGGTCGACTGAGCGGATAATAGATCGACTGCGGCAGCCTCGAACTCGCGAAGAGCCTCATTCCGCACAGGCCGTACCCGTTTCGATAGCTCGCGAAGAACTGCGATAGCACGTGCCGATGGGGCGCATCGAATCAAGCTAGCGGCCTTCATGCCAGTCTGGGCCGCCAGCTCAAATTCGTTAGCGTCGATGTACGCCGATGCAAGCCTGGCCGCGCAGAGCCCCTGATCACGACGCTGCGACTTCGGCCATTCGTCAAGCCCCATCGTGTAGGTCTCGATGGCACGGTACGGCTGACCAAGCCTGGCCCAGTTATGCGCGGCTTCCATCTCGATGTAGGAGGGCGTGCAGTACAGAGCTAACGGGCTTGGGTCGTCGATGGCTAGAACCTGCTCCATCGCTCGATCCAGCGCGTTGCGGCACTCGTCCGCCTCCCCGGTCATTGCATAGGCATTCGCCTGTTGACGCAATGCCAGCGCGCGCAGCTCTGGGGTGATTTCGTCCCATCCACGAAGTGCAGCATTGGCCAAGCCCAATCCCTGTGGCGCATAGCCGTTTTCGGTAGCGATGTTGCTTCGCCGCTGAAGGATGTACGACATGAGATGCGGGTCGCCGATTTCCTCGGCGTAGTCCATCGCGTTCATCGTCCAATGTCGCGCGCACTTCAGGTCACCCGAGTCTTGATACAGCCACCCGGCGAATTCACAGAACCGAGCACCCACTTCCAACAGCTCTGACCGCATCTCGCCGCGGGCCTTGCCGCACAAGTCCTGAACCAGCTGGAGCTCGCTCTGAAGCGTTCCAAGTACGTAGCGAGGGCCGGTCAGTGCGTCCATACGGGCACGCGCGTCCAACATCTCCTTGAGATGATCGACATACTCCGAATCAACGGTTTCGAAGGGCAATGCGATTAGCTCCGCCGGCGGTGCCGACGGCTTGACTTCGTCTTCAAGCTTCCCCGACGGCTCGTCGAGATATCCGATATCAGCGGCCGAAAGTGGGCGGCGGGCCTCGATACTGAGCACGCTGAGCATCACGTCCAGACTGCGCTGGCTCGGCCGATGCACACCGTCGATGTAGCGGCCGACATTGGTGTGCTTTGGATGCACAGGACGGCCGCCATCCTGCTCGCTGTACTGCCGCATCCTGTTGGCAAGCCCTTTGGGTCGGAGCCCTACCTCGGCCAACACGGCAGCCAACCGCTCGTTCTTTTGCCCTGCAGCAGATACGCCCCGACCTGCCGCCGAATCTCCTGTCGCCCAGGAGCGAATATCGCTGTCCTGCATAGGATTTCTCCAGGATTCCTGGCGTTTCCACCCGTTTCGGGCATCGTATCGCAGAAGGCCGACACCCGTGCGTAACCGCAATCGCAGACCCCCGAGAAGTCCCGCGCGACGTATTGGAGGTGGAATCCGCTGCAGGACAGTCGGTTCCCTCAACCACCGAGCCCAGGTACCTATGCATTGGTATGACGAACCCACCCAGCGGTCCCCGGAGGCCGTCGCGGACAAGCGGGCGCCTAGGAAGTTCGCCGGGTGGCCAACCTCCTAGGCGGAGCAGGTTCGAATCCTGCCGAGGACACATACTGACATGCACTTTTGCGCACAGTCGTGCTTCAATGCCAGATACGTGCCAGTTTCGCGTGTTCGACGGCCGCCGCCAGCGACACCAAGGCGTGGGAGATCTCGGGGAAGGCCGCGTTGAGGGAGTTGCCGTTGCGGCTTACCATGTGGCACACGCCGTCGGAAATCCATGCCAGGCAGCGGATTCCGTCGTACTTCCATTCGTAGGCGTACCGGGTGTCGTCGTCGGCGGGAGCGGGCCCAGGCGTGGCGAGCATCGGCGCCGGATGGCGCACCATACACCGAACGCTACCCGCGAAAGATACCGAACGGTCGCATCATCGTGAGGCTCCGGAATCCCGCATACCTGGTGGAATACGTCGTACCGTCCGTGCCGGGAACTACCGCTGTGTGCCGATCGAGGCGGCGCGCGCAGAGGTCGGGCTTCCTTCCCGCCAGGTTTCGTCACATTCCTTCCACGCCAACTCCCTGACCGGCCCACCGTGCGCAGGAGCTGGGACGCCCGCCATCCCGAATGGCGACCGGCGCCGCTGGAAACAACCGTGCCCGGCGTCTTCGCGGCGGGCGACGTCCGCAGCGGCTCGGTCAAGCGGGTTGCCTCCGCGGTGGGCGAGGGCGCTATGGCGGTGCGGCAGGTTCATGAATACTTCGAAAGGCGCTGATCTGTATGCGGTGCCGTGCGACAGGAGATGTCGACGGTTCTGCACTGACGAGTGAGCACCCAGCACACTCGATTGCCGCATCGGCCCACGCGCGACACGCCGATCGGTGTACTATTCAGGATGGGCGCGCGCAGCATCGCATCGGCACGCGGGAACCATGATCTCTAAGCAGTTCACGGGCTCGCGGTAGACAGACGCGATCGGTCAGCATTCGAGATTGGGCACCGAAGCCGCCGCGGTTTCGAGGTCGGCGCGCGACCTCGGCCGCCTAACCTCACGGACTCGATCCGCATGAACCAGCAACTGTTGAGTTCACACGTCAATGACCCGCTCGCCCGCGCCCAGTTGTCGTCGATGCACGCCCTGTGCGCCCTGTCGACGATGCTCTTCGCCGAACACCAGGACCTGGACATCCTGCGGATCGCCGCGGAGGCGGTGCCCTCGCTCGGGTGCTGCCGCACGCTGGCGAGTTATCACACCATCGACGGCGAATTTCTGCCCTACCCGCCGCTACCTGCGCGGCCCGACCTCGACACTCAGATCCGCGCGCAGGATGGTGAAGGCAAAGTCGATCTGTCCGACGGCCAGTGGGGCTGGGCGTTCACCCTGTCGAGCGTGACCGGAACATGCGGCTCGCTGCTTGTCGCTGCCGACCACGAACCACCGGCGGACGAGATCTTCCTGCTCACCGTGCTGGCTCAGTTGACCGGTGCGGCGCTCGCGAATGCCGCACTCCGTGAACGGTCGGTCGCCCACGCCATCCAATTAGCCGAGATCAACCAGCACCTATCCGACAGTGTGGTCCGACTGGAGAGCCAGATGCGGGTACACGAAGTGCTCGCCGGCGCTGCGGCGTACGGCGGCGGGGAGCACGGGATCGCGGACGCCCTCGCTCAGGTGTCCGGGCTACCCGTAGCGATCGAAGACCCCTTCGGCAACCTGAGGGCCTGGTCCGGGCCGGGTCTGCCGGATCGTTACCCGAAACCCTCACCGCAGCAACGTGAGCAATTGCTGCACCGGCTCGCCACAGCCAACGCGCCTCTGCGCATACACGACCGGGTAATCATCCTGGTGAAACCGCGCGCCGAAATCCTCGGCACACTCGCGCTGATCGACCCTGACCATCGGGTGACCGACGAGAACCTCTTCGCCCTCAGCTACGGCAGTACCGTTCTCGCGCTCGAACTCTCGCATCAACGCAATGTCGCCGAGATCGAGCTGCGACTGCGCCGCGACCTGGTCGACGATCTGCTGTCCGGTACCGACAACGACAACGACAGCGCCTTCGCCAGGTCCGAGGCATTGGGACACGACCTGCACGGTCAGCACTACCTCGTCCTGGTGCACAGCACTGACAGCGCGGTCACCGAGGCGGTAGGCCGTGCCGCGACCGCTCTGGACCTGGACTACATTCCGGGACGCCACGCCGGGATGGTGGTGCTGATCACCGACCGCCGACCCGATCCGGTGGCCCTGCACCACGCGATCCGCGAACAGCTCGACATGACACCGGTGGCCATCGGTATCAGCGGCCGCTGCGACCAGCCGAGCCATTTCGCCAGTGCCTTCGCCGACGCGCACCGCGCCATCAATATCCGGCTGCGATCCCGAATACCCGACGGCGCGACCGCATTCGACGAACTCGGCTTCTACCGCCTGGTCGACGCCGCCCATACCGACGGCCGAGTCGAAGAATTCATGTGTGAATGGCTCGGCGCGCTCCTCGACTATGACCGAACCCGCAACACCGACCTCGTCCACACCTTGAGCCAATACCTCGAATGTGGCGGCAGCTACGACGATTCCGCCGCCGCACTGCACATCCACCGCAGCACCCTGCGCTATCGCCTCGGGCGCATCCGGGAACTCACCGGCCTCGACCTGCGCGACGTCAACACCCGCTTCAACCTGCATGCCGCGACCCGTGTCTGGCAATTCCTGTCCGCCGTACACCTCCCAGGCGAGACCTGATATCAGCGCTGCAGACTCGGAGTCGGATCCGATGTCGCCCGGTCGGCTCCCGGCCGGGCGGTCATGCCGAGGCGATGATCGAGGCCGAGGTCGGCGACGCGGAGGGCGGCCAATTCGAGCGCGAGTTCGTTGTCGGCAGTGCCGTGGTCGCTCAGGATCTCGTCGAGGACCATTCCGTTCACCGCTTGCTCGCGTGTCACAATGCGATATTCGCCAGCCAGCTGAGTTCCCAGCTGCCGCCATCGAAGTCGGGCACGTAGCGCGCGATTTCCGGAGTGATGTCGCTGGTGGTGAATAGGTCGGTCGTGTCGAGTGCCATGATTCGCTCTCATTCACTCTGTTCGGGATGACCCGGACAGCGGTTCGCTGGATGGCGGTGGCCGTGTCGCTCACGGCCCGAACGCGCTGCGGTCGGGTACCTCCTCACCCTCTCCAGCGTCGAGAAGTTCCAGTCCTACGCACCGGAAGCGTTCCTGCGTCGCGTGTCTCCGACACCGCTGCTGATGATGATCGCGGATCAGGACCGCCAGAGACCCGGCGCCCGATCTCGCCAATCAGATGACCGAAAGTCACGCTGTGGTATAGATGTTCCGTGCCCGGCTGCCACTGTGGTGGCTGCGTCTCGAGTGCATTGATGACCGGGTCCCAGGCGTATGCTTGTTCAAAGGTCAGCGGACCGTCGATGATCTGCAGGCCGGCCTGGTGGGAAAGCAGCCAGCGCACCGGAATTCGGTCCTCGGCGTTGGCGCCGAACTCCGGCCAATACTTGGCCACCGGTCCGTCCAGATCCGGCTCACCACGTTGCACCAGCAGATGGGCGCAGATCGCGGTAGCGCCTTTCGTGGTGGAGGCGACCCGGACGGTGGTGCTCTCGTCCCACGGCCGGTTCGTTCGGCGATCGGCCAGGCCATCCCATAGGTCGACGACTGGACGGCCATCGACGTCTAATCCGGATCGCGTCAGGCCGCGATCGCATAGCGGAACGATTGCAGCGTCCAGGACAGTTTTGTTCGACCGCAGGTTAACTGGAGTCGAAGGTCCTGTGAATCAAGAATTTTCGGTTTCGGGGTCGAGCGCCAGGGGTATCGCCGGCAATCCGGGTGGTGTGGCGTCCTGCAGGACCACCCGGAAGGGGATGCCGCGGGCCGCCCAGATGGTCGCGCAGTCGGCCATGGCCTCGGCGAACCAGTCGCGCTCGTCGGGCTGGCGGTCGAGCAGGAGCGCGGCATTGCGGATCACCACCACGTATCCCTGTGCGGCACCGACGAATTCGTCGAGGTCACGGAGGCATTCGTCGAAGGCGTCCTTGTTCTCCCCGAAGTAGTAGGGGAATTGGAAGGCGGCGGCGAACTCGTCGAAAACCTCGGTGACCGTGCGCATCTTGCGGCCGCGCAGTTCCCGGGCGAGGTAGTCGTCCGGAATCCGGTAACGGACGCCGGAGAATTCGGCCGCGCCGAGCGGCAGCACCCCGAGCACCGGAGCGGGGGCCCGGCGCTCGGCGACATCTTCGGCGGGAGCGGAGAGGAATTGCGACAGCGGCATCGGCTCGTTCATTCAGCGCATCCAGTTGGAGCGATGGTGAGATCCTCGAAGTCGGCCTCGACATAGAGGCCGAGCGTGGCGAATTCCTCGACGGGAGACCAGCTTCCATCCTGGAACAGGCCGACTCCGACGCGCACCGCGTCGGGCTGGTGCCCGGACAGGATCGCCACGCCCGCCCGTCCCTTCAGGCCCGGTTCGGCATGGCTGAGGAACCATCCGGCGTCCAGCGCGGGCGCTAGCGCGCTACGCGTTTTGCTCATCGGTCGCCCGCGTCTCCTGCAGGCAGACGATATCGGCCTCGGTCACGGCCAGCCATTCGAGCAATCCCTTGCCCGCCGCGGCACGCACCCCGTTCACGTTGCACGTACTGACGATTTTCGCCACTTCACGACCGTACAATGCGGCTGCGTCGGGAGGAACGGGCGATGACCGTCATCATCGGGATGGATCCAGACAAACGCTCGGGGACCATCGCAATTGCTGATCCATGGCGGGTCTGACCTACGGCAGGTATCGAGGTCGAACCCGGCACTGCGGCAGCATCGGCCACGCCCACCCCGAAAATTTCGGCCAATTCACTCGGCGCCACACGCACCGATTCACCTCAATGACGGACATCCAGGTGGGGACTAATTCTGTGGACATTGGCCATTGACAGTACACCGACAAATCCGACATTTGCAGCCTGTGCCGAATATGCATCGTTGCTGCATCAAAGCAGCAGATGAAATATCTCGAACACCACGGACCATTCGGCGGTTCCCGGATTCTTGACCTTCGGTGCGATCGCCACGAACGTCTGTGCGAGCGCCACGCTGAGGCCACCGGCGATCAGCGGTAGTCGGCGCTCGGTGTCCGCCGAGAGGGCGAGGTCGAGTGGGGGGCGCGCGGCGAGTTGGTTGAGCAGCGGTTGCAGCTCGATCTCCTCGTCCAGCTTCTCGAACCGATGGATGCTCTGCTGCAGTCCCGCGGTGATAGGAAGATCCCACGATTCGATCACATCTCGCGAGTTCGCCTTCGCCGACGCCTTGGCAACCAGGAACAGGTCATAGATCTTGTCGTCGATGAATTCGGTGTAGCGCTTGAGATCATTGCGGTCCACCTGCAGCCCGGCCGCGGCACGGAAAAAACGCTGAAACTTGACAACTCCCATCACCGGCATTTCGGTCAGCTCCTATCGAAGTATTCGTGGATATGGCGCACCGCCATCGCGCCTTCACCAACGGCGGACGCGACTCGTTTGACCGAGCCGCTACGGACATCGCCCACAGCGAAGACGCCGGGCCTGCTTGTTTCGAGTGGTAGCGGTCGGCGGCCGGAATCGCGCTGCTGCTCGGACGGGTACACCGCGTCCGGGCCGGTACGGACAAAGCCGTGCGCGTCGAGCGCGACGGTGTCCGCCAACCACCCGGTGTACGGGGTGGCGCCGATGAAAACGAACAGGGCGTGCACCGCGAGCTGGTCCCGTTTCCCGGTGCGGATGTTCTCGACCACGATTGCTTCGAGGTCGTTGACGCCGGTGACCTCGCGCACCTCGGTGTTGCGGTGCACCGTCACGCGCGGGTGCTGCTCGATCTGCTCGACCAGATACCGGGACATGCTCTTGCCGAGATCGCCACCTCGGATGAGTACGTGCACGTGTTCGACACGACCGGCGAGAAACACCGTTGCCTGCCCGGCGGAGTTACCGCCGCCGACGATAGCTACAGGGTCCACGCCGCACATCGCAGCCTCTTGATGGGTCGCGGCGTAGTACACGCCGGTGCCCTCGAAATGCTCGATTCCGGTCACGGCGAGTCTGCGATAACGGGCGCCGGTGGCCAGGACGACGGTGCGGCCGAGTAGCGCGCCGCCCTCGGCCAGTCGCAGCAGATGGTGTCCATCTTCGGCTTCCAGCCCGACTACCTCCGCGGACACCAGCAATCGAGCACCGAACTTTCCGGCCTGGATGACCGCGCGCTCGGCCAGCTCGGTGCCGGAGATACCCGCGGGAAAGCCCAGATAGTTCTCGATCCGCGAGGACGTGCCCGCTTGCCCACCCGCCGCGATCGCCTCCAGCACCGAGGTGTCGAGCCCGTCCGATGCGCCGTACACCGAGGCGGCCAGGCCGGCTGGGCCGGCACCCACCACGATCAGGTCACACACCTCACGCAGCGTGGTCGGCACGGGTAGGCCGATGAGGTGCCCCAATTCGGCATTCGTCGGATTGCGCAGCACCCGCTCGCCACGCCAGATGACGACCGGGGTGTCCTCGGGTGCGACACCGAGATCACGCAGGAGTTGTTCGGCCCTCCTGTCGCGCTCGAGGTCGATCCAGGTGTGCGGCAGTCGGTTTCGTACCGCGAACTCGCGTAGTCGCTGGGTGTCGGGCGAGTAGCAGGAACCGATGATTCGGAACCCGGAGACGATACCGAGCAGCCGGCAGCGCCGGATCAGATACGCGCGCAGAATGAGATCGCTGAGCACCGGGTCGTGTTCGACCAGCGCGCGTATCCGCTGGACCGGGACGACCAGCACCTCGCCGTCTTCGGTCATCTCCGCGGTGTAGAACGCGACCTGACCTTTCAGCAGGCCCAGCTCTCCGAGGAATCGGCCGGGCCCGTGGATGCGTAGCACCCGGCGTTGCCCCGCATCGTCGTCGATGATCGCGACGGTGCCGGACAGGATCACGAAGAACTCGTCGCTCGGCGCGCCGGTGCGAACCAACGTCTCACCGGCGCGCACGGCTCGCTGGGTGCCGCCGACGGCGAGCGTCGCCACCTGCGCGTCCGACAATCGCGGATACGCACCGACATCGTCGGGGGTTTCGACGTTCATCAGACGAAGTTCTGGTGGACGTAGCACCAGCGCCAATTCTCGCCGGGTTCCATCGATTCGACGATGGGGTGGCCGGTCCCGGCGGCGTGGGCTCGCGCGTGCCGCATCGGGGACGAGTCGCAGCACCCGACGTTCCCGCAGGTCAGGCACAGCCGCAGATGCAGCCATGGTGTGCCGAGCCGAAGACACTCCTCGCAGCCCTGTGGTGTCCGCGGCGCCACTGGCCGGATCGCAGCGACGTGGGGATCGGTATTGATGGAGGTCATGCGGTCACGCCCTTATCTGCTCGATCGGAGAGGGCCTGGTCCAGCCATCTCCGCAGTTCCGGTATCGGAGCAGCGCCCGCCTGCCGGGCCAGCGCCTCGCCACGGTCGAGCACTAGCAAGGTCGGCACCGCCCGCACGACCAACCGCTCGGCGGTTCGCGGTGCGGCATCGATGTCGACCTTGACCAGCTTCAACCGACCTGCCCGTTCGGTCGCGAGCTGTTCGAGTGCCGGGCTGACCATCAGACAGGGCTGGCACCAGGTCGCCCACAGGTCGACAAGGACTGGCACCGAAGACTTTCCGGTCACCTCGGTGAAGTCGTCGTCGCCGGCCGTGACGACCCACGGCAGTGATTTGTGGCAGTTACCGCAGCGCGGTGTGCCCTCCGCCGCGGCCGCAACCCGATTGAACTTCCCGCAGTTGGGGCATTTGATCTTCGCGGTTTCCATGGTCGTACCTCGTTGTCATGCCGCGATCGCGGGCGTTGTGTACGCGACCGCGAGATCGGCACCGTCCACGGTGACAGTGACGGCGCCGCCCTGACCGATATCGCCGCGCATAAGCGCCCGGCCGATCTTCGTCTCGACTTCGTGCGCGATATAGCGGCGCAACGGCCGCGCACCGTAGACCGGATCGAATCCGTGCTGGGCGATGAGCCTGCGTGCCTGCGGGGTGATGTCGAGCCTGATCTGCCGTTCCGCCAGCCGACGTCGGAGTTCTTCGAGCTGAAGCTCGACGATGTGCTCGATCTGCGGCAGCGTCAGCGGCGTGAACAGCACGATGTCATCGACGCGGTTGAGGAACTCGGGGCGGAAGTGCCCCCGTAGCTCGGCGAGCACCCGATCCCGTGCGTCCGGCTTGATTTCGCCGTGGGCGGTGACACCGTCGAGTAGGTGCTGGGAGCCGATATTCGAGGTCATGATGACCACGGTGTTGCGGAAATCGACCTGTCGGCCTTGCGAATCGGTGATCCGACCGTCGTCGAGCACCTGCAACAGGGTATTGAATACGTCGGCGTGCGCCTTCTCGATCTCGTCGAACAACACCACCGAGTACGGCTTGCGGCGCACCGCCTCGGTGAGCTGCCCGCCCTCGTCATAACCGACGTAGCCGGGAGGCGCACCGATCAATCTGCTAACCGTATGCCGCTCCTGGTACTCGCTCATGTCCAGGCGCACCATATTGTCTTCGCTGTCGAAAAGCGCCGCGGCCAAGGTCTTCGCGAGTTCGGTCTTGCCGACACCGGTGGGTCCGAGGAAGATGAACGATCCGATCGGCCTGCGTGGGTCGCGGATTCCCGACCGGGCCCGGATCACCGCGTCCGCGACGAGTTGCACTGCCTCCTCCTGCCCGACCACCCGCTCGTGCAGGATTTCATCGAGCCGTAGCAACTTCTCCCGCTCGCCCTCCTGTAGCCGGGCCACCGGGATTCCGGTCCATGCGGCGACGATTTCGGCGATCTCGTCCTCGGTGACAACCTCGCGTAGCAGCGGCTGCTTGCCCTGCTTGGCCCGCAATTGTTCCTCGGCCGCTTGCAGATTGCGTTCCAGGTTGGTGATCTCGCCGTAGCGCAACTCGGCCGCGCGGTTGAGGTCGTAATTGCGTTCGGCCTCTTCGGCTTCGTGGCGCAGTCGCTCGAGTTGTCCGCGCAATTCCTGCACCCGCCGGATCGCCTGCCGTTCGGCCTCCCATTGGGCGTGCCTCGAGTCGGCCTCGGCCCGCAGATCGGCAAGTTCCTTTCGAAGCTCCTCGAGGCGAGCCTTGCTGGCCGCGTCGTTCTCCTTGGACAGTGCCGCCTCTTCGATCTCGAGCCGGGTCACCTTTCTGGTGAGTTCGTCGAGTTCAGCTGGCATCGAGTCGATTTCGGTGCGCATCCGAGCACATGCCTCATCGACCAGGTCGATGGCTTTGTCCGGCAGGAAGCGGTCGGTGATGTAGCGATGCGACAGTGTCGCGGCCGCCACCAGCGCGCCGTCCTGGATCTTCACGCCGTGGAAGACCTCGAGCCGTTCGCGCAGGCCGCGCAGGATGGACACCGCGTCCTCCACGCTGGGCTCATCCACCAGCACAGTCTGGAATCGACGTTCCAGTGCCGCATCGGATTCGATGTGCTTGCGGTACTCGTCCAGGGTGGTGGCCCCGATCATGTGCAGCTCGCCGCGGGCGAGCATCGGCTTGAGCATATTGCCCGCGTCGAGGGATCCTTCACCGCCGACCGATCCCGCACCGACCACGGTATGGAGCTCGTCGACGAAGAGCAGTATGCGGCCCTCGGCCGCCTTCACCTCCGACAGCACGGCTTGCAGACGCTCCTCGAACTCGCCTCGATATTTCGCCCCCGCGACCAGCGAACCCATATCCAGGGAGAAGATCGTTTTGTCGCGCAGGCCTTCCGGCACATCGCCACGGACGATGCGCTGTGCCAGGCCCTCCACGATCGCGGTCTTGCCGACGCCAGGATCGCCGATCAATACCGGATTGTTCTTGGTCTTTCTGCTCAAAATCTGCGTCACCCTGCGGATCTCGGCGTCTCGTCCGATGACCGGGTCCAGCTTGCCCGCGCTTGCTTCGGCGACGAGGTCGCGGCCGTATTTCTCCAGTGCCTCGTAAGCGCCCTCCGGGGTCGCCGAGGTCACTCGCTGATTGCCGCGGACCGTGGTGAGCGCCTGCAGGAACGACTCTCTGGTGATGCCCTGACGCGCGAGGATCCGGCCCGCCGCAGTGCCCGATCCCTCTTCGGCCAGCGCCATTACCAGGTGCTCCACCGAAACGTAGGAGTCCTTGAGCCGCTTGGCTTCTCGTTCGGCCGATTCGAGCAGCGCTGCCAATCGCTGGGTGACCATCACCTGCCCCGGTGCCGCGCCCGGACCACTGACCTTGGGCCGTCGGGCCAACTCGCGATCCAGGTCAGCGCGCAACGCGTCGAGATCCGCCCCCGCTTGGTCGAGCAGCCGGGGCACCAGCCCGTCGCGCTGGTCGATCAAGGCGAGCAGCAGATGCTCGCCGTCCACCTCGCTGTGCCCCGATCGCGTGGCCGCGTTCTGCGCTTCGCTCAAGGCTTCCCGAGATTTCTCCGTCAGCTTGCTGGTGTCCATCGCGACGTCCTCCTTCGACGAGGATCGGCTTCGAGTTCTTCGATTCGCTTCAGCAGATCGAGCACCAACCCGATTGCCGCATAGTTCAATCCGAGCCCGGACCGCAAGCGCTGAATTCGGGCGACGACCGCCATCGCGGACGGCTCGAAGCGAAGTTCGTTACCTTCGCGGGCACCGTCGAGCAGTCCGAGCGCGACCAATCTGCGCACCATGTCCGGATGCAGACCGGACCGCCGCGAAAACTCGTCGAGCCGCAACCCCGGTCGCCGCACGAGCAGGTATTGCGGTGTGGGCGCACTCATTGCTCTCTCCTCGGATCGAAGGTCGATTCGGCGGCCAACTGCTCGAACAACTCCCGTTCCCGCGCGGTCGGTTTCGATGGCACCATGACCTTGACCTCGGCGTACAGGTTGCCGTCGGTCCCGCGAGCGTTGGGCATGCCCGCGCCTCGCAATCGCAGCTTGCGCCCGGTCGAGGAGCTCGGCGCCACTTTGACTTTTGCCTCGCCGCTCGGAGTGGGGACTGCGACGGTGGCGCCGAGTACCGCCTCCCACGGGGAGACGGGCAGGTCGACGTAGATGTCGCGGCCGACCAACCGGAAGCGCGGATGTGGCTTGATGTGCACGACCAGGTAGAGATCCCCGGCAGGCGCGTCACCACTGCCTCTGCCGCCCTGCCCGGCCAGCCGGATCCGCTGGCCGTCGATCACCCCGGCCGGGATATCGACGTCGTAGCTGCGCCCGTCTAGCCCGATCTTGCGCTTGCCGCCGCGGTAGGCCTCCTCGACGGTCAGCTCCAGGACCGCCTCCTGATCGGCACCCGGAATCGGTCCGTATCCGCCGCCTCGGCCACCGAAGATATCGCCGAATATGTCGCCGAAGTCGACGTTGCCGTCGAAACCGCGACCGACGTGCACGCGGGTCCCGCCACCGAAACCACTCCTGCCGCCACCGAAACCACCGGCGGCCGCGCCGACCCGTTCGTCGTAGTCCTGTGGCACCCGCCGGAAGTCCTCGCCGAAGCGGTCGTAGCGACTCCTCGTCGCCGGATCGGAGAGAACCTCGTACGCTTCGCTGACCTCCTTGAACCGATCCTCTGCCGCTGGATCGGAATTCACATCCGGGTGATATCGCCGCGCCAACTTGCGATATGCCTGCTGAATCTGGTCCCTGTCGGCGTCGCGGGAAACCCCGAGGACGTCGTAGTAGTCGCGCGCCATCGACGCTCACCCCTCGCGTCTGCTGACGATCACGGCCGCCGGACGCAGCTGCCGTCCGTTCTCGCCGTATCCGGGGCGAACCACCTCGACCACGGTCCCCGGCGGGAAATCGGGCCGGTCGACCACGCTGACCACCTCGTGCATTTCCGGGGAGAACGGCACCCCCACCTCCGAATGCCTTGGGTAGCCGAGCTGTTCGAGTACCTGCACCGCTTGGTCCCGGATCGCGCGGACGCCCGCGACGAGTGGGTCCGCCTCGCCGTTCGCGTGCGCCAGCGCCAGTTCCAAGTTGTCCAGCATCGGTAGCCAGGCGGCCGCCACCTTCGATCGTTCGGCCGCGCGCTCTCGATCGAGATCTCTGGCATAGCGCTTTCGTAGGTTGTCCAGATCGGCGGCCGTGCGGCGCCAGCGATCTTCCAACTCAGCGATCTGGGCGTCGGGTGGTTCCGGCGCTGCACCCGGATCAGGTACATCGGCAGGCGACTGGTCCGCGGAGGTATCCATCGGAAATCCCTCAACTCCGGTCGAACTCGGCGTCTATCACGTCGTCGTCAGCGGGTGAGCCCGCGCCCCCGCCCGTACCGGCGGTGCCCGCGTAGCTCGATTGTCGGTCGCCACCGGATTGCGCGGGCTGCAACCCGTACTGCAATTGCTGCAGTTCCGAGGTGAGCGACTGCACCCGATCCAGTGGCGCTTCTTCTTTGACGGCCTGTCTAGCGTCGGCGATCAGCATCTCGGCGCGTGCTCGCTCGTGCGGCGGCGCGCTGTCACCGAGTTCGGCCAGGCGCCGCTCCACCTGGTACGCGGCCGAATCCAACGCGTTGCGGGCATCGACGGCCTTGCGTAGTTCCTCGTCTTCGCGGCGGTGCTGCTCGGCCTCGGCGAGCATCCGGTCCACCTCGCTCTGGTCGAGATTGGACTGCTCGCTGATAGTGATGCTCTGCTCTTTGCCGGTGTCCTTGTCGCGCGCGGTGACATTGAGGATGCCGTTGGCGTCGATGTCGAAGGTGACCTCGACCTGCGCCTGGCCGCGTGGCGCCGGCCGGATGTCCTCCAGCCGGAACCGGCCGAGTACGCGGTTGTCGGAGGCGCGCTCGCGTTCGCCCTGCAGCACCACCACATCGACAGCGCGCTGGTTGTCCTCCGCAGTGGAGAAGACTTCGCTGCGCCGGGCCGGGATGGTGGTATTGCGCTCGATGATCTTCGTCATCACCCCGCCCTGAGTCTCCACGCCGAGCGACAGCGGCGTGACGTCCAGCAGCAGCACATCGGAGACCTCGCCCTTGAGCACGCCCGCCTGGACCGCCGCGCCGAGCGCGACGACCTCGTCGGGGTTGACGCTCATATTCGGATCCTTGCCGCCGGTCAGCCGCCGCACCAGCGCCTGTACCGCCGGGATGCGGGTGGATCCGCCGACCAGGATCACCTCGTCGATGTCGTTGGCGGTGATTTTGGCGTCCTTCATGGCCTGCTCCACCGGGCCGAGGCAGCGCTGCACCAGATCCGCGGTCAAGTCCTCGAACTTCGAGCGCATGATCGTGGTGGTGAGGTGCTTGGGTCCGTTCGCATCGGCGGTGACGAACGGCAGATTCACCTGTGTCTGTGTCACCGAGGACAGCTCGACCTTGGCCTTCTCCGCTGCCTCGAAAAGTCGTTGCAGCGCTTGCGGATCGGCACGCAGGTCGATGTGCTCCTGGCGCTGGAATTCGTCGGCGAGATAGTCGACGATGCGTCGGTCGAAGTCGTCGCCGCCCAGATGGGAATCACCCGCGGTGGAGCGGACCTCGACCACTCCGTCACCGACGTCGAGCAGGCTGACATCGAAGGTGCCCCCGCCGAGATCGAATACGAGCACCGTCTCGTGGGTCTGCTTGTCCAATCCGTACGCCAAAGCGGCGGCAGTCGGCTCGTTGATGATGCGCAGGACGTCGAGTCCCGCGATCCGGCCCGCGTCCTTGGTGGCATTGCGCTGTGCGTCGTTGAAGTAGGCGGGCACGGTGATCACCGCTTCTTTGACCCGCTCCCCGAGATATTTGCTCGCGTCGTCGGCCAGCTTGCGCAGCACCAGCGCGCTGATCTCCTCGGGCGCATACTTCTTGCCTCGCACATCGAATCGGGCAACGCCGCCCTCGCCCTCGACGACGTCGAAGCTCACCGCCTTGGCTTCCTCCGATATTTCGTCGAAGTGGCGGCCGATGAATCGCTTCGCCGAATAGATCGTGCCCTTCGGATTCAAAATCGACTGTCTGCGGGCAAGCTGACCGACAAGCCGCTCACCACTTTCAGTGAACGCAACCACTGATGGTGTGGTGCGCGCGCCCTCGGCATTGGCGATCACCACCGGCTCGCCGCCCTGCCAGCTCGCGATGACAGAATTCGTCGTCCCCAGATCGATTCCTACAGCAGTGGCCATATCAATTCCTTCGGATCGGCGCGACCGGCCGGCCGCCGGATATTCGACACCATCAATCCTTCCGGCCACACCGAAGGCACGACACGGTCCGACAAGGCGAAAAACGCGAAACCGATTGGTCCTGCCGGAACAGAGGCAATCAACTATGGATCGCGAAGATGTTGTCGCAGCGATCGACCACGCCGTCGAGCAGTGGGATCGGGTCAACCTGCAACCCTCGGTGGCGCTGCTCCTCGGCACCGCGGGCACCATGATCACTGCCCGATTTTTCGATTTGTCCGATACGAGCAGTATTGGGTCAGATCGAATCGAGAGTCCGGGGGCCGGTTGGGGATCCGGCTGCCGACGCTCGACATCGATCTTGGAGATCGTCAGGATAGGTAACCAGCGCGACGATGACCAGGAACAACCCGGTGGTGACGGCCGGTCCGAAACCGAGTCCGCCGTTGTCACGATCCTGCGTCAGCAGGTCGCCCAGGGAGGCGCCGAGCGGCCGGGTGAGCTTCGCCCGCTGAGCCGGAAAGCGAATTACCCGCTTCCGGCTGGTACCGGTTGATGGTAGCTGGCTTCGTATTCATCGGGTGATCGCCAGCCGAGTTTCTTTTGGATACGTTGGGTGTTGTACCAGCAGTCGATATAGCCGAACCGTGCGTTTTCGGCGGCTTCGCGGGTGCGCCACGAGTTGCGATAGACCAGTTCGGCCTTCAGGGTGGAGAAGAAGTTCTCCATCAACGCATCGTCGCAGTCGGCGACCGATCCCATGGATTGAGCAATCCCGTTGTCGGCCAACCGATTAGCGAAGCGGAACGCCATGTAGGTCGAACCCCTGTCGGAGTGATGAACCAGCTCATCCTCACGCACGTCCCGTGACCAGACGCTTTATTCGAGCGCGCCGGCACCACGTCGGTGTCACAGCGATCCGCCGTCTTCCACCCTACGATCCGGTCGGAGAACGCATCACGGACCGCGGCCAGCCAGAACACGCCTTCCCCGGTCGGGATGCGCGTGGCATCGGCCACCCACAGCTTGTTCGGGCCGTCGAAGTCGCGCTCGACCAGATCCGGCGCCGGCGTGGCCCGCAGATCCTGTCGCGTCGAGGGTATACGCCACCTGCCGCCGCAGGAACGCGCCCTGCAGACCAGCGTGGCTCCGTTTGCCGCCGACGGAGATGCCGCGGCGGGCCGGTGTCGCATGCACCCTCAGCGACCCGAAGGTCCCGCCAGAACTGGCTCGACCCGCTCGCGCAGGGCGGGGGCCTCGCCGTAGCGGTCGATGACCTGTTGGAAGGAGGCCAGCGGGGTCGGCGGGCCAGCCCAGCTCGCCAGCGTGTCCTCCGGGAATGTCACTCGCCACCGACTCTCACCGCGCTCGACAGTCAGCTTGCGGCGGGATGCGAGACGAATTTCCAGACGCCGTAGCGGATCAAGAAGATCGCGGCCGCGATGGCGAGCAGGAGCAGCGCCAGCACACCGAGCTCTAGCAGGAGACGGTTCAACTCGCGGTCCGATTGTGGCTTCTCAAACTCCGCGGTCACGATCAGCATCCGCCGGACAGTGGCGATCAACCCGATGTACACGAATGGCTCGGCAGCGATCTCGTGGTGCAAGAAGTCGGTACGCAGGGTGTAGGCGAGTTCTGCGATGATGAGGGTGAGCAGAGTGCGTTCCAGTACGAGCACACCACCCTCGAGCGTGCTCACCTGGCGGGTCACGACTTGGATGACTGCCCCGAATGTGCCGATCACCACGAAGACGGCCGCCGCCGCGAGCAGCAGGAAGGCGATCCCGTAGATCACCTCCTCAAAGCGGCGGACCAACATTCCGACGACAGCGCCGAGTCCGCCGCGTGGGACGCTGTCGTCCCGGTCAGTCATCGCCTGGCACCTGTGAGCAAGGCCGCTCCGTGGGCTGATAGCACCGCCAGGGCCATGTTCCCCAGCGATTCATGCGGTGAACAGGACGCACTGATGAGTGGGAGCGGTCGGGAACCTGCGCAAGGCGGCCACAAGAAGAAGCGTCCACGGCAGTCATGCCGCGCACGCAAGAGATCTGTTTACCCGCCACGTGGCCGCACCGGCGTGGACGCTGCTGGTCTTCCAGGATCACCCCCGAGGCGCCCAGCATCTGCAACTGCTCGACCACGTGGCATGCGATCTCCACGTCGGCGTATCCGTCGTCGATGTCGACTAGCAGACGCCGGTCCGGAAACGCCAGACGCAACCGCTGCACGAACCCGACCATGTCGGGCCAGGCGATGAACCCGATATCGGGGAGCCCGTAGTAGGAAGCAGCGAACCCGAAACCGGACACGAACATTCCTTCGAAATACTGCGCGGCGATCGATGCCGAATACATGTCGAAAATCCCGACCAACGGGGTCACCTCCGAACAGCCGATCTCCTCGCGTAACGCAGTGCCGTACCGCATGATCTTCTGCCTCCCGTCTGCGCAGGGACGCTCGGCCGGTGAGACCGGCCGCCTGTCACGATGGCTGAATCCGATGGAACAGCTCGGCTTCGGCTCGCCCCCGAGTGTGGCGATGCAACAGCACGGACCTGGTGTCGCCAACCTTGCGCTGGAGGGAACCGATACCTACAGACTGCTCCTTCGCCGCTGAGAACGCAGTCGACATGCCGCGGCGCTCGACGCGGCCGTCGAGCGCGGTGTTCGACGCGGCCGAGCTGCTGTGCGCGGTGTGGGCGGCGGTTGGTCGTGTGCCTAGACCGAGCGAGGTCGACGAGGTGCTCGGGCTGCCGATGCTGGGCGACGTTAGTCGGGGGCAGCACCTGTCGAGCAGGTGTCGCCACGGACGTCGTGCTGACGCGGCTGCGCGGCCTCGCCGGCTCAGTGCGTGAGGCTGAGGACGAAGAACGGCCGATTCTTCGACCACCTCACCGACGATGTGGTGGTCAAGTTCCCTTACGGCCCGGCCAGGCGTACCCGCCGCGTTCTCCGGCAAGGACTTGGCCTCGACCGAGGTAGCCGACGAGGAACGTGCCCCCGTCTCGGTGTCCGAGGATGCTCACCCGAGGCAATCGTCCCGCGATCGTCTGCGGCCCGGTTGCCGGATGCGGTGACGGTATGGCGGTAGCGTCGGAGTTGCCGCGTGCGACTACTTCGCCGAATGCCTGTTGATGGTCGTACTCCTGGCGGGGAGGAGTCTGGGCGGCCGGCTGTCACCCGACGCGCAGGTGTGACGCTGCTGGGTAGTCCGGCTGGGAGCTTGCGCGGATTCGATACTTAGGCATCACTTTTCGATGCTGGCCAAACCGATGTCCCTGCTTTCAGCTGGCCTGCCCGACCAAGGTCGCCGGATCGAATACCAGCAGAGGCATGGCGGCAATGGCTGACCGCAGGGAGTCCACCGCGGTCTCAGCCTGGGCGCCGATCGCGGCGACTGCGTCAGCAAGCGGCTCAACAACGGGACTCACAGGTGTCGATTCGGGCGAATCCAGCACTGGGGCGGTGACTTCGATCAGCGGTGGCACGTCGGGTTTCGTCACGTCGACACCGCCGCCGAGCGCGCCGGCGATGGTACCGCCGAGCAGAGCACCGCCTGCGGCACCGACCGCGATGGCGGGCACGGCGGCGACCGCGATGCCGACCATGCACCCCAGTCCAGCGCCGATCCCGGCACCGATGGGCATTCCGACTCCGGCTGCAGCGGTGCCGATCGCGCCGCCCGCGAGGCCACCGACGACAGCCCCGACTCCGCAGCCGATACCCGCGGCGGGCACGGACACGACTTCAGCGCCCACGATCGCTGCGACGGTTCCGCCGGTGATGGTCGACGCCGCACGTCGATCCGATTCTTCGCGCGAGAAGCCGAGCGCGTCGTATCCGGCGGCGATCTGCCATTCCGCGTAGTCCAGGTACGCCTGCACCTTGTCCCGGGTCTTCGCATCGACCCAGTCCGGCAACGCCACCACGGTGTCGCCGAAGCGGACATTGTGTGGAACAGCCTGCGGCTGAGGCAGTTCCGGCTCGGTCTGCTCGGCGTCCGGATCAGTGACGGCGGGCTGCTGGATCACCGACTCGGTGTGGGGGCTGGTCTGTTGGCTGGGTCGAGGGCGGGCCGGTGGTGGGGGCGGGTCGGGAAGGTAGTCGGCCACGCTCGGCGGCGGCGCTGGGGCGGTGCTGAGTCCTGGTTGTCCGTCTCCGGGGGCTGCGAGTCCGGGCTGGCCTGTGGCTGCGGCGACGCCGTGGCCGGCGGTGGCCAGCATTGGTAGTGCGGCGAGTGCCGCGATTGTGCGTGTCATGGTCATCTGCTCGCACCTCGATCCGACCGGATACCGCCGGATCGATCCTCGGGAGCGGAACCGAACTCGCACGGTGATCACGCTGGGGGCGAGCCTACTCGGAACCGATTGGGCGGCAACCGCGCCCGCGAACCTGGCACGGAAGGTCAGAGCGTCGTGCCGCGTCGTCGGTCGCTACTCGGATCGCTGGCGCGACCGTGTCCGGGGCGCTCGTTGAGGAAGTCGACGACGTCTCGGGTGCGGTAGCGCCGGCGCGCGCCGCGGTCCTCGTACTCCGCGGCTTGGTCGATAAGGGCGCGGTATTGGGTGACGGTCGCGCCAGCGACGCCGACCAGACGGGCTATCGCGCCCAATGTCCGGTATTCCTCGGGGTTCTCGGGCATCGCGAGCCGGGCGGGCCGGCCCTCGGCGTGCCAGCGCGTCAGCCAGTCGTCGAGGCGCGCCAGGTCGTATTCGCGGTTGCGTCCGCCGCTACCGGTGCCCGCGGCACGGTCTTGATGCCCCACGGGCTCAGGGAAGCCCTGGAGGTAGACCCATTGGTTACGAACGGTGGTCAACGTCAGCCCGTGCTGTTGTGCCCATTCGGCAAGGGTCACCAACTGTGCCATGGCTTCATTGTCGGCGGCCGCTGCCCGCGGCCGCGCCCCGGCGGCCCGCGGGTGTCCGATCATGGCGGGCTCCTGGGGTTGTCGCGCCGGCGCTACAGTGGCGATGCCTTCCTTTCGTGGGGCACCCGGGCGGCTGGTATGTCCAGCCGTGGCCGCACGACCACGGGTTACCAGCCGCCCTCCCCGCGTTCAGACGCTCCAGCGATCGATGTCCTCACCGGTCACCGCTTCCACCAGCGCCGAGACCAGGATTTCCGCGACCGGCGGTGTGACAGCGTTGCCGTACTGGCGGACCTGCTCACGTTTGGTGCCCAACACGGTGTAGTCGTTGACGAACGCCATCGCCGCACCGATCTCGCCCGGCTGGAACATCCGGAACCGGACATCGGCGATGTCGCAGTCGGTGAGCGCCTCGACCACCGCGTAGCGGTCCCGCGTCGACAGCGCGCCCATCGGCCGGTCGACCGGGTACGCGGCACCGGTGCCGTAGTACGGGATCATCAGTGCCTGCCACACCTGGTGCGGCACATCGGTAGGCGGGGACACCAGGCCGTGGTGGTTGCCGCTGGCGGTCACCGTCGAGAGGGCATCGGTGACGGGGCGGGCGTCGCTGCTGCCGCCGCGCAGCTCGGTCACGAACGGCAAGAACGCCAGCCCGGTCTCGGCGCGGGTGGTCTGGGTGCGCAGCGGAACGCTCACCGGCTGAGGCTCTTTGCCGTCGCGGCCCTCCATCGGCACCACCAACGCCGGCGGCATCGTCGCCGCGTCAGTTGCTCGTAGGCGCTGAAGGAAGCGGGGCGGGATCATCAGCCCGTCGTTCTCGCGGGTCGTGCGCGCCGGGAGCGGGCTCGTGACTGGTGTTGCCTCGTCTCGCCATGTGCCTCCGGCGGGAACCGTCATCGGCAGCTGGGCGGCGTAGCGGCGTAACCCGGTCATGATCCGCGCCATTGTCTTGTCCGCCAGCGGTTTCACACGATCTCCGATGCGCTGCCCGGACAGGGTCCAGTCGATCGCTGCGGCGGCCGGAAGGGCGGGCGGCTCGAGGACATGGTTGCGGCAGCGCACGCGCGGGCAGCGGTAGACGTACTGCTGGCGGTAGCGGCCCATATCGGCGCCCTCGGTCTTGAACACCTGCATCGCCGACACCCACTCCCCGCAGTCGACGCAGAACGCCGACGGGCGCAGCCACTTCGACCAATCCGGGCTCCGCCCCAGCGACGCGTCCCAATACGCCACATACAGGCGGTCGCGGCTCTGCGGCGCGACCGGGGTTCGGATCGACTGGGCGTGCATCGAATTCAGCGCGATCACCCGCGTCTGATGGCCCAGGGCACGGATCTCCCCCAGCCACCGGTTCCACTGATCCCACGCCCGGACCTCGACCACGTTCTCGACCACCCCGGCACGGACCTTGCCGCCACGCTCGATCACCCCGCGCAGATACATCGGCACCTCCTCCATCAGGGCACGGCTACGGTCGGCCTCCTCGTCACGCGGGGTATCGAACAGGTCGCCCTGCATCGTGTGGTCGTAGTCGCGGGCCTTGCCTCGCGCCGACGACCACTGCGGACATTCCGGGCTGGCCCAGAACAAATCCGCCGCAGGCCACTTCTCCACCGGCGCCTCACGGATATCACCCAGGTGGTGATCGGTCTCGGGGAAGTTCGCCGCGTGCGTCTCGATCGCACGCGCCCAGTGATTCGCCGCACGCGAGACCCGCACCCCGGGCACCGCGTGCGCACCCTGGCTCGACCCACCCGCACCACAGAACCAATCCATCAGATCCAACATCGCTGTCTTCCTTCGATTTTCGTGGGAGAGAGGAAGTGGCCGGAGTGTCCAAGCCCCGAACCAATTCCATTTACTAGTTTACTCGTATCTATCGAATATGACTGGCGGCCAGCATGATCCGGAATCCTCGCTACCTCACTGGCAGTGCACCCGCTGTTGATGCATAGGCATCAACGCATTGATGCTCAGCCATCAATCCTCGCCGGACGTGGCGGCGGCGAAGGGCTCACGGCACACGCCGCACAGGATCGGACCGGCGTCGATGGTCTTCTGCGCGGCCCGCACCCGCCGCGCCGGCGTACAGGTACAGACCAGGGCGCGCCCGTTACGCGGGGCCTTACCGGACGTGTCACCGTCCTCGCCATCCTCTCCGCCCTCGCCTTCGGCGGGCTCGTGCTCGTCGCGGCGGTAGGCGATGATGGCGGCGTCGAGTGTGCGGATCTGCCGCTGGTAAGTGTCGGCGGTGGCATCGG
The DNA here is from genome assembly GCF_040609015.1 of Nocardia sp. NPDC004860. Taxonomy (NCBI): domain Bacteria; kingdom Bacillati; phylum Actinomycetota; class Actinomycetes; order Mycobacteriales; family Nocardiaceae; genus Nocardia; species Nocardia sp. NPDC004860. The sequence goes on along the minus strand of NZ_JBEXJI010000021.1, from coordinate 117,976 downwards.
GCACGATCGTGACCGTCCAGCCCCGATCGCGGTCACGTTCGACGGTGAGCCCGAATTCACGGGCGATGTCGCGGAACTTTCCATTGTGGTAAGCACCGGCGCGGCTGGTGTCGTCGATCCCACGGATACGCGCGGCACCGTGCACGGCCTCGTGCAGCAGCGTCCCGAGCACATCACGCGCACCCATCGCCAAACCCTCACCACCGACGAACAATTCAGGCATCACCTGCTGGCCGACCTTCCACCGGTCGGGACCGAAATGCCCCAGCTTCAGCACTCCGCGCCGGCCCATCGATCCCGACGCCATCGTCACCACCACATCGGGGATATCGGGATGACGGGCACGCAGATCCGCCCACACCGATTCGATCGCTACGACAAGAGGACTCGAAATGGTATTCATGCCACACCTCCGAGAATTGATTACTATGCACCAATTCTACCGAAATTGACCGCCCCACACCATATTTGACCTGCGGAAATCATGTTCCGATTGATGCGCAGCCATCACGAGATTGAACGCTATGCATCAAATATGTTGTTGCACAGCCATCAAATTCCAGTGCGGGCTGAATCTCCTTGTTGTGGTCGATCTTCGGCGCCGAGCCTCTGCCGACGTGATATCCGTGCTCGCGCCCCACTTGTGGTCTCGTCACTCGACGCACCTCGCTCCCAACGCACCGTGCCATGCCAACTCAGCCCCTTGTGGTCCCCGTCTTTGTGGTCCCCCTTGTGGTCTCTCTTCTTTGTGGTCTCCCCTCTTCTCGTTCTTCCCTTCTCCTCCCAACTGTTTGGTGGTGGTTTGTCTCCCGCCTGATCCCCACTATCTTCAGCGAAGCGGGAGATAGTGGGGATCAGGCGGGAGGCGGACCACCACCAAACCCGCAGGTCACAGCGATTTCGTATCGCACTTTCATCGCAACGCCTGTGTGCATTCATTGCGCATCCAGTGTGCATTCGTTCCGCATTCGTTCCGAATCGAAATCGATTGCCCTTCATAGGAAAAGACCCGCCCAGCAGAGTGGCTGAGCAGGCCAAGAAACCGAATCCATATCCCTGGCAATATAGAGAAGATCACGTCCGTGGCAGCGATCGTCGACTTGCCCAGCGGCAGAGCTAGTGCGGCCAGAGGGTGTTGAGGGAGAGGATGCTGAGGGTGAGTGCCCCAGCGAAGGTCGCCCCGCCGGTGTAGATGGTGGTGGCCCAGGTGCTGCCGTTGTGGCGGGTCAGCGCACCGCCAACGAAACCGGCGAGCAAGCTGGCCAGCATTGCGATGATGTACAGCAGGAACAGGACAAACAACGGGCTGGGGTGAGTCACGAGAGGGCCTCCGGAGGTCGGCGGGTTGATAGACCTCCACAACAACCCACATGGTTGCTCTCCGGCGAGGCACCAAGTTGACTAGAGTTCGGGAATGCGCATGTCAGGGGCGGGATTCCGACAGCTAAATAATCGTCGACTCGCGTCGACTCGTGCGGCTCGTGCTCAGATCGAGGTGTCGCGGTGAAGGACCACGATGCCCGTAATCGCTTTTTCGCTGATCTTGACCAACTGCGGCGTGAGGCGGGATCGCCGGAGGTCCAGATCATCGCCCGGGGCAGCGGGATTCGGGAGACAACTATCCGCGGCTGGTTCCCGACTGAACCGACCGAGCGTCGGGTCGTACCTCGTAGCGCCGAACAGCTGATCACGCTTGTGACGTATCTGCTTCGGCGATCGAACAAGCTCGCGGCCCGCGCCTCGATGGACCGACGCACCCAGGAGAGCTGGCTACACCGTCGACGCGCAGCCGCATCCGAAAACACAACACCTCGTGATCCACTCGAGACGACTGGTGGCCTTAGCAATAACGGCGACATGGGTGATCACGACAGTGGAGTTGCTCCAGGCTGGGGTGGCATCGCGGCGGTGCTTGACACCGACACCGACCTTCCGCTCATGTCGGAACTGGATGCTTACCGGTTGGGGTCCACCCCGACCCGCTTCGGGTATGCCTGGCACAGCGGCGATTTAGACCCCTACGTACCGCGCACCGCCGACGGCATCGACACCCGGATCGCCAATGCCTTGAGCGGGTCGGCAATGGTGCTGGTAACCGGTTGGTCAATGGTCGGAAAGACCCGCACCTTGTTCGAAGCCGTCCGACGCGAACTATCCGATGCGAAGGTGCTGGTACCTGCCCGTACTGCACTGCAGACGATCCCGACGCATCTGGCGTACACGCAAAGCAGCGACACGATAGTGGTTTGGCTCGACGACCTCGACGAATACCTTCAATCCGAGCAGAAGCTCACCCCTACCTGGCTAACCCATATGCAAACCGCACATCCCGGCCGCACAGTCGTGGTGGCCACGATGCGGCGGGAAGCCTTCGAGCGCCTGGAAACTGATTCTGGTGAACCAACCAGAGAAATCCGCGCCCTACTGGACCAAGCAACTCAGATCCGACTTGAGTCAACCAGCGACAACAGCACAGAACACTCCGCAGCGGAAACCGACTACCCGGACCTGGGTTTGGAACAATATCGCGCACTTGGCTACGGCTTGGGAGAAGTCCTCGCCGGCGCGCCAGCGCTGCTCGCCCGCTATGACCGCGCGGATCCACCGCTAAGGGCCGCAATCGAAGTTGCGGTCGACTGGCGTCGGATCGGCCGACCCGATCCTATTCCTGAGCCGACCCTCGTCAAACTCGCAGCCCTCCGTGCCCGAATGTTGCGTCCCAGTATGGGCTTGGACACCGCAAATATTGAGAAAGCCATCCTGACAGCGCGAGAGCCTGTGGAGGCGACGGCGCGCATCGCAGCGCTACACACCCTCTGGTCCAACGAAACTGACTGCGGATACCGAGCATTCGACTACCTCGTTGCTGCCGACGACGGGCAGCACGGAAGTCGAAAACGCCCTATTCCGGAAGCATTCTGGGACGCGGCCACCAGTGATGCCGGCCCCGACATCCTTGTCATGGTGAGTTTCACCGCGCACACCCGTGGCCACCACGAGCATGTGCTGCGTATTGCTCGCCGCGCGGCGAGTACCGGTGCCACTGAAGGCGTACTCGTTCTTGGCTTTCTCCTCCACGAGCGTGGCGAATTCGCCGAAGCCGAAACCTGGTACCGCCGCGCCACCGACAACGGCAACACCGATGCCATGGGTCCTCTCGGACTCCTACTCGACAAACGGGGTGAGCACGCCGAAGCCGAAACCTGGTTACGTCGCGCCGCCGACACCGGCGACACCCGGGCCATAATCAACATTGGCGTTCATTTCGACAAGCAGGGCGACCTCACCGAAGCCGAAACCTGGTACCGCCGCGCCGCCGACACCGGCAACACCAGCGCCATGATCAAACTCGGCACCCTTTTCTCTAGACGCGGCGACCTAGTCGAATCCGAAACCTGGTACCGCCGGGCGGTTGAAGCTGGCGACACCGATGCCATCGGCACCTTCGGATTCCTACTCAGCACACGCGGCGACTTAGCCGAGGCCGAAACCTGGTACCGCCGCGCCGCCGACAGCGGCGATGCCGCGCTCATGGTCACGGTCGGAAGCCTTAGCGAAAAACGTGGCGATCTCACTGAAGCCGAAACCTGGTACCGCCGCGCCGCCGACGCCGGCAAGACCAGCGCGATGGTTCTGCTTGCCCAACTCCTCGTAGCCCGCGGTAATGGCAGCGAAGCTGCAACCTGGCTCGAACGCAGCGCCGCTAACTGCGATGCCGACGAAATGTTCAGCCTCGGAAATCTCTTCGAGGAACGTGGCGACTTCACCGAAGCCGAAACCTGGTACCGCCGCGCCACCGACAACGGCAACACCAGGGCCATGATCGCCCTCGCAAGGCTCCATGAGAATCACGACGATCCTGCTGAAGCCGAAACCTGGTACCGCCGTGCCGCCGACGCCGGGGACGTGAGCGCCCTTTTTTACCTTGGGATGGTGCTCGTAAAGCGCGGCGGTAATAGCACCGAAGCAGAAGCCATTCTTCATCGCGCCGTCGATGGCGGCGACATCAATGCCATGGTCGTCCTCGGAAAGCTCCATGAGATTCACGGCGACCTTGGCCAAGCCGAAACCTGGTACCGCCGTGCAGCCGACATGGGCATCGTCGCAGCGATGGCCGCGCTCGACCACCTGCTTCACAACCGCGGCACCGACACCGAAGCCGAATCTGACACCAACGACACGGATTGATTAGGAAGCGCAAAGGGAATTCCGGTGGCATTCATGATCCATCTCGTTCTTCGCGGGGTCGGCGGGTGCCGTGGGTGCGCTGGCGGCGCGCTCGTTGGGATCAGCGGATGAGGTGCAGTACTTGTCCGCCACCGTCATCGTCGGGAGTGCCGGGGTCGTCGCTACAGATCTTGAATCCTCTGCGGCGCAACCGAAGTGGTGTGATGATTGGCCGGTGAGTAGTCCTACGCCAAGGCGACGGCTCAGCCGGGTCACCGGATTGAGGCGCCCGGTACCGTCAGAGCCGGAACCGGAACCGACGCAAGGGCCGGAAACCCCATCGGAACCACAGCCCGGGGCCGATTCAGAACCTGACGGCGAACCGCGGCGAAGTCGCCTTAGCCGCATAGGAAGCGGAGTCGGCTCAGCTGTAACGTGGGATGGCTGGCTAAAACTCGGCGCCGTCGTCACCGCCGCCGGTGTCTTAGTTGGCTTCTACTTCACTAGCAATAGTTTTCAGGCGACGAGCAAGCAAAACGAAATCGCTCGACAGTCACAAGTTACCGACCGCTTCACGAAGGCTGTAGCTGCCCTCGACTTGCCGGGGCAAAGTTCCCGGATTGGTGGAATCTATTCACTGGAACAGCTCGCGAAAGACTCGCCGGACCTTCGCGTTCCGATATTCGAGGTTCTATCTGAGTTCGTTCGATTCAAAGCGCATGTAGATCGTCCGAGCGATTGCAGGACCGACACTCCGCTCTCCGACGATCTACAGGCCGCACTCACAGTTATTGGCCGAAGGACGTATCCGACGGCGGAGATAATCAGTTTGAATTCCACATGCCTTCCGGGTGCAACGCTCGATGATGCCAACCTTTCCGCTGTCACGTTTACAGACTCCAATCTGACGAATGTGAGCATGCACAATGCAACGTTCTATTCGCCATACGACGGCTATGGAGCGCGTTGGGCGTTCATCAGGAGCAACCTGACAGGCACCGACTTGTTCGGAGACGACCTGCATGACTTCCATTTTGGGACCGCTAAGCTCGATCGCGCATTCGTAGTCGGCACTACACTAACCGACGCGACTTTCGAGCTTTCAAGCCTGACCGGAACCGACTTCGCATTAAGCGACCTATCCAACGCTTGCTTCGGGAACAGCGATTTGAGCAATGCAACATTTACCGATGGATCACCTGTTCCCGTACTAGGAAATCCCAACGACGCCAAGGGTCTTTCGACGGCGAAATTCATTGCTGATAGGCACACAGAAACCGTCTGGCCCGAAGGGTTCGCGCCCCCAAGTGACATAGACATCCAACAAGATCCTTTAGCCCCCGGTGCAATGCATTGTGAGTAACGAGCAATCGCCCACAGTTCCTCGTCCTTATAGTTCCGGGCGCGACGCGCATAAACGCGATCGTGGGATAGCTGGGGGTCAAGTGGTTCAAGGGCAGGCCCTCACCTCCACCGTCGGCACCCCGCCAAGATCATCGAGTAGGTACGCAGTCGGTACGCAGCGATGCGAGCACAACCTATCCGATGCTCAACAGTGCCAACCCAGAACTCGCATGTCAGCCGACGGCGGCAACGAAGGACGCGAATTCAGGTGAAGATTTGAGCCCATGCCTGGCTCCGACGCCGTGGGCACTGGCACTTTCCTGTGGGCGCTGATGTCCGTCGGATCCCTGGCAAGGGTGACAGCTGCACACGGCCACGTCCGCACCGACCGGTCCCAAGGTGTTACCCAGCTTGTTCGGGGGCTTCTCGATCACCTTGAGATTCTGCCTGATCGTTGCTGAACTCCTTGGTCAACGCCAGAGCCGAGATCTGCAAGCGCAGTGCGATCTGCAGAGCATCCCTAACCAATTTTGGATCAACCTCGGTATACACGGAGGTGAGTTCAGATTCGGCATCTTCAGAACGGATGTTTCTAGAGCCCGCAAACACCCGCGATGCGGAAGAATGGCATATACCACTCACATACATCCATATGGCATAGCAAAATCGACCGTCCAGACCCTGCTCGTTGACGGACTCACGGATTATTTCCCCATACCCCGGGCACCCATTCTCGAACTCAGTCTGTTCAATTCCGAATGCATCCGCGAGATCTTGCATACGCTTCCATCTCCGCTTCTTCTTCGGCGCAGCTTCACGTCGGATTCTCTCATTGCGCGACCTACCGCCGGGCCCGTCGGTCGGCACTTCTTCGGTTAACGCCGCGACGTAACGCCAGTTGTAGTCCATCTCGGACTTCTCCAGCTGCAATATTCGCAAGAATCGCGTTCGCTGCTCCTCGGCGCCGACCACCCATAGGGCTTGTGAGCTCGCCTCCATAGCGGCACGCATTATCGGGTAGGACGCCACCCGAGGCATTAACAGGGTTCGGTGGACCGGACGCATTATCAAATGCAAGGTCCGCAAATGCTCAGAGGCAGCCATCAGGAAGTGGTTGACCATCCAAGGAAGATCTATCAATGTCGTAGCTGACCTATCCAGAGCCATTCGACTACCCTCCACGATCTCAAAATCAGGTAAGTCGATCAGCCCTGGAATCATGTCTAGAAGCTCCACGATTTCCAGCCGGACGGGATCAGTCGGTTTACTGCGGGTATCGGGCATAGGAAATAATAGTCACGCATCCACCGCCTCGATCAACTGAATTATCTTCCAGTTTGCCAATGTATTGCCCTGTGACTGGACTACGGGGCGAACGAGTGCTGGCACACCCCGCACAGGATCGGCCCGGTGGCAATGAGCTTGTTGTGCGCACGGATCCGGCGCGGGGGCTCGCATCGACAGGCGAGCGGGCTGCCATTGCGATCAGCCGACTTCGGGCGTGACACTGTACCGTCACTGCAGTCGGAGGCGTCGACGTTCGGGGCATCAGGCGAGGCAGGCGATGCGATTAGAACTGTTGCAGCACAACAATATTCGCCGCATTAGTAGTATCGGGAGACAAGGTCGTCTCCCCCAACGTCTCCGGGATGCAAGCCCTGCGTCCCCAGAGGCTGACTCCTGTCCAGGAGGGAGACAGCCCATTGGGAATAAGGCCAGGGGCGCGGGGCCGCCCCACAAATACTCAGGACAGCATGCGTTAGTCCAATGCACTAACGTGATCGACGTGCCGAAGCTGAGCCCGAACATGAGTGAGGTCGAACGCAACGCCCGCGAACACCTCGGACAGCTCGTCAAGGCACGCATCCAAGACCTCGGCCTGAAGGGCAAAGATGTCGCCGTAATCTTCGACGCACCGAGGACTTCCATCTCCGACATCATGAACGACCGGAGCTACTATTTCGGCGTCCCCCAGCTCCTCACCTGGGCCGGCATTCTCGGCATCGACTCGCCTTCACCCCAACCTACCGAGAAGTGAACACTGCGACCCTTCTGTCCCAAACCACCTAGCGAACTCTCCGTGCCGCTGACAGGCGCTACGACAGCACCCGCCGATCGTCGAGCGGCGTGCCATGTTCCACCGGGTGCGCAGGGTGACAACTATGTGGCGGAGGTGATCCTTAAGCTGCCGTTCCCGTATGGGAAGGTCGACTACCTGCACCCGTGGATGATCAGGAAGGCGTCGAACGCTGACTGCTGGCACGTCCCGAACTGACGTCATACGATCGGGCCAGCCGTGTGGGGACCAACTGGGGACCACACGGCTTGCGTCGCAACGAACTTCGCCTCTTCGCGGGTGGTCTCAGATTGCACGCGCATCGTGTGCGACGTGCACAGATGCCATGGCAGCATCCCTGGGGGTCAAGTGGTCGCAGGTTCAAATCCTGTCAGCCCGACCAAGAAATCCCCTCCGACCTGGGTCGGAGGGGATTTTTTATGTCACCGAACTCGATCGAATCCGGCCGTTTCTCACAGAAATCTCACGTTTTCGGCCGCTCTCCCCGCGCCCATCGCTCGAGAACCTCGCGGTTGTCGGGTGCTGTTTCGGGGATGTCGATGTAGTGAGCCTTGGCCACCGCTTTGGTGTTGCCGAGTTGTCGCGCGGCCCGCTCAGGATCACCGTAGGCGTTGTCGACCGCACCGCGTGGTCCCTCGCCCTGGATGGCCTCGGTGTCGGGCGGGCTTACCGGCCAGAGGGTTATCCGAGGTTTCGGTGCGGGGCGCGATCCCTTGCCGGCGAGGTGATTGGAAGCCTTCGCGAGCGATGTCGTTTCCATGTGCCGGAGGGGTGCGGCGTGGGTGCTCGACGTGTCGGCCGGGACCTGCGTGCCAGCGGCGGGAGTCATGGGACGGCAATAGTTTCGACATATGTTCGAAATCGTTTGTGCGACAGGGTAATAAAGTGCAAAAGGGTGCGGTTTTCAGTGCCGCTCGCAGGGCCTGGGTGGGGTGGGTTGCCTCGGCTGTGCTGCCGGTGGTTTCGGGGGCAGTTGGACGATTGACAAGTCAAGATTGTTAGAACTACTGTTCAGTACGATGACCCCCGCCGCTCGAAAACCCCTGGTACACATGCCTCATTGGGTTGGCATGGCCACGTAGCGTGGCAGTCTTCAGCATCCGTTGCTGATCAATTGTTGTACTGAGCCTGGCGGCACAGCTGGGTCAGTTGACCTGGTCTGAAACATCTCCTCGGCCAGGGTCCCTGCGGAAGCACCCCATATCATGCGGGCTCTTCCCTAGGTCGCAGTCGCATCGAAATCCGTTGTGTCGAAAGAGGAATCATCTGTGTCGTCGGCATGCTGTCGACTGGATCCGGACGCTGAGCGCTCGGTGCGATGGTGTTTGGCCGTGGGTTGGCCAGGGTAGAAGAACGGAACTTGTTGGCCGCGGTCGTCTTCGACTGTCCGGCGGTGGATGAGGGCGCGAAGTGGGTGCGTGCCATGAGGAAGGATTTTCAGAGGTGACCGGATCGGCGTTTGCCGTCGCTATCGTGGGTATGTCTTGCAGGATGCCGGGGGCGGCCGATCTCGACAGTTTTTGGCAGTTGCTCACGGAGGGGCGCGCCGCGATCGGCGCGGCTCCCGAGAGCCGGGGGAGTATTACCGAGCGGGCCGGATTCGTCGGCACCGCAGGGGAGTTCGACGCGGATTTCTTCGGGGTTTCGCCGAATGAGGCGCGGGCACTCGATCCGCAGCAGCTGCTGGCGCTGGAGCTGAGCTGGGAGGCGCTCGAGGACGCGGGCCTGGCCGCCACGGCGCGCGAGGCCCGGCGCTGCGGTGTGTTCCTCGGCTGCACCGGAAGCGATTTCGCCGAGATTCTGGCCTCGCGGGGCGGCCCGGGGGTCAGCCGCCACTCGCTGTGGGGTGTCGGGCGCGGCATTATCGCTAACCGCATCTCGAACTATTTCGGTTTCAGCGGCCCGAGCATCGTGGTCGACAGCGCCCAGGCATCGTCGCTGGTCGCGGTGCATCTGGCCTGTGAGAGCCTGCGCAGCGGCGAGAGCGATGTGGCCCTGGCCGGCGGCCTGAACCTGATTCTGTCGCCGACGAGCGGTGAGCGGATTGAGCAGTTCGGCGCGCAGTCGGCGCTCGGCGCCTGCTACACCTTCGATGCCCGGGCCGACGGGTTCGTGCGCGGCGAGGGTGGCGGCATGGTGCTGCTGAAGCCCCTCGCGCAGGCAATCGCCGACGGCGACCGGATTCACGGCGTCATCCGCGGCAGCGCGATCAACACCGGCAATGAACGCCGAGTGCTGAGCGCCCCGAGCCGGGATGCGCAGGCCGCGGCGATTCGCGATGCCCTGACCGCGGCGGGCGTCGAGGCGCCGTCGGTGCAGTACGTCGAATTGCACGGCACCGGCACACCCGCCGGTGATCCGGTGGAGTCCGCCGCGCTCGGCGAGACCTACGGTGCGGGCCGGGCGCAGGACGCCCCGCTGGCCGTCGGATCGGTCAAGACGAATATCGGGCATCTGGAAGGTGCTTCCGGTATCGCGGGCCTGATCAAGACGGTGCTCTGCCTGAGCCATCAGGAACTGGTGGCCAGCCTGAACTTCGAGACGCCGAATCCGCGAATTCCGCTCGCGGAACTGGGTTTACGCGTGGTGACGGGCACCGAGGACTGGCCCGTGACCGATGTGCGCAGGGCGGCCGTGTCGTCGTTCGGCATGGGTGGATCGAATGCCCACGTGATCGTGGAGGAGGCGCCCGCCGTCGCGTCCGCCGCAGCCGCCGGTGAGGCCGGTGCGGTGCCGTGGGTGGTGTCGTCCCGCAGCGAGGCCGGTGTGCGTGCGCAGGCGGCCCGGCTGCGAGAGTGGCTGCTCCGCCATCCCGATTCGACCGCGGTCGATGTGGCGTACTCACTGCTGGCCACGCGCGCCCAGATGGAGTGGCGCGGAGCCGTTGTCGGGCGGGATCGCTCCGAGCTGATGGCCGGACTGGCGGCCCTGGCCGACCCGACCGCGCCCGCCGTGGCGATCGAGCCCGCCACCGGGCGGGCCGAGCAGCGCCGCATCGCGTTCGTCTTCCCCGGGCAGGGCAGCCAGTGGGAGGGGATGGCGCTGGGCCTGCTGGACGCGGGCGGCGCGTTCGCGGAGTCGATCGCGGAATGTGAAGCGGCGCTTGCGCCGTATGTGGACTGGTCGCTGACCGCGGTGCTGCGTCGCGAGGCCGGCGCGCCCCCGCTGGATCGCGTGGACGTGGTGCAGCCGGTGCTGTTCGCGGTGATGGTCTCCCTGGCCCGGATGTGGCGAGCGGCCGGCGTGGAGCCGGACGTGGTGATCGGCCACTCCCAGGGCGAGATCGCCGCCGCGTATATCGCCGGCGGACTCTCGCTGCCCGACGCGGCGCGCGTGGTCGCGCTTCGCTCGCGCGCGGTCGCCGAGGAACTGGCCGGTCAGGGCGGTATGGCCTCGATCGGACTCGGCGCCGATGCGGTCCGGGAACGATTGTCGGCGTACGGGGATCGGCTCTCGCTCGCGGCCGTGAACGGTCCGGCGCAGACCGTGATCGCCGGCGATGTCGCCGCGATGGCGGACTTCCTCGCCGCCTGCGCCCGCGACGGCGTGTGGGCCCGCCCGATTCCGGTGGATTACGCCTCGCATTCGAAGGCGGTCGAGCGGCTGCGTGATCGCCTGCTCGCGGAACTGGCGCCCATCCGCCCGCAATCCGGGTCGGTGTCGTTCTTCTCCACGGTCTCCGCCGACCGGCTGGATACCGTGGAACTGGACGCCGGATACTGGTATCGATCCCTGCGGGAACCGGTCCGATTCGCCGATGCCGTCACGGCGCTGATCGCCGACGGTGTCAACGGATTCATCGAGTCGAGTCCGCATCCGGTGCTCACGATGGGCATCGGCGTGACCGCCGAGGCCGCCGGTGCGGCCGAGACCGTCGCCGTTGTCGGCTCGTTGCGGCGTGGTGAGGGCGGCCCGGACCGCTTCCTGGCATCGCTGGCACAGGCGCACTGCGCCGGCGTGCAGGTGGATACGCGTGCGCTGGTCTCCGGCGGAACGCGAATCGACTTGCCGCCGTACGCATTCCAGCGCCGCAACTTCTGGGCCGGTGCACCGGCCATGTCCGGCAGCACGACCGACATCATCGAGGTACCCGAGGACCGCACGCCCGAGGCCAGTGAGCAGGCGTGGGATGACAGCCCGCTGGCACGCACTTTGCAGGCGACCCCCGAATATCAGCGCGGCACAGTCGTTCTCGACCTGGTCCGTGAGCAGGCCGCCGCCATCCTCGGCCACGAGTCGGCCCGATCCATTCACCCCGATCTGCCCTTCACCGAGTTCGGCTTCGATTCCGTCAGCGGTGTGGAGTTGCAGAACCGCTTGACGCGCGCCACCGGTGTGCCCCTGCCGTCGTCGCTCATCTTCGACCACCCGACCGCGAATGCGGTGGCGGCGCTGCTGCGGGCCCGGGTCACCGGGACCGATCGGGGGGAGCGGCGGGTCTCGCGGCGCGCGAATACGGACGAACCGATCGCGATCGTCGGCATGGCCGCCCGATTCCCCGGCGGTGTGCGTTCCGCCGAGGACCTGTGGGACCTGCTCGCGGCGGGCCGGGACGCGATCGGTGAATTCCCCGCCGATCGCGGCTGGGACCTGGACCGGCTGTTCGACCCCGACCCCGACAAGCCGGGCAAGGTCTACACCCGCCACGGTGGATTCCTCAGCAGTGCAGGCGATTTCGATCCCGGATTCTTCGGTATCAGCCCGCGCGAAGCCTTGGCGATGGACCCGCAGCAGCGGCTGTTGCTCGAAACCTCCTGGGAAGCACTCGAAGACGCGGGCATCGACCCGGTGTCGTTGCGGGGCAGCGACACCGGTGTCTTCGCCGGCGCCTGCTCGTCCGGATACGCCGGCCGGGTGACCGGCGACCTGGAGGGCTTCCGCCTGACCGGCACCTCGCACAGCGTCATCTCCGGCCGCGTCGCGTACGCGTTCGGCCTGGAGGGCCCGGCGGTGACGGTGGATACGGCGTGCTCGTCCTCGCTGGTGGCCTTGCATCTGGCCTGCCAGGCACTGCGCCAGGGCGACAGCTCGCTGGTGCTCGCCGGTGGCGTGACCGTCGCGGCCAGCCCGTACCTGTACGTGGACTTCGCCCGCCAGCGCGGCCTGTCGCCGGACGGCCGGTGCAAGGCGTTCTCGGCGGCCGCCGATGGTGTGGCGTGGTCGGAGGGCTCGGGTGTGCTCGTCCTCGAGCGACTCTCGGACGCACAGCGGCTCGGCCACCACGTCCTGGCCGTGGTTCGCGGTAGCGCCGTGAACCAGGACGGCGCGAGCAATGGCCTGACCGCGCCGAATGGTCCGTCGCAGCAGCGGGTGATCGCCCAGGCCCTCGCCAACGCGGGCATCACCGCGGTCGACGTGGACGCCGTGGAGGCGCACGGAACCGGCACGGCCCTGGGCGATCCGATCGAGGCCCAGGCGTTGATCGCGGCCTACGGCCAGGATCGCGACGAGCGGGAACCGCTGCGGATCGGCTCCTTGAAATCCAACATCGGCCACGCCGTGGCCGCCGCCGGTGTGGCCGGCGTGATCAAGATGGTGCAGGCGCTGCGGCACGAGCGCCTGCCCCGGACACTGCACGCCGAAACGCCGTCGCCGCACGTGGATTGGGCCGCGGGCACGGTGCGCCTGCTGACCGACGCCGAACCGTGGACCGCGGGCGATCGGGTGCGCCGGGCGGGTGTGTCGTCGTTCGGGATCAGCGGCACCAACGCGCACGTGATCCTCGAGGAAGCGCCTGCCGCGCCGATTGCCGCGGGCGACAGTCCGAAGGCGCGGCCAGGCAGCGCCGCATCGGTGGCGCCCGCCGAGAGTGCCAGTGCGGAGACGCGGCCGGACAGCGCGGCACCGCTCATCCCGGTGCTGGTGTCGGGTAAGGGCGAGGCGGGTTTGCGCGCGCAGGCCGCCCGACTGGCTGCCTGGCTGTCCGAGCACCCAGAGATCGACATCGCGGATGCGGCCGAGGCGCTGGCGAATTCGCGGGCGCAGCTGGACTCGCGCGGCGTGGTCCTCGGTCGCGATCGCGCGGAGTTGCTCGAGCAGTTGGCGAATCTTGCCGAATCGGGGACCGGCGCCGGTGTCGTCACGGGCGCCATCGGCACGGGGACGACGGCCTTCCTGTTCACCGGGCAGGGCGCACAGCGGATCGGCATGGGAGCCGGGCTGTACAAGGCATTCCCGGTGTTCGCCGACGCGCTGGACTCGGTGTGCGCCCAGTTCGATCCGATGCTGGAGTGCTCGCTCCGGGACGTCATGTTCAACGGCTCCGCCGATGGCGCTACGGCCGTCCTGGATCGCACGGAGTTCACCCAGCCCGCCCTGTTCGCCTTCGAGGTGGCGCTGTACCGCCTGCTGGAGTCGTTCGGCGTCACCCCGGATGTGGTGATCGGTCATTCGATCGGCGAGATCGCGGCCGCGTACGTCGCGGGTCTGTGGTCGCTCGAGGACGCCTGCCGATTGGTGGCGGCGCGCGGCCGTCTCATGGGCGCGCTGCCCGAGGGCGGTGCGATGCTGGCCATCGGAGCGCCCGAATCCGAGGTGAACGAGGTCGTCGCCGGCTATCCGGGCCGCGTCTCGGTCGCCGCGGTGAATGCGCCGCAGGCCCTGGTGGTCTCGGGTGACGAGGACGCCGTCGCCGAGATCGAGGCCCGTTTCGCCGAGCGAGGCGCGAAGACGTCCCGGCTGCGGGTCAGCCACGCCTTCCACTCGCATCGAATGGAGCCGATGCTGGCCGAATTCGAGTCTGTCGCACAGGATTTGACCTACAACCCGCTCCGGCTCCCCGTGGTGTCGAACGTCTCCGGTCAGCTGGCCGGGGACGAGATCATGGAGCCCGCCTACTGGGTTCGCCAGGTGCGGGGCGCGGTCCGATTCGCGCCGGGTATCCAGACGCTGATCGCCTCGGGGGTGCGCCGATTCCTGGAGGTGGGCCCCGACGCGGTGCTGGCGGCGCTGACCCGGCAGACCCTTCCCGGGGACGTCGAGTCCGCTTCGGTGGTGGCCGCGGCCGCGCGCCGGGATCACGATGAGTCCCAACAGTTCTCGACGATGCTGGCACAAGCTCACACCGCCGGTGTGCGGGTGGACTGGACACCCCTGCTCGGTCGCCGGTCGACCCGGCGAATTCCCCTGCCCACCTATGCCTTCCAGCATCAGCGATTCTGGCTGCCGCCGCGTCGCGAAGCCACCGGCGACCCCCAGGCCCACCCCTTGCTCACCGGTGTGTTCCCGGTGGCCGGTAAGGACGAGTTCGTCTTCACCGGCCGGTTCTCGCTGCCCACCGACCCGTGGGTCGCCGACCACATGACCTACGGCACCGTGGTGCTGCCCAGCGCGACCCTGATCGAATTCCTGCTCGTCGCGGGCAGCCGAATCGATTGCGGCGTCGTCGAGGAGCTGACCCTGGAGGCTCCGATCCTCCCGTCGGAAACCGACGAGGTCGAACTCCAGGTATCGGTGCAGGAGCCGGACCCGACGGGCCGGCGCCAGTTCAGCTTCTACTTCCGCAAGGCCGGCCGCGCGGGCGAATGGGTGCGCAACGCCAGCGGTGTCCTCGCCCCCGCCTGGGACAGCGATGACGCCCTGCTGGACCAGCTGCGCGACGAGGCATGGCCGCCCGCCGACGCCGAAACACTCGACACCGCATGGATTCCCGAGCGAATCGCGAAGGGATCCGGACTCGGGTACGGCCCGGCATTCCTCGGCGTCGACGCCGCCTGGCAGCGGGACGGGGCCGTCTTCTCCGAGATCACCCTGAACACCGCCGCCGCGCCCGAACCGGAGCGATTCGATCTGCATCCGGCCCTGCTCGACCTGGTGATGCATGCCGGGCTGGCCGGGCTCATCTGGCGCGATCAGGACAGCGACCCCGACACCGGCCGATTGCTGTTCCGCTGGGGCGGCGCGCGACTACATCAGCCGCTGGTCAAGGCGACGACGCTGCGGGTCATCGCCGTCGAGAGCGGCCCGGAGACCATCTCCGTTGCGACCGTGGACGATTCGGGGCGGCCCGTGGTCTCCGTCGATGCCGTCGTCATGCGGCCCTATGACGTGAAACAGATGCGCGGCACTCTCGCCGCGGATGACGCCGACCTCTACGACATCCAGTGGACACCGACGGCGGCAACGACACCGGATCCCGCCGCGGGCCGGATGGCCGTGCTCGGTTCCGCGCCGGTCGCCGGAATCGACACCCACGCGCCGACCCCCTCGGAACTCGCTGCAGCACAACCGATTCCAGATATCGTGACCTGGCTTCCGCAAGACTTCACCGCGGTCGGCGATCCCGCGGCCGTCGGTGGCTACCTGGAATCGGTACTGGCGACGGTACAGTCCTGGCTCGCGGAACCACGTCTGGCCGACACCCGACTGGTCGTGGTGACCTCGAACGGTGCCGCGCTGGCCGGTGAGACACTGGATCTCGCCGCGGCAGCGGTCTGGGGCCTGATGCGCAGCGCCCAAACCGAATACCCGGGCCGATTCGTTCTCCTCGATACCGACCCGTCGGCCGACGCGCCCGCTGTCGACCGAGCGATGGTCGCCGCAGTGATCGCGACCGGCGAACCGCAGGTCGCGGTGCGCGCCGGAGCCTTGCTCGTGCCCCGGCTGGCGAAGACGCGAGCCGGCCACGACGCCGAGCCCGGATCCTCGTTCGGCACCGGCACCGTCCTGATCACCGGCGGCACCGGTGGCCTCGGCGCGCTGCTGGCTCGGCATCTGGTCACCACGCACGGCGTCCGCCATCTGATGCTGGTGTCCAGGCGCGGCGAAACAGCCTACGGCGCAACGGAATTGGTGCGCGAGCTGTCGGAAGCCGGTGCTGCCGTCCGGGTGGCGGCCTGCGATGTGGGCGATCGGCAGGCCATCGGCTCGCTGCTGGATTCCCTCGACGTCGATCATCCGCTGACCGCCGTGATCCACGCGGCGGGCGTCCTCGACGACGGCACCCTCGCGGGCCTGACCGCCGAGCAATTGCGGCGCGTGTTCACCGCGAAGGCCGCCGCCGCCTGGCACCTGCACGATCTCACCCGTGACCGGAACCTGTCCGCCTTCGTGCTGTTCTCGTCGGTCGCCGCAACGATCGGTTCGGCGGGACAGGGCAACTACGCGGCGGGCAACGCCTTCCTCGACGCCCTGGCGCACCGCCGCCGCGCCGAAGGGCTGTCGGCGATTTCCCTGGCCTGGGGGCCCTGGAACTCCGCCGGTGGCATGACCGGTGGCTTGGACCGCAGTGCCCTCGCCCGCTGGGAGAGGCTCGGCCTGCACCCGCTCGCGCACGACGAAGGCCTGCGGCTGTTCGATGCGGCCACCGGCCGCGCCGCCGCCCACCTGGCGGCGATCCGGTTCGACCCGGCCGAACTGCGCCGCGAAGCGGGCACCGGTGCCGTGCCGTCGGTACTCCGCGGTTTCCTGCCCCGCCCCACGACACAGGCTGCGGCCCCGTCGAGTTCGCTGGGCGCGCGCCTGAGCCGGGTGCCCGAGGCCGACCGTGCCGAGGTGGTGCTCGACCTGGTCCGCGAGCACGCGGCAGCCGTGCTCGGACACGGTTCCGCCGAAGACATCAGTCCCACCGAACGATTCGACGCCCTGGGATTCGACTCGCTCGGCGGCGTCGAATTCCGCAACCGGCTGGCGAAGGCCACCGGTGTCCAACTGCCGTCCACCCTGGTCTTCGACCACCCCACCGCCGCGGCGGTCGCCACCCTGCTGCACAGCAAGATCGAGGGAACCGAATCCGGTTCCAAACCGGCCCGCGTCTCGCGCCGCGCACGCATGGACGAGCCCATCGCGATCGTCGGCATGAGCTGCCGATTCCCCGGCGGCGTCCGCACTCCCGAGCAGTTGTGGGATCTGGTCCGGTCCGGGACCGATGCCACCACGGAATTCCCGGACGATCGCGGCTGGGATCTCGAGCGCCTGATCGACCAGGACCCGGACAAGCCCGGGACGGTCTACAGCCGCGGCGGCGGATTCCTCGACGACGCAGGCGATTTCGACGCCGGCTTCTTCGGTATCAGCCCGCGCGAGGCCCTGGCGATGGACCCGCAGCAGCGGCTGCTGCTGGAAGCCTCCTGGGAGGCACTGGAGGAATCCGGCATCGACCCGATCACGTTGCGCGGCAGCGATACCGGCGTGTTCGCGGGCGCGTGTGCCTCGGGCTATGTCGACAATGTCACCGGCGACCTGGAGGGATTCCGGCTGACCGGCACCACCCACTCCGTCGTCTCCGGCCGCGTGGCCTACGTCTTCGGTCTGGAGGGACCGGCGGTCACCATCGATACCGCCTGCTCGTCCTCACTGGTCGCGCTGCACCTGGCGTGTCAGGCATTGCGTCAGGGCGAGACCTCGCTGGCATTGGCGGGTGGCGTCACGGTGGCCGCAACCCCTTATCTCTCCGTGGATTTCGCGCGGCAGCGCGGGTTGTCGCCGGACGGCCGCTGCAAGGCGTTCTCCGCCGCGGCCGACGGCGTGGCCTTCGCCGAGGGCGTGGGCGTCCTGGTCCTGGAGCGGCTGTCGGACGCGCGGCGACTGGGCCATGACATCCTGGCCGTCATTCGCGGCAGCGCGGTCAATCAGGACGGTGCCAGCAATGGCCTGACCGCTCCGAACGGCCCGTCGCAGGAGCGAGTGATCGCGCAGGCCCTCACCAATGCGGGGCTCACACCCGCCGACGTGGATGCGGTGGAAGCGCACGGAACCGGCACCCCGCTGGGTGATCCGATCGAAGCCAACGCATTGATCGCCGCCTACGGTCAGGATCGCGGCGACCGCGAGCCGCTGCGCCTGGGATCGATCAAATCGAATATCGGTCACACCGTCGCGGCCGCCGGTGTCGGTGGCGTGATCAAGATGGTGCAGGCGCTACGACACGAGACCCTGCCCCCGACCCTGCACGCGGAAACTCCGTCCCCGCACGTGGATTGGTCGGCCGGGGCGGTGCGCTTGCTGACCCGCCCGGAACCCTGGCCCGCCGGGGGAACGGCCCGCCGGGCCGGTGTGTCGTCGTTCGGAGTCAGCGGCACCAATGCCCACCTGATTCTGGAGGAAGCGCCCACCGCACCGGTCGTCTCGTCACCCGCCGCCGACGGGCCGCGCACGGTGCTGCCGTGGCTGGTGTCGGCCAAGAGCGAGAATGCCCTGCGCGCGCAGGCGGCGAAACTGCACCGGTGGCTGACCGATCATCCCGATGCCGACGCGGCGGACGTGGCCTACTCGCTCGTCACCACACGTGCCCGGCACGAGTGGCGGGCAGCGGTTCTCGGCGGTGATCGCGACGAACTGGTGGCGCGGCTGGCGAGGCTGGCCGCCGGATCCGCCTCTGCCGGAGTGGTTTCCGGCACGGTGGGCTCCGGGAAGACCGCCTTCCTCTTCACCGGTCAGGGCGCGCAGCGGGTCGGCATGGGCGCGGGTCTCTCCGGCGCTTTCCCGGTGTTCGCCGCGGCCTTGGACGAGGTATGTGCCCGGTTCGATCCCTTGCTCGGATGTTCCCTGAAGCAAGTGATGTTCACCGGACACCTGATCGACGATCACGGAGTCGCTGCCGAGACCGGCACCTTGGATCGGACCCGGCTGACCCAGCCCGCGCTGTTCGCGTTCGAAGTGGCGATGTGCCGGCTCCTGGAGTCGTTCGGCTTCGCCCCGGACCTGGTGGTCGGGCACTCGATCGGCGAGCTGGCGGCAGCGTACGTCGCCGGTGTGTGGTCCCTGGACGACGCCTGCGAGCTGGTCGCGGCCCGCGGACGACTGATGGAGGCGCTGCCCGCGGGCGGTGCGATGCTCGCCGTCGCCGCGACCGAGACCGAAGTCGCTGCCGTGATCGCCGGATTCGGTGACCGGGTATCGGTGGCCGCGGTGAATGCGCCTGCGGCCGTGGTGGTCTCGGGTGACGAGGGCGCAGTCGACGAGATCGACCGTCGGTTCACCGCGCAGGGACGCAAGACGAACCGCTTGCGGGTGTCGCACGCGTTCCATTCGCCTCGGATGGAGCCGATGCTGGCCGAGTTCGAGACCCTCGCCGCGCGCGTGAGGTTCAATGCTCCGCGAATTCCGTTGGTGTCGAACGTCTCCGGCCGGATCGCGGGCGACGAGGTCTTGGCTCCCGGGTACTGGGTGTCCCAGGTGCGCGCCGCGGTGCGTTACGCCGACGGTGTCGAGACGCTGACGGCGTCGGGCGTACGCCGGTTCCTCGAGATCGGCCCCGACGCGGTGCTGGCGGCGATGACCCGGCAGACGCTTCCCGCGGAGGCCGAGGCCCGGTCGGTGGTCGCCGCGGCCGCCCGCCGGGACCACGACGAGGTCGAACAGTTCCTGACGATGCTCGCCCAGGCGCACAACGCCGGGGTGGCGGTCGACTGGAACCAGCTGTTCACCGCCCGTCCGATGGCGCGAATCGCCCTGCCCACCTATGCCTTCGACCACCGGCGGTACTGGCTCGAACCCGGTCGCGAGGAGCGCCGCGGCGCGGCCTCGGAACACCCGCTGCTCACCGAGGTGGTGCGGGTGGCCGACCGGGACGAGTGGCTGTTCACGGGACGGCTGTCGCTGCTTGCCCAGCCCTGGATCGCCGACCACACCACCTACGGCGTGGTGCTCGTCCCGAGCGCCGCGCTCATGGAGATGCTGCTGGTCGCCGGTCGGCGGATCGGCTGCGACGCCGTGGAGGAGCTCACCCTCGAGGCGCCGATCCTGCCGCCGGCGGAGGGCGAGGTCCAACTCCAGGTCCTGGTGCGGGAACCGGACGCCGAGGGCCGCCGATCGTTC
Source organism: Nocardia sp. NPDC004860 (assembly GCF_040609015.1). NCBI lineage: Bacteria > Bacillati > Actinomycetota > Actinomycetes > Mycobacteriales > Nocardiaceae > Nocardia > Nocardia sp. NPDC004860. Next base: position 97,632 of record NZ_JBEXJI010000021.1, on the reverse strand, counting down.
ACCTTCCACTACCGCCTGACCGGCGATGCCGCCGACGGCGAATGGACCCGCAATGCCAGCGGCGTGCTCAGCGCCCGGCAGTTGATCGACATCGGGCTGGTGGACATGGTGCGCGCCGCTTCCTGGCCGCCCGCCGATGCCGAACCGGTGGACCCCGAATGGATTCCGGCCCAGGTGGCGCGTGCCGCCGGACTGGAATGGGGACCCGCGTTCTTCGGCATCGAGGCCGCCTGGCGCAGCGGCGACACGGTCTTCTCCGAGGTCGCCCTGACCGAGGACACCCCGGCCGACCGGTTCCAGCTGCACCCGGCGCTGTTCGACATGGTGATGCATGCCGGACTCGCCTGCCTGATCTGGCCCGACCACCAGGGCGACGCGTCCGAGGGCAAGCTGCTGTTCCGCTGGGGCGGAACGCAATTCCACACCGCGTCCACGGTGACGAGGCTGCGGGTGATGGCCATCCAGCGCAGCAGTGAGGCGATCTCCGTCGTGGCCGTCGACCAGGACGGCAACCCGGTCGTCAGCATCGACGAAGTACTCATGCGCTCCTACGACGTCCAGCAGTTCCGGGCCGCGCTGCCCGGCGGCCGCGCGGCACGGTACGGGTTGCGCTGGGCGCCGGCGGAGGTGCTCGCCGACGCCCCGGCCGGGAGCACGGCCGTGCTCGGGGCCGGGCACGTGGCCGGAATTGATGAGCAGTACCCGGATCTGGCGGCACTCGCCTCGGCTCCGATCGTTCCGGGCGTCGTGGTGTGGTCCGAAGCCGCAGCGCTGCACGATGATTCGCAGCCATCCGTACAAGATCGGGTCGATACCGCCCGGCGTACGGTGCGGGACTGGTTGGCCGACGAGCGATTCGCGCGGTCGCGGCTGGTCGTGGTGACCGGCCGGGCGGCTGCGCTGCCCGAAGAGATACCGGACACCGGTTCGGCCGCGGTGTGGGGGCTGATACGAAGCGCCCAGACCGAGTATCCGGGGCGGATCGTCCTGCTCGACGCCGAGGAATCCGCTGGTGTGCAGCACCTTTCGGCCGACTCGATCCGAGCCGTGATCGCGACCGGAGAACCGCAGGCCGCGGTACGGGGCAATGGTGTCCTGGTGCCGCGACTACAGGCGCTGGCAGCCTCGGCGGCCGAGCGGGTGTCGTTCGGTCCCGGGACGGTGCTGATCACCGGCGGTACCGGGGGATTGGGTGCGCTGCTGGCCCGCCACCTGGTCGCCGAACACGGGGTGCGGCACCTGCTTCTGGTCTCACGCCGCGGCGAGAGTGCGGACGGCGCAACGGAACTCGCGGCGGAACTGGCGCGATCCGGTGCCGAAGTGCGGATCGCCGCCTGCGACGTCACCGACCGCGACGCGCTTCGGGACCTGCTGGCCGCCGTGCCCGCGGAGCATCCGCTGACCGGTGTCGTCCACACCGCGGGCGTGCTCGACGACAGCGCCTTCCACACGCTCACCGGCGACCGGATCGACCGGGTGTTCGCCCCCAAGGCCGATGCGGCGTGGACTCTGCACGAGCTCACCCGCGACATGAAGCTGTCGGCGTTCGTGATGTTCTCGTCGATCGCGGGCATGATCGGCTCGGCCGGGCAGGCGAATTACGCTGCCGCGAACAGCTTCCTGGACGCCCTCGCGGTGCAGCGCCGCGCCGCGGGACTGCCGGCGCTCGCGCTCGCCTGGGGGCCGTGGCAGCAGGACATCGGTATGACCGGCGTTCTGGATCGTGCCGCCATGAACCGGTTGGAGCGACTGGGCCTGGCCCCGCTGGATCGTGCCGAGGGCCTGCGCCTGTTCGACGAATCGCTGACCACGGCGGAAGCGGTGTCGGTGCCGGCGCGGCTGGACACCGACAAACTGCGTATGGAATCGCATTCCGGCCCGGTGCCCGCGGTGCTGCGCGGATTCGTTCGTACTCGCACCCGGTCGGTCACGGCGCCGAGCAGTGCGCAGTCGCTCGGCGACCGTCTGCACGGTGTGGCGGAGGCGAAGCGCCGCGGGTTCGTCCTGGACCTGGTGCGCGAACATGTGGCGGCGGTGCTGGGCTATGGCTCGGCCGACGACATCGGACCCGATCGGGGCTTCAACGAACTCGGTTTCGATTCCCTCGGCGGCGTGGAATTCCGAAACCGGCTGGCGAAGGTGACGGGGCTGTCGCTGCCCTCGACCCTGGTATTCGACTACCCGACGGCGGGTGATGTCGCCGACTACCTGCTGGCGCAGACCGTGGTGACCGCGCCGGCGCAACCGCCGTCGGCGACGGCCGACGACCTGGCGCGGCTCGAGGCACTGCTCGAGCGAATCATCGCCAACAGCAGCGACAACGACGAGATCGTCACCGGATTGCGGGGCGTCAACGAGCGCCTCGTCGCCCACCTGGGCGGCACGTGGTCGCGCAGCGGCTACGACGATCTCGAATTCGATTCCGACACTGCGCTATCCGACAGTGAGCTCTTGGATCTGATCGACGAGGAGTTTGGCCCAGCATGAGCAACCCCGGCACCAGCAACGAGGAACGGCTCAGCCGGTATCTGCGCAAGCTCACCGGAGACCTCCGCGCCGCCAAGAAGCACATCCAGGACCTGGAGGACCGGGCCGGCGAACCGATCGCGATCGTCGGCATGAGCTGCCGCTATCCGGGCGGGGTCGAAACTCCGGCGCAGCTGTGGGATCTGGTCGCCTCGGGCACCGATGCCATCGGGCCCTTCCCGGCCGACCGCGGCTGGGACCTCGAGCGGCTGTTCGACACCGATCCCGATACGCCGGGCACCATCTATACCCGCGAAGGCGGATTCCTGGATGCGGCAGGCGATTTCGACGCCGGATTCTTCGGGATCGGCCCGCGCGCGGCCCTGGCGATGGATCCGCAGCAGCGCCTGTTCCTGGAAGCGGCCTGGGAGGCCCTGGAGGATGCGGGCATCGATCCGGTGTCGTTGCGCGGCAGCGACACCGGTGTGTTCGCCGGTGTGATCCATCAGGACTATGGCCCCCGCGTGGGTTCGCCGGGCCTGACCGCCGAGGCGGAAGGCCATGCCTACCTGGGTGTTTCCTCCAGCATCCTCTCCGGCCGGGTCGCCTTCACCTTCGGTTTCAAGGGTCCGGCGCTCTCGGTGGACACCGCGTGCTCGTCGTCGCTGGTCGCCCTGCACCTCGCGTGCCAGGCGCTGCGGCAGGGCGATACCTCGCTCGCCCTGGTCGGCGGCGTCACCGTGATGTCCCATCCGGCCCTGCTGATCGCCTTCGGCCGCCAGCGCGCGCTGTCCCCGGACGCGCGGTGCAAGGCCTTCGCGGCGGCGGCGAACGGGACCGGGTTCTCCGAGGGCCTCGGCATGCTCGCGATCGAGCGACTCTCGGATGCCCGCCGTCTCGGCCACCCCGTCCTCGCGGTCATCCGCGGCAGCGCGATCAACCAGGACGGCGCCAGCAACCGTCTGACCGCACCGAACGGTCCGTCGCAGGAAAAGGTGATCGCGCAGGCTCTCGCCAATGCCGGTCTCACGCCCGCCGACGTCGATGTGGTCGAAGCGCACGGCACCGGCACCACTCTCGGCGACCCGATCGAGGCGCAGGCCCTGATCGCGGCCTACGGTCGCGGACGCGTCGGAGCTCCGCTGCGCCTCGGCTCGCTCAAGTCGAACATCGGGCACACTTCGGCCGCGGCCGGTGTCGGCGGCGTGATCAAGATGGTGCAGGCGCTGCGGCACGAAACGCTGCCCGCCACACTGCATGTCGACGCTCCGACCCCGCACGTGGACTGGTCGGCGGGCTCGGTGCGGCTGCTCACCGCGGCCGAACCGTGGCCGGCGGGGGAGCGGGTGCGTCGCGCCGGTGTGTCCTCCTTCGGCGCCAGCGGCACGAACGCGCACCTGATCCTGGAAGAGGCCCCCGCTCTGGAGGAGGCCCCCGCCGAACCCGCGGACGAGGCCCCCGATCAGGGTGCGCCGCTCGTGGCGTCCGATGTCTCTGCCTGGCTGGTCTCGGCGAAGACCGAGGACGGCCTGCGTGCGCAGGCGGGCAAACTGCGGCAGTGGGTGACCGAACACCCCGACCTGACCGCCGACGAGATCGCCTATTCGCTGTCGACGACCCGCGCCCGGCTGGACTGGCGGGGCACGGTGGTCGCCGGCGACCGGGATGCCATGCTCGCCGGACTGGCAGCGCTCGCGGAACACGGATCGGCGAGCACTGCCGCGGGCGTGACGGCGGCGCAGGCGGTCACGCGCAAGGCAGCGTTCCTGTTCACCGGGCAGGGCGCACAGCGGGCCGGGATGGGACGTGAACTGGCCGAGGCGTTCCCGGCATTCGCCGCCGCGTTGGACGAGGTGTGCGCGCAGTTCGACCCACTCTTGGGCGGTTCGCTGAAGCAGGTGATGTTCACCGGCCGACAGGCCGGCGCTGCCGATACCGCCGTGCTGGATCGGACGGAGTTCACCCAGCCCGCACTGTTCGCCTACGAGGTCGCACTGTGCCGGCTCCTGGAATCCTTCGGCGTGACACCGGATTTCCTGATCGGCCATTCGATCGGTGAGCTGGCCGCCGCGTACATCGCCGGTGTGTGGTCGCTCCCGGACGCGTGCCGGCTGGTCGCGGCCCGCGGCCGCCTCATGGGCCGGCTGCCCGAGGGCGGCGCGATGCTGGCCGTCGCGGCCACCGAGCGCGAGGTGTCCGAGGCGCTCGCCGACCATGCGGACCGCGCGTCCATCGCCGCCGTGAATTCGCCTGCGGCCGTGGTGGTCTCCGGTGACGAGGACGCGGTGACGGCGCTCGAGCAGTGGTTCACCGACCGTGGCCGCAAGACCTCGCGGCTACGGGTGTCGCACGCGTTCCATTCCCACCGCATGGACCCGATGCTGGCCGAGTTCGCCACCGTCGCACGGGACGTGACCTATCGACGCCCGCAGATTCCCCTGGTCTCGAATATCTCCGGCCGGATCGCCGGTGATGAGGTACTCGAGCCCGCCTACTGGGTCCAGCAGGTGCGGGCGGGTGTGCAGTTCACCCGGGGCGTCGAGACCCTCGCGGCCTCGGGTGTACGCCGATTCCTGGAGATCGGTCCCGATGCGGTCCTGACGGCCATGACCCGGCAATGCCTGCCGGAGGACCTCGAATCCCAGTCGTCGGTGATCGCCGGAGCCCGCCGGGGCCGGGCCGAGGTCGAGCAGTTCGTCACCTGCCTGGCCCACGCGCACACGGTCGGCCTCGAGGTGGACTGGACCGCGTTCTTCGCCGGTCGGCCGGTCTCGCGAGTGTCGTTGCCCACCTACGCTTTCCAGCGCCGCCGCTACTGGCTCGAGCCTGCACACGGCGCCGCCGGTGTCGAGTCCGCAGGTTTGGGTGCGGTGCAGCATCCGCTGCTGGGCGCGGTGGTCTCGGAACCCGAATCCGGTGGCGTGTTGTTGACCGGCCGGCTGTCGGTGGCCACCCATCCCTGGCTGGCCGACCATGCGGTGGCCGGGTCGGTCCTGCTGCCCGGGACCGGATTCGTGGAGCTGGCGCTGCGCGCCGGCGCCGAAGCCGGGTGCCCGGCGATCGAGGAACTGACGCTGCGCGCGCCCCTGGTCCTGCCCGCGGCCGGCGGTGTGCAGATCCAGGTCGTCGTCGGCGGGCCGGAACACGAACTCACGCAACGGCCGGTATCGATCTACGCTCGCGCCGAACACGATCGCGACGGAGAGTGGGTACTCAACGCGCGGGGTCTGCTGACCACCCGCGACGACGCCACCGAACCCGGATCGCAGGCCTGGCCGCCTGCCGAGGCGACCGATCTCGACGTCTCGGCCGCGTACACGGCCCTGCTGACACGCGGTTACGACTACGGCCCGGCGTTCCAGGGCGTGCGGGCGCTGTGGCGGCGCGGCGACGAGGTGTTCGCCGAGGTCGCCATCGATACCGATACCGGGATGCGAGCCGAGGGTTTCGGCATCCATCCGGCACTGCTGGACGCGGCCTTGCAGGCGGGACTGCTGGCCGGAGTGTCCGAAGAGTCTGCGGGACAGCCGGATTCACCGTTCACGGTGGCGGCCGGCCAGGTGGTGCTGCCGTTCTCCTGGGAGTCGGTGTCGCTGTACGCGGCCGAAGCGTCGGTCCTGCGCGTGCGCCTGACCACGACCGGATCGTCGGTATCGGTGTGGGCGGGCGACGAGCAGGGGCAACCCGTGCTGTCGGGTTCGGTGACGCCCCGCCCGATGCCATTGGCGCAGCTGGCCGCCGCCGGTGCGAGCGGCGCGGCCGATCCACTGCTGGAACTGGTGTGGTCGCCGACCGCGTCCGAGCCCGTGGTGGCGGATGTCGTTGTGAGCCGGTGGGATCGGCTGGATCCGCAGTCACCGGTACCCCCGGTGGTGATCGTCGAGGCCGGGTCCGGCTGGAACGAACACACCGGCACCGACGTGGTGACCACCACCCACACCGAGGTCGCACGAATCCTCGAGGTGGTGCAGGTCTGGCTGGATCAGGACCGGTTCGCCTCGAGCACCCTGCTGGTCGCCACGCGCGGCGCGGCCGCCCTGCCCGGTGAGGACCTCACCGACCTCGCGGGCGCCGCCGTGTGGGGCCTGGTCCGTACCGCGCAGACGGAGGACCCGGGCCGAATTGTCCTGGTGGACGCGGACACCGGCCTCGACGAGCGACTCGCGGCCACCGTCCTGGCCGTGGACGAACCCCAGGTGGTCGTGCGCGCCGGCGTCACCCACACCGCTCGACTGACCCGGCCTGCACCCGTGTCATCCACGCGTGGCGAGGAATCCGCCTTCGGCGCGGGAATGGTGCTGATCACCGGCGGCACAGGCGGTTTGGGCGCCGTGGTGGCCCGGCACGTCGTCGTCGAGCACGGCGTCCGGTCGCTGCTGCTGGTCAGCCGCAGCGGTCCGCAGGCCGAGGGCGTGACAGCCCTCTGCGACGAGTTGACGGACCTGGGCGCACAGGTGCGAGTCGCGGCCTGTGACGTCACCGCCCCCGACGCGGTGGCCCGCCTCCTGGCCGACGCACCCGAGCCGCCGACCGCCGTGATCCACGCCGCGGGTGTGCTCGACGACGGGATCATCGCGTCCCTGACACCGCAGCGGCTGGACGCGGTCCTGGCGCCGAAGGCAGACGCCGCCTGGCACCTGCACGAGGCGACCGCGGATCTGAATCTGGCTGCGTTCGTGGTGTTCTCCTCGGTGTCCGGCACCATCGGCGGACCCGGGCAGGCCAACTACGCCGCCGCGAACACCTTCCTCGACGCCCTGGTGACGCACCGGCGTGCACGAGGACTGGCCGGGCAATCGCTGGCCTGGGGTCCGTGGGCACGCTCGAGCAGCATGACCGGACACCTGGGTGAGACCGATGTGGCCCGGATGAGCCGCGGCGGCTTCACCGCGATGCCGGACGAGCAGGCACTGGCCGGATGGGATGCGGCGCTTGCTCAGGACACGGCGCTGGCGGTGATCGCGGCCGTGGACACCGCCGCGATTCGCGCTCGCGCCGAGTCGGGACTCCTGCCGCCGCTGCTGCGGGAACTGGCGCCGGCCGTGGCCCGGCGTCCGGCGGCGACGACCTCGGCGGCGGCATCCGGTCTCCGGCAACGACTCACCGGTCTGGATGCCGATCAGCAGCGGCAGGCGGTACTCGCGACCGTGCGCACCCACATCGCGGCCGTGCTCGGTCACGACGGTGCCTCCGCGATCGAACCTGATTCCGCCTTCCAGGACCTGGGATTCGATTCCCTGAGCGCGGTCGAGTTGCGCAACCGGCTCAAGACCGCCACCGGCCTGTCACTGTCGGCCGCAGTCGTTTTCGACTACCCGACACCACGGACTCTGGCCGCCTATCTGGCCGGCGAGCTCACCGGCACCGGGCGCGACATCGCCGTTACGGCCACCAAGGCCGCCGACGACGAACCGATTGCGATCGTCGGCATGGCGTGCCGGTACCCGGGCGGCGTCAGTTCTCCCGAGCAGCTGTGGAGTCTGGTCGCGAACGGGACCGACGCGACGTCGGAGTTCCCGGTGAACCGAGGCTGGGATACCGACCGTCTGTACGACCCCACCGGCGAGACGCCGCACACCACCTACACGCGCGAGGGTGGATTCCTGCACTCCGCAGGTGAATTCGATCCCGCGTTCTTCGGCATCAGCCCCAATGAAGCCGCGGTGATGGATCCGCAGCAGTTCCTGCTGCTGGAAACCTCCTGGGAGGCGTTGGAGCGGGCCGGAGTCGATCCGGCGGAACTGCGCGGCAGTTCGACCGGGGTGTTCACCGGCATGATGTATCACGACTATCCGGTCAACGCGAACGCGGGATCCATTGCCTCCGGCCGGGTTTCGTATGTGTTCGGGCTGGAGGGCCCGGCGGTCACCGTGGATACGGCGTGCTCGTCCTCGCTGGTGGCGATGCACCTGGCGTCGCAGTCGCTGCGGTCGGGGGAGTGTGATCTGGCATTGGCCGGTGGTGTCGCGGTGATGGCGACGCCGGAAACGTTCGTGGAGTTCAGCCGCCAGCGCGGGCTGGCCCCGGACGGGCGGAGCAAGTCGTTCTCCGACACCGCCGACGGTGTGGCGTGGTCCGAAGGCGCCGGTGTGCTGGTGTTGGAGCGGCTGTCCGACGCCCGCCGCAATGGTCATGACGTGCTCGCGGTGGTTTCCGGTTCGGCGGTGAATCAGGATGGCGCGTCGAATGGCCTGACCGCGCCGAACGGTCCGTCGCAGCGGCGGGTGATCCGCCAAGCGCTGGCGAATGCCGGGGTGTCCTCGGCCGACGTCGATGCGGTGGAGGCCCACGGCACCGGCACGACACTGGGTGATCCGATCGAGGCCGAAGCGCTGCTGGCCACGTACGGGCAGGACCGTGCGGCGGATCGTCCGCTCTGGCTGGGGTCGTTGAAGTCCAATATCGGTCATGCCCAGGCCGCCGCGGGCGTGGGTGGCGTGATCAAGATGGTGATGGCCATGCGCCACGGCGTGCTGCCCAAGACGCTGCACGTCGATGCGCCCAGCACCAAAGTCGATTGGACCCAGGGCCATGTCCGGTTGCTGACCGAGGCGGTGGCGTGGCCGGAGGTGGATCGTCCGCGTCGTGCCGGTGTGTCCTCGTTCGGTATCAGCGGCACGAATGCGCACGTCATCCTCGAGCAGGCTCCGGCGGCGGACCCGGCTTCGGCCGTGGTCGAGACCGTCCCGGCCGGTGGAGTGCTGCCGTGGGTGGTCTCGGCGCGCGGTAGCGCCGCCCTCGCCGCTCAGGCCGAGCGTCTGACATCGCTTGCGGGTGACCAGGATCCGGCGGATATCGGTTTCTCGCTGGCGTCGACGCGCAGTGTTTTCGAGCACCGTGCGGTGGTCGTGGCCGCGGGCCGCGATGGTCTGCTGGCAGGTGTGCGCGCGTTGGCCGCGGGTGCATCGGCTACCGGTGTGATGTCCGGTCGTGTGGTGTCGGGTTCGACCGGTGTGGTGTTCTCGGGTCAGGGTGCGCAGTGGGCCGGTATGGCTGCCGAGTTGCGTGTGGCGTATCCGGTGTTCGCCGAGGTGTTCGATGCGATTGTCGCCGGGCTGGATCCGCTGCTGGGGCAGCAGGTTTCGCTGACTGAAGCCTTGGCCGTTGCCGACCTGGTGGACCAGACGGTGTTTGCGCAGGCGGGTTTGTTCGCGTTCGAGGTGGCGTTGTTCCGTTTGCTCGAATCGTGGGGCGTGCGTGCGGATGTGGTGGCGGGTCATTCGATTGGTGAGGTGGCTGCCGCGCATGTGGCGGGTGTGTTGTCTCTGGCGGATGCGTGTGTGCTGGTGGCCGCGCGTGGCCGGTTGATGCAGGCGCTGCCCGCCGGTGGGGCGATGGTCGCTGTTGGTGCGTCCGAGGCCGATGTGTTGCCGTTGCTGGCCGGTGAGGTGTCGATCGCGGCGGTGAACGGCCCTGCGTCGGTGGTGCTTTCCGGCGTCGAGGCCGATGTCGTCGCTGTCGTCGAGCGCTGTGCCGAGCAGGGCTGGCGGACACATCGACTACGTGTCTCGCATGCTTTCCATTCGACCCTGATGGAGCCGATGCTGTCCGAATTCGCCACGGCCATAGCGGGTTTGACCTTCGGCAGCCCGCGAATTCCGTTGGTGTCGACCGTGACCGGGGCCGAGGTCGGCGACGAGATGTCGGCCCCGTCGTATTGGGTCGGTCAGGTCCGGGACACGGTGCGTTTCGCCGACGCGGTCACCGCAATGGCCCGCCTGGGCGTAAGCAGGTTCGCCGAGGTCGGTCCCGATGCGGTACTGACCCCGATGGTCGCCCAAACTCTGGATACCGCAACCACAATCGCGCTGACCAGGCGTGACAACGCGAACGCCACGACCGTCGTCAGTGCGGTGGCCGGGCTGTTCGTCTCCGGCGCGCAGGTGGACTGGGCCGGCTTCTACACCGGTACCGGGGCTCGGCGAATCGACCTGCCCACCTACGCCTTCCAGCACGAGCGCTTCTGGCTCGATGCCCGGCAGATGCTGGCCCAGTCGTGGCTCGGCGCCGAACTGGGCGGAGTCACCTCGGTCGGTCTCGACGCGGTGGACCATCCCCTGCTCGGTGCGGTTGTGCCGCACCCGGATTCGGGTGCGGTGAGCTTCACCGGCCGCTGGTCGCTGGACTCGGTCGAATGGCTGGCCGACCACAGCGTGCTCGGCACCGTGCTGCTGCCGGGCACCGGTTTCGTCGAGCTGGCCGGCCACGTCGGCGGTCTGCTGGGTTGCGCGGTGGTGGAGGAGCTCGTGCTGCACACCCCGCTGACGCTGCCGGCCGACGGCAGTGTCGCGGTGCAGGTGGTGGCGGCCGCGGCCGACGACGCCGGTCGTCGCCGGCTGACCGTCCATTCACAGCAGACGGCACAGGGTCCGTGGGCGCTCCACGCCGAAGGTGTTCTCGCGCCGGGCGAGGTGGTGGCCGACTTCGACCTCACCGCCTGGCCTCCGGCCGGTGCGCGGCCGTTGCCCGTCGATGGCGTGTACGACGAGCTGCTCGACATCGGCTATGGCTACGGCCCGTTCTTCCAAGGATTGCGGTCGGCCTGGCAGCGCGACAATGAGTTGTTCGCCGAGGTCGCGCTGCCGGACCCGAAGGACGCCAAGGGTTTCGGGATCCATCCGGCACTGTTCGACTCGGCCCTGCATGTCGGCATCGTGCATGGCCGTGACGGTGATGCCGCCGTGCTGCCGTTCACCTGGAACCGGGTCGTGTTGCACTCGGCAGCTGCTCCCGCGCTGCGGGTGCGCATCGTGCGTGAAGAGGGCCGGTTCGCTGTGCAGCTCGCCGATGCGCAGGGCCGGCCGGTGATGTCGGTGGGGGCCTTGGTCTCTCGGCCGGTGTCGGCTGAACGCCTGGGCGCGGACCGGGTGTCGGAAGCCCTCTTCGGGGTGGATTGGGTCGCTGTCGCGCCGTCGCCGGCGACCGTCGATCATCGTGATCTCGCGGGATTGATCGCCGATCTGGATGCCGATCCCGATTCGGTTGTTCCCGAGATCGTCTTGTTCGAGTGCCCGCACTTCGACGATGTGCCGCCTCGAGCCGCACGGCAGGTCGCGACCAGCGTCCTCGACGCCGTCAAGGGTTGGTTGTCCGACACTCGTTTCGCCGGTTCCCGTTTGGTGGTGCTCACCAAACACGCAGTGTCCGTGGATGATTCCGAGTCCGTGGATCTGGCGCAGGCGCCGGTCTGGGGCTTGCTGCGTGCCGCACAGGCGGAAAACCCCGGTCGTTTCCAGCTTCTCGATCTGGATGAATACGGTGATCCGTCCGCGGTGGCGGCCGTGGCCGCCGCTGTCGCGTCGGAGCCCGAGGTGGCGCTCCGGGGCGCGAGCGTGTTCGTGCCGCGTCTGACCGCTCACGCACCCGGCACGATCGATCGATCGACCACACCGGGCACTGTCCTGATCACCGGTGGCACGGGTGGTCTGGGCGCGGTGATCGCCCGGCACCTCGTGACCGAACACGGTGTGCGCCATCTGCTTCTGACCTCTCGGCGTGGCCTGGATGCTCCCGGCGCTGCCGAGCTTCGCCGGGAGCTGGCCGAGCTCGGTGCCGAGGTCACCATCGCCGCGTGCGACGTCTCCGATCGAAACGCGCTCGCGGCACTGCTCGACAGCATGTCGGATCAGCATCCGCTGACGGGTGTGGTGCACGCGGCGGGAACCGCCGACAACGGCGTGATCGAGTCGATCACCGCGGATCGCATCGACGGCGTCTTCCGGCCCAAGGTCGACGCGGCCTGGCATCTGCACGAGCTCACTCGCGACCTCTCGCTGTCGTTGTTCGTGCTGGTGTCGTCCGCGGGCGGCCTGGTGCTGGCCGCCGGCCAAGCGAACTACGCCGCGGCGAATGTCTTCCTGGATGCGCTGGCGGCTCATCGCCGCGGCCTGGGATTGCCTGCCACATCCCTGGATTACGGAATGTGGGCGCGCTCGAGCGGACTCGGGACCGAACTGTCCGAGGACGACTTCGACCGGATGCGCCGGCAGGGTTTCCCGCCGCTGTCCGAGGCCGAGGGTCTGGCGCTGTTCGATGCGGCGATATCGACCGATACCGCCCAGCTGGTGGCGCTGCGGGTCGACAAGGCCGTGCTACGGACGCGGGGCGAGCAGATTCCCGCTCTGGTCCGTGCGCTCGTACCGGCCCCGGTCCGGCGCCGGACGCCGGCGGCGGGCCAGGCCTTCCTGCGCACGCTGGCCGGACTGTCGGACGCCGATCGCAAGACCGCTCAGCTCGACCTGGTCCGTTCGGTGGCCGCCGAGATCCTCGGGCACGCCTCCATGGCAGCTGTCGAACCCCAGCAGGCTTTCCAGCAGCTCGGTTTCGATTCGTTGAGCGCCATCGAGTTCCGCAACAAGCTCAATGCCGCGACCGGTCTGCAACTGCCCGCGACGCTCGTCTTCGACTACCCCAACGCGCAGATCGTCGCCGAGTTCATCGACTCCCAGCTCACCGGCAGCGCTGCCGCCGAGGAGGTCGTGGTCAGCCGGGTCCGAACCGGCGATGACCCGATCGCGGTGGTGGCGATGAGCTGCCGCTACCCCGGTGGCGTCGCCTCGCCCGAAGACCTGTGGGGTCTGGTCACCTCGGGTATCGACACCACCGGCGACATGCCGATGGACCGCGGCTGGGACATCGACGGCATCTTCGATCCCGAACCCGGCAAGGCGGGCAAGACCTATACCCGCCAAGGTGGATTCCTGTACTCCGCAGCGGAATTCGATGCGGACTTCTTCGGGATCAGTCCCAATGAGGCCACGGTGATGGACCCCCAGCAGCGATTGCTGCTGGAGGTCTCGTGGGAGGCATTGGAGCGCGCCGGTGTGGATCCGGCAGTGCTGCGCGGCAGCTCGACCGGTGTCTTCACCGGTGTGATGTACCACGACTACGCCCAGGCGACCGGTACCGGCAGCGGCGCCGCGGGCAGTTTGGTCTCGGGCCGGGTGTCCTACGTGTTCGGCCTGGAAGGCCCTGCGGTCACCGTGGATACAGCGTGTTCGTCGTCGCTGGTGGCGCTGCATCTGGCGTCGCAGTCGCTGCGGTCGGGGGAGTGTGATCTGGCATTGGCCGGCGGTGTCGCTGTGATGGCCACCCCGGACATGTTCCTCGAGTTCGGTCGTCAGCGGGGTCTGTCCCCGGATGGACGGTGCAAGTCCTTCGCTGACGCGGCCGATGGCGTGGGCTGGTCCGAGGGCGCTGGCGTTCTGGTGCTGGAGCGGTTGTCCGACGCGCAGCGCAACGGGCATCAGGTGCTCGCGGTGATCGCTGGTTCGGCGGTGAATCAGGATGGCGCGTCGAATGGTCTGACCGCGCCGAACGGTCCGTCGCAGCGCCGAGTGATTCGCCAAGCTTTGGCCAATGCCGGTGTCTCGCCGGTCGAGGTCGATGTCGTGGAGGCCCACGGCACCGGTACGACGCTGGGCGACCCGATCGAGGCTCAAGCGCTTTTGGCGACTTACGGCCAGGATCGTGACGCGGACCGTCCGTTGTGGTTGGGTTCGCTGAAGTCCAACATCGGTCACGCCCAGGCCGCGGCCGGTGTGGGCGGTGTGATCAAGATGATCATGGCGATGCAGCACGGGGTGCTGCCCCGAACCCTGCATGTGGATCAGCCCTCCACGAAGGTCGACTGGTCCGAGGGCCATGTGCGGTTGCTGACCGAGGCGGTGGCGTGGCCGGAGGCGGATCGTCCGCGTCGTGCGGGTGTGTCCTCGTTCGGGATCAGTGGCACCAACGCACACGTCATCGTCGAGCAGGCCCCGGCGACCGCCACGGTGGAACAGGCTCCCGTGGCGGACTCGGTGCCGACCGTAGTGCCGTGGATGCTCTCGGCACGCAGCGACGAGGCGCTCGCCGATCAGGCCGCCCGCCTGACATCGGCTGTGGCCGAACACGATCCGATCGATATCGGCTTCTCGCTGGCATCGACGCGCGTCGTGTTCGAGCATCGCGCGGTGGTCGTGGCCGAGGACCGTGATGGTCTCCTCGCGGGAGCGCGGGCACTGGCTGCGGGTGTGCAGGCACCCGGTGTGGTGACCGGTCGTGTGGTGTCGGGTTCGACGGGTGTGGTGTTCTCGGGTCAAGGTGCGCAGTGGGCCGGTATGGCTGCCGAGCTACATGCCGCGTATCCGGTGTTCGCCGAGGCGTTCGATGCGATTGTCGCCGGGCTGGATCCGATGCTGGGGCAGTCGGTTTCGTTGAGCGAGGCGTTGGCGAGCGCTGATCTGGTTGATCGGACGGTGTTCGCGCAGGCGGGTTTGTTCGCGTTCGAGGTGGCGTTGTTCCGTCTGCTCGAATCCTGGGGCGTGCGTGCGGATGTGGTGGCGGGTCATTCGATCGGTGAGGTGGCTGCCGCGCATGTGGCCGGGGTGCTGTCTCTGACGGATGCGTGCGTATTGGTGGCCGCGCGTGGCCGTTTGATGCAGGCGCTGCCGGCCGGTGGGGCCATGGTCGCCGTCGCCGCCTCCGAGATCGATGTGCTGCCACTGCTGGTGGCCGGTGAAGTGTCGATCGCGGCGGTGAATGGTCCGTCGTCGGTCGTGCTCTCCGGCGTCGAGAATGATGTCCTTGTTGTCGCTGAGCGGTGTGCCGAGCAGGGTTGGCGGACGCACCGGTTGCGCGTCTCGCATGCCTTCCATTCGGTCTCGATGGAGCCGATGCTGGCCGAATTCGCTACGGCGATCGAGGGTTTGACCTTCGCCCGCCCGAGTATCCCGTTGGTGTCGACCGTGACCGGTGCCCGGATCGGTGACGAGATGTCGGATCCGTCGTACTGGGTGGATCAGGTTCGAGAGACCGTGCGTTTCGCCGATGCGGTGACCGCGATGGCGGGTATGGGTGTGTCCAGATTCGCCGAGGTCGGACCCGACGCGGTACTGACCCCGATGATCGCCCAGACCCTCGATGACGGGGATGGCTCGGCCGCAACGGTGGTGGCGCTGGCACGTCGAGACTATGCCGATGCGTCGGCCGTGTGGAACGCGGTCGCCGGGCTGTTCGTGGCCGGCGCTCCCGTCGACTGGTCCGGTGTGTACGCCGGGACGGGAGCCCAGCGAATCGACCTGCCCACCTATGCTTTCCAGCGCCGCCGCTACTGGATGCGCGAGGGGTCCGCGGGTGCTGGTGACGCCCGGTCCATGGGTCTGGCGGCTACCGGACACCCTCTGATTTCGGCGATGGTGTCACAACCGGACTCCGGCGCGGTGATCCTGACCGGTCGCCTCTCGGTGGAGACCCATCCGTGGCTGGCCGATCACCGGGTCCTGGGCACCGTGTTGTTCCCCGGCACCGGTTTGGTCGAACTCGCCCTGCATGCCGGGGAGCGAGTGGGCCACACCAGCCTGGAGGATCTGGTGCTCCAGGCTCCGCTGGTGCTGCCGGAGTCCGGCGGCGTCGCGGTGCGCATCGTGGTGGCGGCCGAGGACGAAACCGGCCGTCGCGCGGTGCGGATCTACTCCTGCCCCGATGGCGACGTCGATTCCGCCACGCCGTGGACGCTGAATGCCGAAGGCGCACTTGCGCCGGACGAGGTGGAGGCCCCTGTCGCCCTCACCTCATGGCCTCCGGTCGGTGCGCAGCCCCTGCCCATCGACGGTGTCTACGACGAGCTGCTCGATGCCGGGTACGGCTACGGTCCCTTCTTCCAGGGATTGCAGGCGGTATGGCAGCGCGGCGATGACGTGTTCGCCGAGGTCGCGCTTCCGGATCCACAGGCAGCCCAGGGTTTCGGTCTGCATCCCGCGCTGCTCGATGCCGCGCTGCACGCCCTGCGCCTGGCGGGCTACCTGTCCGCGGAGGGAACCGGACCGGCATTGCCATTCGAGTGGTCCGGTGTCACCCTGCACGCGGCGGAACCGGGCGCGTTGCGCGTCCGGCTGACCCGCGTCGGCGAGCATGCGGTGGCCATGGATCTGGCGGATCCGACCGGTGCTCCGGTGGCGACGGTGCGGCATCTGGCCTCCCGGCCAATCGATCCCGCACAGCTGACCACCGGCGCATCCACCGTCGGCAACGCGCTGTTCCAGGTCGATTGGACACCGCTCTCGATATCCGAGGCCGAGGTCAGCGTCGTGTCCTGGGCGGATCTCGGTGACGAGGTCCCGGCCGCGGTAGTGCTGGATTGCCCGGCTGGTAATGATCCCGTCGGCGTTCGTTCCGCGACTCACACTGTGCTGCAAGCACTTCAGTCCTGGATTGCCGATCACCGGTTCACCGAGTCGGTGCTGGTGGTTCGGACCAGCGGCGCGGTCTCGGTTGCTGGAGAGGACATTACGAACCTGGCCGGTGCCGCCGTCGGTGGTCTGGTGCGATCCGCGCAGGCGGAGAACCCGGGACGGATCGTGTTGGTGGACGCCGATTCCGACCTGCACGGGCTGCTCGGCGGAATCCTGGCCTCCGGGGAGCCCCAGGCCGCCGTCCGTGGCGGTCAGGTGCATGTCGCGCGACTCGCCCGAGCCGCCGCGTCGACCGCCTCGGCGCCGAGTTCCGCTCTCGGTCCGGACGAAACCGTTCTGATCACCGGCGCCAGCGGCTTCCTCGGCGGACTGTTCGCCCGGCATCTGGTCGACACCCAGGGTGTCCGTCACCTGCTGATGCTCAGCCGCCGCGGTGAATCCGCTCCGGGCGCAGCCGAGTTGCGCGCGGAACTGGAGCATCTCGGTGCCGAGGTCGAGTTCGTCGCCTGCGATGTCACCGACCGTGACGCGCTCGCGCAGGTATTGGCCGCCATCCCGGCGAACCGCCCGCTCACGGGTGTGTTCCATACGGCCGGTGTGCTCGACGACGGCGCCATCGGTTCACTCACCGCGGATCGCATGGACACGGTCCTGCGGCCCAAGGTCGACGCCGCCCTGCACCTGCACGAGCTGACCGCCGATCTGCCCTTGAAGGTGTTCGTGCTGTTCAGTTCGGCGGCCGGTGCGTTCGGCAACCCTGGTCAGGGCAACTATGCCGCGGCCAACGCCTGCCTGGACGCCTTGGCATTGCACCGCAGGGCATCCGGGCGTAGCGGACAGTCGCTGGCGTGGGGTCTGTGGGGCACCGACGGCGGTATGGCCACGGAGCTCAGCGAGGTCGACCGGCAGCGCATGTCCCGTTCCGGCATGCTGCCGCTGTCGGAGGAACAGGGCCTGGCATTGTTCGCCGCGGCCACCGGAATCGATACGGCGGCTCCGATCCTCGCCCGCCTCGATCTGGAGAGCCTCCGCAGTGCGGGGTTCGCCGCGGCCCTGCTGTCCGGCCTGGTCCCCGCGCGCCGCAAAGCCGCCTCGGACGCGCCGGCGGCACTGCGGACTCGTTTGGCGAATACTCCCGGGAGCGAACGCCTCGGTGTACTCGCCGAAATCGTTCGCGGTCAGGTCGCGGCGGTACTCGGTCATCAGAACGCGAATGCGATCGCGGGCGACCGGGCCTTCAGCGAGCTGGGCTTCGATTCGATCACCGCCGTCGAGTTCCGCAACGCCCTCAAAGCCGTGACGGGCCTGCGGTTGCCGGCCACGCTGGTATTCGACTATCCGACGCCGCAGGCGCTGGCCGAATACCTGGCCGACGAGTTCACCGACGAGCACCGGACCGGCCCATCGACAGATCTGTCGGAGAACGATATTCGCCGGGCTCTCCAGACGATTCCGCTCACCCGCCTGCGCGACGCGGGCCTGTTGGATGCCCTCATGAAACTCGCCGGCGGGCAGGAAAGCCCCGGCGAGATCGAGCAGAGCATCACCGAGGAATCGATCGACGAGCTCGATATCGACGACCTGATCGACCTGGCTTACAACAACTCCTCAGAAGACTGACGGCGCAATTCGCCGACGCGTCACGCTGACCTTAGGAAGAGCTAGCACACTAATGACGAAGCCCGAAGACAATACTCAGAAGCTCGCTCAGGCATTGCGCGTCTCGCTCAAGGAGACGGAGCGGTTGCGTGCCCGCAATCGCAAGCTCGATGCGGCTCTTCGCGAACCGATCGCGATTGTGGGTATGGCCTGCCGGTATCCGGGTGGGGTCAGTTCGCCTGAGGAGCTGTGGAATCTAGTCGCGGAGGGGACGGACGCGACCTCGGAGTTCCCCGGCAATCGTGGCTGGGATATCGATCGCCTCTACGACGCGACCGGGGAGACACCGAACAGCACCTATACCCGTGCGGGCGGATTCCTGCATTCCGCAGGTGAATTCGACCCCGCGTTCTTCAACATCAGTCCCAATGAAGCCGCGCTCATGGATCCTCAGCAGTTCCTGCTGCTGGAGACCTCATGGGAGGCGTTCGAACGGGCCGGTGTCGATCCCGGCTCACTGAAGGGCAGCCGGACCGGCGTGTGGGTCGGCATGATGTACCACGACTATCCGGCCAATGCGAATTCGGGATCCATTGCCTCCGGCCGGGTCTCGTATGTGTTCGGCCTGGAAGGGCCGTCGGTCACCGTGGACACGGCCTGCTCGTCCTCATTGGTGGCAATGCATTCCGCGGCGGCCTCGCTGCGGTCGGGGGAGTGCGATCTGGCGCTGGCCGGTGGTGTGGCGGTGATGGCCACCCCGGAGACCTTCGTGGAGTTCAGCCGGCAGCGGGGTTTGTCCCCGGATGGTCGGTGTAAGTCCTTCTCCGACACCGCCGATGGGGTCGGGTGGTCCGAGGGCGTCGGTGTGCTGGTGTTGGAGCGACTCTCCGACGCCCAGCGCAACGGGCATCAGATTCTCGCGGTGATCGCCGGTTCGGCGGTGAACCAGGATGGCGCGTCCAATGGATTGACCGCACCCAACGGTCCCTCGCAGCGGCGGGTCATCCGCCAAGCTCTGACCAATGCGGGGGTGTCCCCGGCGGAGGTGGATGTCGTCGAAGCCCACGGCACCGGTACGACGCTGGGTGATCCGATCGAAGCCCAGGCGCTGATGGCGACCTACGGCCAGGAGCGTGACGCGGACCGGCCATTGTGGTTGGGCTCGCTGAAGTCCAATATCGGTCACGCCCAGGCCGCGGCGGGTGTCGGTGGTGTGATCAAGATGGTCATGGCGATGCGCCATGGCGTGCTGCCCAAGACTCTGCATGTGGATCAGCCCTCCACGAAGGTGGATTGGTCCGAGGGCCATGTGCGGTTGTTGACCGAGGCGGTGGCGTGGCCGGAGGCGGATCGTCCGCGTCGTGCCGGTGTGTCCTCGTTCGGTATCAGCGGCACCAACGCACACGTCATCGTGGAGCAGGCCCCGGTGACCGAGCCTGTGGTGGATCAGGTGCCGGCGGTGCAGACCGTCCCGGCCGGTGGTCTGCTTCCGTGGGTGGTCTCGGCACGCACCGGCGAGGCTCTCGCCGGTCAGGCTGTTCGCCTGACATCGCATGCGGCCGAACATGATCCGATCGATCTCGGTTTCTCGCTGGCGTCCACACGTGCTGTTTTCGAGCATCGCGCAGTTGTGATGGCCGAGGACCGCGATGGTCTCCTGGCGGGAGTCGGGGCGCTGGGCCGCACCGAAACCACTCCCGGCGTCGTGACCGGTCGCGTGGTGGTGGGCTCGACCGGTGTGGTGTTCTCCGGTCAGGGTGCGCAGTGGGCCGGTATGGCTACCGAACTGCGCGCCGCGTATCCCGTGTTCGCCGAGGCGTTCGACGCGATCGTCACTGAGCTGGATCCGCTGCTGGGGCAGTCGGTTTCGTTGAGCGAGGCGTTGGCGGACGCTGATCTGGTTGATCGGACGGTGTTCGCGCAGGCGGGTTTGTTCGCGTTCGAGGTGGCGTTGTTCCGTCTGCTCGAATCGTGGGGCGTGCGTGCGGATGTGGTGGCGGGTCATTCGATCGGTGAGGTGGCTGCCGCGCATGTGGCGGGTGTGTTGTCTCTGGCGGATGCGTGTGTGCTGGTCGCGGCGCGTGGCCGGTTGATGCAGGCTTTGCCCACCGGTGGGGCGATGGTCGCTGTCGGTGCGTCCGAGGCCGATGTGCTGCCACTGCTGGCCGGTGAGGTGTCGATCGCCGCGGTGAATGGTCCTGCGTCGGTGGTGCTCTCCGGTGTCGAAGACGCCGTCGCCGCCGTTGTCGAGGCGTGTGCCGAGCGTGGTTGGCGTACACACAAGCTGCGGGTGTCGCATGCATTCCACTCGGCCCTGATGGAACCGATGCTGGCCGAGTTCGCCACGGCGATAGCGGGTTTGGCGTTCGCTCGTCCCACCGTCCCGTTGGTGTCCACGGTCACCGGCGCCGGGATCACCGACGAAATGATCGATCCGTCGTATTGGGTCGGTCAGGTCCGCGACACCGTGCGGTTCGCCGATGCGGTTGCCGCGATGGCGAATTCGGGCGTGTCCCGGTTCGCCGAGGTCGGACCCGACGCCGTGCTCACCCCCATGATCGCCCAGACGCTCGACGACGCCGCCACGGTGGTGGCCTTGGCGCGCCGGGATCGGGCAGATTCGTTCTCCGTGCTGTCCGGCGTGGCCGGGCTGTTCGTGACCGGAGCCGACGTCGACTGGGCCGGCTTCTATGCCGACTCCGGAGCTCAGCGAATCGACCTGCCCACCTACGCATTCCAGCATCGGCGCTTCTGGATCGCCGCAGGCGCCGTCGGTGGCGATGCCCGGGCGATGGGTCTGGCGGCCACCGGACATCCCCTGCTCCCGGTGGTGGTGTCGCAACCGGACTCCGACGCGGTCACCCTCACCGGCCGACTGTCGGCCCAGACGCATCCATGGCTGGCCGATCACCGGGTGATGGACACCGTGCTGTTCCCCGGCACCGGTTTGGTCGAACTCGCCCTGCAGGCCGGGGAGCAGGCCGGCTGCTCGACCCTCGAGGAGTTGGTCCTGCGGGTGCCGCTGGTGCTGCCGGAGTCGGCAGGCGTCGCGGTGCGCGTGGTGGTCGGTGCCCAGGACGCCGCAGGCCGACGCGGAGTGCGGGTCTACTCCTGCCCCGATGACGGTGTCGATGCGGTGCCGTTGTGGACATTGAACGCCGAAGGCGTGCTCACATCGGGATTCGACAGCGCGCCAGCGGATTTGGCGCAGTGGCTGCCCGCCGGCGCCACCGCCGTCGAAATCGACGGTGTCTACGACTCCCTCGATGCGCAGGGCTATCACTACGGTCCGGTGTTCCAGGCACTGACCTCGGTGTGGCGCGGCACCGACGGCGTGCTCTACGCCGAGGTCGAGCTGCCGGAGCAGGCCCGTCCGGACGCCGAGCGGTTCGGCGTGCATCCGGCGCTGCTCGATGCCGCCCTGCACGCCCTGCGCTTCGCCGATGGCATGCCCGCGGAGGGCGCCGGGCTGGCCTTGCCGTTCGAGTGGTCCGGCGTCGCCGTGCACGCGACGGGAGCGGGCGCGCTGCGCGTCCGGCTCACCCGCGTCGGCGAGCACGCGGTCACCCTCGATCTGGCGGACCCGACCGGTACCCCGGTGGCGACGGTGCGGCAGCTGGCTTCCCGGCCCATCGATCCCGCGCAGCTCACGGGCGGCGCATCCGCGGTCGGCACTGCGCTGTTCCAGATCGGCTGGGCGCCGATCTCGATCGGCGCGGCCGAAGTCGGCGCGGTGTCCTGGGCGGATCTCGCTGACGAGGTTCCGGCCGCGGTCGTGTTCGATTGCCCGGAGGGCAACGACCCCGCGGTCATCCACGCCGCGACCCATGCAGCTCTCGCGGTGGTTCAGTCCTGGATCGCCGATTCTCGGTTCGCCGAGTCGACGCTGGTGGTTCGGACCAGTGGAGCGGTATCGGTTGCCGGGGAGGGCATTACGAACCTGGCCGGTGCTGCCGTCGGCGGCCTGGTTCGCTCCGCGCAGGCGGAGAACCCCGGCCGGATCGTATTGGTGGACACCGACTCCGTGCTCGACGGGCTGCTGGGCGGGATTCTCACCGCGCAGGAACCACAGGTGGCCGTGCGTGCCGGGCAGATACACGGTGCGCGACTGAGCCGGGCCACCGCGGCGACCGCCTCGGCGACCGACCCCTTCGATCCGGACGACACCGTTCTCATCACCGGTGCGAGTGGTCTGCTCGGCGGACTGTTCGCCCGGCACCTGGTCGACACCCATGGCGTGCGTCGCCTGTTGCTGCTGAGCCGACGCGGCGAGGCCGCTCCCGGCGCCGCGGAGTTGCGCGCGGAGCTACAGCGGCTCGGCGCGGAGGTCGAGTTCGTCGCGTGTGATGTCGCCGATCGCGACGCGCTCGCGCAGGCGATCGCGACTGTGCCTGCCGCACACCCGCTCACCGGCGTGTTCCATATGGCCGGCGTCCTCGACGACGGCGCTGTCGCCTCGTTGACCCCGGCCCGGATGGATGCGGTGCTGGGCCCCAAGGTCGATGCCGCCCTGCACCTGCACGAACTCACCGCCGATCTGCCGCTGAAAGCGTTCGTGCTGTTCAGCTCGGTCGCCGGTGCGTTCGGCAATGCCGGACAGGGCAACTATGCCGCGGCCAATGCGTGCCTGGATGCGCTCGCGGCACTGCGCAGGACCTCGGGCAGCCACGGGCAGTCCCTGGCCTGGGGTCTGTGGGACGGGGGCATGGCCGGGCAGCTCAGCGACGCTGACCTGCACCGCATTTCGCGTTCGGGCCTGCTGCCGCTGTCGCAGGACCAGGGCCTGGCGCTGTTCGACGCCGCCACCGCGAGCGACGTGACCGCCCCGGTCCTCGCCCGCCTGGACCTGGATAGCCTGCGGGGCGCCGAATTCGCCGTGCCCGCACTGTTTTCCGGCTTGATCCCGGCTCGCCGCAGAGCGGCCTCGGGCGCGGCGACGCCATTGCGTGCTCGTCTGGCCGGCACTCCCGACAGCGAGCGTTTCGGTCTGCTCGTGGAAATCGTGCGCGGTCAGGTCGCGGCGATTCTCGGTCATCAGAACACGAACGCGATCGCGGCGGACAAGGCCTTCGGCGAGCTGGGCTTCGACTCGATCACCGCTGTCGAGTTCCGCAACGCCCTCAAAGCCGTCACCGGCCTATCGCTGCCCGCGACACTGGTATTCGACTACCCGACACCGCAGGCGCTGGCGAGATATCTGGCCGACGAATTCACCGGCACCGGCCGGGAGGCCGAGGTGACCGCCAGCGCGGCCGTCGACGACGAGCCGATTGCGGTGGTAGCGATGAGCTGCCGCTATCCGGGCGGCGTCGCCTCGCCGGAAGACCTGTGGAATCTGGTCACCTCCGGCATCGATGCCACCGGCGAGATGCCGACGGATCGCGGCTGGGATATCGAGGGCATCTACGATCCCGAACCCGGTCACGCGGGCAAGACATACACCCGTCAGGGCGGATTCCTGTACTCCGCAGCGGAATTCGACGCGGAATTCTTCGGTATCAGCCCCAACGAAGCCGCGATGATGGATCCGCAGCAGCGGTTGCTGCTGGAGGTCTCGTGGGAGGCATTGGAGCGCGCCGGTGTGGATCCGGTGGTGCTGCGCGGCAGCTCGACCGGTGTCTTCACCGGCATGATGTACCACGACTACGCGCAAGGTACCGGGAACAACGCAACCGGGAGCTTGGTCTCGGGCCGGGTCTCGTACGTGTTCGGCCTCGAAGGCCCCGCGGTCACCGTGGACACGGCGTGTTCATCCTCGCTCGTGGCCATGCATCTGGCGGCGCAGTCGCTGCGGTCGGGTGAATGCGACCTGGCGCTGGCCGGTGGTGTGGCGGTGATGGCCACCCCGGAGACCTTCGTGGAGTTCAGCCGTCAGCGCGGCTTGTCCCCGGATGGTCGGTGTAAGTCCTTCTCCGACACCGCCGATGGTGTCGGGTGGTCCGAAGGTGCCGGTGTACTGGTGCTGGAGCGACTGTCCGACGCCCGGCGCAACGGCCATCAGGTGCTCGCGGTGATCGCTGGTTCGGCGGTGAATCAGGATGGCGCCTCGAACGGTCTGACCGCTCCCAACGGTCCGTCGCAGCGCCGAGTGATCCGCCAAGCTTTGGCCAACGCCGGGATCTCGCCGGTCGAGGTCGATGTCGTGGAAGCCCACGGCACCGGTACGACGCTGGGTGATCCGATCGAAGCCCAAGCGCTGCTTGCGACCTACGGCCAGGATCGTGAGGCGGACCGGCCATTGTGGCTGGGGTCGCTGAAGTCCAATATCGGTCACGCCCAGGCCGCGGCGGGTGTCGGTGGTGTGATCAAGATGGTGATGGCGATGCAGCACGGGGTTCTACCCCGGACGCTGCATGCTGATCAGCCCAGCACCAAGGTCGACTGGTCCGAGGGCCATGTGCGGTTGCTGACCGAGGCGGTGGCGTGGCCGGAGGCGGATCGTCCGCGTCGTGCGGGTGTGTCGTCCTTCGGGATCAGCGGCACCAACGCGCACCTCATCGTCGAGCAGGCCCCGGTAGCTCCGGTGGCGGAGTCGGTGCCGGTGGTCGAGACCGTTCCGGCGGCGCTGCCGTGGGTGGTTTCGGCGCGCGGTAGTGACGCTCTCGCCGGCCAGGCTGCCCGTTTGGCATCGTCTGTGGCCGAACACGATCCGATCGATATCGGTTTCTCGCTGGCGTCCACGCGCACTGTGCTCGAGCATCGTGCTGTCGTGGTGGCCGAGAGCCGGGAAGGTCTCCTCGCGGGACTCCGGTCGCTGGCTGACGGTGTGCAGGCACCCGGTGTGGTGACCGGTCGCGTGGTGTCGGGTTCGACGGGTGTGGTGTTCTCGGGTCAGGGTGCGCAGTGGGCCGGTATGGCTGCCGAGTTGCGTGCGGCGTATCCGGTGTTCGCCGAGGTGTTCGACGCGATCGTCGCCGAGCTGGATCCGCTGCTGGGGCAGCAGGTTTCGCTGACTGAAGCCTTGGCCGTTGCTGATCTGGTCGACCAGACGGTGTTCGCGCAGGCGGGTTTGTTCGCGTTCGAGGTGGCGTTGTTCCGTCTGCTCGAATCGTGGGGCGTGCGTGCCGATGTGGTGGCCGGTCACTCGATCGGTGAGGTGGCTGCCGCGCATGTGGCCGGGGTGTTGTCTCTGGCGGATGCGTGTGTGCTGGTGGCCGCGCGTGGCCGGTTGATGCAGGCATTGCCCGCCGGTGGGGCGATGGTCGCTGTTGGTGCGTCCGAGTCCTATGTGTTGCCGTTGCTGGCCGGTGAGGTGTCGATCGCGGCGGTGAATGGCCCTGCGTCGGTGGTGCTTTCCGGCGTCGAGGACGACGTCGTGGCTGTTGCCGATCGTTGCGCCGAGCAGGGTTGGCGCACTCGCCGACTACGTGTCTCGCATGCTTTCCATTCGACCCTGATGGAGCCCATGCTGGCCGAGTTCGCCTCGGCGATCGAGGGTTTGGCTTTCTCCAGCCCGAGCATCCCGCTGGTGTCGACCGTGACCGGCGCTCGGATCGTCGACGAGATGCGTGCTCCCTCGTACTGGGTGGCTCAGGTCCGAGAATCGGTGCGCTTCGCGGATGCCGTTGTGGCGATGGCTGATTCGGGCGTGTCCAGGTTCGCCGAGGTCGGTCCCGACGCGGTACTGACCCCCATGATCGCCCAGACCCTCGATGACGGCGCCGCCGCCGCGGTCGCGTTGGCCCGTCGCGATCGGGCCGATGCGCCGACACTGCCGGCCGGAGTGGCCGCGTTGTTCGTGACCGGCGCCCAGGTCGATTGGGCCGCTCTGTACACCGGTTCCGGTGCTCGGCGAATCGACCTGCCCACCTACGCTTTCCAGCGTCGGCGCTATTGGATGGCCCCGACGTCCACCGGTAGCGGCGACGCCCGGTCGATGGGTTTCGTGGCCAGCGGGCATCCGCTGGTTTCGGCCGTGGTCGCGCAGCCGGATTCCGAGGTGGTCACGCTCAGCGGCCGTTTGTCGGCCCAGACCCAGCCATGGCTGGCCGATCACAAGGTCATGGACACTGTCCTGCTGCCCGGCACCGGACTGGTCGAACTCGCCCTGCAGGCCGGAGAACACGTCGGCTGCCCGACCCTGGACGAGCTGGTCCTGCAAGCGCCGCTGGTGCTTCCGGAGTCGGCCGGGGTCGCGGTGCGCGTGGTGGTCGCTGCCCCGGACGGTGCGGGTCGGCGCGGCGTGCGGATCTTCTCCTGCCCCGACAGCGGCGTGGATTCCGCGTCGTCGTGGACCTTGAACGCCGAAGGTGTGCTCGCGCCGGACGAGGCGGCGGCGGATTTCGATCTCGCCGCATGGCCGCCGATCGGCGCGCAGCCGATGGATATCGACGGCGTCTACGACGAGCTGTTCGATCTCGGATACGGCTACGGCCCCCTGTTCCAGGGTTTGCAGGCCGCATGGCAGCGCGAGGGAGAATTGTTCGCCGAGGTCGCGCTACCGGATCCCCAGGAAGCCAACGGTTTCGGCATCCATCCCGCATTGTTCGACGCCGCTCTCCATGCCGGAATCGTGCACGGCCGTCGCAACGGCGGCGGTGATTCGCCGGTGCTGCCCTTCACCTGGAACCGGGTCGCGCTGCACGCAGTCGGCGCTGCCGCAGTGCGGGTGCGTATCGCGCTGCAGGACAATAGGTTTGCCGTCCAGCTTGCCGACGAGCAAGGGCAACCGGTGTTGTCGGTGGATGCCCTGGTCTCCCGGCCGGTGTCGGCCGAGCGGCTCGGCGGCCGCCCCGCGTCGGAAGCCCTGTTCGGTGTGGACTGGGTCGCCGCCGGGTTGTCGGACGAGGTGACGGTCGAACCGGATCGGATGGCGTTCCTCGGTTCTGATCGGGGCGCTGACGAGGTGCCCGGCCACCGTGATCTCGCGGCGTTGATCGCCGATCTGGATGCGAATCCCGATGCGGTTGTCCCTGAGATCGTCTTGCTGGACTGCCCCCGCGGTGACGGCCCCGAGCCGGAGGCCGCACGGGAGGTTGTCACCGGTGTCCTGGATACCGTTCAGCGCTGGCTGGCCGAATCTCGTTTCGCCGGTTCCCGTTTGGTGGTGCTCACCAGGCAGGCGGTGACCGTCGCGGATGTGGATCAGGTGCGGCTGGATCAGGCCCCGGTGTGGGGGTTGGTGCGGGCGGCGCAGGCGGAGCACCCGGGTCGTTTCCAGCTTCTCGATCTGGATGACAACGGTGAACTGCGCGCTGCCGCGACCGCGGTCGCCGCTGTCGCGTCGGAACCCGAGGTCGCACTGCGCGGCACGAGCGTGCTCGTGCCGCGTTTGAGTCGCCACGCTTCGGGCACGATTGTTCGATCGGCAGCGTCGGGCACGGTGCTGATCACCGGCGGCACCGGTGGTCTCGGTGCGGTGATCGCCCGCCATCTGGTGACCGAACACGGTGTGCGCCAACTGCTTCTGACCGGTCGCCGTGGCCCGGATGCGCCGGGAGCCACCGAGCTTCGGGACGAACTCGTCGAGCTCGGCGCCGAGGTCACCATCGCCGCGTGTGACGTGTCCGATCGAGACGCGCTGGCCGCCCTGCTCGAGACCATCTCCGGCCAGCACCCCCTGGCCGGAGTGATCCACGCGGCCGGAACCGCCGACAACGGCCTGATCGAATCGATCACGCCCGACCGCATCGAGCAGGTGTTCCGGCCCAAGGTCGACGCCGCGTGGCATCTGCACGAACTCACCCGCGACCGGTCGCTGGAGTTGTTCGTGCTGGTGTCGTCGGCGGGTGGCCTGGTGCTGGCCGCCGGCCAAGCGAACTACGCCGCCGCGAATGTCTTCCTGGACGCCCTCGCGGCCCACCGTCGCGGCCTGGGACTGCCTGCGACATCCATCGATTATGGGTTGTGGGCGCGGTCCACCGCGCTCGGCGCCGAGCTGTCCGAGAGCGACTTCGACCGGATGCGGCGGCAGGGCTACCCGCCACTGACCGAGGCCGAGGGCCTGGCACTGTTCGACTCGGCGATCGCCACCGACCAGGCCCAACTGGTCGCGCTGCGAGTCGATCCGGCCATCCTGCGAACCCAGGGCGAGCGGATCCCGGCGCTCCTGCGCGCGGTCGTCCCGACGCCCGTGCGCCGCCACACTCGCAGCGCGGCAGGCCAGGCCTTCCTGCGGAAGCTGGCCGGTCTCTCCGACAGCGAGCGCGACAGCGCGCTGCTCGAACTCGTCCGGTCCACTGCCGCCGACATTCTCGGGCACGCCTCCATGGCAGCTGTCGAACCCCAGCAGGCTTTCCAGCAGCTCGGTTTCGACTCGCTCAGCGCGGTCGAGTTCCGCAACAAACTCAATACCGCGACCGGTCTGCAACTACCGGCCACCCTCGTTTTCGACTACCCCAATCCGCAGGTCGTCGCCGAGTTCATCGGTTCGCAGCTCACCGGCGCCGGAGCCGTCGAAGAACTCGCGACCAGTCGAGTCCGGGCCGACGACGAGCCGATTGCCGTGGTGGCGATGGGATGTCGCTATCCGGGTGGCGTCATGTCGCCGGAGGATCTGTGGAGCCTCGTCGTCTCGGGTGCCGACACCACCGGTGAGTTGCCGGTGGATCGTGGCTGGGACATCGACGGCATCTACGATCCCGAGCCCGGCAAGATAGGCAGGACCTACACGCGCCGGGGCGGATTCCTCTACTCCGCAGCGGAATTCGATGCCGAATTCTTCGGGATCAGCCCCAACGAAGCCACGATGATGGACCCCCAGCAGCGATTGCTGCTGGAGGTCTCGTGGGAGGCGCTGGAGCGCGCCGGTGTGGATCCGGCAGTGCTGCGCGGCAGCTCGACCGGTGTGTTCACCGGTGTGATGTACCACGACTACGCCCAGGGAACCGGGACCGGAGCCAGCACCGGCGGCAGTCTGGTCTCGGGCCGGATCGCTTACACGCTGGGATTGGAGGGCCCGGCCGTCTCGGTGGACACGGCGTGTTCGTCGTCGCTGGTGGCGCTGCATCTAGCGTCGCAGTCGCTGCGGTCGGGGGAGTGCGATCTGGCACTGGCCGGCGGTGTCGCTGTGATGGCCACCCCGGACATGTTCCTCGAGTTCAGTCGTCAGCGCGGGCTCGCACCGGATGGACGATGCAAGTCCTTCGCCGACGCCGCCGACGGTGTCGCCTGGTCCGAAGGCGCCGGAATGCTAGTGCTGGAACGACTCTCCGACGCCCGGCGCAACGGTCACCAGATTCTCGCGGTGATCGCCGGTTCGGCGGTGAACCAGGATGGCGCGTCGAATGGTCTGACCGCACCCAACGGTCCCTCGCAGCGGCGGGTCATCCGCCAAGCGCTGGCCAATGCCCGGGTGACTTCGGCCGACGTGGATGTGGTCGAAGCTCATGGCACGGGAACGACTTTGGGCGATCCGATCGAAGCCCAGGCGCTACTCGCGACCTACGGACAGGACCGCGAGGCGGATCGTCCGCTGTGGTTGGGTTCATTGAAGTCCAATATCGGTCACGCTCAGGCTGCGGCCGGTGTGGGTGGTGTCATCAAGATGGTCATGGCGATGCGCCATGGCCTGCTGCCGCGAACGCTGCACGTGGATCAGCCCAGTACCAAAGTCGATTGGAGCGAAGGTCATATCCGGTTGCTGACCGAGGCCGTCGCGTGGCCGGACGTTGATCGTCCGCGTCGCGCCGGAGTGTCCTCCTTCGGTATCAGCGGCACCAACGCCCACCTCATCGTCGAACAAGCTCCGGCAGCGGCCCCGGCTCCGGCGGCCAAGACCGTCCCGGCCGGTGCAGTGCTGCCGTGGGTGCTCTCGGCACGTACCGCCGAGGCTCTCGCCGACCAGGCTGCCCGCCTGACGTCCCATACGGACGAGCACGATCACGACCCGATCGACATCGGCTTCTCGCTCGTGACTTCGAGGGTGCTGTTCGACCATCGCGCCGTGGTGTTGTCCCCCGAGCACGACAGCCTGCGGGCCGGCACTCGAGCGGTGGGGCGCGGCGAAACGGCTCCGGGTGTGGTATCCGGTCGTGTGGTGTCGGGTTCGACCGGTGTGGTGTTCTCGGGTCAGGGTGCGCAGTGGGCCGGTATGGCTGCCGAACTGCGTGCGGCGTACCCGGTGTTCGCCGAGGTGTTCGACGCGATCGTCGCCGAGCTGGATCCGCTGCTGGGGCAGCAGGTTTCGCTGACTGAAGCCTTGGCCGTTGCTGATCTGGTCGACCAGACGGTGTTTGCGCAGGCGGGTTTGTTCGCGTTCGAGGTGGCGTTGTTCCGTCTGCTCGAATCGTGGGGCGTGCGTGCGGATGTGGTGGCGGGTCATTCGATTGGTGAGGTGGCTGCCGCGCATGTGGCGGGTGTGTTGTCTCTGGCGGATGCGTGTGTGCTGGTGGCCGCGCGTGGCCGGTTGATGCAGGCGCTGCCGGCCGGTGGGGCGATGGTCGCTGTCGGTGCCTCCGAGACCGACGTTCGGGCGCTGCTGGCGGCCGGTGACGTGCCCGCCGGTGACGTCTCGATCGCGGCGGTCAACGGCCCGTCGTCGGTGGTGCTCTCCGGCGTGGAAGCTGCCGTCGTGGCTGTTGCCGAGCAGTGTGCCCAGCAGGGTTGGCGGACGCACCGGTTGCGGGTCTCGCATGCCTTCCATTCGGCGTTGATGGAGCCGATGCTGGCCGAGTTCGCTTCGGCGATCGAGGGTTTGGCGTTCGCTAGCCCGAGCATTCCGTTGGTGTCGACGGTGACCGGCGCCCGGATCGGTGACGAGATGTCGGATCCGTCGTACTGGGCCGGTCAGGTCCGGGACACCGTGCGTTTCGCCGATGCGGTCACCGCGATGGCGGGTATGGGTGTGTCCAGATTCGCCGAGGTCGGGCCCGATGCGGTACTGACCCCGATGGTCGCCCAGACCCTCGATGACGGTGCTGCCGCGGTGGTGGCGCTGGCGCGGCGTGGTCAGGCGGACGCGTCGGCCGTGCTGGCTGGAGTGGCCGGGCTGTTCGTGACCGGCGCTCACGTCGACTGGGCCGGCCTCTATGCCGGTACCGGAGCCGAGCGAATCGACCTGCCCACCTATGCTTTCCAGCGCAGCCGCTACTGGATGCTCGACGGCTCCGCCGCCGGCGGTGACGCCCGGGCCATGGGTCTCGCCGCCACCGGACACCCCCTGGCCTCGGTGGTGGTGTCCCAACCGGATTCCGACGCGGTGACCCTGACCGGCCGGCTGTCGGTGCAGGCGCACCCCTGGCTCGCCGACCACACCGTCATGGACACCGTGCTCTTCCCCGGCACCGGTCTGGTCGAACTCGCCCTGCACGCCGGCGAACAGGTCGGCTGCTCGACCCTCGAGGAACTGGCCCTCCAGGTCCCGCTGGCACTCCCGGAGTCCTCGGGACTCGCGGTGCGCGTGGGGGCCGGTGCTCCGGACGAGACCGGCCGTCGCGCGGTGCGGATCTTCTCCCGCCCCGAGGACGGTGTCGATGCGGCGCCGGCGTGGACCTTGCACGCCGAAGGTGTGCTCGCCCCCGGAATCGGCAGTGCGCCTGTCGATCTGGTGCAATGGCCGCCGGTCGGTGCGGTCGCCGTGGACATCGACGGTGCCTACGACGCGCTCGATGCGCAGGGCTACCACTACGGACCGGTGTTCCAGGCGCTGAAGTCGGTGTGGCGCGCCGCGGACGGGCTGCTCTACGCCCAGGTCGAACTGCCCGAGGCGGCCCGCGCCGAGGCGGAGCGGTTCGGTCTGCATCCGGCGCTGCTGGATGCGGCGTTGCACGCGTTGCGTTTTGCCGAGGACACATCGGCGGAGGGCGCCGGGCTGGCGCTGCCGTTCGAATGGTCCGGTGTCACCGTCCACGCGGCCGGCGCCGACGCCCTGCGTGTCCGGCTCACCCGTGCCGGTGAGCACGGCGTTGCCATCGATCTGGCGGACTCGACCGGTGCTGCGGTGGCCACCGTGCGGCACTTGGCCTCCCGGCCGATCGATCCCGCGCAACTGACCACGGGCGCTTCCGTCGCCGGCAATGGGCTGTTCCAGATCGACTGGGCGCCGATCGCGGTGCGTCCTGCCGAGGTCACCGCGGTGGCGTGGCCGGATCTCGGTGAGCAGGTCCCGCCGGTGGTCGTGCTGGAGTGCCCCGCGGGCAACGATCCGGCCGCCATCCATGCGGCGACGCACGACGTTCTGGAGATCCTCCAGTCCTGGATCGCAGACCGGCGATTCACCGAATCGGTGCTGGTGGTTCGGACCAGCGGCGCGGTTTCGGTTGCCGGGGAAGACATTACGAACCTGGCCGGCGCCGCGGTGGGCGGTCTGGTCCGCTCCGCGCAGGCGGAGAACCCCGGCCGGATCGTCTTGATCGACAGCGACTCCGCACTCGACGGGCTGCTCGGCGGGATCGTGGCCGCGGCCGAACCGCAGGTGGCCGTGCGTGACGGGCAGGTGCACATCGCGCGGTTGGGCCGCGCGGCCGCCACCACGGCGACCGTCGCTCCCGCCTTCGATCCGGACGACACCGTTCTGATCACCGGCGCGGGCGGGTTGCTCGCCGGGATGTTCGCCCGGCATCTGGTCGCGGCCCGCGGTGTTCGTCGCTTGCTGCTGTTGAGCAGGCGCGGCGAATCCGCGCCTGGCGCCGCGGAACTCGGGGCGGAGCTGCGGCAGCTGGGCGCCGAGGTCGAGTTCGCCGCCTGTGATGTCGCCGATCGTGACGCCCTCGCCGAGGTGCTGGGGGGCGTGCCCGCCGATCGTCCGCTCACGGGCGTGTTCCACATGGCCGGTGTCCTCGATGACGGTGCGATCGCGTCGCTGACCCCGGCACGCATGGATACGGTGCTGGGGCCCAAGGTCGATGCCGCGCTGCACCTGCACGAACTCACCGCCGGACTCCCATTGCACGCGTTCGTGTTGTTCAGCTCGGTCGCCGGTGCCTTCGGCAACCCCGGTCAGGGCAACTACGCCGCGGCCAACGCATGCCTGGATGCGCTGGCGGCACACCGCAGGGCTTCGGGTGGAACCGGTAGTTCGATGGCCTGGGGCCTGTGGGACGGTGGCATGGCCGGACAACTCAGTGACGTTGACCGTCAACGCCTTTCGCGTTCTGGCATGCTGCCGCTGTCGGAGGACCAGGGCCTCGCACTGTTCGATGCCGTTCTCGAGATCGACGTGGCGGCCCCGGTCCTCGCCCGTCTCGATTTCGAGAGCATCCGCAGCGCGGGCACTGCCGCGCCGGCGCTCTTCGCGGGCCTCATCCCGGCGCGCCGCAAGGCGGCTTCGGGCGCCTTCACGGCGCTGCGGGCTCGGCTGGCGAACACTCCCGAGAGCGAACGTTTCGATGTGCTCGTGGAGATCGTGCGTGCGCAGGTCGCCACGATTCTGGGGCATCAGAACGTGAACGCGGTCGCGGCGGACAAAGCCTTCGGCGAGTTGGGCTTCGATTCGATCACCGCTATCGAGTTCCGCAACGCTCTCAAAGCTGTCACGGGATTGCAGTTGCCCGCGACCTTGGTGTTCGACTACCCGACACCTCAGGCCCTGGCGACATATCTGGCCGACGAGTTCGCCGGCACCAGCCGCGACGTCGAGGTGACCGCCGGCAGAGCCGTCGACACGGACCCGATCGCCGTCGTCGGCATGGCCTGCCGCTACCCCGGAGGCGTCACGTCCCCCGAGGAACTGTGGGAACTGGTCCGGGTGGGCGGGGACGCGGTGTCGACCCTCCCGACCGATCGAGGCTGGGACATCACCGGCCTCTACGATCCGGAACCGGGCCGCGCGGGCAAGTCCTACACCCGGGAAGGCGGATTCCTGCACACCGCAGCGGAATTCGACGCGGACTTCTTCGGCATCGGCCCGAACGAAGCCACGATGATGGATCCGCAACAGCGCCAACTCCTGGAAACGACCTGGGAGGCGCTGGAACGCGCCGGTGTGGATCCGGCGGTGTTGCGCGGCAGCTCGACCGGGGTGTTCACCGGCGTCATGTACCACGACTATGCCCAGGGCAGCGGGAACAGCGCGACCGGCAGTCTCGTCTCCGGTCGCATCGCCTACACCCTGGGATTGGAGGGCCCGGCCGTCTCGGTCGACACGGCCTGCTCGTCGTCCCTGGTGGCCATGCATCTGGCGGCGCAGTCGCTGCGGTCGGGTGAATGCGACCTGGCGCTGGCCGGTGGTGTGGCGGTGATGGCCACCCCGGAGACCTTCGTGGAGTTCAGCCGGCAGCGAGGCTTGTCCCCGGATGGTCGGTGTAAGTCCTTCTCCGACACCGCCGATGGTGTCGGGTGGTCCGAGGGCGCCGGAATGCTGGTGCTGGAGCGACTCTCCGACGCCCGGCGCAACGGCCATCAGGTGCTCGCAGTGATCGCTGGTTCGGCGGTGAATCAGGACGGCGCGTCGAATGGTCTGACCGCTCCCAACGGTCCGTCGCAGCGCCGAGTGATCCGCCAAGCACTGGCCAACGCCGGGATCGCGCCGGTCGAGGTCGATGTCGTGGAAGCCCACGGTACGGGTACGACGTTGGGCGATCCCATTGAAGCCCAGGCGCTTCTGGCCACCTACGGCCAAGACCGTGCGGCGGATCGTCCGCTGTGGCTGGGGTCGTTGAAGTCCAACATCGGTCACTCTCAGGCTGCGGCCGGTGTGGGTGGTGTGATCAAGATGGTGATGGCGATGCGCCACGGCGTGCTGCCCAAGACGCTGCACGTCGATGCGCCCAGCACCAAAGTCGATTGGAGCGAAGGCCATGTCCGGTTGCTGACCGAGGCGGTGGCGTGGCCGGAGGTGGATCGTCCGCGTCGTGCGGGTGTGTCCTCGTTCGGTATCAGTGGCACGAATGCCCACGTCATCGTCGAGCAGGCACCGGTGGTGGATCAGGCGCCGGTGAAGACGGACCGTGCTGATGGGCTGCTGCCCTGGGTGGTTTCGGCACGAAGCGGTGAAGCGCTCGGCGGTCAGGCTGCTCGCCTGGCGTCCCACGTGGCTGATCGCGACCTGAATCCGGTGGATGTCGGCTTCTCCCTGGCGTCCACGCGCGCCGTTTTCGAGTATCGCGCGGTTGTGGTGGCCGAGAGTCGCGATGGTCTGCTCGCGGGCGTCCGTTCCCTGGCTGCCGGTGAGCAGGTCCCCGGTGTGGTGACCGGACGCGTGACGTCGGGTTCGACGGGTGTGGTGTTCTCGGGTCAGGGTGCGCAGTGGGCCGGTATGGCTGCCGAGCTGCGTGCGGGGTACCCGGTGTTCGCCGAGGTGTTCGATGCGATTGTCGCCGAGCTGGATCCGCTGCTGGGGCAGCAGGTTTCGTTGAATGCGGCGTTGGCCGGTGCCGACCTGGTCGACCAGACGGTGTTCGCGCAGGCGGGTTTGTTCGCGTTCGAGGTGGCGCTGTTCCGTCTGCTCGAATCGTGGGGCGTGCGTGCGGATGTGGTGGCGGGTCATTCGATTGGTGAGGTGGCTGCCGCGCATGTGGCGGGTGTGTTGTCTCTGGCGGATGCGTGTGTGCTGGTCGCGGCGCGTGGCCGGTTGATGCAGGCGCTGCCCGCCGGTGGCGCGATGGTCGCGGTCGGTGCGTCCGAGGCCGACTTGCTGCCGTTGCTGGCCGGTGAGGTGTCGATCGCGGCGGTGAACGGCCCTGCGTCGGTGGTGCTTTCCGGCGTCGAGGACGATGTCGTCGCTGTCGCTGAGCGGTGTGCGCACAAGGGTTGGCGGACGCATCGGTTGCGTGTTTCGCATGCCTTCCATTCGGCGTCCATGGAACCGATGCTGGCCGAATTCGCCACAGCGATACGAGGTTTGGCGTTCGCCCGCCCCCGGGTCCCGCTGGTGTCGACGGTGACCGGTCTGCGGGTGGCCGACGAGATGTCGGATCCGTCGTACTGGGTGCGTCAGGTTCGGGAGACCGTCCGGTTCGCCGACGCGGTCGCCACGGCCGCCGAGCTCGGCGCGTCCAGGTTCGCCGAGGTCGGTCCCGACGCGGTGCTGACCCCGATGATCGCCCAAACCCTCGATACCGCAACCACAATCGCTCTCGCCAGACGAGACAACGCGACCCCCGTGACCCTGCTGATGGGCCTCGCCCGTCTGCACGTCACCGGTGCGACGGTGGATTGGACCAGCTACTACGCCGGAGTCGGTGGCACGAAGACCGACCTCCCGACCTACAGCTTCCAGCACCGCCGCTTCTGGGCCACGGGCCCACTGCACACCGGCGAGGCGCACGCGCTCGGCCTGCGGTCCACCGAGCACCCCATGCTCGGCGCGATGGTGGCACAGCCGGAGAGCGGCGGAGTCAGGTTCACCGGCCGCCTGTCCACGGCCACCCATCCCTGGCTGGCCGATCACGACGTGCTCGGCACGGTGCTGCTCCCCGGCACCGGATTCGTCGAGCTCGCCGTGCACGCCGGAGACCAGGTCGACTGCCCGGAACTCGAGGAACTCACACTGCTGGCCCCGCTGGTGTTGCACGGGCATGGCGGAGTGCAGATCCAGGTGATCGTCGGTGACAGCGATGAGACCGGTCGCCGAGGGCTCGACATCTACTCGCGCAAGGACGAGGACGATCCGTCGCTCTCGTGGACCCACCACGCGCATGGCACGGTGAGCCCGGGGCAGGAGGCCGGCGACGGCTGGACCGGCTTCGCGCAGTGGCCACCGGCCGGTGCCACCGCCGTCCCGTTGGACGGGGCCTATGACGAACTCGCGGAGAACGGGTACCACTACGGGCCCGCCTTCCAAGGGCTGTCGGCCCTGTGGCGTCGCGGGGCGGATCTCTTCGCCGAAGTCGCTCTCCCCGAGCAGACCTCGACCCAGGGCTACGGCGTGCATCCCGCGCTGCTCGACTCGGCCATGCACGCACTGTCCTTCGGCCTTCCCGAGGGCGTGGACGAGCACGCCGAGCGGCCGACCCTGGTGCCGTTCGCGTGGTCTTCGGTGCGCGTGCACGCGGACGGCGCCCGGCGGGTGCGGGTCCGGTTGACCTGGCTGAATCAGGGAGAAGTCACCCTGGCGATGGCCGATTCCGGTGGCGCGCCATTGCTTTCGGTGCGTTCGCTCGCCTTGCGGCCGCTGTCGGTCGAACTGCTCTCGGGGGCGGCCCGATCCTCGCAGGACGCACTGTACGAGCTCACCTGGCGGCCCGGTCCGGAACTGCGTTCGGCGGCGGGAGTCTCGTGGGCCGAATGGGGCGCGGCGGAGCCGGCGTCGGTCCTGTTCTTCCGGCCCCCGCTCGACGGCGACGACGTGCCGGCCCGGCTGCGTACCGCGCTGCACCGCACGCTGGGCGTCATCCAGCAGTTCCTGAGCGAAGAGCGGTACGCCGCAACAACTTTGGCGGTGATCACCGACTCCGACACCGACCCGGCCGCGGCCGCGGTGTGGGGTCTGGTGCGCGCGGCGCAGGCGGAGAACCCCGGGCGAATCGTGCTCATCGAGGCGCGTGCGGAGACAGCGGCGGATCACCTTGTCGCCGCGGCGATCTCGGGTGAGCCGGAACTGGCTGTCGACGCCGACGGGGCGCGGGTGCCGCGCCTGGTTCGCGCCGCATCGCCCGAACCGGAGCCGCGGGCACCGTGGGATCCCGAACGGACGGTGCTGATTACCGGTGGCACCGGCGGGATCGGTCGCCACCTCGCCGAGCATCTGGTGACCGGACACGGTGTGCGGCACCTGCTGCTGGCCGGTCGTCGTGGACCGGACGCCGTCGCGGATCTGATCGACGAGCTCGGCGCTCACGGCGCCCGGGTCCGCGTGGCCGCCTGCGATGTCACCGACCGAAATGCGTTGCGGGACCTGCTCGCTTCGATACCCGCGGAGCATCCGCTGGGTGCGGTCGTCCACGTGGCGGGCGTCGCCCACAACGGTCTGGTCCACACCTTGACGCCGGAGCAGATCGACTACTGCCTCGGCGCCAAGGCCGACGCGGCGTGGTATCTGCACGAGCTCACTCACGACGCCGGACTGTCCGCGTTCGTGATGATCTCCTCGGTGGCAGGTTCGATCCTGCCTGCCGGGCAGGGTGGTTACGCGGCGGCCAACGTCTTCCTCGATGCCCTCGCCACCTCCCGGCATGCCGAGGGCCTACCGGCCACCTCGCTCGCCTACGGTCTGTGGGACATCGAAACCGGACTGTCGCAATGGCTCAGCCAGGCCGACCGGCTGCGCATGCGTCGACAGGGCATGCCGCCGCTGGCAGCGGACAAGGCGCTCGAATTGTTCGACGCGGCAGTGTCCACGACGCGTCCGGTGCACGTGCCGGTCGAGATCGACCTGGCCGCGCTGCGCGCCCGGGATGCGGTGCCCGCACTGCTCGGCGACCTGGCCAAGCGGGCCGGGCGTCGGCACAGCAGCGGAACACAGGATGTGGGAGCGCTGCGCAGGCAGCTGGCACAGCTCTCGGAGTCCGAGCAGGAACAGTGGCTCCGGACCCACATCCTCGAGAACGCCGCCAGGCTGCTCGGGCACGAGAGCGCCGATGCTCTCGACCCCGAGCGCGACTTCCTCGAGGCCGGGTTCGACTCACTGGCCGCCATGGAGTTGCGGACCGCGCTGAACGCCTCCACCGGCCTGACCCTGCCGACAGCCGCGATCTTCGATCACAAAACGCCTGCGGCACTGGCCCGATACCTGCGGAAGGAGCTCACCACAGCCACCCGAAGCGACAGCGAGCGGGTGAGCGAAGACGACTCGCTGTACGGAATGTTCCGCGGCGCAGTGGAATCCGGGCGGGTCGGCACCGGCTTCGCACTGTTGAATCTGGCGGCGGAGCTGCGCGAGCAGTTCGCGTCGGCGTCCGAACTGGACCAGCTATCGGTGCCGGCGCGAGTCGCCGCGGGTTCGGCTCTGCCGCGGATCATCTGCCTCACACCGCCACTGGCCACCGGCGGCGCGCATCAGTACGCCAGGATCGCCTCGCACCTGCGCACCGCCCGTGAGGTCGTGGCGCTGTCGCCGATCGGCTGCCGGACGGGAGAACCCCTGCCGGCGACGCCGACGGCGGCCTTGGAGGCCCTGGCGCGCAATGTTCTCGAAGCGGCACAAGGAGATCCGTTCGTGCTGCTCGGGTACTCCTCGGGCGGCCTGCTGGCCTACCTCCTCACCGAGCACCTGGAGGCGGTGGGCGGACCCGCGCCCGCGGGCGTGGTCATGCTCGATACCTACCGGGTGGACGATGGCGGCGGCGAATGGCTGCTGCGGGCGATGGCCGAGCACATGGTGTCCAACGAGGCGACCTTCGGCCGCTTCGACCAGGCCCGCTTGTCCGGTATGGGCTGGTATGTCCGGCTGCTCCAGGAGATGGCGCCCGGTCCCGTTGTCACACCGACCTTGTTCGTCCAGTGCGCCCGGTCGTTCCTGGGAAGTTCGGAAGAGCGTGCGGACTGGCAGGCCCAGCCCTGGGACGCAACGCATTCCGTCATGCCGGTCCAGGCTGATCACTTCACGATCCTCGAGGACGGCTCGGCGGATGCCGCGGACGTGATCGAGGGCTGGCTCGCGGGTTAGAGGCGACGACCGGGTGAGCCCAGGCTCACCCGGTCGTTCTCGCCTGGCGCCTTGTCCGAGAAAGTTGCCGATCCGGCGACGCGTCGGCGGATCGGCCATGAACTCGACGTGACCGATATTGAGCGCTAAGCTAACCGACTAAACAGTCAGTATGCTCGCTTCGGCGGGGAATAAGCAGTGCTTGGGAGCTTCATGTCCGAATCAGAGCCTTTCGCCGGTCGTACTGCGGTGGTCACCGGCGCCGCAAGTGGAATCGGCGCGGCGCTTGTCGCGGAACTTGCCTCACGCGGCATGGCGGTCGTCGTTGCCGACATCGATGAGGCCGGCGCGCAACGCGTGGCCGAGGAGCTCCGTTCGCACGGGGCGCGCGCCATCGGGGTCGGCGTCGACGTGTCCGATCCGGAGTCGGTCGCCGCGCTCGCGGTCGCCAGCTACGCGGAGTTCGGGTCGGTGGAGCTGCTGTGCAACAACGCCGGGGTCCTACTGTTCGGCGCAGTCGCGGACTCCTCGATCGGTGATTGGCGGTGGCTGTCGTCGGTGAACGTGGAAGGCACGCTGAACTGCCTGCACGCATTCCTTCCCGCGATGCGCCGCGCGAGCGGGTGGAGACATGTGATGAACACGTCGTCCGCCCACGCCTTCCTGCCGGACACGAGCCACACCGCCCTGTACAGCGCAACGAAGCACGCCATTCTCGGCCTCTCCTTCGGACTGCGAGCCGAGTTGACCCCCGACGGTATCGGCGTCACGACGCTGTGCCCGGGGCAAGTGGCCACCCGGATCCTCGACTCCCAGCGAAGCCGGCCAGAAGTCTTCGGCCAGCATGCAGCGGAGCCGTTCGGGACCGGGGTGATCCCACTGGCGATCGAACCGGACGAGGTCGCTCGCGCCGCCGTCGACGGCATCGCACGCCAGGACGAACTTGTCTTCGCGCTGCCCGACTTCGGCCTGGATCAATTCCGCTCCCAGGTCGAGCAAATGGGGCAGATGGCCGATGATGCGCTGGCCGTACACGCTGCCAGGCTCCCGCAGGGAGAAGAGTCGGCGGGCAGCGTGAATTGATCTGTGCGTCACTGAATGCCGTCGCATGAGTTCGATGAAGTTCCCGCGGCACCGGACCGCGTCACACCGGCTGCCGCGCAGGCGCAGTCAACGCATCAGTGTCGCGATCGTCAACGTGACGGCCGTATCCAGCCTCCGAATCTCGTTCCGGCGCAACCCGAATGCGTCTGCGGCTTCAGCAGCGCAACCGCCTGGAAGCGTCGGCATAGTCAGACAATTCATCTCGAACATGAAGGAGAACCAGTTGATGGTTCCGAAGATCGGCCGCATCGTGATCGCCACGTTGGCAATTGCGACAGCTCTTGGGGTTTCCGCCTGCAGCAGTGGCAACAAGGACGAAGCCAAGCCGGACAAGGCGACCACGTCGAAAGTGGCTGCAGCCCAGAGCAGCTATCCGGCCGTGCCAGGTGCGACGGATCTCAATGCCGAGTTGCAGAAGCTCATGGATCCCAATATCGCCAACGAGCAGAAGCTGGACCTGATTCAGGGCATCAAGGCCGATCCGATGCTGCCGCAACGGTTGACCGATGCCTTCAAACAGATGAACGTCACCATCACGGTCACCAAGGTGACCGATTTGGGCAACGGCGCACTCACCGCCGACGCCCAGGTGTCCATCAACGGCGGAGCGCCGAACCAGGTGTTGGTACCGGTCGTGGCAGAAGATGGGAAATGGAA
This sequence comes from Nocardia sp. NPDC004860, assembly GCF_040609015.1. Taxonomy (NCBI): domain Bacteria; kingdom Bacillati; phylum Actinomycetota; class Actinomycetes; order Mycobacteriales; family Nocardiaceae; genus Nocardia; species Nocardia sp. NPDC004860. The sequence continues at coordinate 56,229 of NZ_JBEXJI010000021.1, read as the reverse complement.
GGTCCAGAAGGATTGGACTTGCACCACGCTGTCGCTGGTCCAGCAGACTTCCCCGGCCTGCAGTTGATCGAACCGCAATGCGCCGTCAGTCGGTCCGAAGCGGACTCTCCGACCCGGGATGCAACACGGTGGTGCACCCTGAAACGGAACTACGCCCGGGCCGTGGCGGGCTGACTAGCCGGGGCCGTCGGTTGCTCGCTGGGGGATCCAGCCTGCCGGGTCGTGGATCAGTTCCTCCAAGGCCAGATACGCGGCACCGGTGGCGCCGGGCGCCGTATCCGGTCGGGCGACCTCGACTCGCGGGGCAATCCACCGTGCTGCCACCACCCGGCTGTGGAGGTGTGAGATGAGCGGGGGCAGTAGGAAATCGGCCAGCGCTGCCAAATGCCCTCCGAGCACGATGACCGGTATGCCGAGAATATTGATCGCCGCCGCCAGCGCGATACCGAGCGCCCACGCGGCACGCTCGAGGGAGTGCAGAACTGCGGCGTTCCCCGCGACCGCGTGGGCGGCGAGCTCGGCTGTGCCGGTGCCGGCGGGCAATCCGGCGGCGGCAACGAGTGCTTGCCTGCCGGCGTACAACTCGAGACAGCCCGTGGAACCACACGCGCAGGCACCGCCGCCCGGGTCGACGGTGACATGCCCGATTTCGCCGCTGCCCCCGTATGGTCCGGCCATCACCTTGCCGTCGATCACCGCGGCCCCGCCGATACCGGTATCGCCGGACACGTAGAAGAAGTTCCGGACCGCGCCCGGGCGGCCGGGTGCGTATTCGGCCGCTGCTCGGGCGGCCAGATCCGCCTCGTTGCCGACGCGCACCGACAGCCCGGCGCGTGCCCCGGCAGCGATGAACTCCTCGGGACGCAGTTCCGGCCAGCCCAGATTCGGTGCGGTCATGAGCGTGGCGGTGTCGGCGCGCACGATCCCGGGCAGCGCCAAGCCGACCCCGACGACTCGCACGTCGTCGGCCAGCGCTGTAATCAATTCTGTGCCGAGCTCGCCGAGTCGGGCCAAGCAGGCGGCGGGTCGGCTGTTCCGCCAGTCGCCGATCTCGCTGCGTTCGCCGGCGATCTCCCCGGACAACGTGATCGCTCGAGCGGTCAAACGATTCGTATCCACCTGCAGCCCTAGGGCGATGAGGCGACTCCCGGCGACGATCGGCGTCGCCGGCCGCCCGCGGCTCGGTGCGGCCGCGCGCGGCAGCTCGGCGAGGATGCCACCGGCGACCAGCTCGTCGACCAGGCGAGACGCTGTGGCTCGGGTCATGCCGGTCGCCGAGGCGATACTCGCGCGGGACACACCCGCCGGGTTCTGCAGCACCGTGGTCAGCACCAACGCCAAGTTGGCCGCGCGGAGCGATGTCTGGCGGGCGCTGGTCGGTGCCGTGCGTTCAGCCAGCGAAGAACCTCGATTCACATATTGACCGTAACCTATTGGCCGATTAAGTTCAGCGGCTAAACAAATGAGAGGATCGTGCGATGTCCCGCCAACCCACCCCGCAGGACAGGTTCTCGTTCGGACTGTGGACAGTCGGCTGGAGCGGCGCCGATCCGTTCGGTGCCGCGACCCGTCCGACACTGGCTCCGTGGGACTACGTCGACGGGCTGGCCCAACTCGGGGCCTGGGCAATCAGCTTCCACGACAACGACATCTACCCATTCGATGCCGACGAGGCCATTCAGCAGCGGCGGGTCGCCCGGGTGAAGGACGCGGCCGATCGCGCTGGTCTGGCAATCGAGATGGTCACCACCAACACCTTCACCCATCCGGTCTTCAAGGAGGGCGGACTGTGCGCCAACGACCGGGCGGTCCGGCGCTTCGCGTTGCGGAAGATCCTGCACGCGGTCGATCTGGCCGGACAGGTCGATGCCACCACCTTCGTCATGTGGGGTGGCCGTGAGGGCAGTGAATACGACGGATCCAAGGACCTCTACGCCGCGCTCGAACGGTACAAGGAGGGCATCGACACCGTCGCGGCCTACATCGAGGCGCAGGGATACGACCTGCGAATAGCCTTGGAGCCCAAACCCAACGAACCGCGCGGCGACATCCTGCTGCCGACCGTGGGACACGCCCTCGCGCTGATCGCGGAGCTCGACCATGCCGATCTCGTCGGGGTCAACCCCGAGACCGGGCACGAGCAGATGGCGGGACTCAACTACACCCACGCGATCGGGCAGGCGTTGTGGAGCGGCAAGCTGTTCCACATCGACCTCAACGGGCAGCGCGGCGCGAAATACGACCAGGACCTGGTCTTCGGCCACGGCGATCTGATGTCGGCGTTCTTCACCGTGGACCTGCTCGAGAACGGGTTCCCCGGCTACCCCGACGGTCCGCGCTACACCGGGGCCCGGCACTTCGACTACAAACCCTCACGCACCGAACACATGCCCGGGGTGTGGGAATCGGCACGCGCGAACATGTCGACGTACCTGATGCTGGCCGACAAGGCCCGCGCGTTCCGGGCCGACTCTCGCGTGCAGGAGGCGATGACACACGCCGGGGTGTTCGATCTCGCCCAGCCGACACTGGGCGAGGGTGAATCGGTACAGGCGTTCGCGGTGGCCCGAGACCGACTGTTCGACCCCGACACCGCCGCGACGCGCGACTACGGTTTCGTGCGCTTGCACCAGCTCGCCGTCGAGCATGTGATCGGATGAGGCCATGACACTCGTAGCTGGGGTCGATTCCTCGACCCAATCCTGCAAGGTTGTCATCCGCGACGCCGACAGCGGCCGGCCGGTGCGCTCGGGCGCCGCCCCGCACCCGCCCGGCACCGAGGTCGATCCCGAATATTGGTGGCAGGCACTGCAATCGGCGATACAGCAGGCCGGCGGCCTCGACGACGTGGCCGCGGTCTCGGTCGGCGGGCAGCAGCACGGACTCGTCTGCCTCGACGCCCGCGGTGCGGTGATCCGTCCGGCGTTGCTGTGGAACGACACCCGATCCGCTGCTGCCGCACGCGACCTCGTTCACGAAATGGGCGACGGCGATCACGACGCAGGTGTGCGGCGCTGGGTCGACGCGGTCGGCACCGCACCGGTCGCGTCGGTGACCATCACGAAACTGCGCTGGCTCGCCGACCATGAGCCCGCGAACGCCGCCCGTATCGCGGCGATCGCATTGCCCCATGATTGGCTGACCTGGCGGTTGCGCGGTGCGAGGTCGCTCGACGACCTGGTCACCGACCGCAGCGAAGCGTCGGGCACCGGCTATTTCGATCCGGTGTCCGGTGTCTACCGGCGTGAGCTGCTGGCAATGGCCTTGCGGTACAGCCAGACCCACGCGCAGGGCATCGTGTTGCCGGCGGTCGCGGCGCCGACGGCGCCGGCGGGCACCTCCGACCCTGCGCTGGGCCGGTCCGAGATGATCGTCGGGCCCGGGTGCGGCGACAACGCCGGCGCAGCGCTGGGTTTGGGACTGCACGCCGGTGAGGTGATGCTCTCGCTGGGTACCTCGGGCGTGATCGCCGCCGTCACGACCACGCCGGTCCGGGACCCGTCCGGCACGGTGGCGGGCTTCGCCGACGCTACCGGTCGGTTTCTTCCACTGGTGTGCACGCTCAACGCCGCCAGGATCCTCGAGGCGACTGCCACCGTCCTCGGCGTGGATCTCGACGAGCTGTCGGCGTTGGCGCTGGCGGCGGAACCCGGCGCGGGCGGGCTGGTGCAGGTGCCCTACCTGGAAGGCGAACGGACGCCGAATCTTCCCCACGCCACCGGCTCTTTGTACGGCATGACGATGGAGTCGATGACCCGGGAGAATATCGCCCGGGCGGCGGTGGAGTCGCTGCTGTGCCTGACCGCCGCCGCTGCCGACGTGTTCCGTCGTGGTTCGGTGCCCGTCGACCGGGTCACGCTGACCGGTGGCGGTGCACGCTCGGCAGCCGTGTGCGCCATCGCGCCGGCGGTGTTCGGGGTGCCCGTCGATGTTCCCGCTCCAGGTGAATACGTCGCCGCGGGAGCCGCTCGCCAAGCCGCGTGGGTGATGTCGTCGGCACCGCAGCCCCCTGCCTGGCCATTGGCCACCACCCGCACCTTTACTGCAGACCCGTCGCCGGAATTGCTCGCCCGATACCGGGAAGCAGCAGCACGCTCACACCAGTGATCCGCTGTGTCGGTGTCCCCGGCAGGTCAGTTCACGCTGCCGAGGTGTGCTCGCGGATCAGCTGCCCGACCGCTCGGCGGTTCGCATCGATGAAGAAGTGACCGCCCGGAAACGATTGCGCGGCAAAGCTTCCGGAGGTGTGTGCGCTCCACGCCTGGATGTCCGCGAAACTCGCGTCGGGGTCGCGGTCGCCGATCAGTGCGACGATGGGGGACTTGACTGTTGCGTCCGTCGTGCACGTGTAGGTCTCGATGGCTCGGTAGTCGTTCCTGACGATCGACAGGATCAATTCCCGAAAGTCGGGATCCTCGAGCAATACCGCGGGCGTACCGCCGATCTGAAGCAATTGTTCACACAGTTCTCGATCACCGAGCAGATGCACCCGCCCGCTTTGTGTCGCCGACGGCGCGCAGCGGCCGGAAGCGAACAGCACTGTCGCCGTTGCCCCTACCTCATCCTCGAGCCGCCTGCACGCCTCGAAGGCCACGACAGATCCCATGCTGTGGCCGAACACGGAGAAACTCTCGGCATCCCCGACCGCCTCGATCACCTCGGGAAGCAGGCCGTCGACCAGCCCTGAGATATCGCCCACGAGCCGTTCGTGCCTTCTGTCCTGCCGTCCCGGATATTGAACGGCGAGAACGTCGAACTCCGAACCGACGGACTCGGCCAATGGTCCGAAAGCGAGGGCGGATCCGCCGGCGTGGGGAAAGCAGACCAACTTGTGGGAGCCATTCCTCGGTGAAGGGGACAGGTGACGCAGCCAGCTATTGCCCATAGGGTGGAGAGCCTTTCCTCGGATTCGACATCCGAACGCTACCGTGCAAAGGGCTCGAGCCGGGTGCGGGGGAGCGTCAGGGCTGTTGTGGCGCACGGGAATCCGTAGGGGCGCGACGGAACGGGGCGGCCACGTCGGGGCGCAGGGGGAGCGCGGTGGCCGATTCGCGGCGACGGAGGGCCTCGGAAGCCTCGGGCTCGTTGTTGGCCGTCAGACGGTAGACGGCGCGTTCGAGGATCGGAAGGACTTCGGAGACCTGAAGGGTGCCGTCGGCGCATTGGCCGAGCAGGGAGAAGGTCATGTTGGAGAGGACGACGGCGATGTCCTCGAGGTAGCGGGGCTCGGCGCCGGCGAGCACGGCGGCGGCGATGGGGAGGACGGCGTCCAGGCCGTGATTGTCGAGGCGTTGGTTGGCCGGACCGATGCGGGCCCGGTGATAGGCCTCGAGCATGATCGGGTGGCGTTCCCAGGGATCGAAGACGTGGCGGATGACGCGGAGCAGGCCGTCGCGGATGGATTCGCCGGGGGGCGGGGATTCCATCGGGATGTAGGTGTTGTCCTCCATCCAGGCTTCGATGGCGGAGACGAGCAACTCGTCGCGCGTGGGGAAGAGCTTGTAGATGGTGGTGAGCGAGACGCGGGCGCGGCGCGCGACTTCGCGCAGCTGGACGGCGTCGTAGCCGTCGGATTCGAGCAGGGTGCGGACCTCGAGCAGGATCCGTGCCCGTAATGCCTCTTCCGTCTCCTTGGCCATGCAGTTACAGTAACGCCGTTACTTGAGTAACCGGGTTACTCGTCGAGTCCGCACGAACCTTCCAAGGTGTCCAATGCCAGATATCTCGCGTCGCTCCCTGCTGTCCGGAGCGGCGGTCACCGCTGCTCTGCTCGCGACCGCGCCGGTCGCCCGCGCAGGAATCGCCGCCCGGGTCCAGCGGGTGGAGCTCACCCGAGAAGACCATCGGGTCATCGTCATCGGCTCGGGTTTCGGCGGCGGCGTCACCGCCCTGCGCCTGGCCGAGGCCGGCGTCCAGGTGCTGCTGCTCGAGCGCGGACTGCGCTGGCCCACCGGACCGAACGCGCGGACCTTCCCGCATGCCACCGCACCGGACAAACGCATGCTGTGGCATCGCTCGAGTCCCGAATTGTTCGGCAAGCCGGTGGCTTTCGACAAGTACACCGGTCTCGTCGAGGCGGTGCCGGGGCAGAACATGACCGCCCTGTGCGCGGCGGGTCTGGGCGGCGGATCGCTTGTCTACCAGGGCATGTCGCTGCAGCCCGCGGAGGCGGTCTTCAGCGCTCACTTCCCGGACGGACTCGACTGGGCATCCCTGAATTCCGTCTACTACCCCCGGGTCGCCCGCATGCTCGGTCTGGCCGTGGCCCCCGACGAACTGATCAACACGCCGAACTACACCGCCGCAAGGGTTTTCGCCGATCACGTCCGCCGCGCCGGCCTGCCGCTGTCGAAGATCCCCATGCCCATCGACTGGAACTTCGCACTCGCCGAACTCCGCGGCGAGATGGCCCCCTCCTACACCAACGGTGACGGGGCCATGGGCGTCAACAATGGCGGCAAGCACTCGGTCGACGTCACCTATATCGCCGCCGCCGAGGCCACCGGCCGCGTCACCGTCGAGACCCTGCACGAGGTCACCGACATCGAGCGCGCGCCGGACGGCCGCTGGATCGTGCACGTGAACCGCACCGATACCGCGGGCACGGTGCTGGAGAACAAGATTCTCACCACCAATGCCCTGGTCATGGCCGCGGGCAGCCTCAATACCACCCGGCTGCTGGTGCGTGCGGGGGCCAGGGGCCAGATCCCCGATCTCCCTGACGATCTCGGCCGCGGGTGGGGCACCAATGCCGACCGCATCTACGTCTGGTCCGCTCCCACCGAGGAATTCGGCCCCGCCCAGGGCGGTCCGGTCGTCTACGGCAGCCTGAACTGGGATGACCCGGACAACGCGCACACCGTCATCCAGGCGTCCATTCCGCCGCTGTCGATGGACGCGCACAGCACCATGATGGTCGGCTACGGCCTCAGCACCGGCCGCGGCGAGTTTCGCTACGACTCGGCGACCGATGCCGCCACCCTGCACTGGCCCGCCGACGGCGATGCCGCCATCCAGGACAACCACATCGGCCCCGCGGTGCAACGCATCGCCGGACCGTCGAGCGTGCTGCTCGACACCAATCTCGCGTTCCCCTCCACCTGGCACCCGCTGGGCGGCGCGAGCATGGGCGCGGTGTGCGACCTGGACGGCCGCGTGCACGGCCAACCCGGCCTGTACGTCCTCGACGGCGCGCTCATGCCCGGCAACACCGCCGCCTGCAACCCGTCGATGACCATCGCGGCCCTGGCCGAACGCGCCCTGGATCATTTGGTGGCCACCGATGTGGGGCAAGCGATTTGACCTCGCCTCCGGACGCGCCGTACCGACCTCGGCTCGATTTCCTGCGGTCCGCACGCAGATTGCGGCGGCACCGCAGGTCTGCCGAGGTCCGACTCGCCGCGTCGAGCATCCGCATCCGCACGGTGCGGTCCTGCCCGAACGCTGACCCGGCGCGCACAGCCGGCGCACAGGTCTCACAGCTGACCCATAGCTTCGGTACAGCTTCGGCCCAGCGATCTCCCCGACGCTGTAACAATGTCAGTTCTGACCTCGGGAAACACCCCGATCGAGCGCTCCGCCATGCGTCGTGCCGACGGCAGTCCCGTCAGCGTGCTCGTGGTGGACGACGAACCGGCGCTGGCCGAATTGCTCGCCCTGGCCCTGCGTTACGAGGGCTGGACCGTCGGCACCGCCGGGGATGGGCGCACGGCCGTCGCCAAGGCGCGCGAGCTGCGGCCCGATGTGGTCGTGCTCGATGTGATGCTGCCCGATATGACCGGTCTCGAGGTGCTCGACCGGCTGCGCCACCTGCTCCCGGATCTGCCGGTCCTGCTGCTGACCGCCAAGGATTCGGTCGAGGACCGGATCGCCGGCCTCACCGCGGGCGGCGACGACTACGTCACCAAGCCCTTCAGCATCGACGAGGTGGTGCTGCGGCTGCGGGCGCTGCTGCGGCGCGCGGGCATCGCGAGTGAGGACAGCGGCTCGCGGCTGGTGGTCGGCGATCTGATGCTCGACGAGGACAGTCACGAGGTCACCCGCGACGGCGTCGACATCGTGCTGACCTCAACGGAATTCGAGCTGCTGCGGCTGTTCATGCGCAACCCGCGCCGGGTACTGAGCAAGGCGCAGATCCTGGACCGGGTCTGGAGCTACGACTTCGGCGGCCGCTCCAACATCGTCGAACTGTATGTCTCCTATCTGCGTAAGAAGATCGACAGCGGCCGCGCGCCGATGATCCACACACTGCGAGGTGCGGGCTATGTCCTCAAGCCGGCTCAGTGAGTCCACCCATGAGCTCGGCGAATCCGAGCTCGGTCCCTCCACGAACGAGCGGGGTGAGTCCATGAATCGACGCGAAGAGCCCGTGAACGAGCTCCCCGTACCCTCGGGCCGGCCCGCCGAGCCGAGGGCCCGCCGCCGCCGCTGGTCGCTGCGCAGGCGGCTGCTGGTCGGACAGGTGGCGCTGCTGGTGGCCGTGGTCGCGGGCATCGGCATCGCGACCGAGCTTGCGCTGCAACAGTTCCTGGTGCACCAGGTGGACGTCGACCTCACCGAGACGACCGAGCATGCTCTCGGCGACGTGGGTGGCGGTCCCAGCCTCGGCCCGCCGCCGGACCAGCACAATGCCCCCGGCCCGCCGCCCTCGACAGGCGAATCATCCGGTCCGGGACCGGAATTCCTGAATCGCCGCAGCATCCAACCGGATACGGTCGGCGCGCTCGTGGGCCGCGACCACTCGGTGAGCGCGGGCCGCGTCGGCAACGACGGCGTGCAGTCCGCCCTGTCGGAGTCGGCCCGCAAGCAGCTGGCCGCCGTCACTCCCGGCAAGCCCGTCTCGATGGATATCGAGGGCCAGGGCCACTATCGCGTGCTCGCCGAGACCACCTGGTCGGGCAAGACGGTGATCACCGGCCTGCCGCTGGACTCGGTCGACGCCACCCTCATGCGGGTGCTCCTGATCCTGTTGATCGCCACCGCCGTGGTCCTGGTGGTGGCGACCTCCGCGGGCATCTGGCTCATCCGGCGCGCCCTGACCCCGCTGGATCGGGTCGCCGCCACCGCCGCGCGGGTCGCGGACCTGCGGCTGGATCGCGGGGAAGTGACGCTGCCCGTGCGGGTTCCGGTCGCCGACGCCGACGCTCGCACCGAGGTCGGTCAGCTCGGCATGGCCATCAACCGCATGCTCGACCATATCGCGGGTGCGCTCGAGGCCCGGCACGCCAGCGAGACCCGGATCCGGCGGTTCCTGGCCGACGCCAGCCACGAACTGCGCACCCCGCTGTCCTCCATCCGCGGTTACGCGGAACTGGCGCTGCGGGAACGGGATACGCTCCCGCCGGTGGTCGCGCACGCCATGAGCCGCGTCGACTCCGAGTCGCGGCGCATGACGACCCTGGTGGAGGACATGCTGCTGCTGGCTCGCCTGGACGCCGGGCGGGGGATCGAGCGCGCGCCGGTGGATCTGACCCGGCTCACCGTGGACGCGGTCAGCGACGCCCACATCGCCGGCCCGGATCTGCAGTGGGCGCTGGAACTACCGCCCGAGCCGATCGTGGTCACCGGCGACACGGCCCGCCTGCACCAGGTGCTGGCCAACCTGCTCGCCAATGCGCGCGTGCACACCGGACCCGGCACCCGGGTCACCACCGCCCTGGCCGGGGACGGCCGGGGCGGGGCGATCTGGCGGGTCACCGACGATGGACCGGGCATTCCCACGGAACTGCAGCCGGAGGTCTTCGAACGCTTCGCGCGCGGTGATTCGTCGCGCTCACGGCGCGCCGGCAGCACCGGGCTCGGCCTGTCCATCGTGGCGGCGGTGGTGAAGGCGCACGGCGGCGCCATCGCGGTCGAAAGCCGCCCCGGCCGTACCGAATTCACCGTGCGCCTGCCCGCCGCGGGCTGAGCGCACGGTGGCGGTCTGCCCGCGGCGGTGACGGTCAGCCGAACGAGCCGGTCGGCGGCTGCGGCTGGGCCTGGGGCTCGGGCTGGGGCTGGGGCTGATCCGGGCCGCGATCCTGGTCGCCGGGCCGGTCGTGCCGATCCTGGTCGCCGGGGCGGTCGTGGCGGTCCTGGTTGTCGCCGCCGCGATCGTGATTCCAATCCGGGTCGGCGATCTGGCTGACCACCGGAATCCCGGAGTCGGTGGTGGCGGCCGAAGCGGGGATGGCCAGCGCGGCCACCGGCACCGCGGCGAGCGCACCGGCCACGGCGATGCGGGCGGTCACGCGGCGCAGGCGGGACGGGGTCACAGACGAGGATTTCAACGCGCAGAACCTTTCTCGGAGGGACGGCGGGCCGACCGGCCTGCCGTGACTCCTATCCAAAAGCCCCTGTGTGGGCGGGCCATGGGTCCGACCTATGTGCCAGCTGGGAATCCGAGCCGGTGCCGCGCCACAGTAGGCTGAGCCGCGTGGGACGACCGGACGCAGCACACACCGCCCCCGCCGCCCAGAGCGGCGCACCCATGCAATTCGTCGCGGACCTGCGCGATATCGCCACCCCCGACCCGGATTCACGCCGTCTCACCGATCCCGGGCACGCCGCCGAACTGGTGGCGGCCGAGACCCGGGACCGGCTGCGCGCGGTGTTCGAGGCCATGCCCGCCGACCCGGTCATCCTGCTGTCCGGCGGCGTCGACTCGATCTTCCTGGCCGCCACCGCCGTCGCCCTGGGCCTTCGCCCGCACGCTCTCACCGTGTTGACCGCCGACGGCACCGACCGCGCCAACGCCACGGCCGCCGCCACCGCCCTCGGCCTGCCGCACGACATCGTCGAACTGGACGGCCCCGCCGTGGCGGCGTTGGCGCGGGAATCGCTGGAGCGCCTGAAAGTGCCCGAGCTGTGGGAGGTTTCGTACGCCGTCCCGATGCTCGCCATCCAGCCGGTCCTGGCTCGTCTCGGCGTCACCGGCCCGATCCTGACCGGCAGCGGCGCGGACGCCATCTTCGCGGGCGGCAAAACCCTTGCGTACCCGATCGATTCACCCGAGGCCACCGCGGAACTCGACCGCATCACCCGTACGGAATCCGCCCACAACTTCACCGTCGACCGGCTCGTCCCGGACTTCTATTCCCGCATCCTGGGTGACCGCGCCGACCATATCGTGCACGTCTTCCAAACCGTCCGCTTCTGGGAATTCGCCCAAACCCTCGCGCCCCCAGCACTGTTCGGCCTGCACGATGGAGCCCCCGCCGACAAGCTGTGCGTACGCATCGCCTGCGAACGGCTGCTGCCCGAATCGGCCCGCTCCCTGGCGTGGGCCGAGAAGTCCGCCATCCAGCGATCGGCAGGCATCATGGGTGCGCTGGCCGAGGCCGCTCGTGCGTACGCCGCCGACATCCCCGGCGCACGCACCTACTCCGATCCCGCCGCAGAACAATTCGACGCCGTGGCCACCCGCCTCTACCTCGCGCTTCTCCTGCGCGACTAGCTTCTGTCTCGAAGCGGTGAGGGCGGGCCCGTGGCCCGCCCTCACCACTGCCGGAGCCATTGGTTGATCGACATCATCGAGCTGGATGCCATCCTCGAGGCGTAGCTCGCGAATTCTCGCCTAACCCTTCTGGTTAGCCGGGAACTAACTCTTTCGGCTATTTCTTCCGCTAATCGGGCATTGGGCTCGAATTTCTCGTGTGTGCCGAATTAGCCTCGCTGTCACTAGCAGTCGAAATCCTGGAGGTGGGCAAGGTTATGAGATCGCCGGCATCGGTCACCGTGCCGCAAGAATCGGATGCTTCGAATTCGCTGCCGCGCGTCCTCGCGCTCGACGCGGCGCGGGGCATCGCGGTGCTGGGCATGTTCGCGGTGCATGTCGGGCCGGCGCGGCGCCAGCCGGGCGCGTCCTGGCTGACGGTCTTCGAGGGCCGGTCGGCCGCGCTGTTCGCGGTATTGGCGGGCGTGTCGCTGGCGCTCATGTCCGGCGGGGCGCACCCTGCCACCGGGATCGCGGCCCGCCGCAGCCTGATTCGCATCGGCTCCCGAGCCGTGCTGGTCGCGCTGCTGGGTCTGGCGCTGGCGCAACTGCATTCCGGCATCGGAATCATGATCATCCTGACCTATTACGGCCTGTTCTTCCTGCTGGCCCTGCCCGCCCTGCGGCTGGATGCCCGGGCGCTCGCGATACTCGCGGCGGTGTGCGCGATCGCCGGACCGATCCTGTCCTTCGTCGTCCGAAGCCACATGCACCAGAACGCTTCCGGCGGCGACCCCGTATTCGAGATGTTCACCTCGTGGTCGGGTCTGCGGCAGGTTGGCCGGCTGCTGGTGCTCACCGGCGGGTACCCGGCGCTCACCTGGATGCCGTTCGTCTTCGCCGGTATGGCCCTGGGCCGCTGGGGGATTCGCGCACTCCGGCCGCTGCCGGTGATCGGTGTCGGTGCGCTGCTGGTATTGCTCGGATACGGCGGTTCGTGGCTGGTGCAGCGCCCGCTGGGCGGACGCGCGCACCTGGTCGACCTGCTCACCGCGGGTATGACTCAGGCCGGGGTCACCGACTTCGATCCGGGCCGGATCATCGACATGACGGGTTTCGGCGCGGTGGCGACAACGAGCTGGTGGTGGCTGACCGTCGCCACCCCGCACAGCGGCACCCCGTTCGAGGTGTTCGGCGCGACCGGTGTCGCCTTCCTGGTGATCGGTGTCCTGATGGCACTGGTCCCGCGTGCCGGTATCGCCTTGCGGCCCTTGATCGCCGCGGGCTCCTGCGCGTTGAGCCTCTACATCCTGCAGGTGGTGGCGGTCAGCGTCCTGGTGCCGATACCCGACGAGAACGCGACCGCACCGCCGGGCGGCATCCACGGCCCGGGCTGGGAACTACTGGCACTACTCGCCATCGGTTCCCTGGTGCTGGCGACTCTGTGGCGCAGCCGGTTCCGTCGCGGTCCGGCGGAACGGCTGCTCCACACGATCACTGAGGGTGTGACGAACGCTCCGGTCAGGCGTTCTTCCCCGACACATCCATGAATATGCGAACGTGGGCAACAGCTTTCACCAAACATGCTGATGGGGTGGCACCGCACCGCGATGCCACCCCATCACACACTTCGAGACACTTCCTATCGGTGAGGCGGGCGACCGATCCGGTTGCCCTGGTTCAGTTTCCGTACGCCTGCAACCCCGCGACGCGGAATTCGTGACTCATCCCCGAGCACACCACGTCGTTGCGGACCGAAACCGTGCACGTGGCTCCGGCGTAGTAGACCGACGTCGTGTACTGATCGACCCCCGGCACGATCGCGGGATTGCCGCCCTGCTGAGTGTGGCTGCCATTGGAGCTCCACTGCGGGTGCGAGGGAAAGTACGCCGTGTCGATGGCAACGGCCGGCACGTAGGGCACCGGGATCGTCATACCCGCGATCGTCATCGACATGATCGACGCCGGAGTCGGAAGATCGCACCCCACAACACCATTCGGAGTGATCGAACAGTTGTTTCCCGCCATGCTGAACCACGCCACCCCATTGGCGTCCACATAGGGCGCCGGATCGATGAAATCGGCGTGGGCCACACCCGGAACCAGGCTTGCGAACAACCCAGCGATCACTGCGCCGCCGGTGACCACTGCTGACCTAACCTGCATCGCACATCTCCTTTGATGGATGTTCAACGGATCATGTCGTATACGTGTCGAGGCTGGTGGGAGATCTTGTCACGCATGAAGAAGGGGAGCCCGGACACCACGCCCAGACTCCCACAGTCGTCATGGTCGGTCAGGACCGGTCGAACTTTCCGTCCTTCACGGCCGCGTTGAAGATAGCCCATTGGTCGGCGGGGAACATCAGCTCGGGGCCGCCGGGGTTCTTCGAATCCCGGACGCCGGTCTCGGTGCCGAAGTGCGCGACTTCCACGCAAGCCTCCTGAGATGCTGAACGGCTGCTCTTGTACCACTGGGCACCCAGTCGGGTGGTGCTCATACCGCATACTCCTTCGCTTTGTGGGCCAACAAGTCCCGTGTGCATTGCTCATCCAACGCACGGCGCTTGATTTCCACAAGAGCGCTACGGTAACGGTCAACCTTGTCGGCCTGATCGAGATAGAGAGCCCCGGTGAACCCTTCGACGTAGACCACGGGCGGCTCGATCCACTTGGTCTTCAACTCCGGTGATGATCGAGGCGGAAACTCCAGCAGAACGAAGTGGTACGTCTGCAGCCCCAGATGCGCGCCGACCGCTTGCGGCACAACACCGATCGAGACATTACGCCGCTGCCCGACCGTGATCAGTTGATGGATTTGATCTGCCATGACAGCTGGTCCGCCGATCTCGTGGCCCAATACCGACTCCGACAGCAAGACGGCTGCCGAGAACGCCGGATCCTGCAACCGCTCTTGGCGTTTCATGATCAATTCCACACGCTGTTCGACGACCGAAGTGGGCATTCCGGGGAAGGCCGTCCACTCCAGGGCACGCCGATAGGCCGGTGTTTGGATCAGGCCCGGAACGAAGGTCGTCTGCCAGGCGGTGAAACGCCGAGCGGACTGCTCGAGCCCTAGGTAAAGGTCGAAGTGTTCCGGCACGGAGTCGCCGTACGAGTGCCACCAACCGGGCCGCTGGGCTTCTTCTATCAGTCCGAGCAGGGCGGCAGTATCTTCGTCGGAGGCTTCGTAAAGCTTACAAAGAGCTTCGATGTATAGGGTTTTCAGTTTGACCCCGCCCTGTCCACCTTCGAGCCGCCACATGGTCTGCGGTGAACACTGAATGACGGCACAAGCCTTGGAGACGCTCACTCCGGATGTCTCACGCAGCCTCCGAAGTTCACGTCCCAACATTCTGCGGGGAACGGTCGAACCGATCATTCCGTTAGCCTCACTATCGTTTGTGTGCTGATTTGGAATGGTTTTCGTGCTGGGGTTTGGAAGACGGGGAGAAAATTCGAGTACTCCTGCCCTGGAATCTTCCGCCAATGATCGGGCGGCTGTCTACTGGTATTCACCCCCGGCCGCCTGGACCTGAACAGCCAACCCGGTCAATAAGTTCCGATCGTGTGCCCTTCGAGAGCGGGTCGCACGTCCAGGTCGCACGGGCGGCCGGGGGCCACCAAACATCAACGCCGACAACCGGAGCGCCAGCCATGTACGGCATACCCATCGAAAACCACGAGGCGATCAGCGCGATGTCGATCGGTTACGCGCGCGATGTCCTCCGAGTCCACGAGTCGTGCCCGATGTCGGTGTGCGGCAAGAAGCGTCAGGCCATCGCCGTGATCCGTGCGGGCGACCGGACGACAGGGAGCAGGCCATGACCATCATCTCGCACGACGCACCGGACTATCCGGTCATGAATCTGCAAGCGGCACAGCATGGTCTGAAACAACATCAGCACTGCGACGACAACTGCGACGCCCGGCGTTACTTCACCGACCTGGTTCCGAATCTGGAGCGCGCAGACCGGGAGGCCAAGCAGCTCAGGGGAACCTGGAACATCTGGTGATCGCCGGGCCGGTGTGGCCGGGACGGTCTTCACTTCGCAATCCCGTTCGCACCAGCTCGGCATCGCTCAACCCGGATTCCCGCGATTGCCTTCATCATCCGTGCGGCAGATACCGCCGCGCCTTCGCACTCGGTAGCGGCCCGATGAATTCGGACCGCCACGGGCGGTGAGCATTGTCGGTGAGTCCGTCGAGACAGTGGGGTTGCCGTAGGGTCGGTGACTTTCCTCCAGGCGATCAACAGAATTGCCCATCGGAAAGCCTCCGATTATTCCGTATCACAGCCAACCTCTGCGGCGTCCGCCGCTGAATCGACTTCGGCAGCGGACACAGGATGCCGAGATTCGTACGAGCGCTGTCAGGACGACGATCCCCTCACCCCGATACCGGTACTTTCGCTGTTCTGGTCGCAATGCCGAGCAAACCTCTGGTCAGTCGAGCATGACCATATCCCTCGAGGTCGGCGTTTCGATCGACACAGCGGTACACGACCGGGCATATGATCTGGGCGGTACTTTCGCCGCGATATTGATGGGTTGGCCGAGGAGACGGAAGCATGGCCGCTTTGGTTGACCTTGCCGTGGGGATCGCGCCCATTGCAGGTGGATTGGCTCTGGGCGCAGCGGCGGGATATCTGAAGGGCCCGGATGTCCGCAAGACGATCAAGCAGGATATGGAACTGCTGGAACGCTTACCTGCGCAGGAGGTGGAGCGGCGAGCCGAACTCCAAGGGAGCATCGACAGTCGCATCGACGACCTGGTCGCGACCGTCAACCGATACCAGCTGCTGCGCAGAGCGGCCGCCTCCTATCGCGGCAGCTTGCGCGACATCCTGCTGTTCATCTGCGCGATTCTGTTTACGGCGGTCTGGTGGAGCGTCGATCATCAGAAGAGCAGCTGGCTACCGATGTTCGTTGTCCTCATTGTGATTTCAGTGTGGGCGGCCGGCTATGCATTCAGCGGTCTACGCAGATCCCTACTCAGTTACCGGCCAAGTAAGGACTGATCTTCAGCACCTGCGCTGACCGGCGCCACTGTGACGGCGCTCGCCGAAGTTCCTCGCCTGTGCTCGCGGAAATTCTCCGCCCGTGAGCGGTTCCGATTATCGGGGCTGGCGGTTTCCGGGGTCTGAGGCGGTGCGTAGAGCCGCACCCGGACCACTCAGTACTTCGATGGAGAGGGATTGATATGCGCGCCATCCAGATTGAGCAGTTCGGCGACCCCGCGCAGGTGCTCCGCGTCGTCGACATCGAGGAGCCGCCGCCACCGGGTCCGCACGAGGTTCTGTTGAGCGTTGAGGTCTCGCCGTTGAACAAGCACGACCTACTGGTTGTCACCGGCATGCTGGCGCGACCACCCCTGCCCCACATACCAGGCGCAGAGGGCGTCGCACGCGTTCTTGCCACTGGCGCCGAGGTCGATGGACTTCGAGCCGGCGATCTGGTCGTGCTACCCCTGTATGCCGGTGCGTGGCGTGAGCGGCTCGTCGTGCCCGCCGACGGCCTGTTCGCACTCCCCGCGGGCGGCAACATCGAGCAGTACTCGATGCTGGGCAGCAACCCCCCGGCGGCAGGGTTGATGCTCAGTGAATGCATCTCCCTGCAGCCCGGTGACTGGGTGGTTCAGAACGCCGCGAATTCCGGTGTGGGACGGTCATTGATTGCGTTAGCCAAACTACGTGGGCTGAAGACGATCAACCTGGTCCGTGACGACTCAACGTTCGCCGAGCTCACAGCAGCCGGGGCCGACGTGGTCCACGTCGACGACCCCGATGCGGTCGGCGATGTTCGAGCAGTGATCGGCGACGCGCGAGTGGCGCTGGCAGTGGAAGCCGTCGGTGGTCCAGTGGTGGGGCGGCTGCTCGAATTGCTGTCCGACGGTGGATGGTTGGTCAGCTATGCCTGGGCCAGGGACGAGCCCATGTGGGTCGATACCTCGACACTGGTCGGCAAGCACCTCACCGTCCGCGGATTCTTTGTCGGCGACTTCGACTACCGCGACAAGGTGGTGCCTGTCATTCGTGAGGCGGCACCGCTGGTGGCCGACGGCACCCTCGTTGTCCCCGTGGCGGGCGTGTACCCCCTGGAGCACATCCAGGACGCGGTGCAGCATCTCCTCCGGGGCGGCAAGATCCTGCTGAACGTGGCCGGGCAATGAACGCGCGCAAAGCGGACGGCTGAAGATTGGGCACTTTCGTCGGACAAACGAGGCGGGCACTGATTTCCACGTCTTCCTCACGTATCGACATGGAAAAGCGGGCCTCCTCCGAATGAAAGTGCTGGTCAGGTGCGGTAGGTAACACCAGCATCGGAGGAGCCCGCCCTTCACAGCGGAGCCACACGGGACAAATGGGGAATTTCGGTGAGCGTCAGCGGGGGAGTTCAGTGAGCGCGCCATCACCTGGTTGTGGTCGGGTGGTTCACCCGATCCAGGCGCTGGTCATGTCCTGCACTTTCGCGCCGTCGAGGTCGGAGAGTTTGACGGCGACGAAGTTTCGGGCGGTGTCCGAAGTCTGGACTCGGAACGGGAGGTCGGTGGCGTCGAGCGCTTCGACGATGGCCTGGGCGGCGGATTCGGGCGATTGGGCGTTGGCGAAGGCGCCCTCGGTGCGCTTGCGGTAGGCGGCCAGCGCGGAAGCGTACGGTCCGGTCGCATTCGTGGCGAGCATTTCACGTCCGCCCACGTTGGCGACGAATTCGCTTGCGACGGCGCCGGGTTCGATGACGCTGACCGCGACGCCGGTCTGCGCGGCTACCGGGGCCAACGCTTCCATGAAGCCCTCGACGGCGAACTTCGCGGCGCAGTATGCCTCGTTGAACGGCTGTCCGATGACCCCGCCGACGCTGCTGACGGTCAGAACTCGTCCGTGTGTGGCGCGCAGTTGCGGGAGCGCGGCGCGGGTGACTTCGAGGACGCCGAAGAAGTTGACCTCCATGACGGCGCGGATCTCGCCGGTGTCCTCCAGTTCGAGGGTGCCCAGGTGGCCGGCGCCCGCGTTGTTGATCAGCGCGTCGAGGTGGCCGTGATCGTCGACGACGCCGGAGACGCAGCGGTGGACGGAGGCCGGATCGGTGACGTCGAGCTGTCGGACCTCGACGTGGTCGGCGACGCCGTCGTGGCGGGCGAGCTCGACGAGTGCGGTCGAGCGGGCGGTGTCGCGCATGGTGGCGATGACTTGCCAGCCGGAGCGGGCGGCGTGGACGGCCGTGTGCAGTCCGATGCCGGTCGAGGTGCCGGTGATCAGGACGGTTTTCCGGTCGATGGACGGGCTCATGGGTTTCCTCCTGGCTATTGGTTATGAACCATAATCATCATACATCATAATTATGATGGGGTATCGCTATAGTGGAGGGCATGTCGAGCGAGCAGGAGCAGCGGGAACTGACGGCCGAGGTGGTAGGGCTGTTCGCAGCGATCAATCGCCGCTACGCCGCCGAGGCGGAGGCGGCCGCCGACGCCCATGAGTTGACGCCCATGCAGGCCAAAGCGCTGCTGGCGGCACAGGAACCGGTCGTGACCCGGCGGATCGCCGAGCATCTGCACGCCGAGCCGTCGAATGTCACCGCCCTCGTCGACAAATTGCAAACCCGTGGCCTGATCGAGCGCCGGGAGAATCCGAACGACCGTCGAGTGCGCCTGGTCGCGGCGACCGATCAGGGCAGACGCGTCGCCGAGGACCTACAAGCCCGCATGCCCTTCGCCAGCCGACCCTTGGCCCGGCTGACCACCGAGCAACAACACCAACTCCGCACCCTGCTCACCCTCCTGCTGACAGACTGACCGACACCGATCAACTGCCCCCGAGATACGCGACATTCGGCGTGAGCGCACACCGCTCTCGGCCGTGAGGCCTTCTGCCGGTTGATCTTCCAGGTCCGCGTCGGCCGCTTCGGAGCCCGCGAGTCGCGGCATTTCCGGATGGTTGGCGTAGATCGGTTCCCGGTCTAGGTTCGGCTCCGACCGCTGCCGCTATCGCAGGCACGGTCCAATGGCCAACGAACTCCTGCGCGCCGGGCTTCGAGGAACTCTCGTGGAAATAGAACTCTTGGCGCGCTCCCTTCGCGCCTCCGGCGCCGTCGTCAGCATTCGGCCGAGCGCCACCGACGGCCTGTGAACCTTCCCGTGCCGACGTGTCCGATCCCGGTGTGGCCGTTTCGAACCGCGCTCGATGCGGCAGATGAGTGCGTTCGGGGGGTTACGTCCGCTCCCGATATCCGGTTGATCTTGGCAAAGTTCGTCGTCGAGGATGGCTTGATGCTGGGTATGCGCTTCGTGCGGCGGCTGGACGGGTTGACCTACGAGTTCGTCCGCGACGGGGACGCGCACGGTTTTCCGTCGTACAAGCGGGTCGACCTCGACATCTGGTGTCGGCGGCTTCCTGATTTCGGATGGGTGGTGTGCACTGCGGAGGCTGCGGTGTCGAGTCGTCCGTTCGATGATGCCGGGCGGGGTGACCTCCCGCCCGAAGGAGTGTGGGTGAGCTTCAAGGGCGATCGGTCGTACGTTTACGACCTGGTCCCCACCGATGCTCCGGCAGTGGCGGATTCCGAACCTTCGTAGGGCAGCCGGTTCCGCGCTGTGTCAGCGCCGTCGCAATGTCAGCTCACCCGTGGCCGGTTCGGTCAGCGCGGGAAGCGGCAGATGAGGAGGTTGGTTGATCAGCGTGCGGCCGCCGCGTGGCGTGCTGCCGGTACTGGCCGCCGGGCGTCCGCGACGGCAGTCACCACACAGGTGCCCAACCGGCCGACGCGATCGTAGAGCGTTGCGGTTCCCACCGCGATACCGTCGCCGGTGACCTGCTCCTGAGCCTGAAGCCCGAGCTCGGGACCTTCGGGCAACCGCGACAGCGTCAAGGTCATGTCGGTATTGATGTAGCCGATCCCCGCAGATCCCCAATGGCAGACGAAGTTCGTGGCGTCCCCCATAGCAGCTGCTCGCTGAAACGGGGAGATCGCTTCGCCCTCGACCAAGGGAATGAGGTTCTGCCACAGCACTTTACGGTCGGCGTTCCGGCCTGCGGCCAAGTTGTCGGTCCACTCGGACTCGCCACACTTGAGCAACGGAGGCTCACCATCCGGCGATGTCAGCTGAACCTGCGGAGCGGGCAATGACGCCCGCGGCTGCCACATCTCACCCGGTGCCGCCGAAGCTGAAGCGAGGAAGACCGCACTCGCCCGCGCACGAACCTCGCCCTCCTGCACGATGGAGGCATCGGCCACGATCACCCGCGCACCCTCGCGGACGACGACGCTGTGCACCGCGATCGGTTCATTGAGTACCGGCCGCAGCAAATCGACTGTCAGCCGCGCAGGCATGAAGCCCTCTGCGGGGCAATGCGTTTCAACCTGACGCGCCAACAGTCCACACACCGCCGGCCCGTTCACCTGCTTCGAAGACCACTGGCTGACCCCGTATCCATGCGCTTGGTACCGCCCGTCCCGCGCCACGAAGAACGAAACCACCGCGATCGACCCCCTCTGTTCCGACTCGTCAAAACGCATCGATTAGAACACGTTTCATGGCCTCCCAGAAGATCATCCGGCTCTAGCCAAGCACACGAAATTCAGCACTTCCGTGCACTCCTGGCGGGCACCAACGCATCGAAACCGACGTCCACAAACCCAAATTGCCAACTCCAGCCGCGGCCGTTTCGGACCCGCGCACGATGCGGCAGAAGAGCGCGCTGCTGTCCGGGCATGAACGGCCAACCCAGCCGTTCTGAACGTGGACTACAGCTGAGAAATTGGCGCGAAATCGCTGTTCTACAGCGGATTGTGCGGGATTGCACCGGTCGCCCGAAACGTGGCAATAGCGGATGCTCTGCGCCGCACCGGGTTCCGGCCGATCCCCGCTGGCCGGTTCGGTCAGCGCGCCTCGCGGTTATCGTGCGATCCGTCGTATGCGCGGCCTGGGTGCGTATCACCGCTCCAGCGACAACCAGCCCGCGTCGATCAACTGCTGTGCCAGGTTGTCTGCCTGGCGAATGCCCGCTTGGAACGCTACCGGCCAGCTCGCGAGCACATCCGAGTCGGTCGCGAACGCGTTGAACACGTCGATCGTGGCCGCGTCGGGGCGGAACCGCACGACGGTATCGGCTGCGGTCGTCGCGAGTTCGGATTGAACTTGTTCGGGCGGGAACATGTGCGCCAATGGCTCAACCACCAGAACGACGTCCGAGTCCGCGGCGAGGTCCGCGTTGGTGGGCGACCAAACCCCGCCATCAATGTAGTAGCGGTCTCCGACAACAACAGGCGGGCGGAGTCCCGGAAAGGAACGGCTCGCGGCGACAGCGGTAGCCAGGGGCACACCGCTGCCGCTGTCCCAGACCTGGCGCTCACCACTGGCGGCGTCCACGACGACGATCCGCAACCTGCGATCCGGCCAGTCGTTGCCGCCGACCAGCCACTCCATCGGTGCGATATGCGCCGGTTGCGCCGGCTCCTCGGCCATCGCCATTCGACCCACCTTGCGCCGCGCCGTATCACGATCCAACGTCCGGTCGAACAACACCGAGAAAACGGTGGCAACCAACTCGCGCTTCACCACCGACGGTGGTTCCGTGCTGCCTGGGGGACGTGGATCGTTGGCAAACGAGTCCAGATCCCGCCCCGCTACCAGTGCCGCCCCGACGACCGCGCCTGCGGACGTGCCGACTATCGAGTCGGCCGAACCCAAATCGATTCCACGGCGGCGCAATTCAGCGGCCAAACCCGCCATCCACGCCGACCCGGCAACGCCGCCCCCACCCAAAACCACCGAACGCCGAACGGCCTCACCGGACGTTCGATCGGCTCCGCGATTCTCCATGCCGCGATCGTAACGACACTCACCATCGTCGCAGGCCCTTACGGCGCTCTGCCGGTTGATCTTCTGGTGGCCCCGTTGGCCCGTGCGATTGGTGCATGTCGGGGTTCAGATGGCTGTGGATGCTCGGCGGAGGGCGTCGAGGGTGGTTTCGGGGGAAGTGTTGAAGCAGAATCGAATTCCCGGGGCGGCCTCGGCCAGGGTGTTGATGATGCGCTCGAACAGTGGGGTGTGGTCGGGGAAGGCTCGTATCGCACCGCCGATCATGACGAGGTCGAACCGCTGGTGGGCGAGCAGGGTTCGTATTTCGGTTTCGGCTTCCTCGGGTGATGCGCCGACAAGGTATGGGGTGATATCGAATTCGGCGTCGCGCAGGGCGTCGTTGGCGGCGTCGACCCTGGCGGTCAGCTGCGCCTCGTCCAGATCTGGGAAGCGGCTGTAGTCCATGGCTCGGGGGTGCAGACCGATGGTCAGTGCCCTGGGCCGCGCAATCGGTTCGGACATTGGTTCTCCTCTGTGGAGTGCAGGACCGGCGTGTTCGCATGGGACGATGAAGGTCCGGTTCGCCAAGATTGCTTTGTATGCAAAGATATTTTGGAGAGAGAGGTATGTCAACGGAGCCTGGTCTGTCCTTGGACGACAGCGTTCGCGCCATGGTGCTGCTCATGCCACGGCTGATCGGGCGCGCGAAACGCCTGCCGGTCCCGGCGGCCTTGCGATCATTCGATCTGGCGCCTCGCCATCTCTCGATGCTGACCTACGTGCTGTTCGACGGGCCGCTGACGGTGAACGAGCTGGCGCAGCGGCTGGAGGTGGCGCCCACGACCGTGAGCCTGATGGTCGCGGACCTCAGCCGCCAGGGCGTCGTGGATCGACGAACCGACGACAATGACCGCAGACGAACCCTTGTCACCATCGCCGATTCCCATCGAACGGCGGTCGCGGCATGGCTCGGTGGCGCGGGCCGCGGCTGGCGTACAGCCCTGGGCCCGCTGACGGCCGAGCAGCGCGCCCTCGTGATAGCGACACTTCGCGCCTACGAGGAAGCCGTCTCCGAACACTGACAATCCCACTGCCGTGCCACCGGATAACGTGTGAAACACGTCGAAAGCCGCCCGCAACTCGGCATGTGCGTGCACTGCCTGCAGCCGTATGGCCCTCTGCCCGCTGATTTTTCCGATGCCCTTGCCGGCCGGTTCGGTCAGCGCACTATGCGGCTACTCGAGACTGGTATCAGGGCCGGGTCCCGGCCAGAAGGGCGCGCTGCTGTCCGGGCATGAACGGCCAACCCAACCGTTCTGGACGTGGACTACAGCTGAGGAACTGGCGCGAAATTGCTGTTCTACAGCGGATTGTCGGGATTGCACCGGTTGCCCGAACCTCGGCAGAGGTGGATGTCCTGGGCCGCAGTCGTTCTCGCTGTCGGTCGCGCTCGTTCCAGCTGATCAAACCGCGCGGGATGCGCCATGAGCGGATGTGCTTCAGACTTTGCGCTGAGGCATCGGCCGACTCGTCGGCAAGACCGTTTGTTCTCCTCAGCAAGCGTGCTGTCCTGTGGAAGAGTGGTGTCCGCTCATGAATTCGGCTCTGCGGATCCGGGTCTGAGGTTGGTCGAACGATGTAGGGGAGGCTTGATGGAAGCAGCATTTGATGTGGCCGCGCTGATCGGCTATCGCTATCGCGTCGATGACTACTACGAAGTTGGTCGGGAGAAGATCCGCGAATACGCGCGGGCTGTCCAGGACTCCCATCCGGCACACTGGAGCGATTCCGCTGCCAACGAGCTCGGGTTCGCCGGGCTGGTCGCGCCGGCGACGTTCGCTTCGATCGTGGCGATGCGGGCCAATCGTGCTCTGCTCGAGAACGTGCTGGCCGGCTACGACATGTTCGTGCACACCGACCAGGTCTTCGAGATGTACAAGCCTGTCCTGGCCGGTGACCGATTGATCAGCGATGTCGAACTGTCCTCGGTTCGCCGTGTCGCCGGCAAGGACCTGCTCACCGTCACCAATACATTTACCGACCAGTCCGGCCAGATCGTGCAGATCATGCACACGACGATCGTCGGCATCACCGGCGATGACGTCGATGCCGACATCAGCGATGCCATCGAAGGTGTGATCATGAGCGGTTTGGAACCCGCGCCCTCGCCCGCAGCCTCGGCGCCACCCGCCGGACATCCACTGGCCGATCAGCCTGCACAGGCAGCCTCCCGGCATTCGCACGTATCGCGAACCCGTGTGCCGCACACGGCAATCCGTTTCGAGGACATCGCCGTGGGTGACGAGCTACCGGCCCGGACTGTCCGACTGACGCGGGGCGACCTGGTGAACTATGCGGGAGTCGCCGGTGATGTGAATCCGATCCACTGGAACGAGGAAGTCGCTTCATTGGCCGGCCTTCCCGATGTGATCGCACACGGCATGCTGACCATGGGCCTCGGGGCGGGGTTTGTCACCGACTGGCTCGGCGACCCCGGTGCCATCATCCGGTACGGAGCCCGGCTGTCGAACTACACCGTCGTCGGAGCCGTCTCGGCCGGGGACGTGGAGTTCAGCGGCCGGATCAAGTCGATCGACCCGGAAACCAGAACCGCCACAGTCGTTCTCACCGCGAAGTCCGCTGGGCGCAAGATCTTCGGTCTGGCCACCATAGACGTTCGCCTCGGTTAGACGGTGATTCTATGACGGGGCGCTCGGCGATCTGATGCGTACCGAGCGCGCACGTCGACAGAAGCGGATGTTCCTGCGCCGCAGTCGGTCTCGTCGTCGACCGGTCCGCGTGGCCGGTTCGGTCGGCGCGGTATGCGGCAAGGCGGGGTTCCTATGACGATGGTGCTGGATATCCGGTAGACCAGAATTGCTTGGGGCGAGAGGGTTTCGCGCATATCGAGTGGTTGCGTCCCGGCGGGGTGGCAGTGGCGATGCGTGGCCGGATGTGGCTGTGCACCTTCGAATTTCGCGGTCGTTACCGCCGGCACCCGTCGAGCAGCAGGCCGATGGTGAGATGCACCTCGTAATTCGGGTCGACCATTTCTGCGCCCGCGCAGATGTCGCCGATCGCGCGCAGCAGTTGATAGGCGGAGACGTCGGCGGTGATCTCGCCGGCGTTGCGGCCGGCGGTGAGGAGACTGTCGAACACCGGCACGAGTCGGTCCAGGAACAGTGTGTGCAAGGCGGTGAAGCTGTCGGGGTCGCTGCGCATCGCGGCGGCGAGCCCATGCTTGGTCACCAGGAAGTCCACGAACAGATCCACCCATCGACGCAGTGCGGCGAACGGTGAGGACTCCTCCGCGAGCAGGGCGGGTCCGGCCTCGGCGCAGGCGTCGATCTGATGCCGGTAGACGGCCGCGACGAGATCTGCTCGCGCGGGGAAGTGCCGGTAGATCGTGCCCATGCCGACGCCGGCCGCGGCGGCGATCTGGCGGACCGGCGCATCCACGCCCTGGGTGACGAACACCGATGCCGCGGCATCGAGCAGGGCCCGCTCGTTCCGTCGCGCGTCGGCGCGTTTGGACGAACTGGCAGCGGCTCGCTCGTCGCGTGCGTCCACGTGACTTCCCTTCTTTCACGGCGATAGTTGTCAATCGGAACACTGCTCCGTATATTCGGAACAGTGCTCCGCTTGAGTATATCCGCGGTTCGCGTGGATTCTCGACCCCCACGGCGCAGCGCGCATCGCTATCGAAGGGAAACCCCATGCCCGGACCGGACACTGCCGCCCGCAGCGGTGTACCCGCCCTGACCAGCCCGATCATCAGCGTCAAACCGGTCGTCCTGCCGGCGCCCGAACGCGGCGACGACCTGCAGGTGCGCATATCCGCACCCACCGTCGGCGCCGGTCTGCCCATCGTCGTGCTCGCCCACGGTTACGGCGAGTCGATGTCCTCCTACGACCCGCTGGTCGACTTCTGGGCCGGCAACGGTTTCGTCGTCGTGCAGCCCACATTTCTCGATTCACGAACCCTCGGCCTCACTCCGGCCGATCCCCGGTACCCGGACATCTGGCGCGTCCGGGTCCGCGACGTCACGCAGGTTCTCGACCAGCTCGACCGGATCGTTGCCGCGATTCCAGGACTCGACGAACGCATCGACCGCGACCGCATTGCCGTCGCAGGACATTCCTGGGGCGGACAGACCGTCGGCATGCTGCTCGGCGCGCGCGTCATCGGCACGAACGGGCAGCCTGGACCCGATCTGAGCGACACGCGAGTGAAAGCCGGTGTCCTGCTCGCAACTACCGGCCTCGGCGGCGACACCCTGACCCCGTTCGCCGCGGAGAACTTCTCCTTCATGAACCCCGACTTCGGCAACCTGACCACACCGACCCTGGTGGTCGCGGGCGATCACGATCAATCCCATCTCTCGACCCGTGGCCCCGACTGGTTCACCGACGTCTACGCCTACAGCCCTGGCGCCCAAAGCTTGCTCACCATCTTCGGGGGCGATCATTCACTGGGCGGAATCCATGGCTACAACGCCAAGGACACCACCGATGAAAGCCCCGACCGCGTCGTGCTGATCCGCGAGGCTTCATGGGCCTACCTCCGCAGCGCCCTCGGAATCGATGACATGGCATGGAAGCAGGCGCAGACCGATCTCGCACAGGCCACCGATCCGATCGGCCGCATCGACCATAAGTAGAGGCATTCATCGGCGGCCGTCCACCGAGAACCGGCTGCGCCAATGATGCGTGCATGGAAATCAGCTGACGATGATGTCCGCTCATCGGAGGTGCAGGTCGAGAAGTTCGACGGCAAACCGGATTACCGTCGTTTTCGTCGCAGCCGTTTTCGTCGCAGCGGTGACCTGCTTCAGTGTTTTGGTAGCCAGCGGTAAGCTGCTAGTGACGTCTTCCTCGGTACCAAATGACGTCTTGTCCGGTGTGGTCGATGCTGCAGCTGTCGGCCGGCTGGAACGCGCGTTCCTGTCGGAACGCATATGAACTTCACCAAGGAGCGATATCGGGTGTCGCAAAGTCGATTCGGCACGTGACGCACTCGCAGACCCAGTCCGGTAGCTCGGCCTAGTACCCGGACGTCATACAGCTCGTTGTTAGGAAGCAAAATGTCTAGCAAGATCATGAAAGCCCTTGCCGCGACTATTATTGCCGCGCCCCTGCTCGTCCTCGCCGCGCCCGCGGCCACTGCCGATTCGACTGCCGCGGCGCCTCCGTCGTCCTCCGCCACTCCGGTCGACGGATCGTTCGGATCAGCTACGTGGTGTATCCCCCTCGGCAGTGTCGTCTGGTGCATCTGAGTAAGCGTCCGAGAAATCCGGTGTTGGGTGCGTGACGGTCGAGATTCGAGTGAACTCCCGGTCGAGCAGTGATTGCTGAAATCAAGTGCTGTGCCGGGAGTTCATTTGCATCAGTGCGTATCGCCGTGTGTTCGTCGTGCCCGACCGGTGGCTTCGAATGCCCGCATGGCCAGCAGATTCGAGCAGTGACGTCGCGCAATCTTCAATGAGCGATTCTGACACCTGCCCACACGATCGGCAGTAGAGGACGTTCTCGACCATAGTCGGGTCCGTACGTCGGCCTACCGTGCTGGTAGCTGGCTTCCGCGCGGGAGGTCGAGTGTGGTTGTGCCGCAACCGGGCTCAGGAGCGCAGTAGCTGCCGTATCCGGGCTGCCTCGCGGGTGAGGTGGTCGCGCTCGGGCACGGTGGTGGCTGCGCGGGACGCCTCGGCGTAGAGGGTGGCGGCCTGCCCGAGGTTGCCGGCGCGTTCGTGGAGGTAGGCGCGGACTGCGGTGTGGCGGGGGAGTTCTGGGTCCAGTTCGGCCAGTGCGGCCAGGCCGGCGCGGGGGCCGTCGGCCTCGCCGACTGCCACTGCGCGGTTCAGCCGCACTATCGGGCTGTCGGTGAGGAGTAGCAGTTCGTCGTACCACTCCACGATCTGTATCCAGTCCGTTTCGGCGGTGCTCGGGGCATCGGCGTGCAGGGCGGCGATCGCGGCCTGGGCCTGGTATTCGCCCAGCCGGTCGCGGGCCAGCGCGGTCTGCAAAATCCCCACCCCCTCGGCGATAAGGCCTGTGTCCCAACGCGATCGGTCCTGTGCTGCGAGCGGCACCAGGCGACCACCCGGGCCGGTGCGAGACGCCCGGCGAGCATGATGCAGCAGCATCAGCGCGAGCAGCCCAGCGACCTCGGGTTCGTCGGTCGAGGCGGCGAGCTGACGAGTGAGGCGGATGGCTTCGGCCGCCAGGTCGATATCCCCGCCGTAGCCCTCGTTGAAGACGAGGTAGAGCACGCGCAGCACCGTCGTGAGATCGCCGGGCCGGTCGAGTGGCAGTCCCGTGATCCGCCGTTTGGCACGGCTGATCCGTTGCGCCATAGTCGCTTCGGGGACCAGATAGGCCGTGGCTATCTGCCGGGTCGTCAGGCCGCCGACAGCGCGCAAGGTCAATGCGACGGCCGACCCGGGGGACAGGGAGGGGTGCGCGCACAAGAAATACAGCCACAGTGTGTCGTCCGTGGCGGGCACCGGACCTGCCGGAGGCTCGACCTCCATGGCGAATTCCCGTCCCCGCCGCGATGTTTCGGCGCGGGCGGCATCGAGGAACTTTCGCCAGGCGGCCGCGACGAGCCACGCCTTGGCATCGCGCGGTGGATCGTCCGGCCACGTTTCCAGTGCCCGGATCAGCGCCTCCTGCACCGCATCCTCGGCCGCGGCGAAGTCGGCTCCGCGGCGGACGAGGACGCCGATCACCGCGGGTACGAGTTCGCGTAGCAGCGACTCGTTCACTCGGTGACCGTGGGTGACGCGGTGAGAAACGGTCGCAGCTCGAGCCACTCCTGGATCGGCTTCCCGCCCGCGCCCGGCGCCGCGGACAGCTCGCCGGCCAGCTCGAGCGCCCGTTCGTAGGTCTCGACGTCGATGATCATCCACCCGGCGATCAGATCCTTGGTCTCCGCGAACGGGCCGTCGGTGACCGGCGGGCGCCCCTCGCCGTCGGAGCGGACGAACGTGCCCTTCGGCGAGAGCGCCTGACTGTCGACGTACTCGCCGGTGGTCTCGAGTCGTGCGGCGAAGTCCTCCATGTACTGCACGTGGGCCGAGATCTCGTCCGGCGTCCACTGGTCCATCGGCACGTCGTTGACCGGGGCCGGCGCGCCCCGGTAGTGCTTGAGCAGCAGGTATTTCGGCATGATGTTCTCCTCGGTTCGTAGGGCCCATTCTGGCCGGGTTCGATCGGGTCAGGCGCTCTGACGCTCGGCCCGTTGCCGGATCAGTTCTTCGACCGCGGTCGGGAGGGTGGTTTCGAAGTCGATGAGTTTGACCCACGTCGGGGTGATGACAATCCGGACCATGCCGTCGTACAGCGAGCGAACCTCGGCCTCCCACTCGACCCGCTGCTCCGGGGTCATCTCGTAGCTGCCATTCATCCGCAGGTACTCCTCCGGGATGCCATCCACCACATCCATTTCCGCTCGCCCGCGGATGAGCAGGATCTTCGGCGGATGCACCTCGGTATCGATCGTCAGCGCGACCTCCGGATTGTGCCGCAGGAAGGGCAGCTTCGGGGCATTCTTCGTGGTGCAGACGACGATCTCCGAGCCGTTCCAGGTGAATGCGATCGGGATGTTGCGAGGCGTGCCGTCCTTGGCGACATACGCCATCCGCAGCAGATCGCGAGCCAGCAGCTCCTGACTGATCGGGAGGTCCAGGATCGCGGTGATCTCGTTCGCTTGCATGATGCTCGTTCCTTCGTCGGTGTCGTCGAGGCCCGTTCGCCTCCGTACCCCTGGGACGGAGCCGCCCGGGCGTTCTCGACATCCACGACCTGAGAATTTCCGGATTATTTGGGATCCGAGAGTCACACCCAGGTGGTCGCGAACAAAACGGTCACGGCTGCTGTGAGCAGAAGGGTGATGTTGAGGGCGACTTTTCGATCTCCGCCGGTCAGATGGACCGGGATCGCACCGAATTGCAGGAGTACGAACCCAACGGCCGCGATCACAGCGAGCCAGGGCGCGATGCCGGTCAGGGGTGGAAGGATCAGCCCGAGCGCGCCGAGTACTTCGAGCACGCCGATGGCGCGGACAGCGGGTAGGGGTGTGCGGTCCACCCAGGCCATCATGGGCCGGAGTCGATCCCGGCTCCGGGTGATCTTCAGTGCGCCTGCATACAGGTAGAAGAGAGCGAGCAGGCCGGCGGCGATCCAGAATGCGATGTTCACAATTCCTATCCAGTGGTGACATCAGTGACCGTGACGAAAGCGCCTCGGTCCGCTGGGGGTTCAGGTGAAGTCGGTGGCGGGCTCGGTGGCGTAGTGGCTCATCACGTCGATGTTCACCTGTGGTGTCAGTTCCCCGCCGTCGGCGATCATGTCCTGCAGGTCGCGGAAGTACTGCACATACAGGTCGGGGGTGAAGGTGCTGAGCATGACGGCCGGTTGGCCGGTGATGTTGGCGAAGGTGTGCGGGGCGCCGGGCGGGACCATCACCAGCGTGCCCGCTGTCGCGTCGTAGGCGGTGTCGCCGACGGTGAACCGCAGCGTGCCGGAGATGATGTAGAAGCCTTCGTCGTGCCGGGCGTGCCGGTGCTGCGGCGGCCCCGGGGTGTAGGGAGCCACGACGGATTCGGCGAGTCCGAGACGGTGGCCGGTATTACTGCCGTCCTCGAGGACGCGCATTCGCGTGGCGCCCAACATGATCACCTCACCCTCGCCCGGCCGCACTATCGAAACCGTTGTGGCGGAGTTCATTTCGTCGCTGTGTGCTTCGTCGGTCATATTTCGATTGCACCGCCGGGACACCGGAGGTGTCCAAGACCCGTTCCGCGATGCCGATACCGGACGGGTATCGTGCCAGGGTGGAGCTACGTACGCTGCGCTACTTCGTAGCCGTCGCCGAGGAACGCCACTTCGGGCGCGCCGCCACCCGGCTGTACATGAGCCAACCGCCGCTGAGCCGCGCCATCCGGCAACTGGAGGCGGAAGTCGGTGCCGCCCTGTTCGATCGGTCGCCCACCGGTGTCGGTCTCACCCCGGTCGGGGCGGTGCTACTCGACGAGGCGCGTGCTCTGCTCGAGCAGGCCGACCGGCTCAGCGTGCGGCTGGCCGCTGCGGCCGGAAACGCGAACCTCACCATCGGCATCCTGGGTGACGCCACCGACCCCGGCATCACCAGACTGGCTGCCGCTTACCGCCACAGGCACCCCGAGGTGGACATCCGTATCCGCGACACCGACCTCAGCGACCCCACCTGCGGGCTGAAGGCCGGACTGGTCGACGTCGCCGTGACCCGTGCGCCGTTCAACGACACCGCCCTGACCGTCCGTGAACTGCGCGCCGACCCCGTCGGAGCCGTACTGCGCGCCGACGACCCGCTGGCTCACCGCGACCACCTGAAACTGACCGACTTGGCCGACCGTCGCTGGTTCCAGTTTCCCGCCGGCACCGACCCCCTCTGGCAGACCTACTGGAACGGTGGCGAACCGCGGGAGGGCCCGGTCGTGCGGGTCGTTCAAGAATGTGTGCAAGCCGTGCTGTGGAACGGCACCGTCGGCGTAACTCCGCTCGGGCACAACGTGCCCGAGGGACTGGCTGTGGTTCCGCTGATCGATATGGCGCCGAGCAGGGTGGTGGTGGTCTGGAACGAGGGCGACGCCAACCCGTTGATCCGATCGTTCGTGCAAACAGCAACGGCCGCATACCTCGATCCCCATCTCGGCGGTGAATGCGACTCGGTCCACGAATAGACCCAAATGGCTCCTGCCGTTGATCTTTGGGGCCTTCATCGCCGTTCCGCACCGGGCGGCTCGCGGCATGAGCTTGCGTTGGTTCCGCCTTCCCACGATTCATGATTTTCTGAATACAGATTCTTCTGTGCTGTCATGGGTCAAGGTAATTGTCCCGATCAGCGAGACGATCACCGGTCGGGACGTGGGTTTGGCCGCTACGGTCCCGCAATGACCACCGAACGGTATGCAGTTATCGCTCTACTCCACAGGTATGCCGATGCGCTCGACCGGCGTGACTGGGCGGGCCTCGACAACGTGTTCGCCCCGGATGTGAAGGCGGATTACGCGGGGTCTGAAATCGTCGGCGGCCGAGACAATCTCGTCAGGATGATTCGTGGATATCTCGACAAGTGTGGTCCCACACAGCATTTGATGGGGCACGAGCAAGCGACTGTTGACGGCGAACGTGCCACGATGTCGGCGAAGATGCGGGTCCACCATATCGGTGCGAATCGACCGGATCTCGTGTTCGAAGTGTTCGGCTGGTACCACGCCGAGGCCGCCTACACCTCGGACGGGTGGCGGATCGTGGGCTGGCGGCAAGAGGTCACCCACGAGGTCGGGACCTACGAGGTGTTCGGCCGCGCCTAGGCGAGACTCCGGGCAGGTCAGGGCGTGACGGGGTCGAAGCGGAGGTGTAGTTCGCGAGGTGCTCCGACGCTGATGCCGACCGACCGGCGCACTTCGGTGCCGGGGGCGAGGCGGAAGCCGGTGAGGCGGTTCAGGAGGCGGGTGATGCCGATGTCGAGCTGCATGCGGGCGAAGTGGCGGCCGACGCAACGATGGATGCCGATGCCGAAGGCCAAGTGCGGGTTGTGGTTACGGTCGAAGTCGAGTTGGCCGGGGTTGTCGAAGCGGTCGCTGTCGCGGTTGCCCGAGCGCCAGTGCACTGCGACGCGGTCGCCCCTGGCGATCGGGACGCCGAGCAGGTCGTTGTCCTCCATGACGAGTCTGCCCATGACGCTCACGGTCGAGGTGTAGCGCAGCAGCTCGTCCAGATCGCGAGCGGCCCAATCCGGTTCACGCAGGCGCGCTTCGAGGCCGGGTATCTCGGTCAGGAACTCGGCGATGTAGGCGAGTGCGCCGCGGGTGGTGTCGAGCCCGCCCAGCAGTAGCACGGTGACCACGCCGAGCCGTTCCTCCATGGTCAGCGGTCGGCCGTCGGCGACGGTGGCATCGACGATGGACTGCAGCAGGTCCGCGCGCGGCGCGGCCTCGCGTTCGGCCATGAGCTCGGCGGCCAATGCCGCGACGGCGGCGAAACTTTCGGGCGTGTTCTGCACCGACACCTGGGTGACGGCATCGACCGCGCGCGCCAGCCGCTCCTGGTTGTCGTCGTCCAGCACGATCTTCGCCAGCGCACCCGCGGTGAACGGGATCGCGAACTCGCTGACGAACTCGACCTCCCCGTGGTCGGCGAACTGGTCGATGAGTTCGTCGGCGAGCTGCTGCACCACCGGCGCGTATCGTTGCAACGCCGACCGCGAGAACGGCCCGTTGAGGAACGCCCGGAAGTCGTGATGCAGCGGCGGATCCACGTCGATGGGCGGTAAAGCAACTGGCACAGAAGTCAATCCGGGCATGGATGAACTGAAGATCTCCGGATGCGCGGCCACGGTGACGAGGTCTTGATACCGCGTCACCACATGCATTCCACCACCGAATCCCGAATGCACGACCGGACATTGCCCGCGCGCCCAGGTGAGCTGATCGTCCAGCCGCGCGCAGTGGTCCTCATCGAACCAGTCGAGATGATCGAAGAACTCCTGACGGCTGTCGGTCACGGCAAACCCCTTCCCGCCCTGAGCAGCAGTGCGCTGATGGTGCGCCCGGCCGCGGCACGGAGTCAACCCGTCCGGCGCGTCGAAATCCGTGCCGAACGCCTGCGCTCACCAGCCGTCAGGATTTCGAGGGGCAGAAGCGAGCGCATGGTCGAGCTCGGAGAGAAGCTTGGCCTTGGAGCGCGCGCCGACCACGGTGAGGATCGGCCGACCGCCCCGGAAGAGGATGAAGGTCGGCGCCGACATGACTCGGTAAGTGGCAGTGACGGAAGGGTTTTCGTCAGTGTCGATCTTGTAGATGGTGAGCAGGTCAGCGCGCTCACGAGCAACGGCGGCCACGACGGGTGCGACCATCCGGCAGGGCGGGCACCATTCGGCGCCGAACTCGACCAGCACCGGTCGCGGGTGTTCGAGTACCTCGCGCTCGAAGGTCTCGTCGGTCACGACCTTCAGCTCGGACCCGACATCGTTCGACAACATCACGATTCCTTCGCTTCACACAGATCCGATATCAATTCGACACCGCCACAGCATGAATCGGCCTGCCTGGCCTGAGCCGCCACGAGTTTGTCCGTCAAGGCCGCGCGCAAGGCGGTGAGCTGATCCATCAGAGCGTCGACTTCGGCGAGACGGCGGCGGTATACGACGATCGAATCGGAACACGCGTCTCCGGCCTCGTGGCCTGCCCGCAGACACTCCACGAACGGCCGCGTGTCCTCCAGGCTGAATCCGACAGCCTGCAGGGCCAGAATTTCTTCGACCATCCGGGCATCGGCATCGCTGTACTCCCGGTATCCGTTGGCCTCACGCCCTGCCGTGATCAACCCCTGCGATTCGTAGAACCGCAACGCCCGTGTCGTTGTCCCCGCCTGCTTCGCCAACTCGCCGATCCTCATGCCTCGACCGTAAACATTGACCTCGGCGTCAAGGCAAGCCCGAGCACCCCACAGAGCACCGGCCGCTGATGCGCGCAGCCCTCCTCCCGCGCTCAACGGCATTGTTGCCGTGGGATCGGGATATCTGATCGACGACGGAGTCGCGTACCGGGTATCGGAGGTCCTCTGAAGAATTGTTTGCCGCGGGTGATGGGCTGCCGTGACCTGGCGGTGCGAATGTGCCTCCCGATGCCGTGGAACGCCAACGGTCCGAGTTGATTTCGGGCCGTTGGCGTTCGTGGGCCGGGATTCGCGGGTGGCCTGCGGTAGATGGAGCTAACGGATCGGCAGCGCGCTGAAGATGGGTTGGTAGGCCCAGTTCAGCATGCGTTCGGCGTCTTCCTTCGCGGCGCGGCCGCTGCCGGGTGAGCTGTGCAGGACTACACCGATCAGCGGTATTCCAGCCCGCACCGTCTCGAACAGCAGGCAGGCTCCCGCGGCGTCGGTGGATCCTGTCTTGATGCCGATGGTGCCGGGATACTCGTGCAGCAGCAGATTCGTGGTCTGCCAGTGGTGCTCGCGATTGCCCGGGCCGGCGGGCAGGTGATAGCTCTCCGACCCCGCGATCTCGCGGAACGCCGGCAGGCCCATCGCGCGCAGGCCGAGGGCCACCAGGTTCGCCGGTGTGGAATACGTGGAGTAGTCGTCGGGGGAGGGCAGTCCGCTGGGATCGGCGAAATGTGTTCCCGTCAGGCCCATTTGACCTGCGGTGTCGTTCATTCTGGCGATGAAGCCGTCTTGGCCGGGCCCGTAGGCATCGGCCAGGGTATAAGCGGCGTCGCAGCCGGAAGGCAGCATCATCGCGTACAGGGCCTGTCGTGTGGTGAACACTTCGCCGGGGACCAGCCCTGCGCTGCTTCCGTCGTTCCGGGCGCAATAGGACATGGCCTCCTGCGGCACGGTGACAGTCCGGTCGAGGTCGCCGGTATTGATCACGACCAGTGCCGTCATCACCTTTGCGATGCTGGCTATCGGGACCGGTGTGTCCGGCTCTCGTGACCACAGCATCGTGCCGGTAATTCCGTCTGCCAGTTCAGCCCCCGGCGCCTGTATTCCGTCAGGCTCGGAACGGGGCCAGGGCAACAGGCCATTCGGAGCACTCGCGGCGGGAGCGGCCGCGACGTTATGACTGACTGCCACAATCAGCGCCCCTGCGACGGCAGTGTGCAACAATTGAGCAAATGTCGGCATGGCGACATTCTGCCTTTCAATTCCCTTGATCTCGGGGATTTCATTTGCCAGGATTGTCACAAGGCTTGAGCCGTGGCGAATACATAGCTATCGAGATGCTTCGGCGCCGCAATTCTCGCTTGTGCCCGCCCGCTCGACGGTGTGAGCAGGGTCGTTCGAGTCGGCGCTGATCGCGTATGTCCTGGCTCCCTGGATGCCGAGTTTCGTTGTCGCTGATGCCAATTCGTCGGACAGAGGCATCAGATCGATTCGGTGCCGGGTGAGACATCCGGCAGAGCGAATGGTGCTCGGCGGTGCCGGTGACGAAGCTGTGGGCGTGTCGGTTTCGGCATAGGGCAAGTTGCGGCGGAATACCGCTCAATGGGCCGGCCGCCGGGCTGTGATCTGCAACCATCGGATTGGCGCGTCGAACTCGCCCGGCCCATATCGCCGGCGTAATTCCGTGGTTGCGATCGCGGTTGCGGATTCGACATCGAGGGACGAGTGGCGTTCGATTTCGCTACGCAGCGGGGTTCCCTGGCAGAACGCCTCCGCACCGGTCTCCGGCGTCGAGTGACTGGAACCCTCGACGTATTCACCGGTGATCCGGTCGAATCCGGCCGTTTCGAGTTCGCCGCGGATTCGGTCGATGTCGAAGTATCCGTAGGGCGTGCGGCGGAAGAACTCGAGTGGCTCGTCGGGTGCTGCCGCGCACAGTGCCCCGGTGATGACAAGGGGTACGGCGTTGTTCTCGATCCGGTCCCAGACGTTGAAGGCGAACATGCCATTCGGGCGCAGCACCCGGAGCGCCTCGGCGTATCCGCGTACCTTGTCGGGCAGGAACATTGCACCGAATTGGCATGCGACCACATCGAAGGAGCGGTCGGAGAAAGGCAGACTCTGGGCGTCCGCCACCTGCCAATGCACCCGCTCGGAAACGAGCCTGGCTGCGGCCGCTGTCACCATGGGTTCGTTCAGATCGGTTGACACGATGTTGTGCCCGCCCAGCCGGACGAGTTCCCTCGTCAGCGCCCCGGTCCCGGCAGCCGTTTCGAGAATGTCGACAGCGTCCGCCGTGGCCACCGATTCCGCAAGGAGCCGAGCCGGTTCCGCGAAGATCATCGGAACCAGCAGGCTGTGGTAAATCTCGGGGATCGACCCGGTGAAGGACGCGTCCCCGCGTCCGGCCGTGGTCACGAACCCGGCCTCGGATCGCCACTCACGGCACGGGATGCTACCGCCGACACCTGGATACGCGAGTCGGACGCGCAGGCTTCGAGTGAACCTCCGGCCGACCTGATACGTAAGAAGAGAGAAGAACAACGCATTCGACGCTTGCATCGGATGGACGAATGCCCCATCTGATGCATCGCCCTCGGCTGGTGTTCCGTAAGACCCCCCGACCAACGGAACACCAGCACCGAGGCCCTCCACCGCGACCAATCGCTTTTGCCGTTGCTATCCGAACATCCATTGACCGCCATTGACGTGGATAACCGCACCGGTGATGGCGGCGGAACGCGTCGAGCACAGGAAGGCGCATGCCCATGCCGGCTCCTCGGGCGTCGGCTGTCGTCGGACGGGGATGGTCGGGAGGAAAGTCTCCGTTCTTCGGGGTGACCTCGGGGTGGGTCTGCATGTCGCGGGCGGTGTCGACGAATCCGGGACAGACGTCGTTGACGGTGATGCCGTACTGGCCCAGCCCGGAGACCAGCGACCTGGTCAGCGTGCGCAGGCTGCCCTTGCCGACCGAGTGGGGGACCCGGGTCCAGCCGCCCAGCCGGCCATCCTCGCCGGCCGGTAGTGCCATTCCTCATCGGTGATCTCGAAGAAGTCCTTGTAAAGCTGTCGGGCTGCGTTGCTCACGTAGATATCCACGCCGCCGAATGTCGCCTCGGCCTGGGTCCGCATCCGCTCCACGGTCGCCTTGTCGTCGGCGTCACCTATCACCACCAGGGAGCCGACGCCGAGATCCGCGGCCTCCTTCGCCACCGAGTCGGCTTCCGCCTGATCGCTGCGGGTGTTGACAATGACGTTCGCGCCGCAGCCGGCCAGCACGATCGCCCGCCCGATATTCCGCGCCGAGCCCGTGACCAATGCTGTCTTACCAGCAATTCCGAAGACGTCGCTCATGTGCGCCTGCCGTTGATTCAGAATCTGCGGTGATGGTGGTTCCAACCTGAGATGCCCGGCACCGTCCCGCCGTCGCCATCACGCCACGTTCATTACCCGGCCCAGCACAATCGTCTCGCTCCACTCGCACGAGTCGAGCGTCGGCCTCGGTCTCCTTCTCTGCGGTGCCGACGGCATCCTTGACACGCCGCGGCTGGCAGCGGTGTCGAATCGCGTGGGCATCGCGGACCTCCAGGTGCAGCCATTGCGGATATTCGCCTGTGCCACTGGGTGCGGTCGCCGTGACGTATTTTTCCAAGACCACACGGCCGCCCTCGGCATAGCGTCCTCGGCATGAACAAGATCCTTTCAGCGATGACCGAGTGTGCCGCTGAGGCTGGGCGGGTGGCTCGGGGAGTTCGACCGGAGCAGTTGTCGGCGCCGACGCCGTGTACCGAATTCGATGTGCGGACGCTGATCAACCACTGGGTGCTCTACTCGGCCTACGGGCTGGAGTGCCGGGCGCGGCGGCGGGCGATCCCCGACGATCTGAGTGCGCGTGACTTCACGGCGACAGCGGATTGGGCCGAAGAGTATGCGGCGCAGTTGGATCGAGCAGTGCAGGCCTGGTCCGAGCCCGCCGTGTGGGAGGGTGAGATCGACCTCGGCTGGGCCTCGACGCCCGCATCCGACGTCGCGGGAATGCTGCTCGCCGAGCTCGCTCTGCACGGGTGGGACGTGGCCGCTGCGACCGGACAAGAGTTCCGGATCTCCGCGTCGGCGGCCACGACCATCGCGGAGATCGTCGACTCCAGTGCGGAGGAATACCGCTCGTACGGCATGTTCGTCACGGCAGTCGAGGTCGCTGATGGCACAGAGCCGTTCGTGCGGGCGGTGGCGGCATCGGGGCGAAATCCGCAGTGGACGGCCAGTATTCGAGCGTAGGTGGCGAACCGATCTCGCCTGCACACTGCGCGTGTCACATTTCAGCCGTGCGGGTGGTCATGGCGGTATGACTATCGCTCACACCTGGCCCGGATGGGTCGCGACCGGTTTCCTGTGGTTCCTCGCCCTCGAGTTCATGATGGGGGCGGTGACCAAGTTCTGGCCCGGGCCGACGTTTTTCGGGCCTGCGTACTCGATCAAATTCGCGGAGTGGGGCTGGCCCGCCTGGTTCCGGTTTGTGGTCGGCGGGATCGAGGGGGTGTGCGCGCTGCTCTTGGTGATCCCGTTCCACGAGGCACGATTCCTCGGCGCCGCGGTGCTGATCCTGGTACTGACCGGCGCCGTGGTCACGCACATCATCAACCACCACGGACCCAAGGAGAGTTTCGCGGCACCGGTGCACCTGGCGATCATGGTGATCGTCGCCCTTGCGACATGGCCGACTCACTGGCTGGACGTGCTTCGGCCCGGGCAATGGACGTAGCTGAATGTTGCGGTGGGCGAATGGGATTCGCCCATCGCGACCATCTCGCATGCCCCGCATCTCTGACCGTAAAGCCGAGCGCCACTGCACCGCAGACGGATGCCTGGAACGGAATTGCGGGGTGTTCGGTGTTGCAGCGGACCGAATTCCACCGGTCCCCTGGTCGGGGTTTCCTGGGGCAGAGCAGGTTTCAGTCCGCGCGCGAGAACACCGCCACCAGAAAGTCGGACTGGTCGGTGAATGGGCGTAGGTCCCACGTCGAGAGCAGCAAATCCACTGCGAGTCCGGCGTTCTCGGCGTCGGTCAGGAACTGCGGGAACTCGTAGCCGCGGTCGGCTCCGAAACCCGTGACCACCCGGCCGCGCGGGGCGAGGTTGCGGGCGAAACCCGCCAGCACCGCCTCTCGCGTGGAGGGCGCCAGAAATGTCATGACGTTCCCCGCGCACACGATGACATCGAAGTCGGCGGTGAGGTTGCGGGCCGGCAGGTCCAGTTCGGCGAGATCACCGACAATCCAGGTCGGGCCGGGATGGTCGTGCTCTGCGGCAGCGATCAAGACCGGATCGACGTCGACCCCGACCACGACGTGACCCGCGTCGTGCAGATAGCCACCCACACGCCCCGGACCACACCCCGCATCCAGGACCCGGCTACCGCGGTCGAGCATCGCGTCGATCAGCCGCGCCTCCCCGACGATATCCGCGCCCTCGGCCGCCAATCTCCGGAACCGCTCCACGTACCACTTCGAATGCGCCGGGTCGGCAGCGGTGAGCTCCTCCCAACGGCTGGGGGTACGTCCGCTCATGGATGGCTCCTCCTCGGTCGGGTCCGTGCCCGGTCCACTGTGCCACCGCCGCGCCGAGGCCAACCGGTCGGTCCCAGTTTCGCCTTCGGCCCAGGCCGTGTCGCCCCCCTTCGACCCGGGCTGCGTCGTCGCGATCGTGGGCCTGTGCCCGGTGATCAGGCGTTCTCGGCCAGAGCGGCCAGGACCGCCGAGGTGTCGTGATAGTAGGGCCGGAATTCGGTGATCAGACCGTCCTGGAAGCTGATCCATTGCAGCAGCGAGGTTTCCAGTACCCGTCCAGTGCGCCGGGCACGCAGCCGGCCTCGGCTGTAGGCGACGACCCGTTCCCCTTCGCTGAGGAAGTGCTGCTCGTCGAACCACAGGCCGTCCCAGCTGTCTCCCATGGCGGCGAGGAATTCGCGTATGCCCTCGTGCCCGTGCCACTGCCCGCCGTAGGGCAGGCTCGCGGCCTGGTACATCACGACATCCGGCGCCAGATACCGAGCCATCTCCTCGAACCCGGCCCCCTCGGTGAGGTAGGCGGCCTCCGCCGTATAGAAGGCCCGCAGGGTGGTCATCGCAACCGCTGTCATGCTCACGATGGTCATCGACGCTCACCGCCCACGCTGGCGAGAATCGGCCATGGTGTCGCGATGCCCGACGCCCGTTCCCAGGTCGGCGCGCACCGGTGCCCGCAAGGTCCGGTAGGCGATCTGGGCCTCTCGCCACGCGGCGATCAACGGGGCGCCGAGCACACCGATGAACCCCAGCGCCGCAACGAGTATCGGTACCCACACCAAGACCTGCCCACCCATCGGCAGAACATGACAGCCCGGCGGTTCGGGTGCCGGTTCGCCGTCAGTGATCCGGTGAGGTGGCTGAACCCATGAGCATGTCGTGGTGGGTGTCCACCTGCTCGCGCAGCGCCTCGACGAGGGCGGCGACTTCGGGGCGGCGCAGGGTTTCCGGGCGCGCGACGAGCCAATAGGTCAGGCGCACAGAGATCTCCGGCAGCACGCGGGCCAGGTCGGCGTGCCGGTCGGCCATGAAGCAGGGGAGCAGGCCCAGGCCGGCGGCCGCCCGGGTCGCCTCCACGTGCACGAAAACATTGGTGGAGGAGATGGATTCGCGCATGGCGGGCGCGAAGGTGGGGGCCAGGTCGAGGTCGTCGACCTGGAGCATGGAGTCGATGAAGTAGACCAGCGGGTGGCGGGACAGGTCTTCGAGGGCCTCCGGAGCCGGGTGGTCGGCGAGATAGCCGTGGGAGGCGTAGAGCCCGAGCGTGTAGTCGCCCAGGGCGATGGCGCGGGCGCGGCGCAGTTGCGGTTTGCCCACCACCACTTCGATATCGAAGCCCGATCGCTGCAACGACGCCAGCCGGGTGGCGGTGACGATCTCGACCGACAGCCCGGGATGACGACGCTGCATCCTCGCGATGGCGGGCGCGGCCACGTAGGCGCTGAACCCGTCGGTGGCCGACATGCGCACCACGCCTTCGAGTTCCGGGGTGTCGGAGGTCAGCGAGCGGACCGCGGATTCGATGGCCTCGGCCGCGGTGAGTGCCTCCCGGCCCAGATCGGTGAGCTCCCATCCGCTCGCACCGCGAATCAGCACCCGGCCGCCGAGCGCCTGCTCCAGCGCCGCGATGCGCCGCGAGATGGTCGTGTGGTTGATGCCCAGTTCCTCCGCCGCCGAGACGTAGCGGCCGGTGCGGCCCACCGCGAGCAGCACCAGCAGATCGTCGGGGCTGAGGCGGGTTGTGGTGGAGGTCACGCTCATTTCTGCATTCTTGCAGATTGTGGCTGCGGATCTGGTCATTGCGGGCGCGCCGAATGTGCACGAATACTCCTTGGCATCGAAGTATGTGGGCCGCATCACAGATGAGGGGTGAAGCGGCCCGAGCGTGAAGGAGTTGCGCGATGAGCCTCCCGGATACCGAACCGCAAGCCGGCGGCCTGGCCGGATTACGGCGTGTGGTCGCCGCGTCCATGGCGGGGACCGTGGTCGAGTGGTACGAATTCTTCCTCTACGGCACCGCGGCGACGCTGGTGTTCAACAAGGTGTTCTTCGCCAAGGGCACCAGCGACCTGGACGCCATCCTGGCGGCCTTCATCACCTACGCGGTCGGCTTCGCGGCACGGCCCTTGGGTGGCATCGTCTTCGGGCACTTCGGCGACAAGTACGGGCGCAAGAAGCTGTTGCAGCTGAGCCTGATCCTGGTCGGCGCGGCCACGTTCCTGATGGGCTGCCTGCCGACCTTCGGGCAGGTCGGCTATCTGGCCCCGGTGCTGCTGGTGGTGCTGCGGTTCATCCAGGGCTTCGCGGTCGGCGGTGAATGGGGCGGCGCGGTGCTGCTCGTCGCCGAGCACAGTCCGAGCCGCAGCCGCGCGTTCTGGGCGTCGTGGCCGCAGGCGGCGGTGCCGGTGGGCAATATGCTCGCCACCATCGTGCTGCTGGTGCTGACCTCGACACTGTCGGACGCGGCGTTCCTGTCCTGGGGCTGGCGGGTGGCCTTCTGGCTGTCGGCGGTGGTGGTGCTGATCGGCTACTACGTACGCACCAAGATCACCGATGCGCCGATCTTCGTGACCGCGCAACAGCTGGCCGAGCAGGAGAAGGCGAACTCGTTCAGTGCGCTCGAGGTGCTGAAGCGGTACCCGCGAGGTGTGTTCACCGCCATGGGACTTCGGTTCGGCGAGAACGTTTTCTATTATCTCGTCGTCACTTTCAGCATCACGTATCTGAAAGTCCATGTGGGAGCGAACACCAAGGTGATCCTGTGGTGGCTGCTCGCGGCGCACACCGTGCATTTCCTGGTCATCCCGCTGGTCGGACGGCTCAGTGATCGCATCGGGCGGCGGCCGGTCTACCTGGTCGGTGCGCTCGCCGCGGCGACCTGGGGTTTCTTCGCCTTCCCGATGATGGACAGCAAGCACAACGCGGTCATCCTGTGCGCCGTCATCATCGGCCTGGTGTTCCACGCCTTCATGTACTCCGCACAGCCGGCGATCATGGCCGAGATGTTCCCCACCCGCATGCGGTATTCCGGTGTGTC
Source organism: Nocardia sp. NPDC004860 (assembly GCF_040609015.1). NCBI lineage: Bacteria > Bacillati > Actinomycetota > Actinomycetes > Mycobacteriales > Nocardiaceae > Nocardia > Nocardia sp. NPDC004860. The sequence continues at coordinate 12,987 of NZ_JBEXJI010000021.1, read as the reverse complement.
CCTGGGCTATCAGGTGACCTCGCTGGTGGCGGGGTCACTCGCGCCGATCATCGCGGTGCGGCTGCTGGATTCCTACAAATCCTCGGTGCCGATCGCCTGGTACCTGGCGGCCTCGGCGGCGGTGACCGTGGTGGCGGTGCTCTTCGCCCGCGAGACCAAGGGCGCGGACCTGGCGGCCATCGACCGGGCCGACGCGGAAAGCCTGGCAGCGCAGCGTAATTCGACGCACGACAGTGCAGAGGTGAAGGTGGCATGACCGAGACGACCGGACCCCTGGGTGAACTGGCGGGGCGCAGCGCACTGGTGACGGGCGGGGCGAGCGGGATCGGCGCGGCCTGCGCCCGCGAGCTGGCCGCCCGCGGCGCGCAGGTGACCGTCGCCGATATCGACGGTGAGGGCGCGGAAAAGGTGGCCGCCGAATTCGGCGGGCGGACATGGCAGGTGGATCTGTCGGATGTGACCGCGCTGGAGGACCTCCGGCTGGAGGCCGACATCCTGGTGAACAATGCCGGAGTCCAGACCGTCAGTCCGATCACCGACTTCCCGCCGGAACGGTTCCGCATGATGCTGAGGCTCATGGTCGAGGCCCCGTTCCTGCTCACCCGCGCGGCCCTGCCGCACATGTACGCCCAGGGGTACGGCCGGATCATCAATCTCTCGTCGGTGCACGGGCTGCGGGCCTCGGCGTTCAAATCGGCCTATGTGACCGCCAAGCACGCGCTGGAAGGGCTGTCGAAGGTGACGGCTCTCGAGGGCGGGCCGCACGGGGTGACCAGTAACTGCGTGAATCCGGGCTACGTGCGAACCCCGCTGGTGGACAAGCAGATCGCTGATCAGGCCGTAGCGCACGGCATCCCCGAGCAGCAGGTGGTGGAGCGGATCATGCTGACCGACAGCGCGATCAAGCGGCTGGTGGAGCCGGAGGAGGTGGCCTCGCTGGTGGGCTGGCTCGCATCGGATGCCGCGCGGATGGTGACCGGGGCCTCCTACACCATGGACGGCGGGTGGAGCGCCCGATGACCGAGATCGCAGCGGTCGCGGCTGTGCCGCAGTGGGTGCCGGACGAGGGCGCCATGGCGGCAGCGCGGATCACCGACTTCGGCCGGTTCGTCGAGCGGCGCTATGGGATTCACACCGAGAACTACGCGGAGCTGTGGCGCTGGTCGGTGGACGACATCGCCGGATTCTGGCGGGCGGTGCGGGAGTACTTCGAGGTCGGCGAGGAGCCCGCCGAGGTCCTGGCTTCCAGTGACATGCCGGGGGCTCGGTGGTTCCCCGGCACGAGGGTCAACTACGTCGACCAGATCGTCCGGCACGCCCGCACCGACCGGCCCGCGATGATCGCGCTCAGCGAGGACAGCCCACCGCGGGAACTCGCCTGGACGGAAATGCTCTCGCGCACAGCGGTTCTGGCTCGCTCACTGCGCGAACTGGGTGTCGGTCGCGGTGACCGGGTGGCTGGCTACCTGCCGAACATTCCCGAAGCCGTGATCGCCTTCCTGGCCACCGCGAGTATCGGCGCCGTCTGGAGCGCGTGCGGACAGGACTATACGGCCGCGGCGGCGCTCGACCGCCTCGGCCAGCTCGAGCCGGTCGTGCTCATCACCGCCGATGGCTACCGCTACGGCGGCAAGGCGCACGACAAGATCGCCGAAATAGCCGCTCTCCGTGATGGTTTGCCCTCACTGCGGAGCACCGTGCTGGTGTCGCGGCTCGGCCGAACCCTGCCCGACGTCCTGGACTGGAACCACGTCACCGAGGATCTGTTCGCGCCACAACCGCCCGCGCTCGCCACCGAGCCCGTCGATTTCGAGCATCCGCTCTGGGTGCTCTACTCCTCCGGCACCACCGGCAAGCCCAAGGGCATCGTGCACGGCCACGGCGGCGTGCTGCTGGAACATCTGAAAGCCCTTGCCCTGCACTCCGATATCGGGCCGGACGACATCTTCTTCTGGTACACCAGCCCCAGCTGGATGATGTGGAACTTCCAGGTCTCCGGACTGCTGACCGGCGCGACCATCGTCTGTTACGACGGCAGCCCGGGCCATCCCGCGCCGGATGCGCTGTGGGCGTTGGCCGCCCGCACCCGCGCCACGGTCCTGGGCACCAGCCCCGGGTACGTGCTGGCGTGTGAGAAGGCAGGCACCCGTCCGGCGCTCGCCCACGATCTGCGTGCGCTGCGGCAGATCGGCGTCACCGGTGCGGCCTTCCCGGCATCCTCGTCGATGTGGTTGCGCGACAATGTCGGTGCCATTCCGGTCTCCTCGATCAGCGGCGGCACCGATGTGGTCTCGGCCTTCATGGGCGGCACACCGACCGTCCCCGTCTGGCCCGGCGAGCTGTCCGCCCCGTATCTGGGAGTGGCCCTGGAAGCCTGGGACGAATCCGGTCACCCCGTCCACGATGCGGTGGGCGAGCTGATCGTCACTCAGCCGATGCCCTCCATGCCCGTCGCGTTCTGGAACGACCCCGACGGCGCCCGCTACCGCGACGCCTATTTCGACATGTACCCCGGTGTCTGGCGGCACGGCGACTGGATCACCCGCACACCGCACGGCAGCGTCATCGTGCACGGGCGGTCCGATTCCACCCTGAACCGCAACGGTATTCGCATGGGCAGCGCCGACATCTACGAGGTCGTGGAGGTGCTGCCGGAGATCGCCGAATCCCTGGTGCTGGGCATCGAACAGCCCGACGGCGGCTATTGGATGCCCCTGTTCGTGGTGCTCGCTCCGGGACGCGAGCTCACCGATGAGCTGCGGCAGCAGATCAACGCCAGCATCCGGACTGCGCTGTCGCCCCGCCACGTCCCCGACGTGATCATCGCAGCCCCCGGCATCCCGCACACCCGTACCGGCAAGAAGCTCGAAGTCCCGCTCAAACGCCTGCTACAGGGCGCAGATCCCGGTCGCGTCGTCGACCCTGCCGCGGTCGACGACCCCGGCCTGCTGTCCTGGTATCTCGGCCGAGCGTCCGCCTAGCCCATCACGCATCGCCGGTCGCCGTCGAGTCGTCAGCGCCCACACCACGAGGGCGGACAGCGAATAAGCCGCTCCCGCAGCGCAGGACGCCTGCCATCCCCACCGGTGGTAGGCCCAGGCGGTCGTCACCGCTCCGAGCGCGGATCCCAGCGAGTAGAACACCATGTACGCGCCGATGACACTGCTCGCCCGGGCCGGGTGGGCGGTCGTCAGCAGATGCTGGCTGCTGACATGCACCGCTTGAACAGCGAAGTCCAGCAGGACGATTCCCGCGACGAGCAGCCACGGCGCGGTACCGGTCTGGGCGATGAGCAGCCAGGACGCCGTGAGCAGGGCCAGTGACCAGCCCGTGATCGCCTGTGCGCGACCGGAATCGGCCCACCGGCCCGCGCGGGCGGCCCCGAGCGCCCCGGCCAGGCCCGCCAGCCCGAACAGGCCGATCCGGGTCGTGTCGAGGTTCCAGGGATCCGCGCCGAGCGGGAGCGCGAGTCCGCTCCACAGGGTTCCGAAGGACGCGAACAGGAAGAAGGCGATCAGTCCCCGGCTCAGGAACAGCCGATCCGTGGACACGAGGCGTCCGATCGACGCCAGCACCCGCGTGTATCGGGTTGTGGCCGTTCGGGTATCCGGATGCAGCCGCTGGCCGACGGTCACGGCGAGCCCGGCGCAGAGCACGGCGAGCACCGCGTAGACCGCGCGCCAGCCGGCCGCATCGCCGAGGACACCCGCGAGCACCCGGACACCGAGGATGCCCACCACCACACCCGAGGTGATCGCACCGATGGTCCGGCCGCGTTCGTCCGGCGCGGACACGGCGGCGGCATAGCCGACCGTCACCTGTACCACGACCGCGAACACCCCAGACACGACCAGCCCCGCCACCGCGACGGCACCGTTCGGCGCGGCGGCCACCAGCGCGGTCCCCACCGCGGTCAGCGCGAGCTGCGCACCGATGAGGCGACGGCGATTCAGTACATCCCCGAGCGGGACCAGCAGGACCAGCCCGGCGAAATAGCCGAACTGGCCGGCGGCCACCAGCCAGCCCACCGCGCCGGGGGAAAGCCCCAGGTCCGTGCCCGCCTCGGCCAGCACCGGCTGGATCGCATAGATCGTCGACACCGCCACCGCGCAGACCAGGGCCAGCAGCCAGCGCTGCCCCCTCGAAATCCCGTGGGCCATTCCGCCTCCCAGAATCAGTAGCAAAATGAAACTAATCGCAGCGTAGGCAATAATGGTTTCGAATCGCAACCGATAGGGAGGATGTGTCATGACCGCGACGCTCGGCTCGGGCCGCCCCTGGACCGACCCCGCCTGCCCTGTCGCCCGCACCGTCGACCTCGTCGGTGACCGCTGGAGCCTGCTCATCGTGCGCGACGCCATGGACGGCGCCGCGACGTTCACCGAGTTCCAGCAGCGGCTCGGCATCGCCCGCAATATCCTCACCGATCGGCTGCGCCGGCTCGTCGACCACGGCATCCTCACCACCAGCACCGCGCCCGGCGGCAAGCGGCACAGCTACGAACTCACCGCGGCCGGACGGGATCTGTTCACCGCCATCCTGGCGCTGCGGCAGTGGGGTGAGCGGCATGCCTTCGCCGCCGGCGAACCCCACTCCATCCTGCGCGACCTCGACGACAACCCGATCGCCGAACTGCGCCCCGAGAACCGGAAGGGCGCACCGGTCACCGCCGCGACGACCCGGGTGCGAAAGGTGCACTGACATAGCGATTCCGGGGCCGGGGGCCGGCGGGAGGTGAAACCGGCGAAGATCGCCACGTGCCCGCACCGAAACGTTCAGCGTGTCGGGTGCGGGTGGGCGAACCCGCGACGATCGGGCGGGACCGCGGCCACCTGCGCTTCTTTCAGCGTGAACCCGGCATTCCGGTCACGCGAAACGCCGTTGGGGGCGCGCGGGCGGCAATGACCTTGTAGTCTTTCACAATTCGGCCACCCGGCTTGGCTAGTGTCGGGTGAGCGGTGCATCTGTCGATCAACAGAGAAGGGGATTGTCGGACGTGGACGTGGGAGCAGTGGCGGCGGCCGCGCAGTCGGGTCGCAGCAGCGAAGCCATCGTCGCCGACACCGAGAAGCAAGCCATCGATCTGCTGACCAATATCGGTCGCTACTACCAGGCCATGTACAACCTCGGTGACATCCGTTCGCCCGGAGCCGAATTGCGTGCGGCCTGCTCGAAGCTGCTCACGGTCGCGAATTGGCTGGACACCGCCCGTGACGAGCAGCTGACCGATGTGTCGGAGTCCGCCGAGTCGGCCGGGCCGGCGCAGGGACGCTCGCTGCCCCGGGTGGTGGCCGATTTCCTCGCCGAACACCCCGAACAGACCTGGACCCCGGCGGAGGTGATCGCCGCGCTCCAGAGTCGCGGCGTGGAGCTGCCGATCAGCGCCCGCCACCACGTCGCGGTCGCGCTGGGGCGAATGGCGCAGCGCGACAACAGCAATGTCCGCAAACTGGATCGCGGGAAGTATCAGTACGCGGCGGACTCCGCGTAATCCGTCCCCGTCGGTTCGCGCATGATCGACGGGTGAAAGAAAAGCATTTGGTGTACTGCCGGATCGAACGCGCTGGCACGATCCTGCTGATCCGCAGGGCCGCCGGGGTTTTCCTGGCCGGACGGTGGGAGCTGCCGGGCGGCGGCGTCGAGCCGGGGGAGCGACCCGAACAGGCCGCGGTCCGCGAGGTCGCGGAAGAGACGGGTCTGGCCGTCGAGGTCCTCGGTGAGCGCTCGGCGCACGAATGGATGGATGTGGCAGGACGTCCGCTGCGGATTCACGCGCGCGTCTTCGATGTGCGCGAAAACGGCAGTGGCGCGGTGATTCTCAACCCGGACGAGCACGACGACCATGCCTGGGTCACGCCGGAGCAGGCTGCCGGGCTCGATCTCGCCGAGCACTTCCGCGACGCGGTGGCCGGATGAAGCGATGGGGAATGCCGGACGAGCCGCTGCGAGATGCCGGATGACGCGCTAGGAGATGTAGGCGATGAGTTCGTCGACGTAGGCACGGAAGAGGGTGGCCATGTCGACCGTGTCGGGATCCACCAGCCACTGCAGCTGCAGGCCGTCCATCATGGCGAAGACCTGGCGGGCGATGGCCGCGGGGTCGATGTCCTTGCGGATGCTGCCGTCGTCGATGCCCGCCTGGAGCGCTCCGGCCAGGTAGTCCTGGAGCAGGCGGTAGCGGTTCAATGCCCACTCGTGGGCCGGATGGTCGGCGGTGACCGCCTCACTGGTGAGCACGGTGAACAGCCGGACCAGCCCGGGCACATGCATATTGTGCTCGACCAGCTGGGCCAGGCGGACCAGGGCGTCCTTGCCGCGCAGCTGCTGGTCGAACCCGAGGCGGTCGTAGTCGAGGCGGTCGCGGTAGTCGAGGACCGCCGACAGCAACGCGGCCTTGTTCGGGAAGTAGTGCAGCAGCCCGGGCTGGGACAGACCGCAGCGGTCGGCGATCTCGGCGATGGAGGCACTGCGATAGCCGTTGTCGGCGAAGGCTTTCAGTGCCTCGTCGATGATCTGCTCACGGCGGTCGTCGCCCCGTCTGCGGCGTCGGGGGTGGGGCGTCATGAGGTGGGACACTAGTCAAGCGGGTTGATCAGGCAAAACCGGACCAGGATTACGAAATGGTAACAGTACCTAGTGACCACTCGGTAAACTGGATTCCCACTGGCACACTCGTGCCAGCCGTACAGGGCAGTACGAGGGAAGGGATTGCCGATGAGTCAGGCCCCGATCATCACGCCGATCACGCTGCGCGGAGCGGCCGGGAAGCTGGCCGCATGGGAGGCCGAGCCGCCCGCCGGGATCGAGCGTCGCGGCACCGCGCTGCTGGTGCCGGGCTTCACCGGCTCCAAGGAGGACTTCGAGGAGATGCTGCCGCTGCTCGCGGCGGCCGGGTACCGGGCCGTCGCCTACGACCAGCGCGGGCAGTGGGAGTCCGAAGGGCCCGAGGAGGTTTCGGGGTACACCCTGGCCGATTTCGTCGGCGACCTGCAGGGCGTGGTCGACCAGATTTCGCCGGCCGAGCCCATCCACCTGGTCGGGCATTCCTTCGGCGGCTACGTCGCCCGTGTCGCGGTGATCGAGCGGCCGCAGCGGTTCCGCAGCTTCACCCTGCTGGCGTCGGGCCCGTCCTCGGTCGCCGACATCAATTTCCCCCCGCCGCTGCTGGTCGCGCAGGCGGTGGAAGCCGGTGGGCAGGCGGTCATCTGGGAGCAGATGAACGCGGTCATGGCCCAGGCCGACCAGCAGCCCGCGCCGCAGCGCCGGGAGTTCCTGCGGGAGCGGATCCTGCGCACCAAGAAGGCCAATATCATCGGCATCCTGACCTGCATGGCCGAGCCGCCGGTGAAAGATCCGGCGGTGCTGCGGGATTCGGGTGTGCCGCTGCTGGTCGCCTACGGCGACATCAATGACCTGTGGGCGCCCGAGGTGCACGAGCGGTTCGCGAAGCAGTTGAACGCGAAGACCGCCGTCTATCACGGCTCCGGCCATGTGCCGAACGAGGATGTGCCCGCGCTGGTCAGCGCGGACCTGGTGACCTTCTGGAAGGAGCAGGAATGACCGACGTCGTCGACGACCTCCTCGGGAAGTTGGATCTTCCCGCCAAGATTCGCCTGATCTCGGGCGCGGGCTTCTTCCGCTTCGCGGGCGAACCGGGCATCGGGCTGGCCGAGATGCCGGTCTCCGACGGCCCGTCCGGCGTGCGCGGTGAGCAGTGGGACGAGCGCGACCCCTCGGTCAGCCTGCCCTCGGGCACCGCCCTGGCCGCCACCTGGGATCGCGACCTGCTCACCGAGATCGGCGCGCTCATCGCCGCCGAGGCCCGCCGCAAGGACGTGTACGCGGTGCTGGGGCCGACCATCAACCTGCACCGATCCCCGCTGGGCGGAAGGCATTTCGAATGCTTCTCCGAGGATCCGATGCTGACCGCCGAGATCGCCGACGCCTACGTGCGGGCGGTGCAGGCGCACGGGGTGAGCGCGTGCCCGAAGCACTACGTCGCCAATGACTCCGAGACCGAGCGGTTCACCGCGAATGTGGTCGCGGACGAGCGGACCCTGCGAGAGCTGTACCTGTACCCGTTCGAGCGGTCCGTCGAGGCGGGCGCGTGGATGATCATGGCCGCCTACAACTCGGTCAACGGCGTCACCATGACCGAGAACGACCTGCTCGGCGAACCGTTGAAGGGGGAGTGGGGCTTCGACGGCGTGGTGGTGTCGGACTGGACCGCCGTGCGCTCCACCCTCGGCGCGGCGAAGGGCAACGACCTGGCCATGCCCGGTCCGTGGGAGCTGTGGGGCGCGCCGCTGGAAGCGGCCGTCCGCGAGGGCGAGGTGCCCGAGTCCGCGATCGACGAGAAGGTGCGGCGCATCCTGCGATTCGCCGTCCGGGTCGGCGCGTTGAACGGAACGCCCAAGCCCGTTCCGGCCTTCAGCGACGAGGCGTCGCAGCGCCTGGTGCGCGAGGCCGCGGCCAAGGCCATGGTGCTCGCCGCCAACGACGGCACCCTGCCGCTCGGTAAGCCCGCGCAGGTCGCGCTGCTCGGGTCCGCCGCCGCCGAACCGCGTTTCATGGGCGGCGGCAGTGCGACCGTGATTCCGGCGCACACCACCTCTCCGCTGCAGGGGCTGTCGGAGGTGCTGCCGGTGGTCCACACACCGGGTGTGCACCTGAGCGAGAACATGATTCCGGTTCCGCTCGACCTGGTCACCGACCCCGAGACCGGTGAACCGGGACTGTCGCTGCGGTACCTCGACGGCGACGCCGTGCTGGATACCGAGCATCGGCGGGCGGGCAGCCTCATGCTCTTCGGCAACCCGAATGCCCTGCAGGCCAAGGCTATCGAGCTGCGCGGACGACTGCGGGCCGATGTGGCGGGGGAGTGGCGCATCGGCTTCGCCGGTGTGGGCACGCTGACCCTGACGCTGGACGGCGAGCAGGTGCTCGCGGAGACCGTGGTGCCCGCGGGCGCCGATCCGGTCGAGATGCTGCTGAATCCGCCGCAGCGGTTCGTGACCCGCACCCTCGCCGAGGGGCAGGAGGTCGACGTGCTGGTGCGCATGATGCCGGACAACGGCTTCCCCGCCCTGGGCATCACCTGCGCAGTCGGCCGTCCGCGCCGATCGGATGACGAAGAGTTCGCTGCCGCAGTCGAATTGGCGCGGACCTCCGAGGTGGCGGTGGTGGTCGTCGGCACGACCGAGCGGATCGAATCCGAAGGCTTCGACCGCACCACGCTGCGACTACCCGGCAGGCAGGACGATCTGGTCGCCGCGGTCGCCGCGGTGAACCCGCGCACCATCGTGGTGGTGAACTCCGGTTCGCCGGTGGAGATGCCGTGGCGCGACGACGTCGCGGCCGTGCTGCTCGCCTGGTTCCCCGGGCAGGAATTCGGCGCGGCGCTCGCCGACGTGCTCACCGGCGCCGCCGAACCCGGCGGCCGCCTGCCCACCACCTGGCCCGAAACGATGGCCGACGTGCCCGTGCTCGACACCAAGCCCGCACCCGACAATGCGCTGCCCTACGGCGAGGGCATTCACATCGGCTACCGCGCCTGGCTGAAATCGGGTGTGGCCCCGGCCTATCCGTTCGGCCACGGCCTCGGCTACACCACGTGGGAGCTCGACGAGCTGACGGTGTCCGGCCGGACGGCGACCGTCACCGTCCGCAATACCGGTGACCGCCGGGGCCGTCAGGTCGTGCAGGCGTATCTGTCGCGCGAGCACAGCGACGTCGACCGGCCGGTGCGCTGGCTGGCCGGATTCGCGGTGGTGGAGGCGAACCCGGGTGAATCCGTCACCGCCATCATCGACGTGCCCAAGCGCTCCTTCGAGCACTGGACCGATCGGGGCTGGGCCATCGAACCCGGGACCTTCACCCTGCACGTCGGCACCTCGGTGACCGCCCTCCCCCTCACCGCCGACATCGCCTGATCGCCTCGACCGCAACGGGTTCCGGCCGCACCACGGCCGGAACCCGTCGGCGGTGCGCTGACATTCGGTGCCGGAGTTTCGGTGGGGCTATGGATATTGCTGCTTGCATGCCACGATCAGGTAATATCTGGCCACATCGAAAGGGGCTGCACGGCAACCCTTTTGCACTCTTGATCGACAGCTAGGCGGGTAGGGGGTATCCGGGGGACAGAGCTCGAGGCTTCAGCGAAGTTGTCGAGGCGCAGGGGCCGCTCGTCGACGCGGTGTGGGTGTTGACGGCGAAATGACGGGGGCTGCGCCACCGATCGTGCACGCGATGGATGACGCCGGCGTAGCCGTCCTCCGCGACGTGGTGACCAGAAGATTCCGCAGCATCGTCTGCCGCTCGCATCAAAGGAATCTAGAGTGTCCGAAAATTTCCCGGATCATCCCGCCGCTCTTTCTTCCACTCCCACAGACCTTTCCCTGCTGTTGCGTCCGGCCCCGCCCGGAGCGCCCACCGACATGGTGCGCATGCAGCCGCGCAACGGCTACCTGCTCTGGGCCGACCTGCCACCCGTCCTCGTCCTGGGCAGCTCCGGCGGCTCCGGCGCGACCACCACCGCTCTGGGTATCGCGGGCGCGGCCGCCTACGACTACGGCGAACACTCGCCGATCGTCGTCGATGCCACGACCACCGGCGGCGACCTGGCCGCCCGCGGCTGCGACACCATCGACGCCGCGGGGACCGTCCAATCCTGGCTGAGCATGACCCACCGCAGCCTGCCGTCCACCGTGATCGACAGTTGCGGCGAAAACAGCTCCGGCGTAGGCGTATTGCCCCGTGGCCCCGAGGCGCTGCCCCGCCGCGAGACCTACTCCTCGGTGCATCGCGATCTGGTCGAAGCCGGTTGCCTGCCCGTCTACGACGGCGGCGCGCCCGTCACCAACCGCATGGTCGCCCCGCTGCTGTCGGACTCCCGGATCTCGCTGGTGATCACCCTCGCCGCCCGTCCCGACGCCGTGAATCGGCTCAAACCCGCCCTGATCTGGCTCGACGACAACTACAGCCAGTACCACCTGGCCGAAGCGGTCATCGTCGTCACGCGTCAGCACCCGAAAGACGGGCCGCTGGTCACCGAACACGTCCGCACATATCTCGGCGACGTGGTCCGGGCGGTCGCCGAAATCCCCTATGACGCCCACCTGGGTTCCGGCGGCCCCATCAGCTGGCGTCGCCTGGCGCCACCCACCCGCGCCGCCTACCGTCAACTCGTGAACCTGCTCCGTTAGTACCCGACATTTCGAAATGCCTGTGCGGCTTGATCCGTCGGCGCGGCTCTTGCTGGCAGGATTACGCCGTGAACGCATTCGAGGTGGCGATGACCGTTCGATTGCGGTGCGGCCGCTGAGAAGTTCACGGTGTTGGCGTAATTCCCTGTTCGAATGCATCTCACGAGACATGGATTCGAGGGCATATGACGAATGCTCGGCGGTTACAGCAGCAGGTTGATGGCGGAGGACATGCGCGTTCGGCAGCGCGAACACGATTGCCCGCGGGAGTGCTGACATATGTCGCATTCCTGCTGACGGCCCTCGGTCTGGTACTTATCGGACCGGTAGCCGCGGGTTTCCTGATCGAGGCCAGCGGGGGCGGGGCCACCGGGCCGGGAGCAATCGCGGCGCTGATCGGGATGGCGACCTTCATCGCACTCACGCTGGGGGCAGGATCCTGGATGTTCTGGACGGCCAGGCGCAGCCCGGCCCGGGGATCACACTCTGGTACGTGATCGGCGCAGCAGAACGACTGCCCCGACGACGATGACGATGCCGACCGCGAGGAGGACCGAACCGAAGACCGCGAGGAACCAGGTCTGGCCGGACAACGCGGCAATGGTGCCCGGGACCGCCAGCCAGACGACCGTGCCGAGGATGGCGGAGAACCATTCCGCGGGGCTGCGGCCGAGTCGCCAGCCCATCGTGGCCAGTTCCGATTTGATGGATTCGCCGATCCGGTCGGGATCGCGGTTCCAGTGGTGCGGGGCCTCGCCCTCGCTGTTGGGCCAGTAGTATCGGAAGAACTGTGCGCGGCCGTGCTTTTCATTGAGCCGCAGGGAATAGCTGTAGGGGGTCCGGGTGCGGTCCTTGTCGTAGGGACGTTCGACCCGCAGGCCGTCGTGGACCGAGCGCACGGTGTAGGGGCTGCCGTCGAGCACCATCCGCAGGCGGCTCTCCAACAGCACCTTCGCCGACGGAATCGGATAACTCACAAGATCATCGTAATCTAACCGAGACCATTTGTGCGGCAATCGAACTGGCCGGCACGAATCCACGGGGTGGCATTTCCGAATGCGATTGTCTCTCGACGCACTGCGGCGAATTATCAGCCCTGGCCGCCGAAGATGGTGAGATCGATGGCATCGGCCATGGCCTGGTATCCGGTCGCGTTCGGGTGGAGGTTGTCCGGACCCGTATAGCGCGGGGCCGGGACGGAGGGGTCGGCCGGGTCGTGGAGGGCGGCGTCGAAGTCGATGACGCTGTCGGCGAGCTGCTGCCCGCGAATCCAGGAATTCAGTTGCCGGCGAACCAGCTGGTGGTAGTCGGCGCCGATCGGGATGCCCAGGTCGTTGATGCCCTCGAGGATGATGACGTCGGTGACGCCGGGCTGGTCGAGCACATCGTGCTGGAGCCGGGCGGTGGCGACGGGACCGAACTGGGGGATGAATCCGTCTCTGGTGACCCGGTTTCCGGAGATGCCGGCATTGACGACGCTGTACGGCAGCCCGGCCTGATCGAGCCGCCGCTGGAGGAAGTCGGGGTAGCGCTGGGCACGGTCGACACGCCGGGATCCTGCGGGAGGCCCAGGAAGTTCGAGGCGACATAGCCGTCGGTGATCGAATTACCCAGGGCGACTATGGTGCTCACCGCTCCGGGCGCTCGGACATCGAGACCGGACAGGAACGGCAACGAGGTGGTGCGCAGCGGCAGACTCGCCCCGGCGGGGGGGGGCGGGGGGGTGGTGCGCGGGGCGGGGGGGTGTTTCCCCCCCGGGTACCGCGCCCGGGGGGCCCGGGGC